>NZ_AFPB01000164.1 GCF_000218485.1 Aquimarina agarivorans | reverse complement strand
TTAACTGCAATTCCTCTCTTCTCAAAAAATAATTACTTTAAGGCAAAGTTTACGGAGAAAATTGAATAAATTAGTTACAGTAGACAAAGTGCTTCTCTATATTTACGGAACTTAAAAAAAATGTTACTTAGAATAAAATGACTGACACTGATATATTAATTGATAAATTCAATAAATGTTGTTTTACATTATCTAGTGATGACATAAATCATTTTGACAAAAATGATAATGGACCTATTTATAATGTAATAGCAGGAATAAATAAACATTGCTTTGGTTCACAAATATTTGATGATGAAATTGGCTTGACAGCTGAGTTATTCTACATAAACAATGATAATTTACTAAAAGGAGACTTAATTAAGATTGATATAAACGACAAAGACTATTATCAACTTTTATTAAAATTCTGTACGCTACTTGCTGATGATTATTCTGAAATTGACGCTATAGATTCTTTTAACACTTTTCAAAAACAAATTAGAGGCTTTCTTGAAAAACTAGGCTTTTTCACTGTAACAAATATTGAACTTAAAGAATTCAAAGGACAAAATGCACTTATACTTTCGTCGGCTAAAAGAGGAATTATAAAGCTACGGTTTATTGAAAAAGTTTCGTTTTACAAAGATTTCTTTCATAATAATTGTGATATAGAAACTAAAGAAAATTCTGAATATGTCTATTTAATGGTTAATACTGATACTTCATTAATCAAAATAGGAACAAGTAAAGACCCTAAGTATAGAGAAGGAACATTACAATCTAAAGAACCCAGTGTTAACTTAATTGCTAAATGGGTGTTGTGATAAAAACATTGCCTAAGAATTACACAATAAATTCATAGAAAAACGAATTCGAGCAGAATGGTTCAGATTATCTTTAAAAGACTTTATGCATATCCGCTTAGTGTCCATTTGCTGTAATGCTAGCTATTACTAGCCTGTCAAAGATTTTCTCTCCAAAATACCTTCTATTAAGTTTGTATACGAATTCGTTAAGGTAGAGTTGAAGATATTTGGCTTTAATTTTATGATAAGTCCCTACAAAGTTCCTCTTTGCATTACTGATAGCTATATGCACCCACTTCAAAGTTTCTTTGGTAGTCTGTTCATTCGATTTTTCACTCATATGTACTTCTACATAATCAGCGATATTTACATATGAAGTACTTTGATCCGTGAAGACAATAGTTTGGTCATTATCTATTGCTGATTCTAAAGTATCATCCGTTTGATCTGCTTTATGGCTTGTCAATACTTTAGCTTTAAAATACCTACACTGCCTTTCTTGCTTTCCTGTATCAATATCTTCCAGAACCGTACTTTCAGCCATTATCATAACATTAGACTTGGTCTTGCTACCACAGCCTGACTTCTGAGTTTTTTGGGCTTGCTCTGATGCTTCTATAGTAAAATAACCTTCATCCATTTCTATCATCCCTTCCAAGGTATATCTATCATCTCGTTGTCCCATTGCTTTACGTAACTTGTGAACCATAGCCCATACAGGCTCATAGCGCTTTAATCCTAACTGGCGCTGTATTTCTTTTGAAGAAAACCCTTTCTTGGTGGCACTCAAAAGGAAGATCGTTTTATACCATATCATAAAAGACAACTTTGAACTTTCCATGATAGTACCACTACGTAATGAAGTTCTAGAATTGCACGATTTACATTGGTAACTCCACTTATTGATTAACCAATAATGGTCTGTACTTTGGCAACGCTTGCAAATAACACCTTGCTTATCTCGTTGTTCCTTAAAATGAAGACGACAACTTTTTTCATCTGTGAATTCTGCCCCAAAAGAAAATATATTCATGATTTAACCATCTTTAATTCAATACAATATACAAAAATTATTTCAATTTAGGATCTTTTGCGGATATACATAAAAGACTTAAAAGAAATTGAAGAATATATGGGTGAAAAAATAAAAAGCAGTTAACACTATATATAGCAAATTGGGAGATTAGTGTTTAATCAAAAGGTTGTTGTATGTTTGCAAAGTCACCAAATTCTTTTGATTTGGTATTAAAAGAGAAAAATTAAAACAAAATACAAAAGATTCGGCTTGTGACTAGCTCGAAAATAATCGCTTGTTTTCTGCCCAAATTGCCATATATTAAACGTTACAAAACATTACTCAACAAACTTTAAAATATACTCGTAATTAATTCTTTATAAATTATATTTACCTTTAAAACTTAAACAGACCAATGACCAACGCCTATCTTTATCTAGAAGATAAAAAATATAGATTGCTTGATTTTGCATTTGGATTTAGTCAACGCACAGGAACTAATAATAAACCTGCGGGTGTTCCTATGGGTGGAGAAATACAAGTTACAGTAGAAAGTTCTAAAGATGTGACTATGCTTGATTGGACTGTACATAACAATATGCAAAAAGATGGACGTATTGTTATAATGGGTAGAGATAATGCTAGTATTGACTTCAAATTGGAGTTTGCTAACGCCTATGCTACAATGGCGGACTATTCTTATAATTCGCAGTCATCAGAACCAATGCAATATTCAATTACTATAACTCCGGGTATTCTCCGTTTTAATGGAGACAATGCTATTATTTATAAAAATCACTGGGGAGACCCTACTGCTTTTGATAAGCCTGATTATTATGTTCGTGATGAAAATGAAATAGAACCAATACCTAATGAAGGCTACTTTACAACCTTATCTGGTGATAAAATATCTGACGATGAATTAGAAATTGGCACAGAGGTTTATTTTGTTTTAAAGACTCAAAATGCAGTAGGTAAATATATCGATTTAGATTTCGCAGATGAAAAAAATGACTTTAAATACAATGGAACATTACTAGTAAACGATATTTTGGAAGATTTAAAAATAACATCGGATACTCAAAAAGTGAAATTGCAAGTAATTAGACAAACAGCCTAAAAAATGCCTACAATAAGATTTAAAGGAGAGTACTCGCACATAACACTGACTACTCCAAAGCTTAAAATTTTTAGACCAAAAATTAACAAAGCCTATTTCGCCACCGCTAAAATTGAGGAAGTAACCACTACAAACACAACTGAAACCGTACAAGAAACTTATGTGGTTGCAGGAGGAGACTCGTTAAGTAAAATAGCCTCAAAAAAAGGAACTACGGTAGATGCTATTATTAAAAGTGATGCAAAACTAACTGATACCAATAAAAATAAACTTAAAGTAGGTCAGAAAATCACATTACCTAATACTGTGTCCACCACGGAAACCAATAAAAAAATCACTTTCACAAAAGTAAATGAAGGTAATATTGGCAACGAATTGTATATAATAGTTGAAACACAAGGTTTTCAAGGTTATACCTTGTACATAAATATTAAACAAGGAAAAGAAAAAGGAATTGAAGAAAAAGATGCCTTAATAAGGTTTAAAACCGAAAATGGACAATTTACTACTATAGGTGAGGTAAAAGTAGGCGCTTTATGTGAATCTCACTATATGAATGTTGATGATTATGCAGAAATGGCCATTCTAAAAGTAAACATTGATCATAATGAAAGCTCAAAAAAAGAGCTCTGGATAAAAGCATTAGAAAAATCTACAGATAAAAAAACTCCTCTGTATTTATTAGCTGAAGGGCATACAGTACCTGGTCAAGAAGAAATTAACATCAACTATCACGGAGATAGCGAACATGGAGAAATACGTGGAGAAGCTGTTAAAGATCAATGGCTAGATAGCGATGGAAATTGGTTTGAATTGAAAAAAAATATTATTAAAACAATAAAAATTTATCACACAGGTAAAATTGATAAAGTTGACCTAAAAGATGCTTCAAAAGTTAAATATATATATGTAGATTCGAATGACGTAGAGCATAAATTGAAAGGAGAATTTGACTTAATTGAAGTTGACGAATTAAATAATGGAGAAACTATTTCAACTGTTCCGAAAGGATACACTTCTGAGGAAACAATAACAAAGAGTAGAAAAAAATACATTTACGATAAATACATTGTAATAAAAGGTACTAAAGACACTGAAAAGGATAAAATTAGAAAATATAAATATACAGGTAACAAGACTTACTTGATTAAGATTAAAAGCTTTCTATATTCAAGCGGAAATTTAAATATTGAATTTAACTTATTAAACACATCAACAAGACCTTATATTAATCCAAATGCTTATGCTTCTGCATTAGGAGCTATTGCAAAAGTAAGTTATAAAGACATAACTATAGTAGGATTCACTAGTGAGGATAATCATGGGTTCCCTAGTAAAACTCATGTAAATGGAAACAATGGTGATTTTAGGTATCTCAGAAAAGATAAATCCGGAGATTCATTACATATAAATACGAATCCAAAAAAATTAGATAAAGTTCGCCAAGAAAAATTCATTGACAGCTTAAAAGATTTTGGTTGGAAAAGGTTTTATAGCTTTAATTATACAATTGATAACAAAGAAAGTATTTTAAAAGATTCTGATCATTTGACCGGTCATCATCATCATTTACACTTGAGACAGTATAAAACGAATTTTAAAAAATAAATAATGAAAATATTTTTTCTAACATTATTAGTTTTTGTAGCCTGTAAAAATATAGGTAATCAAACATCTATAGATTTATTAACAATTAAAGAATGGAATAGGATCTCAGAAAAAATTAAACCTGAACTTAAGTCAATTAGATATTCAGAATTTTTAGAACCTAATGGAGGTAAATCTTATGAACATGATGATACTACATATTTCATAGAGGTTTTACAAGACATGAAAACAAATAAAAGAATAATTGATTACACAGAAAGTAAATATATTAATAATATTAGATTCAACAAGAGCTTTAGATTTTTTCTTACTAGCGATAGTAAAATAATATTAATCACTACAGAAAAATCAAATCACAACAGAGAAATACCTAAGACTGGACATGATATTAAAGATACGATTTTAGTAGATAAAAATAATATAAAATTTTGGAAAAGTAATCCAACTCCAACTTACAAAGAATTAAAAAAGAAAGAAAAAGAAATATCAAAAGTTAAGAATGCAATTTCTGAGTATACAAATTAAATAGAACGTTTTGTAACAAGGTATATAATTTATAGCTACCCTTCGGGATAGCTACAAAATCATATATTTAACGTTACCACACATTGCAAAAAATAAAAAAATGGGAATATTTGACATTTTCAAAAAAGAGAAATCAAACTCAAACTCTACAACTGAAAATGGAATTTTAGGACCGACTTTTCTTGAAGAAAATGTTGAACATATTTCTAACCCAAAGGAATTACATTCTCACGAGTGGAGACGTAAACTTAAATCAAAAATGGTGAAACATTTTTCGAAATCAAGTATTATGGGCGACTTCACTCTGACTATAAAAACTTAATCGTAGGAACTGACTTTGCTCCTACTAAAATTATTGCAGTTAATATAAGTGACAAATATTCTGACGAACAAATAAATAATAGAATACCCGACAAAATATACAATGACGAAAAAGGAAATAGCAAATTCGAATTGATTATTTCAACTTATAACGGAATTGATTATGAAGATGAATATAGAGACGAAATTGACTCAAATGGAGAAATAGAATTAATTAACGGACAAAAAGTTGACTTTGAAAAAGTAAAACGGAACGGGTTTGACACTTTACAAATCTGGGCTATTAATGAAAATGGAAATAAAATAGAAATAGTCTCAGAGGAATTAGCTTAAAAACGTGTGGTAA
>NZ_AFPB01000165.1 GCF_000218485.1 Aquimarina agarivorans | reverse complement strand
AAATAAAAAAACCAGCTTCTGCTGGTTTTTTTTAAAGTTGCTAAAGGTGGATTCTAAGCACCTTTGTCACCAAGTAATTCTTCCATTTTATCGTCTAAAGCTTGACCTCTCAAATTTTTGGCAATAATTACTCCATTTTCATCTAAAAGGTACGTTACTGGTATCGACCGTACACCGAATCGCTTGGCAATCGGTTCCTGCCAAAATTGCAAATGTGATACATGTTTCCATGTTAGTCCATCATTGGCAATTGCTTGTTTCCATTTGTTAGCATCTTTATCTAATGAAATACTAATAATTTCCAACCCTTTTTCGTGGTATTTGTTGTATACACGAACTACATTAGGATTTTCAACCCTACAAGGACGGCACCATGATGCCCAAAAATCCAAAATAGTATATTTACCCAAAGATTTCTTTAAATTTAAAGTGCCTCCATCAGGTGTTGGGCCTGAAAAATCAGCCACTTCATCCCCAATAGCTGAAGTAATTTCAACCAAACTTGCTAATGCTTTACCTGTATTTACACCTAAACGAGATTGTTTAAGGTCATCATCCATTTTGTCATAAAAGGCTTTAGCTTCATTTGATTTAATCATTTTATAAGTAATTAAATCAGTTAATGCCATAACACTAACAATGGAATTCGGATTTTTGGTAATTAAATCCAAACGCATCTCTTTTTTTACTTTTGACAATGAATCAGACACGCCTTTCAATCTTCGTAATTCTTGATAATTCCCCCCTTGCGAAGCGGTACGTCCTTTACTTGATATATTACCCTCTTCAGTTTTTATAGCAGTAATTTTATCCAAATATTCGGAGAATAAGGCATTCTCTGAACCACCTTTAATGTCAGCGTCTCTTAAATTACTTTTATCTGCAGTAATTGTTATAGATTCATTTTCGGCAATAAGTAAAATATTACCTTGGGTGCCGTTAAATGTTATAAAGTTGAAATCCTTAGAGGTTACCTTAGGTAAGCTGATATTGAATTTACCCCCAACAAGCTGAGTGGAATCTATAATAATTTGTCTATTGGAATCACTTATTTTATTAACGTATACGGTAGTATTGTCTTCAAAACCGGTAATATTTCCAGTAATAGTATATTCGCTAGATGCTTTTTTACTGCAAGCAAAAGCAATTATACTTAAGGAAATAAAAGCTATCTTTTTCATTTGTATTATTTTAATTTTCAATGTTTGGTAAATATACTACCATTTTATAAACTAATTAATGAATGTTTTATTCCTTAACAATAAAATTTATTTGATTTTTAATTTAGCCTTTATTGCACTTATAATATAATTGTAATAAGTTTTACCATGAGGGACAAAACTTGCAGGAACAATTTTTAATTGTTTTTCAAGGTCATTAATGTCAATTAATTTTACAGCTGTAACTTCTTCGGTTTGAAGCTTTAGTTCATTAATATTTACAGCAAATTCTAGTACATACAAATGATTAAATTCATTATCAATAATGGTATTTGAAATGCGATTACTTTTTCTAATAGTTTTTAAAAAAAATAGTTTCTCTTCGGAAATTTTCACCCCGATTTCTTCTTGAATCTCCCGGACAGCAGCAGTCGAAGGCGTGTCGCCAGCGCTTAGGTGGCCTGCAACTGAAATATCCCATAAATTAGGGTAGGTATCCTTATTAATTGCCCTTTTTTGAATAAGTACTTGCCCAGTTGGCGTATAAATCCAAATTTGAGCACTAGCATGCCATAATCCGTGTTTATGGGCTATTGACTTCAGCTTTATTTCTCCCGTAAGGGAACCAGTAGCATCTAAAATATCAATAAGTTCGTCTGCCATAATTTTATTTTATAACTAAAAAAGCTGCCCAAACTCAACATTTAGGCAGCTTCATTATTCAAATTGAATTAAGTTTAATCAAAGTAGCTAAAAGTTTCTCCATTTTTTATGGTTAATAAAGTTTCGTAAATCAATTTAATTACATTTTCCACATCATCTTGGTGTACCATTTCTACAGTAGTGTGCATATACCTTAAAGGTAGCGATATTAATGCCGAAGCAACTCCACCATTGCTATAAGCAAAAGCATCGGTATCAGTACCAGTTGCACGACTTGATGCATGACGCTGGAAAGGGATTTTATTTTTTTCTGCCGTTTCAATAATATGTTCTCTTAAGTTGTTTTGTATCGCAGGTGCGTATGAAATCACGGGGCCATCTCCAATTTTACTGTCACCTTCAACTTTTTTGTCAATCATAGGGGTAGTGGTGTCATGACAAACATCGGTTACGATAGCTACATTTGGTTTAATACGTTGGGTAATCATTTCTGCACCACGCAAACCAATTTCTTCTTGTACGGAATTGGTTACGTAAAGTCCAAAAGGTAACGTTTCGTTGTTTTCTTTTAGCAAACGAGCAACTTCAGCAATCATAAATCCCCCCATACGATTATCAAGGGCACGACACACAAATTTATTTTTGTTTAAAATAGTAAATGTATCAGGGTAGGTAATAACACAGCCAACATGTACCCCTAGGGCCAACACCTCGTCTTTGGTACTACAGCCAACATCAATACTAATGTTATCAAGTTTAGCGGGTTGTTCCTTAGTGCCTCCTTTACGCGTATGTATTGCTGGCCAACCAAAAACACCTGGAACTATTCCTTTTTTTGTGTGAATATTTACCCGTTTAGAAGGCGCAATTTGATGGTCACTACCACCATTTCTAATCACATAAATTTGTCCATCATCAGTAATATAATTTACATACCACGAAATTTCGTCAGAATGCCCCTCAATAACTACCTTAAAATCAGCATCAGGGTTGATGACTCCTACAGCCGTTCCGTAGGTATCTGTAATAAATTCATCTACATAAGGTTTTAAATAGTCCATCCATATTTTTTGACCTTCCGATTCGTAGCCAGTTGGTGAAGCGTTGTTCAGGTAATTTTCCAAAAAAGTCATAGACTCTTTGTTTAGTATACTTTTTTTTGCCATCATATATTTTATTCAGTCGAGTATTACAATTTTAAACGAATTTAAGCATTCTACCCTATAACATAAACGATATTATTATTTTTGGTATAGTTTTGGAAACACAGGTTAACTAATGAAGCAGTTTTTAATTTTTAATATATTTTTATTTTTATCTTTTTCAGTTACTTCGCAAGTAAAGGATGTTCCTTCATATACACCAAAGAACAAGCAAGAAACTAATGAAGATGAACGACTTTTGTTTATGATTGAAGGCGATAGTACGGCTTCGGAATCAATTCCTTTGAATGAAATTGTAATTCTACCCAACATAAAGTTTGATTCAAGTTTAAAACGAAAGAAATATTTAATTTTAGCGCGAAAAACAAAAAAAGTTTACCCCTATGCTAAAATGGCAGCCGATACGCTATCAAAATTAGTAGTTGAGTTGGAAACTATAAAAAAGAAACGGCATCGAAAAAAGTATATTAAAAGAATGCAGCGCTTTATGGAAGAGCGTTTTACCAAAGAATTAAAAAAGTTTTCCAGAACAGAAGGGCAAATACTAATTAAATTGGTGCACCGACAAACGGGGCGCACCATGTTCGATTTAATTAAAAATTATCGAAGTGGGTGGAAAGCCTTTTGGTATGAAAAAACAGCACACTTATTTAATATTTCATTAAAACGTGAGTTTGATCCCACCAATGTTTATGAGGATTATTTAATTGAAGATATTTTAGAGCGTAGTTTTCAAAACGACGTATTGGTGCGTCAACCACCAGCGGTAAAATTTAATTTATTTGAATTAATAGATAAATGGAAAACTCATGATCCTACTCCTGTACATTAAAATCAAGTTTTATTCTTTTTTCTGATGTAAAGTGATGTTAATCTGCAATTTTTTTGAAATTTTTGTTGTAATTTGTGGGAAATTACGGTGTCGTTATGATGCACATGAAAACAACTAACAAATCTAACTTTATTAACTAAAAATCATGAAAAAAAAATTTACAGCATTAGCATTGTCCTTCGGAGTATACGTCAGTATATATGCCCAAAAAGTAGACTACTTTGTCATCCACAAAGGTGAATCTGTTGGTCTAGTAGATTCAAACGGAGTTGAAATAGTTGCGACAAAATATGAATCCATTGGAAAGTTTGATATACAAAAAAAAGGATGGGCAAAAATAACCCAAAATGGGTTGATTGGATTTATAACCAAAGAAGGTAAAGAAGTACTCACTCCAGTGTTTAAAGAAGTAAAACCGTTTGGGACCTACAAAAAGGATTGGGCATTAGTTTCAAGAAATGGAAAATTAGGCTTCATCAATAATTCAGGAGCTTTAGTGGTAGATGCAGTTTATGATGAAATTGACCAGTTTAATAAAGTCAGAAAAGGATGGGCAAAGGTAAAGCTCGATGGTAAATACGGTTTTATAAATACTAGTGGAGCAATAGTTGTTCCAACAAAGTATGATAAAATTGAAAATTTTAATGTTTACAAAAAAGATTTAGCAATAGTAATGTTAGATAACAAGTTTGGATTAATCAACATGGAGGGTAAAGAAACTCTAGCTCCAATTTATGATAATTTACAACCGTTGGATAATAAGAAAAAGTAATATTTTGATTCTATCAAAAATAAAAAATTGATCAAGAATATTAATTCTTGATCAATTTTTTATTTTAGTTAAATTTGGTAACTAAAACTTATACTAGCGTTTCATAAATTCAACAATTTTTTCCGAATGAGGGCTGTAAAAAGGTGCGCCGTGACCATCTTCCTTATCATCGGAAATTTCAAAAATTTGAGCCTTACGCTCTTTTAAAAAATTAAGCTCATCATCGCATAATCTTCCGGTTTGTTCATTATTTAAAGCGTAAACATATAAAAGATTCTCTAGGGTTGAAGTTTTAATGCTTTTAGTAAACCGTTCTTTGGTACGATAACCAGCTAAAATTATTTCTATAGGACGCTTTTCAACAGTTTCTTCAAAAAACTTTTTATCATCACCTTCAAGTTGATCAAAAGGGATTAGCGTTTTTCCATCTTCTTTAAACCTGCCAGGTTTAAGATTTTTAGTATTTGTTGCCATTTCTAAGGACATATTTAATCTTGATGACGTGATAATAAATTTATCGGCGTTGTTATTATTAAATTTTGAAAGATATTGTTGAATTACAAAACCTCCATAAGAATGCCCCATAACGATTACTTTTTTATTCAATTTTTTGAAATGAATAATAAGGTTATGTAGTATGTCAGTATTTAATTCCCTAAGCCTAAGAGCTTCTTTTTCATTTATTATAGTTTGTTCAGTGTTTTTAGTGTCAAATGTTAATGCCTGATGTGCATATACTCAGTAGTAATCTGTTATAAGATCTCCAAGTGTAGGAATGCCTTCGGTTACTTTTAAGGAATCATCATCTAACTCAACAGAAGGACCTCCTTGTTCAAAAATTATAACAGTTTCTGCATTTTCATTTCCTTTAGCTTTGTAAAGTTTAGTTACATCGGGGAACTTTTGGAATGCAACTTGTTCTATTTCTCTTTTGGGTTCGTCTACTGGTATGATGTCGTTTGAATCATCACTATTACAACTTAATGCAAGTAATAATGGAATCAATAAAAGGATTCGTCGTAATTTAAATAAGGTGTTCATGTTATATCGTTTTAAGTTTCGTTACATAAGACAATCGAGAAGACTTTTACCCGAAAAAAGATTTTTTTTAAAGCGGAGCTCACTAATTTTTGGGCGGTTCCCTTCGGGTCAGGCTTTCACTACTCGCTCTTTCCACTAGCGTTCCAAGGAGCTCAAACACGCCGTTCAATCCTTAACGCGGGGATTTTGGTTGAGAGTTGGGAGTTGGGA
>NZ_AFPB01000166.1 GCF_000218485.1 Aquimarina agarivorans | reverse complement strand
CAACCATCAACTAACCATAGTAACGCCATTTGCATTAATTCCAGCAACATGAATATCAAATATAATTCCAGTAGGTTGGTATACTTTTTCAATTGCCTTTGCAACTTTTTCAGCAGTAGTTTTTCCCTTGCTTAACGCGAAAATAGAAGGCCCTGAGCCTGAAATTCCAGCGCCTAATGCACCATTTTCTAAAGCGGTAGATTTTACGTTTTCAAATTCTGGAATTAAAATAGAACGCATGGGTTCAATAATTACGTCTTCTAGGCTACGACCTATTAAATCATAATCATTGGTATACAGGCCAGCTATAAATCCACCAAGATTTCCCCATTGAGTCACAGCTTTTTTTAACGCAACAGTTGGTTTTACTACTCTGCGAGAATCGGCCGTTTTTACTTCAATTTGCGGATGTATAATAGTCATAAATAAATCCTTAGGCGTATGCAACTTTAGCACATCCAAAGGTGCATAACTTCTTACCAAAGTAAAACCGCCTAAAAGGGCAGGGGCTACATTATCAGCATGTGCATTTCCGCTAGCTAGGCGTTCTCCTTCCATAGCAAATTTCACAAGCTGTGCATTAGTAAAAGGTCGACTCAGTAGTTCGTTTACAGCCCAAACAGCACCAGCACTACTTGCGGCGCTACTTCCAATGCCGCTGCCAGCTTTAATTTTTTTATAAATCTCTATATCAACCCCCGTTTTTGTGTCATTCAAAGCGGCTAGCATGGCTATAACAGCAACACCAGCCACATTTTTATCCGTGGCCATTGGCAAATCAGCACCTTCAATTTTAGTAATACGGACACCAGCTTCTGCCGAAAGGCTAATTTGCATTTCGTCACCAACATTTTCCAAACAACAGCCTAAAACATCAAATCCACAGGAAAGATTAGCCACAGTTGCCGGAGCAAATACGCGTAAACTTTTCATGGATTATTGTTTACCAATTCTAATAATATCCGCAAAAATTCCTGATGCAGTAACATCAGCTCCAGCACCAGCACCTTTAACAATCAAGGGTTGCTCGGGATAGCGATCGGTGTAAAATAATACAATATTATCACTCCCTTCTAAATTGTAAAAAGGATGATCGGATGGGATGTGTTGTAATCCTACAGAGGCTTTGCCTTCCTTATATTGTGCTACGTACTTTAAACGACAATCTTTTGAGGTAGCTTCATTTAAAATTTGAGCAAAATGAGCTTCGTTTACTTTTAAACTTTCAAAAAAATCAGGAACATTTGTGGTATCTAAGCTTTCTTGCGGTAAAAAAGGATTGTTTTGAATATCAGAAAGTTCCATTATTTTACCACTTTCCCTTGCTAAAATCAAGATTTTACGAGCCACATCTACCCCGCTTAAATCAATTTTTGGGTCTGGTTCAGTATAGCCCTGCTCTTGTGCTTGTTTCACAATATCAAAAAATGTAACTCCTTTTTTGTAGTAGTTAAATACAAAATTTAAACTTCCGGATAATACCGCTTGAATTTTTCGAACTCGATCACCTGAAGCAATTAAATTATTTAATGTGTCAATAATAGGTAAACCTGCACCAACATTTGTTTCGTAAAGAAACGGTGCTCCATATTCACGAGATAATACTTGTAATTCATTGTAATTGATGTAGGAATCTGCACATGCAATTTTATTACAGGTAACTACTCCAATACTATTAGCAAGGTAATTTTTGTAAACATTAGCAATTTTTTCTGTGGCTGTATTGTCCACAAAAATACTGTTTCGCAAGTTCATTGCTTTGGTTTGTTCAAAAAACGTTTCGGGTGAGGATTCTTCGCCGTTTTCGAGTAACGTTTTCCAGTTTGAAAGCTCAATACCTGAAGAATTGAAAACCATTTTTCGAGAGTTTGACAAAGCAACTACTCTAATTTTTAAACGTAAATTTTCTTTAAGATAATCAGCTTGCTGTTGTAATTGCTCTAATAGTTTACTCCCAACATTACCAACTCCTGTAATAAACAGATTCAATTGTTTAGTTTTTACCTCAAAAAATTGTTCGTGTAATGAGTTTAACGCTTTAGAAATATCTTTTTTGGCAATAACTACTGAAATATTTTTTTCAGAAGCTCCCTGAGCAATTGCTCTAATATTTACATTGTTTTTGCCAAGAGTACTAAACATTTTACCGCTTAGTCCTTGGTGATTTACCATATTATCACCTACTAATGCTAAAATAGCAACATCATTTTCAATTTTTGTTGGATGTACTCTTCCTTTTGAAATTTCAAATTCAAACGAAGTATCAATAACTGATTTTGCTTTGTCTGAGTCATTACTATCAATAGCCAAACAAATGGAATGCTCTGATGAGGCCTGCGTAATGAGTATGACATTTATTTGAGCCGTATACAGCGTTTCAAACAAGCGTTTTGAAAATCCAGGAATGCCAACCATACCGCCACCTTCAAGTGTTATAACGGCTATATTTTCAATATGACTAATACCAGTTACGGCTTGTTTGCGTTCAGCAACTTCGCGCGTAATTAATGTTCCAAAATCATCGGGTGCAAAAGTGTTTTTTATATAAATAGGAATATTTTTCTCTAATACGGGCTGAATAGTTGGCGGATAAATCACCTTAGCACCAAAATGAGAAAGTTCCATAGCCTCTTGATACGAAATGTGCGATACTGGTTTAGCTTGTTTTACTACCCTTGGGTTGGCGGTAAACATACCACTAACATCAGTCCATATCAATAATTCCTTAGCATGGATTGCTGCGGCTAAAATAGCAGCAGTAAAATCTGAACCACCTCTACCTAAAGTAGTGGGTTCGCCAGTTTCAGTTTGAGCAACAAAGCCAGGAAATAAAACAATTTTTGCCGCATTGTTTTTTGCAAAAGCAGTAATTTTAGCGTTTGTAATTTCGTAATTTACCGTAACTTTTTCAGCAACTACAGTAGTAATATACTCCCTTGAATCTTGTAAAATTAAATCAAGCTGCTGTGCTTTTGCTGCTTCCGAAATTATAAAGGATGAAAGTAATTCCCCATAACTTGCAATAACAGATGAAGTTTTAGGAGAAAGCTCGCTTAAAAGAAAAGCACCCTCGCACAAAGATTCTAAATCATTAAGTTTTGATTTAACATTGCTAATAACACTACTTTGATCCGTAACCGGAATAAGTTCGCGTACAGTATCTAAATGTCTTTTTTCAATTTCATTTAGGGTAATTTTATAGTCATTATTGTTTGCTGCAGCTTGAGCTCCTGCTTTTAGTAATAAATCAGTTACGCCGCCAAGCGCAGACACCACAACAAAAAGAGCGTCGTTTTTACTATGATTAGCAATAATTTGTAATACTTGTTTTATGGTTTGCGCAGTTGCAACTGAAGAACCTCCGAATTTTAGAACGTTCATGGTATATGTTTTTATGAATAAATGAGAAAATAGTAGTAAAAAACTACTCTAAAGGACGGTTAATAAATAGTTTATAAACCCCAAAGGGTAGTAGTGGTAGCACATAAGCTTGTTTGGCTTACGCCAGAAGTTATATACATGCTATTTAATGACACAGTAATTTTATTTGTGTTAAACATCCTATCCATTTTTAATTTGCCAAAAATAGTACTTTTTATGATTTTATTGGCTATAGATTTTCATATTGTAATTAAATTAAAGACTCAAACAGCAAACAATTCATTAAAATTGGATTTTTTGCTAATTACTTCTATAAAAGCAATAGTATTTGAAAATCACCGATGTTCAAAAAGTCATTTTTTTAAAACGAATTGTTATTGAATAGATGTACTTTTAAGAAATGCAAATTTTTAATCACACTTCTTGTAAAAAGCTTTTTATTAAAAATATGAAATAATAGTAACAAAAAAACTTATAGTAGTTTGATTTGTAAAGTCAATATATTCCACCTTAAACGGTATTTATTTTAGAGTTACAGTTATTAGTGACTATTGGAGTAATAAGTTGTTTTCTTTTCAACTATAAGATATTGTACAAATAAGATTAACAAAATTAATGATCAATAGATTCACTAATCTGTTTAGCAATTAATGATCTACCGTAATTATTCCAATGCTGATCATAAATTAAAAAGGTAGGTTTTGTTGCATTTTTAAATTCTTGATAAAAATCAATAACTTTAAAATGATGACTATGTAGGTAATCCAAAAAAACTTTTGGTGTGGTATTTGAATTTAAAAGAAGCCATGATTTTTGTTTTTCAAATCCGTATTGGTGTATTAATTTTTTGAAATTTTCCATGTAAACTTCCGAATAATCAACCACTTTTTTTGTTTGTTGGTCTTTTACTGATACTTTAGTTGTTGATTTTAAACAATTGATAACGTTAGCCACAATTTTTTTAGGGGGATCTAGTAACCCGATACTTTTTATATAGACTAGCAACTTGCACTTTTTTAGGATGTTATTTAGTGGTGATTGCAAGGCCACACGATCTTCAATAACTTGATACGTTCCGCGTTTTAGATCCGTATTAAAATCGATGTAGATGACTATGGCATCAATTAAATCGAAATCATTTTTGTAAGCATGTATAAGGTGAATTTGATCGGCAAAATCATAGCCAGCGTAACCATATTCAAATACATTGATGTCGGACGTGACATTTTCTATTTTTTTGCCTATCGAGTTATCGTAATCTTGATGAAATCCCTGAATAAATGAATCACCAACAAGCGCTAATTCAAATGTTTCTTTTGAAGGATCAAATTCTCGATAAGAATTAAATCCGTTAGTGTTAATGCGATATTTAGCCGAATTTTGCCTTCTAATTCCTGTTACTGAAATTCCAGTTTGATTTGGTACCCATTTTTCCACTTTAGCATGATCAATAAAACGTTGTGGGGTGTCTTTTGCTAAGTGAAAAAAGCGAACCAAACCTTCTAACGCTAACAGTAACAATATTAAGTATGATGTAATTTTTAAGAACAGTTTGATCATAGCATTAAAATTGAAAATAAATAAAGGAACGATCTACTTGGTCATCGTAAAATAAGATTAGGAAAAACACAATAAGGGTATACACTAAAAACCGAATTATAGGTGATTTAAAATTGAATGGTTGACGCTCATTTTTACGAATGTAAAATTCATATCCCATAAATAGGAGTATTAAAATATAATAGTCTATCATGCGATAACCATTAGGATGTTGGTACGTTTCATAATTAAAATACGTAGTCATTCGCCTAAAATAATCTAAGGCAATGGTAATTGATGGTGCACGGAAAAATATCCAGGATAGTGTTACTAAAAAGAATGTTGTAATTATTTTAATTAAATCAGAAGCGGAGGGTAGCTTGCTGGTTTCCGCAACAACCGATTTGGAATATTTTCTGTTTTTCTTTGCAAAAAAAACAGGAAAATACAATAGCGTATGGATAGCCCCCCAAGTAATAAATGTCCAGTTGGCACCGTGCCACAAACCACTCACTAAAAAAACAATACTAATATTTCTAGCTGATATGAAAGTTCTTTTTTTACTTCCACCTAATGGAATATAAAGGTATTCTTTAAACCAATTAGAAAGCGAAATATGCCAACGTTGCCAAAACTCACTTATGTTTCGGGATAAATAGGGAAACTTAAAGTTTGATACCAATTCAATACCAAAAAGTTTTGCTGTACCAATAGCAATGTCAGAATATCCGCTAAAATCACCATAAATTTGAAAGCTAAAAAATACAGCACCTAAAAGTAGGGTAGTAGCGGGGTAGGTTGCATAGTGCAGAAAAATATCATCAACTATTGGCGCAATAGCATCGGCAATAGCTACTTTTTTAAACATTCCCCATAGTATGAGCTTAAGGCCTTCAGTACATTTAGTGTAGTCAAAATTGCGGATATTGGCTATTTGAGGTAATAAATTAGATGCTTTTTCAATGGGTCCAGCTACTAATTGTGGAAAAAAAGCAACGTATGTGGCAAATGTTACAAAGTTGTCTGTGGGAGCAATTTTTTTATAATATACATCCAAAGAATAGGAAAGGGTTTGGAAGGTGTAAAATGAAATGCCAACAGGAAGAATCACATTTAATGTCCATGATTTTTTAAGTCCGTAACCAGCAAATTGAAATAAGTTTATCCACGAGTCTATAAAAAAATTGTAATATTTAAAAAAGAATAATATTCCAATGGTTAAAAATAAGACTTGTCCAAAGTAATTTTTTTCGCTTTCTTTTAAAGCGGGCCTTGTAAATTTGTTGTGCAATAATACTCTCAACCAGAGTACTGGCAATAATTAAAAAAAGAAATCGCCAATCCCATAATCCATAAAAAAAATAGCTGGATATGAGCAAGAAAAAGTTTTGATACTGTTTTTTTTTGCTAAAAATACTCCAGTGTAAAATAAATACAAAAGGTAAAAAAACTAAAAAAGCAAAAGAATTGAATAGCATTTAGTTAGCATTTTTATTACCTCCAAATGTACAGTAGTTTTGTTAAAAATGATAAAAAATACAGTGTTGTTATAATAAGTTTTATTTCATAACCTAGTATCCGCATCAAAAAAAGTTAAATAATCGGCAAGCCTTGTAAAATAACGATCACAAAGCTTTGCCGATTAAAATATTTTCACCTATTTAGGTGAAAACATCGTTGCGGATGAAAATTACGTATTCTAGTGAAACTATTAATTCATTTGGCGGAATAAATTTTGCTGATCATATTGTTAGTAAAAGTTCTATCTATCAGCTAATTGACCAAAAACTTGGTTCGAGGAGTTCAAAATCGACTTATTGTTATTCTGATTTAATACGTTCTTATTTTCTATTGACCCTCTGTGGAGGAGAATGTGCCGAAGATATTACAGAACATTTTCGCAGAGAATTAGAACAAGTAAAAGATTTTTCGGTTTGTTCAGCAGATACGCTATTGCGAATGCAAAAAGAATTAGCGACCACCAAACAAACCTATATTTCCTCGACAGCAGTTCAACACGATTTCAATATCAATATGAAGTTAAATGAACTGATGATTGAACTTTTAATTCACTGCAAACAACTTTCCCCTAATAATCAAGACTATATTTTTGATTACGACAATCAATTTATACCCACAGCTAAATACGATTCAAAACGCAGTTACAAAAAAGCCGATGGATACTTTCCAGGAATTGCCACCATTGGGAATCACCCTGTTTATATTGAAAACAGAAATGGAAATAGTAATGTCAAATACAAGCAAGACCAAACCCTTCAACGCGCCTACAATACTCTTAAAAAATTTGGAATAAAACCCAAATATAGCCGTATGGATTGTGGCTCATTTGTTAAAACCGTTATTCCTGTAGTTGAAGCTAATAGTGAGTATTTCTTTATTCGAGTGCAGCGTTGCACCAGTCTTTACGGCACTATAAAAGAAATAACCCAATGGCAGGATGTTGAAATTGGCTTCAAGAACTATCAAATTGCATCAATACAATACGCCCCTTTCGGAGAAAAAAAGACCTACAGATATG
>NZ_AFPB01000167.1 GCF_000218485.1 Aquimarina agarivorans | reverse complement strand
AGTTAGTGTTATATACATAAAAAGGTCTTAGGAAAATTTCCAAGACCTTTTTATGTATTCGTATATCAACTAATATTAGTTTATTTCTAGGCAATTAAACTAGCACTCGCAAACGATTACCTATTCTTCAGTAGCCACAATATGCTCGACTTTATTGTTTTTTAGATTAGAAATGGTAAGATCCGTACAAATTTTATTTAGCGCTCCTGTTTTATTATCTTCTATGGTAGATTCAAAACAAATTGTAAAGTTTCCATTTTCAACAAACTTGTACTGAAACAAAGATTTTATACTTGGCGCATTTGATTGCAATTCTCCATTCACATACCAATTGTAATCCAAATCTAGATAATTGATATTATTAGGAGTAAATGCAAAAAAAGCAGCGTCAGCATCTTCTTTAATAGCAACCGAAACCACATTCATTTCATTAAACATGGCCGAATCCACCTCCTTAGCATCTTTTTTTTCACACGATGCTAATGCACACACAGCAAATAAAGGCAAAAAAGATTTTAATAATTTTCTGTAATTCATAACTTTTAAAAGGCTAGGCAAAAATTTATAACGTTCCTACTTTAGTTTGTGCGTTTTCATAAAAATACTATTAAAGTTTTACACGCGCTTTAATTAAATACTAATTTTTCAGAAAAATTATTTACTATTTGTCAATTCTAATAGTAATAATTAACAATGAGCCGTAAGAATATGCATTTTTATAAATTTAAGATGCTAATTTATTAATTTGTCATGGTTACTTTCACTTTCCTTACATTATAATGCTTATTAAATTTTAAAAAGAATAAAAAACTACTCCTTTAAGGATGATTCTCTGAAAATTATAACTACGCTTTATGAAATTTTAAAATAGCTTACTTATACTTGTAAAGATGTTTAATTTAGCAATGTTAAATACTTACACTATTTTAGATGTAAGTATTTAAAATAAATTACGATTAATAACCAAAACAAATACATTTTGAGCACCTATTACGACCCTTCCGATTTAAGAAAATTTGGCAAAATTAGCGAATGGAATCAAGAGTTAGGAGATAAATTTTTTGATTATTACGGAAGTGTGTTTAAAGACGGAGCACTATCTGCCAGAGAAAAATCTTTAATAGCACTTGCAGTTTCACACGTTGTAAAATGCCCTTACTGCATTGACGCTTATACTAAAGATGGCTTACAACGCGGAATAACTAAAGAAGAAATGATGGAAGCCGTACACGCTGGTGCCGCTATTGAATCTGGAGCTACGCTGGTTCACGGCGTACAGATGATGAATAAATATGATAAACTTTCAATGTAATTATTCCATTAATTTTATTGTAATATAATAGTAATTCTAATTTTCCCTTATGGCTACAATTTCTTTACAGAAAAGAAAAAATGAACTTGCAAATGCTGAGCGCCAACTTGAAATTTTAAGTAATGGAATATTTAAAAGTGGAGATTTACCTACATTTAAAGACAAAATTTCTGAAATTAATCAATATCCTTTAAGGCCTAAAAAGCTGGAAATTTTGCAAATTAACGTGGGTTATATGTGTAACCAAGTTTGCGAACATTGCCACGTGGATGCTGGTCCTGACCGAAAGGAGATCATGACTAAAGAAACCATGCAACAATGTTTGGATGTGGTCAAAAATACAGGTGCACATACTTTAGACCTCACAGGAGGTGCCCCTGAAATGAATCCTAATTTTCGCTGGTTTGTTGAAGAAGCAGCCAAAGCCGGAGTAAAAGATTTTATTGTACGCTCCAACCTTACTATTATTAGAGCTAACAAAAAGTATTACGATTTACCCGATTTTTTTAAAAAACACAACATACATGTAGTGTCATCAATGCCACACTGGACACGTGGTAAAACCGATAAGCAACGTGGCAATGGTGTTTTTGACAAATCCATAAAAGCATTGCAGGAACTTAATGAAAGGGGTTACGGAATGCCTGGCAGTGGCTTACGACTGGATTTAGTATATAATCCTTCAGGTGCTTTTTTACCTGGCGATCAAATGAGTATGGAAAAAGATTTTAAAAAAGCCTTACTTGAGGATTTTTCTATTCAATTTCACAACTTATTTGCCATTACTAATTTGCCAATTTCTCGATTTTTAGACTATTTAATAGCTTCTGAAAATTATGAAGATTATATGTATAGTTTGGTAGAGGCTTACAACCCTTCTGCGGTAAGCAATGTTATGTGTACTAATACCATTTCAGTAAGTTGGGATGGCTATTTGTACGACTGTGATTTTAATCAAATGCTAGGATTAGGAGTTGCCTCAAAAATTAAGCATATTAGCGACTATAATGAAGAGGTACTGAGTAATAGAAATATAGTAATTTCGCAACATTGTTATGGCTGTACTGCTGGTGCAGGAAGTAGCTGCCAAGGAACTGTAGCTTAACAAACTAGACTGTATGCAACATTTAAATAAAAATTTATTACTCATTTTTACCCGAAATCCTGAACTGGGTAAGGTAAAATCACGCTTGGCTGCCGATATTGGCGCGCAAAACGCGTTAGATATTTACATTTTTTTAGTTAACCACACTAAAAAAGTTACCCAAAATTTGACGGTTGATAAACAAGTTTGGTACTCCGAAAATATTGAAGAAAATGATATTTGGGAAACTGATTTCTATTCCAAAAAATTACAGCCTAACACCGCTGACTTAGGCCTACGTATGCAATATGCATTTAACAAAGGGTTTGAAGATAAATATGAGCATATTATAATCATCGGTAGCGATTTATACGATATTTCGGAAAAGGATATTGCGCTTGCTTTTGACAAACTTCAACGGCATGATGCAGTAATTGGTCCCGCTACTGATGGCGGGTTTTATTTGTTAGGGTTATCAAAACCTATCCCTTCGCTGTTTAAAAATAAAGAATGGGGAACAAATACTGTGCTAGCCGACACGCTAAATGATTTAAAAAGTTATAGTTTTGAACAACTGAACCCTAGAAACGATGTCGATTATTTATCTGACATTAAGGATATTGCTGTTTTTAAACCATTCATTAAATACGTAACAAATGATTAAATTCATTAATGAAACTGCTGAATATTTAGTTAGCAAAGGATTTAACAAACCTGAAATTGGAATTATTTTAGGAACTGGATTAGGACAACTAACCATTCACATTGAAAATGCTATCGAAATTAGTTACAATCATATTCCTCATTTTCCTACTGCCACCGTTGAATTTCACAAAGGGAAATTAATTTACGGGAGTATTGAAGGTAAAAAGGTGGTTGTTATGCAAGGCCGTTTTCATTTATACGAGGGTTATAGTTTGCAAGACGTAACGTACCCTGTACGTATTATGCATGCACTTGGTATTAAATCGCTTTTAGTATCCAATGCTGCTGGGGGCATTAACCTCAACTTTAAAAAAGGGGAATTAATGCTTATTGATGATCATATCAATTTACAAGGCAACTCCCCCTTGGCGTTTAAAGGTGTTGAACAAATGGGTAGTCGTTTTACCGATATGTGTGCTCCTTATGACAAAGATTTAAATGCCAAGCTGAAAGCTATAGCTAAAAAAGAACACATTCAACTCCACGAAGGTGTGTATGCGTCAGTTTTTGGTCCGCAATTGGAAACTAGAGCTGAGTATCGCTTTTTAAAGATCATTGGTGCCGATGCGGTTGGTATGAGTACAGTGCCCGAAGTTATTGTAGCCAATCATTTGAGCTTAAAGGTCATCGCATTATCTGTATTAACTGACGAATGCGACCCTGATAATTTGGCACCCGTAAATATTAATGAAATTATTGAAATGGCGCACAAAGCTGAGCCAAATATGATTACACTATTTAAAAATTTAATTGCCCAATTATAATAATTAGGGAGTTTCCCCGATAGCCATCGGGGTCGGGCTTTCGGCAGTCGCTTTTATTTTTTTTAAAAATAAAGAGCTCCAACAAAGCCTCAATCCCTAACTCAAAAAAAATAAAGAAAGAGAATTATGAGTTATTTAGATACTACACACGATGTATATAAGGAAGCTGCACTTACCCCCGATGTAGGTTTGTGCTGTACTACTAACCCAATTTGGGAGCTGCCAGGATTATCGATTCCTAAAATAATGCAGGAAATGAATTACGGTTGCGGAAGCACCGTACACGCACGTGATCTTTCAAACAATCCTAAAATGCTATATGTTGGCGTTGGTGGCGGTATGGAATTGTTACAATTTGCCTATTTTAATCGACAAAAAGGCGGTGTTGTTGGCGTAGACGTAGTTGATGAAATGCTTGAAGCCTCTCGCAAAAATTTTATTGAAGCTGAAGCTACAAACGATTGGTTTAAAAGCGAATTTGTAGACCTTAAAAAAGGGGATGCACTCAATTTACCAGTAGCAGACAATACAATTGATGTGGCGGCACAAAACTGCTTGTTCAATATTTTTAAAGCGGACGACCTTAAACGCGCTATTGAAGAAATGTATCGCGTACTAAAACCACACGGCAGACTAGTAATGAGTGATCCAACATGCGAGCAACCTATGAATGACACACTCAGAAATGATGAGCGCTTACGTGCCCTTTGTTTAAGTGGAAGTTTACCCATTGGCCGAATACGTAAAAGCATTAACTGATGTTGGTTTTGGAACTATTGAAATTAGAGCCAGAAAACCTTATCGAATTTTGGATCCTAAAAATTACCCTACCGATGAATTAATTTACATTGAATCCATTGAGGTAGCGGCTATTAAAGATCCCATGCCTAAAGATGGCCCTTGTATTTTTACTGGAAAAGCAGCAATTTACTATGGTGATGAAGATTATTTTGATGACAAAAAAGGACATATTCTTTTAAAAAATCAGCCCCTTGCCATCTGCGACAAAACGGCTGCAGCCCTTAAAGCACTTAAAAGAAATGATATTTACTTTAGCGAATCTACCTTTCATTATGATGGTGGAGGCTGCTGCTAAATAATATAGAATTGCAGATTAATATAAAAAAGGCAAATAACTTGGAGTTATTTGCCTTTTTGTAGTTACAACCAGTATTATCAAAAACTAATCATGCTTTATAGCAGTTCTGATTTTAAATTTGGTTCTGATGTAATTATTGAAAGGCTCTTCCGACATATAAAAGAAAGAATTATCATGAAAATCATAGTTACATTAGCCTTATTTATGTCAACCTTTGGTGTTGCTTTTTTGTCAAATGCTCAGGAAAGTAGACTTAGTTCCATTGATGTAAATAATCCCATTTATTCCATAAGAGCCTACACTCCTGGTTCAAAATCATCTTTAAAATTTGGTGCTCAAAGCTTAAAAGTAGATTATGAAATTTGGGGGAGTTTGCTTAAAAAAAATGTATCCACTACGGGTAAAGTAAACTACAAAGGCTTTCAAGATGATATAAAAAAATTCAACGAATTTTTAAGAATTTTATCGAACACTAGAATTGACCATACTTGGACAAAAAGCGATAAATTATCTTATTGGATAAACGTATACAATGCCTTTACGGTAAAGTTAATTGTAAATAATTATCCCGTTTCGAGTATAAAAAACATACAAGGACCTTGGAAACAAAAATTCTTTACTATTAATGGAGAACCCATGAGTTTAGGGGAAATTGAACATGGAATTTTAAGAAAAATGGGCGATCCAAGAATTCACTTTGCCATCAATTGTGCTTCAGCATCCTGCCCAAGGATTATTCAGATCCCTTATACATCAAAAAATTTAGAACGTTTATTAGACCAACAAACTACTGAATTTATCAATGATCCTTTTTATAACACGATTACTGATTACACCGCCAATGTATCCAAACTGTTTGACTGGTATAAAAAAGACTTTAAAGAAAAATCAGGATCTGTAATTAGTTTTATTAATCAATATTCTAAAGTAAATATCAACAACCAAAAAGAAAAAGGATATAAGTCTTATGATTGGTCACTAAATGCTGCAAAATAAGTGTTAAAATAATACTATTTTAGCCTTTTAAAATAGCCCCTTTGAAATTATCCATCATCATACCCGTATATAACGAAGCGGCTCATATTAGTGAGTTGCTTTTTTATTTGCTTAGCAGTCTAAAAAACCCAAAAGATGCGGAAATTTTAGTTGTGGATGGCGGAAGCACAGATGGCACTCAAAAAGTTGTTGCTGAATTTACTACAGCCCATAATGTAATTGCACTAAAATCACGCAAAGGACGGGGTGCGCAAATGAATTTTGGTGCAACACATGCCAAAAGCGAAGTACTGTATTTTTTGCATGCCGATAGTTACCCTCCGCAATTTTTTGACTATTACATACAAACAGCAATTGAAAAAAGTAATTTGGCAGGCTGCTTTAAAATGAAATTTGATCATTCGCATTGGTGGCTACAACTAGCAGGCTGGTTTACGCAATTTAATGTAAAGTTTTTTCGTGGTGGAGATCAGTCCTTGTTTATTCAAAAGGCATTATTTGAAAAATTAAATGGTTACCCTGAAACGCATGCAATTTTTGAAGATTTTAATTTAATAAGAAAATTGTACCAAAACAACCAGTTTACGGTTATTCAACATTCTATTACCTCATCATCTCGCAGATACGTTGAAAATGGCATTGCTCAACTACAATACCACTACTGGATGTTGTATTTAAAAAAATGGTTTGGCGCATCCACTGATTCGTTAGTGACTTATTATAAAAAAAACATAAAGTAATCCTTTTGCTTGTTTATCACTATTGTTAAAGTTATTCTGTTTCCGACATTAAATTGGTCATTTAAAATCAGCACTGGCATTAAGCAACTACTTCTATGAATGATTTTTTTCGCTAAAAATTATATATTAAAAAATGTGCCAACAAAACGAATTTAAACTATCATTAAGTTGGCACACACTAATTAATTAAAAACCAATCAGTCAAAAGGTATTTTAATTTAAAACAACAATTGGTTCAAAAGCTAATTGCTCACCATTTGATAATTCAAGAATTATGAATACTGTGTTTGTAAATGTTCTAGGGCTTCTACTTACATCAATAGGAATTTGATTAGCTCCTTGTCTAATATTTACTACTTGTGAAAAAATTGTTGCTCCACTTTGTGTTATTGCTCTTATTCTTAAATTATTTATATTCGTGTTACTAGTAATAAAAGCAGTAGTGGTACCATTGGTTGCTGGATTAGGTGCTACAACAAAATCAATTGAAGCTTCTGTTATAAATTCATTTACCGACCATTGTTGAAATCTGTTATTTCTTGAAAAGTTTCTTTGTACTAAAGCGCCATTTCTGCTAACAGATAAATACCTCCCAGTACGTACATTTTGAAATCTAGTGTTGCTCCCTGAGCCTGAAACTCTCCATAATTGAGCGCTATTGTTAGCATTGTTTCTACGTTGACGTATCGCAGTATTTCCTACCGCACCAATAGCATTTCCAGACACAAAATTAATGATCTGTACGGTGTTGTTTCTCGCATTTACCAATCTCCAAGTTTGAAAATCTTCCGTACGGCTAGATGATATTACTTGGCGTGCTGTTTGTGCCACTAAACCATCGCCAAATGCAGTAAATGGGGTTTGCCTAAATGATGTGCCTGCTTGTCCAAAAGAAACAAACTCCTCATTAAACCTTGGAGAAACCAACTCTCCGTTACCTGTATTAATGATTGACACTCTTGATTGTGCGTAGGTAGTAAACCCAAATAAAAGTGATAAAATCAATAAAGATTTTGCAAAACTAGAGTTTAATTTTTGCATTGTAATTTGCTTAGTCATAGCTAAAAAATTGAAATTAATATTAAGTTAAAGTGATCTAATTTTTGTGTTGAATTAGATTTAATATAAAATACCATGAAAAAAATTATCAAAATGTTAGCTACACAACATAAGTAAGAATAATCTTTGTTTTTTTAACCAACGTGCTATGTAATGTTTTTTAGCCTTTTAAATAGCACTAATTCTTATTTAAAACGGTTCAAATAAAACTTAGTTTTTTGTTTCGGTAGGAAGGTAAACATAATACTACTCCATGCTAAGGTGTTGTTTATTTCAAAGAGCAAAGTAAAGACCTTATTAAATGAAGAATTTAACATCAGAAACGGAATTGCCTTCTGTGGCAACAAAAACAATAAGTTCTTGGGATAAAAGGGATCAAAACGAATTACTGCATTAAATATACGTTTGTGTATAAATCGGACACCTAAACCAGGGTAAATACGTAGTGCTTCTTCACTAAAAATATCGGAAAATTCTTTGTCTGGTTGCTGTATACCACTTATATCAACAAAAGCGTTACTTTGAATGACAAACCAACCTTTTTCCAGTACCGTATGCCTATATTCAGTATTTAAAGCGATCAACTTCGTTCCACGGTCAATGGTATTACCACCACCACGGGTATTTAATTGGTTGTCTACCGTTAATGGTGCAAAAAAGGAATTTTCCACTGGGTTACTAATTTGCAATTGTAATTGCGATGCTAAATTGCCCTGCGTCCCAATACGCTTATAGTATTGTGAGGTGTTATTAATGATATATTCTGTTTGCAAAAACCCTTCGCTACCAATAAAATAACTAACATCAGTAAAGTTTCGAAACCCCGAAAGGTTTTGGTAATTAATATCAATATCCACATATTCATAAGAGCCTCTTACAAATGCCTGATCCAATACTGGTTCAATTAAATTGGTTAGTCCTTCATTTTCTGGATCACCTTCAATAACCTGATAACTTTCATTAAAAATTTTAGTTCCTAACTCAAAACGATTGTTAAAATTTAATTCGTAAAAAAGTGTGAGCTCAGGCCCTTTACGGGTATAAATATAATTGACTTGTTGCTCAGGAAAATAAATGGGCTGTTGCGTACTATCATCCTGGTAATTAATACCCAAACCTAGTTTGTTGGTAAACAAATACGGGTGTTCCAAAAATATCCCGAATGAATCAAAAACTTCTCTTTTATAAAATCCTCCAAATATGATATTTCTTCCCAAGCCATTGAACTCAAATAACGAAGCCCTAAATGAAAAATCGCCATTATTGGCTTCGCCAATACGCAACCCCGGAATAATACTAAAGTTTTCTTTTAAATCGTAGTTTACTTTATAGTCTTCGCCTACTTTTTCAACCGTATAAGTAGCATGCGCAATACCGTCCAAACGTTTTATACGCTCAATATCTGTTTGTATTTTTAAACTATCTAACACGCTACCCTGCTTTACTTTGGCTATTCTGTACAAAAAACTTGCCTTGGTTTTTTTATTCCTAGTAATGGTTAATTCACTTATTTTAGACTCCTGAGAAAATACCGTTGACACTCCAAACATTAGTGCCAGTAAAAAAAACATTATCTTCATAATCATATTATTTTCATTTCAACATTCCATAAATTTTAAGAATGCTCCTACATAATCAACAAGGCTAGTCGCAAGTATTCTGTTAAAATTACTCGTAGTAATTACTTTATAATTTTTCTAAATTAACTTTTGTTTTTAAGTAATTTATATTCTTATCGACATAAGCCCTAACTTAAACACTGTAACAATTTAAGAATCTCAACTATGGAACACGTAGTCATTATAGGTAACGGAATTTCAGGAATTACGGCTGCTCGACATATCAGAAAACTTTCCGATAAAAAAATAACAGTAGTATCTGCCGAAACAGATTACTTTTTTTCACGCACCGCACTAATGTATGTTTATATGGGGCATATGAAATTTGAACATACCCAACCTTACGAAAACTGGTTTTGGAAAAAAAATAGTATCGACTTAAAAAAAGGCTACGTTAAAAGTGTGGACACCGATGCCAACACCTTACTTTTTGCCGATGGTAGTAACTTAACTTATGACAAGTTAATTATTGCTACAGGGTCAAAACCCAATAAATTTGGTTGGCCTGGGCAGGATTTAAAGCAAGTACAAGGCTTGTACTCCAAGCAGGACTTGGACAAACTTGAAGCAAATGCACCTGACAATACCGTTTGTAAACGCGCAGTAATTGTTGGTGGTGGCTTAATTGGAATTGAAATGGCGGAAATGTTGAGAACGCGTGATATTCCTATAACCTTTTTAGTTAGAGAAGATAGCTTTTGGAACGGCGTGCTCCCGCAACAAGAATCTAATATGCTAAACAAGCACATTGTTGACCATCATATTGATCTGCGTTTAGGAGTAAACCTAAAACAAATTAATGACGACGGAAATGGCAATGTAAAAAGTATTGTTATTGCTGAAACTGACGAGGAAATTGAATGTAACGTAGTAGGCCTTACCGCAGGAGTTTCACCAAATATTGATTTTATTAAGGAATCAAAAATTGAAACTGGTCGTGGGGTTAAAGTAAATCGTTTGCTTGAAACAAATATAAACAACGTTTATGCTATAGGTGACTGCGCAGAACAGCATGAAGGCATTGGAGAGCGCAGACCAATTGAAGCCGTTTGGTATACTGGCCGTATGATGGGCGAAGCCTTGGCCAGAACTATTTGTGGAACACCCACTGAATACAAGCCAGGACATTGGTTTAATAGTGCCAAATTTTTAGATATCGAATACCAAACCTACGGTTGGGTTTGGGCGAAACCTAAAGAAAATGAAGGTCGTTTTTACTGGGAACATAGCGATGGTAACAAATGCATCCATATCAATTACGATAAAAACTCTAAAAAATTTATTGGGATTAACAATTTTGGCATACGCATGCGTCATGAAGTTTTTGACCGTTGGCTGACCGAAGAACGCAGCGTGGATTATGTATTGGAACATTTAAAGGATGCCAATTTTGATCCTGAATTTTACAGCCAATACGAAAAAGAAATTGTAGCAAAATACAACAACGAAAATAACACAAACATTAAAGTAAAATCAAAAAGCTGGAAACGCATTTTTGCATAAACAATAAGAATACAAAGACATGAAAGCAATCAAATACACAGGTCTAGCAATTTTTATTGCTGCACTAAGCATTTTTACCGCTGTTCTCTTTATTGGAGAATTTAAAGCCTCAAAGGACACCGTAGCTGAATTCATTGAATCAAACAGCATTAAAAGTGACATTTTAAAAGATGAACTAAACAATACAATTGCCGGCACCACGTATAGTAACGGCATCAGTTTTTCTGCCGCCATTAAAGGCGCCATAAAAAAATCAAATGATCATTACGATGCTTTAATTGAAAAGTATGATGCCGAAAAAAACTGGGATAAAAAAGGCGAACAATTTCAATACAAAGTAAGTAATGTGAGTGGAATGACTTACAATCTAGCAAAAAAATCTGGCAGTGGACTAATTGTAAACAATAAAGGATTATTTTGGTGGCTTACTTTTGGTTTGGGTATTTTGGGTGCACTCCTATTTATTACACCTAATTTAATTTTATTAGGAAAACCTGGTATAAAACACGATCATATTTACCATGAGGCAGCTACTAATAGAGGTTGGATTGCTTGGTTAGTATTGGTATATCTGGTATGCTTTTACTTAGTACTTTATTTTGCTCCCTATTACGCCGTAAACTGGACCTTTATACTGGATCCAATTAGTAAAGCATTAAACGGTGGACCAGCAAGTCAATGGTTTGTGTACGGATTTTTATACTGTACCATCATGATTGTAATGGCAGTGCGTATGTATATTAAATACCGCCATAATAAGTACCAAATTATGCGTACCACTTCGGTATTGTTTTTTCAAATTGTATTTGCCTTTTTAATTCCTGAAATCATGACCAGCCTAAACATGCCTGGCTATGATTTTAAAAATGCATTTCCTCTGGATTATGATTTCTTTTTTGAGTGGAACTTAAAAAGTTTGACCGAAAGTGGAGGCATTGGACTATTCATTTTAGTATGGGGAATTGTACTTACTTTAGTAATAGTACCATTGATGGTGTACTTTTTTGGAAAACGCTGGTATTGTTCATGGGTCTGTGGTTGTGGGGGATTAGCCGAAACCTTAGGAGATCCATACCGCCAACACTCCAACAAAAGCCTAAATTCCTGGAAACTGGAACGCTGGGTAATCCACTCCGTATTGGTATTTTCATTAGTAATGACGTTAGTCACCCTATACTGCTATTTTTCAGGGGCAGAGTCGTTAATCGGAATAAAATCGCAATGGATCAAAGATACCTACAGCTTTTTAATTGGTGCTTGGTTTGCCGGAGTAATAGGAACTGGTTTTTATCCAATTTTTGGAAACCGTGTATGGTGTCGTTTCGGATGTCCACTAGCCGCTTACTTAGGTTTAGTACAACGTTTTAAATCTCGTTTCCGTATTACAACAAACGGAGGGCAGTGTATCTCCTGTGGTAACTGTTCTACTTATTGCGAACAAGGAATTGATGTACGTGCTTATGCCCAAAAAGGAGAAAATATTGTACGTGCAAGTTGTGTAGGGTGCGGAGTATGTTCCGCAGTATGTCCACGTGGAGTACTTAAGTTGGAAAACGGACCTGAAAAAGGACGCATCAACCCAACTGAAGTATTACTTGGTAATGATGTAGATTTAATTGAATTAGCAAAACAAAATAGACAATCTTCCTAAGCTTACCACCTTTTGATTACATAAACAGCACTGTCTCTTTAAAAAGATAGTGCTGTTTTTTTATACCAATCAATTACTATAGTTACAACACGCTTTTATCGCTTACGCTAGAAGGTAAAAAAGCTGCTCAAAAATATGGTGGATCAATTAGTAATTTGTGTTAATCTTATCGACTTTAAATTTTATTTAAAACAACCACCTTAAAATTGAGAATAATCACTTAACAAGTGTATACCGCGTCAAATTTCCATTATTCAATATTCATATAATTACACAAACAATGTGTGTTTAGATTTTGATAAAGTTGCTATAAGCTCATATTAAAATCTAAGATTATTTATGTATTTAATTAACAATTAGGTTTTTACAATAAAAAAATACTGAAATGTTTGTCATTGATTGAAATTCAGATAGTTTTGGAAATATAAAAATGTATGTATGCTGGTACATATATAATTGTTGTAGCCAATCTCAATAGCAAGACCAAAATAAATTAGTTATATAAGTGTAACTTTCTGACAAGTTTAAAGATCTCTAAATAAAAAACTCATTGAAATAATTATCTTTGCTCAAATGGCTACAGGACCAAAGAAATTACACAGATAAAACATTAAAAAGACTATTTGGGCTTTTTGGAAATCAATTAAACAGCTCAAAATCCGGGTTAATAGATTCATTTTTTCACTAGCCTGAAAGCGGTTAAAGCAGTAAAGTTTCTCTTGAATTAGATTATTGCTTCTAAAATCATAGAAAACCACTCATCACTTTGCCCATAGATTCACCACTAGGTATGTCAAATGGATTATAAAATGAGACTGAAGATACGCCGTTGCTTTTTTGAGATCAAAGCCGTATTTTATTTTCATAACCCCAGCTATGGAAATGAAACATAATACAGCTATCGAAAAAATGAATAAGTATTTGCGTCTATCATTTTATGATCTTTTTAGCATTGGTCAACAACGCATTCATCTATAGCTTATCGGTAAGACGAATGCTTTATGTGTAGGTACAAGTAATTATTTCACAGCCCAGTTTTCTAGCTTAATGTTTTTAATCCTATCAAATTCCTTAATATTTTCTGTAACCATAATTAAATCATTACATATAGCGGTTGATCCAATTAAAAGATCAAAGTCACTTATCATATTTCCTTTTTTTCTAAGTCTAACTTTTTCCTTTGCGTATACTGGTATAGCGTTATAAATAGGAAGTACACTTAACATATCTGTCAAGTCATTTATAAGCTTATGATTTTTGTAAGGATTAATACTATTCTCAGCTCCAAATATCAGTTCAGCTAATGTTATTTCAGAAATTAAACAGTTCTCTATTCCAATCTCTTCTAGTTTTTCTAATAAATTATATTTACCTCTGAAAAAGTGAATACAAATATTGGTATCTAGTAAGTATTTCATTAAAAATCTATTGAGTTTTGTTTGTCAACTCTTGAATTTTTAATGTCAGATATGATTTCATCAGAACTTCGTTCATCCTCCCAAGCACCAAACATTTTTCTCAAGTTATTATCTTTTTTCTTTTTTACCTCTATCGATTCTACTAATCGTAATATTATCATCTTCTTTGAAGATGTGTCTAATTTAGATAAAAAACTAAAATATTTGTCTGCTATATTATTTGTTATACTTAATGCCATAATTACAAATTTAAGCAAAATGATTTTAGCTTATTTGTGCCAACTGCAGTTTTTGTCTAAAAAACATTGCATCAAAGCTATGCCACACATGTATTAAAAAATGGAGTAAGTTTATTACAACTACATTAGTTGCCAGGGCATTTGTGTATTGAAAACGACCCGTACGCTAAGTGGTGAGAGAGGCGCACACTCCTAATTTATGAGGAGATTCGTCTACTCAACCGGTGGTGGTTATTTTATATCAGTTTCAGGTTTTACAATTCTTAATATTTCTCCAACGCAATTATGAATTTTATTACCTATTTCATATTTACTTTGTTGGTCATTTTCTACAACTAATTCAGTAATTAAAGATTCTATATTTGAGTATTCAGAAATTGTAGAAGATTCTTTGTCATCGGGCAAATAATGACAATTCTCTTTTAGATTGTCAATATATTTTCTTAGAACAGAAATTATGTTTTCATAATTCAGTCCTCTCACTTTTTTTGCTGGATTTGCTGGAGTGGTTAAATTCCTAGTTAGTTCAATAGTTGATTTTGTAGAGTTAAGAAGTTTTCCTAATTCAATTTTCTTGTATTCACGTTCTATGGATTTTTTCATTGTTTCAGCTTCTGAAGCCGAGTTTTTCGCTTTCTCTGCTTGGCGATAAGCATATATAGCAGAACCAATAGTTACAAAAGTTCCTAAAACACTAACTATCAAGCTAATTAAATCCATTTTTCTTCAACGATTTTAATTCCTGTTTGATTGAAATAAGAATTAAAATTTTTGTCATTTATTGAACCATTTGCAATCTTTTCAAATAACTTTATGAAATCATAATAATCCTTAGCTATTGTTAATTCTCCATTTTGCCCGTAATTAGGAATTGGTAATTCACAACGTCCTCCGTCAACAACAAGATAACTTTCTCTGAAAACTAATGACCCTCTGTAAAAAACATCAAGTATATTTGAATATGCACTTGGGTCAGGAAATTGGTTAGCCCATTCAGCTTTAAAGTCTTCATTTGAAGTTATGCCGTAAGCCATTGTAATATCAATATCTTCTCTAAATACACAAATATCACTATGTGATTCAACTTTAAGAACATTCTCTTTACCATTATAAGCTTCATAAAAATCAAATTTATCTTTATACGATGGTCCTGAACCATATCCCCAACAAGAAATTCTATTCCATTGTTCAGGTTCTGATGTTAAAATGACTTTTAAAAGTTCGTCTAATTTCATAATTTCTATTTGATGTAGTCAGGTCTTTTTATTTTAAGGTAGTGCTTACAATTACCGCCAAAATCACACAAATCCCACAATTAAGGTTTATTTCTGTTACACTCCCAAAACTATCAGAATTACATTTACCACCCAACAATTTAAGCTTCTTTTTTTTGTAAATTATTTATTTTTAGCAACATATGACAGTAATTCTAATTTAGTGAGTGAATTTTAAAGCAATGGTAACCGAATTTAAACGTAAATTATTCGTATAATTTTACGGTTAGTAATTGCTTTTTTTTTGACAAATGATGATGCGTTGAAATTTATTAAATACAATTATTTGGTTGGGATACTATTTGCAAATTAAATTTGCTGGCTCGTACTGCACATTTTGGAATTTTGTGTTACTATAAATAATTGTGGTTGATGTTTTATTTAAATTATTGTTTGCTAAAATTTTCAAATTCACTGTTTTTTCGGAAGTAAGTTCAAACTATCACTAGTATATTTTTTAGTTTGGATTTTGCATGTGTCTGCCAACTTTAGTGAATAATACAACTGATTTTAAATTTTTTGAGCAATAGAAAGCAGCAATTTATTGTGCACTTGTTTCTATTTATGAGCAAAATACAGTATTTAATTTGGGAAACAGGGATTTACTACTCCACTAAAACAATAGGCTAATTATTGTAATTGATTTCATTTACAAAAAGTAGGTTTGTTGTAGCAACACGCGGTCAGATTCGCAAAAATTGTCTGTATTGCTAACTGGCAAAAATGTATCTTTGCAAATTGGAACGGCTTTGGTGTTAAAACCTTAGTGTTTCGGGCAGGGATAGCAGTGGAAATCCCACAGCCTGAGTAGAACGAAGCGCGAGGAATTGGAACGGATAGCCCGGTTCAGCCCGCCAAAAAGTGAAGAGAAATTTTTATGAAGCATATTCGGAATTTTTGCATTATTGCACATATTGATCATGGGAAAAGTACGTTGGCCGATCGGTTATTGGATGAAACGGCTACGGTAACCAAACGCGAGGCTCAGGCGCAGTTGCTGGACAGTATGGATTTGGAGCGCGAGCGTGGGATTACTATTAAAAGTCATGCCATTCAAATGGAATATACGTATCAGGGGCAGGAGTATATTTTAAACCTGATTGATACGCCTGGTCACGTGGATTTTTCATACGAGGTTTCTCGATCTATTGCTGCATGCGAGGGGGCGTTGCTTATTGTGGATGCCGCGCAGAGCATCCAGGCACAAACTATTTCCAACCTGTACTTGGCGTTGGAAAATGACCTGGAAATTATTCCGGTACTCAACAAAATTGACTTGCCTAGCGCCAACCCGGAAGAAGTTACGGATGATATTGTGGATTTATTGGGTTGTGATGCTGAGGAGGTGATTCCGGCAAGTGCTAAAACGGGTATTGGTATTACCGAAATTTTAACTGCAATTATTGAGCGTGTTCCTGCACCTACGGGTAATCCGGATGCACCGCTTAGGGCCTTGATTTTTGATTCGGTGTATAACCCTTTTCGTGGTGTAGAAACCTATTTTAGGGTAATGGATGGGGTAATTAAAAAAGGGCAACACATTAAATTTGTGGCTACCGAAGGATTGCACCATGCGGATGAAATTGGTACGCTTAAACTGCAACAGGTTGTTAAAAAAGAAATAAAAACGGGCGATGTGGGTTACCTAATTACGGGGATTAAAGATGCGCGCGAGGTTAAGGTTGGGGATACAATTACGGATGCCAAAGAGCCAACGCAGGAAATTATTGGTGGTTTTGAGGATGTAAAACCTATGGTTTTTGCGGGAATTTACCCCGTGGATACGGAGGATTATGAAGATTTACGATCGTCCATGGAAAAATTACAACTTAATGATGCCTCACTGGTGTTTGCGCCTGAAAGTTCGGCGGCACTTGGTTTTGGTTTTCGTTGTGGATTTTTAGGAATGCTGCATCTTGAAATTATTCAGGAACGTTTGGAGCGCGAATTTGATATGACAGTGATTACTACCGTGCCTAACGTTTCCTATAATGCATATACAAATAAAGAGCCTGATACGGTAATTTTGGTTAATAATCCTTCGGATTTGCCGGATCCTTCTACCATGAATCGTGTGGAGGAACCTTTTATTAAAGCGACTATTATTACCAAATCCGACTTTGTGGGTAACGTGATGTCCTTATGTATTGAAAAACGAGGGGAAATTACTAATCAAACGTATTTGACTACCGAGCGTGTGGAGCTTACGTTTGATATGCCTTTGGCCGAAATTGTTTTTGACTTTTACGATCGTTTAAAAACGGTTTCCAAGGGGTACGCTTCTTTTGACTATACTCCAATTGGCATGCGCGAATCTAAATTGGTTAAAGTAGACGTGCTGCTTAACGGAAATACGGTGGATGCCCTTTCGGCATTGCTGCACAAGGATAATGCGTACGACATTGGTAAAAAAATGTGCGAAAAGCTGAAGGAATTGATTCCGCGTCAGCAGTTTGATATTCCAATTCAGGCGGCAATTGGTGCCAAAATTATTTCCAGAGAAACGGTGAAGGCCTTACGTAAGGATGTGACTGCTAAGTGTTACGGTGGTGATATTTCGCGTAAGCGTAAGTTGCTTGAAAAGCAGAAAAAAGGGAAAAAGCGTATGCGTCAGGTTGGTAACGTGGAAATACCACAAGAGGCATTTATGGCCGTACTTAAATTAAATGATTAATTAAATTTATACAATTTGCGGATAAGCACTTTTGGATTAATAGGTTAGTTTATATATCGCTCGCTGGTATAAGACAAAAATTAAAGAATAACCTTTAATTATGGGTTCATTTTTATACGCACAAGTAATAGAAATAGAAACAAGATATAGGTAATTCTTTTATTTATTTGTATTAGTTGTTTTTAAGCTTTTAGCGAGAAAACAAGACAAAAAAGCCTACAAAAGAAGTCCGAGGTACTTCTTTTGAGGCTTTTTTTAATGCGGTTGTTATTTAAAAAGAAATTGTTTCTTTTGCTATACTGATTCTAATTTTAAATGAGAAATTTAATGTTGATAGCAACATTATTCTAGCTACAACTATGTAATGAGTTTGTCTTTGTAATTATCATAATGTCACTATTTATTTAACCACTAACGTCCCAATACTAATTTAACATCTGTTCCATTGGGATCAGTTAGTACTAAGGTGAGGTTATTTTCTGTAAAAGAGCTTTCTGCAAGGTAACCTAACTGATTGTTGTTTTCAATTTGCATGTATTTTTGTAAGCCATTTGAAGCAGAGCCAAATACATTTATTGAAATTCTTAAATTTAAACCATCAGTGTCTTTTGAAAAACGAAGTTCACCGTTTGTTGAAAGCGATTGCGTTTGGTTTTGTTCATCTTCAGGCTCAAAAATTTGCATGGTTAAAAATTCTTCGGATTGTCCTGAGGTAAAGTTAATTTCCGAAAAGTTAAAATCAGCACTCCTATCTTCATTTCCTGATGTAAATGCAATAATTTTCCAAGGTGTGTTGGGGTTACTCATTAAAATATCCGAAATAAGATTTAGTTGATTTATAAAAACAAAATCATTAGCCAGTGTAGCTTGTTTTTGGAAAATAATGGTGGCCTCCTGATCTCCATTTTCATTAAAACCAATTATCGTAAATTTTGTACTTGATGCGTCTTTAAGTATTTTATAGCCTGTATTACCAAAGTTATTAATACTTTGAAATTTATTTTGTTGTTGCGTATTAACTATAAACATTTGAAACCTTAGGTCATTATTGTTTTCATCTTTAAAAAATTCATTAGTTCCTGTAGTTGCTGGAGTAAATGGGTTATTTACAAATGATGAAGAATCGTAAATTTCTGTACGCTGCGCGCCTTCATTTAGTGTTTCAAAAACAAAAATATCTTGTTCAAAATCTTGGGATAAGTCGTTTGTTCCAAAATTAGCACTTGTAATTTTCCAGGGATCTTGTAATGAATTAGTAGCAAGGGCATCCATAAAGTTTTGTTGCTCGCTTATTTGTAAAAAATCACTCTCAGGTGGAAGTGGAGGCGTAGTAATTACTTGTATTTTTTCGAATACAACCATCAATTTTTCGCCATTTCCATTGGCACTTAGTAAGGTTATCTTATTTGCTGTAATCGTTTTTAATACTCTGTATCCTAAGCTTACCGTAGCGGTATTTATGGAGCTAAATTTTTCTGTTTGAGCATTTGTTTGATTAACTACAAACGGGAATCGAAGGTCGTCATTAATATTATCTTTAACAATATCAGATGATCCACCAGTATTGAACAACCCTTGGGCAGTTTCCTGAACACGAATTTGAAGCAATTCGTTATCCAAAAGCGTAAATCTAAGTCTAGTGTCAACAAAATTTTCAGTTAAGTTAATTGAACCTGACAAGGCATTGGTTATTTTCCAAGCAGTTTCCTCAGTGCTATTAGTAAGTATTTCAATGAGTGCGTTTTTTTGATCAAACTGCAAAAAATCACTTTCAGTAATTTCCGATCTAGTTATTCCAGTAACGTCTTCCTCTTGCTCTTCACAGGAAATAAAAAGCAAAAAACACAAAATAATTTTTAATAAAATATATTTCAATCTCATAATTGGACTTTAGCCTAATAGTACTGTAACAGTTTAATGCCACTTAACCCTACCCTGAAAACACTTATTTTAAAAAAAACTTATTTTTTAAAATAAAAAAAACACACCACAAATTTAGAAAAATCATACCAATGTTATTTTTTTGTCCTAAAAGGTAGGGTTTTTCTAATGATAACGGTTCTAGTATTAGTAAACCTTTTTTGTAACTGATTTATTTAAGTTTAAATTAATTGTAAGCTTACCATTGGAAACAAAAATCTAATATGCTTTAACTAGCAAAATTAATGATCTTACTAAATTACAATGGATTTTGTAATTTAATAAAATTATAAATATCACTGTAAGGTGTTATAGCAGAAACAAACTTTTAACTAGTATTTAAATTAACTATGGGTAACGTACCATCAGTATGTAGCGAAAAAAATTACGAATTACTATACGATAAGTACAGTAACTCTCTTTACAGCTTTATGTATTTCCGTTGCGGAAATGCCGACCAAGCGGCTGATTTAGTGCAGGAAGCCTACATTAAATTGTGGACTAATTGTGCTAAAGTAATTTTTGAAAAAGCCAAATCGTACTTATACACTATAGCCAATAATAAGTTTTTTAATGAAGTTGCGCATGAAAAAGTAAAACTATCATATGAAAATGCAGGCTACCAATTGGATCGAAATTTTGAAAATCCAGAGTATGTATTGGAAGAAAAGGAATACATGAAAACCTTAGAAAACGCCATAGCGAACTTAACGGTTGCCCAACGCGAGGTTTTTTTACTTAACAGAATCGAAGGGAAAAAATATAAAGAAATTGCTGAAATGCTTGACGTATCCGTAAAAGCAGTAGAAAAACGGATGCATTTAGCACTTGTAAAATTAAGAGAAACTTTAGGCGATAGTATTTAAACCTTTTTAGTTTTACTCATAACAACTTATAGATATGACAAATTTTAACGCAGATGATACTTTTTTAGCCCGCTGGCTAAATAACGAATTAACCGAGGCAGAATTGAAAGTTTTTAAAGCATCAGAGGATTATGAAAGCTATCATAAAATCGCAGAAAAAAGCAAACAGTTTCAAATTCCTGCTTTTGATAAAGCAGGGGTTAAGGCAAATATCCAGTCAAAATTAAATAGTAGCTCCACTAAAGTAGTGCCATTATATAGGCAATGGGCTGCCGCAGCTGCAGTAATTTTAATATGCGCATTAGCAGGGGCATTCTATTGGATCAGTTTGCCCACTACATTTAGTACCAAAATTGGCGAGCAAATGGCGTTTGAGTTGCCCGACGGATCCACGGTAAAACTAAATGGTAAAGCCACCGTTAGTTTTTTAAAAAGCGACTGGAAAAATGATAAAAGAGATTTAAATTTGACTGGCGAAGGTTATTTCATAGTCAAAAAAGGATCAAAATTTAATGTGCAAACAGCAAACGGAACTGTTAGTGTGGTAGGTACTCAATTTAACGTAAATGTATTGGATACTTATTTTGCTGTAGAATGTTACGAAGGAAAAGTAAGTGTAAATCATAAAAGCTCAACCACATTACTCACCCCAGGTCACGGCATTCGCTATAAAAATGATATTGCCGAAAAAACATCCGTTAACCACACTAAACCGCAATGGATAAATACAAATTATACGTATAATAACGTTCCTTTAATGGTAGTATTAAATGACCTGCAAAATGTGTATAAGATGAATGTTGACATGCAAAATATTGATATTTCGGAGGAGTTTACAGGGAAATTAATAACTTACGACATAAATAAAGCTTTAAAAGCCATTTGTAAACCTATGAAGTTAAATTATGTTATAGATGGCACTCAAATAAGTATAAAGAGTAATTAAATTTATGTGGAAATGGATTGTTTTTTTTGGTTTTGTTGCCCTAGTATACTGGCTCAAAACACAAATAGTCTAACACAAATAATTAATAATTTAACGGACAAGTATCATATTGTATTTTCATACAAAACAAGCGATGTTAAGCCTTTTGATGCCATTATTTTACCTAACGAAACTTCCTTAAATGCCATACTATTTGCCATCCAAAAACAAACCAAACTATCCTTTGAGAAATTAGATGCCAATAACTATGTCATCACCAAAAGCACCTCAAATAATACAGTGATTAGCTGCGGTATTGTTAAAGATATCTGGGGCAATCCCATAGCAGAGGTGTTAGTATCTTCAAATAATAAAAATACCTTAACTGATAGTACAGGAGCTTTTCATTTGGCATTAAATGACATTGCAAGTACAGTAATTAATTTTAGTTATTCTGGGTATCAATCCGTAAAATTACCGCTTGATTATTTTGAAAAGAATTGCCAATCGGTAACCCTAAACAAAAAGGTGACCGCTTTAAAAGAAATAGTCATAACGGATTACATTACAAAAGGGATGACTAAAAAGGAAAATGGGAGCATCCAAATTGATTTAACTACAACCGGATTGCTACCTGGGGTTATTGAGCCTGATGTGGTGCAATCCTTGCAATTTGTACCAGGAGTATTAAGTCCCGATGAAACCGTGGCAGGTTTGCATATCAGAGGGAGCACACCCGATCAAAATTTGGTATTGTTTGATGGGGTAAAAGTATATCAGGATGCGCACTTTTTTGGACTAATTTCTGCATTTAACCCGCATGTTATTAATGATATTAAGCTTTTCCGATCCGCAACTAAAGCAAAATACGGAGGGCATGCAGGGGGCGTACTCTCCATTGGTGTGGATACCAAAATACCTCAAAAAGCTAGTGGAAGTGTTGGTGCCACTTTTACCCACACAGATGCTTTTGTAAAAGTACCTTTAGTGGCTAAAAAATTGGCTATGTTTGCGTCGGCGCGCAGAAGTATCACCGACATCTCTAATAACATCACGTTTAAAAATTTTTCGGAGGTTGCTTTCCAAAATACTGATATTTTAGGCGGTTTAAATAATGAATCTTCGCGTATATCGGCAGCCAAAAACACATTTTTATATCAAGATTATTTTAGCAAATTAATTTATACTCCTACGGATAAACTTACAGTAAACCTAAGCTTTATTAGTAATAAAAATGAGCTTTTTTTTCGTGGAATTGATAATTTTATTACTTCCGATTTTGAGGATAATATCACAGTAAAAAGCCATACTTTAAGTAATAGCGTCCAATTTAATGACTCCAAATTCGGAAACCACAACTTACAACTCAGTAGTACCTCGTTTGATAAGCAATACAATGGCCTTAATCAATTTGATTCTACGAGCCAAACACCAACCCTTTTGGAAATTACTTTTGATAAAGAAAATTTTGTTGATGAAACGTCCATAAATTACACAGGTAGCAAACAGCTTTTTAAAAACGGAACGCTCGAAGTTGGTTTTCAGCGTAGCAGATCCAAAATTGGCTATGTGGTGGAAAATTACGGGGTTGATTTTACCGCCTTTAAAGAATCATTAATTGGTACTGAAACTTCACAATCATTTTTTGCTGATTTTGAATTTAAATCAAAAAAAACACAAATTAACCTTGGGGGAAGAAGGCAATTTTTTAACCGACTTAATCGCACCTTTTGGGAACCCCGTATATTTTTAAACTATAAAATTTTAAATCGCTTATGGCTAAAGGGAACTTTCGAAAAAAAACACCAATCCATAAGTCAAGTCACTGATATTAGAAATGACGGTTTAGGAAATTTATTTGATAAACTATGGGTGGTTTCCACACCCAATGACGTACCAATATTGGAAAACACACAAGGAAGTATCGGATTGGACTTTCAAAAAAAAGGATGGACTTTAGATATTGAAGCCTACCAAAAAGAAATAAATGGAATAGGAATTTTATTGACTAACGACATTACCAATCCTCAAAACGTTACGGGTAATAATACGATTAAGGGCATTGATGTTTTACTAAAAAAGCAGTGGCCACATTACCAAACATGGGTGAGTTATTCTTTTTCTGAAAGTGAGTATCAGTTTAGTGCCATTAATGACAACACCCCCTTTGATGGATCATTTGACACCCCGCATAATTTAGTGTGGACGCATAGTTTTAATTATAAAAATTTTGAACTGTCTTTGGGTTACAGATACCATTCAGGTATACCTTACACCAACAAAAGACTTGATACTGACGCGTCGTTGTCAAATTTCATTCGTTTTGATGCATTTAATGCTGAGCGATTGCCTGATTACCAACGGTTGGATTTGTCTGGGAGTTATCAATTTTATTTGGATAAGCCCAAAACAATACATGCTAAACTAGGGTTTACGTTACAAAACTTAACTAATGAGCGCAATTTACTATCCCGAGATTTCAGAGTAGTTGAGGGTACTGATACCACTACTAGTCAAAATACCAGAAGCATTTTGCTTCAAAGAGTCGATAGAAAATCGTTGGGTTTTACGCCTAATTTTGTGTTTAGATTGCGCATTTGATTTTTATCCCCAAAATTACCCCTTTATTCATTTGAATCTTTTTATTAAAAAGAGTAGAAAACTAACATTGTTCAATTCGTATTAGTTAAAACTTCATTAAGCGCTCATTTTTACTACGTTTATAAGATGCAGTCCAATTACTACTGAAATTTTAGTGATTTTTTAGTGCAGAAGCATGAGAAGTATCTTAAATTTCATCAAGTTCAACTTTATATTTGACGGCATTTTAAAGAGGTTATAATATTAAACTATATAAAATTATGAAATGAGGTAACAGGGCAATTGTACCGTTTCCGACATTAATTTACTTATTTAAAACAGAATCAGAATTATGTGTTTCTGTGTGTGCTTTTCAATATTTTTTTTCTTTTATTTGACTACTTTACCAATGAAATTAGTCTTCAGTTGTGGACTATTTCCTCAATATTCTACGGATTCCACAATGATTATTAATTTCTATATATTTTAAAAATATTCATAATCAAATACTTAGTAATTTATCTAGTAACTGGCATGATTATTCCTTTATAGTTAGTACAAATCGTTTATAAAACATAAAAACTCATTAAAATGAAAAAGTCAATTTTATTACCAGTAGTAGCTTTAGGTTTATTAGTATCAACACAAACAATTAATGCACAGGATGCCACAGCAGAAGTTACTGCAACTGAAACTGTAGCACAGGATGAAATGGTTGTTGTTTCTATTGAAGAATTACCTGAACCTGTTAAAACTGCATTAGCAAAAGATTATGAAGGAATGACAATTGCTGAAGCACATGCAACTAAAGATGGATCTAAGTACAAGCTAATTTTAACAAAAGAAGGTAGTGAAGGAACTACTGTACTTTGTGATGCTGAAGGAAACTGGATTACTGAATAACCTTTGATTAGGTATTATATTCTTATATTAGTTTAGTTAGTTAAAAAAAGGGGGTAGTTTATTTAAAGCTACCCCTTTTTGATACTATTTCTTACCAAAAATTTGTGTCCAGTACCTTCCTGATTTTCCAACGCCCATTTCATTAACGTTAGGATTAAGCATATTTTTTCGGTGTCCTGAACTGTCTTTCCATAACTCAAAAATTTGATTCGCACCACTACCTTGCGCAATGTTTTCACCAAAAGCAAATCCTTCATAATCCTCTCTTCTTACTCGCTCTCCAAAACTTGATCCGTCTTTTCCCGTATGATCAAAATAATTGTTACTTTCCATATCTTTGGAATGCTTAAATGCTGCGGTATTTAAAGGGTTACTTAAAATTACTGGTGGTACTCCCTCATTTTTTCTAAACGCGTTAACCAATTCAAGCATTTTTTGTGCATCCGTATTTTGAACAGGTGCGGCAACTACTGGAGTTTCAGGTGTAGTTGGTGTAGATGCCTCAGGGTTTTTAGGATTAACATCTGGATTTAAGGGTATTTCTTCGGGAGTGTTTTTATCCTTATCATCATTCATATCACCATCCATTACAACATCATCAATAGGATCAAGCTTTTCAGGAACTTGCTGCTCAATAACACTAGGATCTTCTGTATTTGTATCAACGCGCTCTTCAATGGAGTCTGTTGCACAAGAAATAAATAACACAAATCCAAGCAGAAAAATCAATCTTAATTTGATAGCAGCAAGTAACTGAAAATAATACATATTAATGATTTGATGTAGTTGTCTATACTGTTTAACGAGTATTAGCAAGTTGATAGTATTCAGTTTAGAATTTACTTACAAAATACCACCTAGTAGGTTGTGATATTTTGATACCTCATTGCTTTCTGTATGAAAAGCGATAATAGTTAAACAAAAAGAGGACATCTAATTTTAGATAGCCTCTTTTATTATTTGGTATAAAGTACTCAAAAGACTAAAGGTAATTTACTTGAGTAATTTAGGTAACAACAAAAGACTGCCCTTTTGGGCAGCCTTCACTCAACAACATTACTATGAATAATTATTCCTTTACACAAGAATAACAGCAAGTACTTATTTAATTAATTAACACTGCCTCCCCATTTTGGCAAGCTATTTCTGTTGGTGGCAGTACAACATCGCAAGTTGAAACTATCCCCCATTTTTTATTAAAGTCATCCTCTGCTTTGGTATAAACAGCTACTTTGTCCAAAAAAGAGGTTACGTCAATTGTAGTGGAATAGGGTAAAAATAAATTAGGACCGCCACAGGCCTTTGAACCTACAGTTGTAAATTCCCATTCGGAAGCATCATCACAAACCACACTTTCTGAAATTTCATTAAGCTCAGTTAACATACTATTTAATAACGCCCTACCTGCTTCTTGGGTTAATCCGCACACTTTACAAGTGTCACTTTCTCCTCTTGTATAGCGAATACCTTCTTCAAAATTGGCTAAATTTAGAATAATAGTTTCGCCCGGCTCAATTAAAGATGAAATATCAAATGATGTTGTAGCAACTACCTTAGCTGGAAAAGTAAAATTTTCTTCAATGACAAGTTTTATTGTTGTTTGGATAGGAAAACTTTCCATAATATCACCTGATCCAACTAAATCAACATCAGCTACAGCATCCTGAGTACTTAAAATTTCAAAGGTAATGTGCAAACAGTCACCAATAACTTCTGCGTCAATAATCGTTGCCGCTTTTGAATTAGAAAATAACTCGGGGTCAACTAATACTGATTTGTCACAATTTGAAACACCGTTCCTGGTTGAAAACAACACTTTTCTATTTGTTGCTTCGGTTTCAAAATCAGGACAAGTGTTTAGCCCCGCAATACCTCCAAATTCGCAAATTATATTTTCATCACAATCATACACTATTTCAAGTGCATCAGCACAATTATTAATGCAATCATTAACCAGGTACACCGTTTGATTTTGAAAAGTATACTGCACAATTTCTAAACCGTTTGATTCCTCAGGATTTTGAGCCTGCTCGTTTGCTACTAAATCCCTCAATACACCAACATCTTCCAACGGATTATTACTACATTTTGGCGTGTCAAAAACCCGTTCGCAACTAGCAAAAGTAAATGCAACCACTGCTAATATTTTAATTAAATTTTTCATGATATTATAAGTTATAATTATAGTAAACTAGTAAAAAACATGCAATACAAACTAACTAAGTATTGCATGTAATAAGCTAAAAATTAATACTCCTCTTTTGAAAGCTTCCTTATTACTAAATTAGACCCCTCAATAAAAAAACAATAAACTAGAGCTATCCAAAATTTACGAAGTAATCAACCTTTTGTATTACTTAGATGGTAATAACTTTAAAAGGTTGCGTTAAATAATTATTTTTTTAACGCAACCTTTTTTATAAACCTGAATCTTACTTAAACAAATGCATTAAATTTATAACTCGACAGGCTAAATTAGTAAGACATAGAACAACTTATTGAACAATGCAAACAACATGATGCTAAAGCCCAAGCTGCGCTTTACAGGAGACTTGCGCCCATACTTTTAGGAGTTTGTATGAAATATTGTAAAAATAAAGCCAATGCCGAGGACTTATTTCAGGAGTCATTTATTATAATTTTTAAAAAAATCCATCAATTTAAACATCATGGATCTTTTGAAGGCTGGGCTAAACGAATTACAATTAATACCATTTTAAGTCATTTTAGAAAGAAAATGCTTACTGAGCCTATTGACGAAGAGAAAATTGAAACTATTGAAGATGAAGCTGATTTTGAACCCACTAATTTCTCGTTAGATACGCTATTGACATTAATACACAAACTTCCTGATCAATACAGGTTAGTATTTAACATGTACGTATTGGATGAATTTTCTCATCAGGAAATTGCTGAAGCCTTGCAAATTTCATTGGGTACATCAAAATCAAATTTATCAAGAGCCAGAGCTATTTTAAAAAAGGAATTAGTGATTTTAAAACAACAAAAACAGATGATTAATGGGTGAAAAAAAGCCACATATAGATGCAATTTTTAAGGATAAACTTCAAGATTTTGAAGCTATACCTAATGCCATTTTGTGGAAAGAAATTTCAAAAAACATTCCTAAAAAAAGGAAAAAGAATAACCGATTATTCTTTTTGCTTTTCCCTGCTGGTATTGCTGCTTCTGTACTCTTATTTTTTATGCTTACTACCATATCAAATACTAAAAATGAAGGTATAAAAACAAAAACCATTGTATTTGAAGACACTCCTTGTCCTGTCAACATCACTGACAAAAATACCCAAACTATAGTTAGCACAAGTAAAAATTCAGGTACTTTAAATACTACCTCAAAAGCTCCTAACAATACCGAAAATAGGATGCACCAAATTATAAAAAAGAATCGTTTTTCTTCACCGTTAAACGGGAATAGTAACAATTACATTAATAAAAATGAAATAGTTGGTACTTTAAATTCAGCTAAAGAATCTTTAAAAAATAGGGAGAACCTTTCTAAAAGCGAGCATTCTAACTCGGTTGCTGCAACAACTGAAGATAACGCCTTAGTTGGTATGCAAAAACATCATGTAAAAGTTAGCAGTAAAAAAAACGAAAAACCTTCAAAAAATTTAGCGGATCACTATACTGAAAAAGCTTCAAATGATGCTTTGACTCAACTTTTAGCTTCATCAAATCAAGAAGAAAATGATTCAAATACAACACCAAAACAGGACAAGAATTGGACAATTCAGCCTCAAATTGCGCCGCTTACTTACAATTCCATTTCAGGAGGGTCACCAATTAATAACAATTTTTCAGAAAATCCGCAATCCTATGATGCTGCGCTTAGCTACGGCATTCGAATTGCCTATCAACTTACTAATAAACTTCAAATTCGAACTGGTATTAGTACGGCATCTATCAATTTAGCTACAGATAATATTTTAGCTACTAGTTTAGCCAGCAGCAATCAAGCCATATTATTTAATAATTCGGACCAAGTAAGCGCATTATTAAATACCAATAATTTAGGCAACCCCGAAACTCCAACAAATAGTGAGCGTCCTACTTCTGAAGAGCTTGAAAATGCAGACATTCCAACACCTGACTTTAACAATCCCGAAACTGATCCAATAGTTTCCGATACTGATGACCGGCGTAACCTGCAAAGTGGTACGCTACAACAGCAAATTGATTATGTTGAAATTCCTTTTGAAATAGCCTACAAACTATTGGACAAAAAAATTGGTATTTCGCTCATTGGAGGGGTAAGCTCTTTTATTTTAAACCAAAAAAATAATAAAATTTCATTTGAAAACAATGCTGCTGCAACCGCTATCGGTCAAGCTAGAAACTTAAATAACACCAGTTTTAGTAGTAATTTTGGTATTGGATTAGATTATGAAATTACTCCAAAAATTAAATTTAGTGTGGAGCCTATTTTTAAATTACAATTAAATGCCTTTGATAACAATACCGATTTTGATCCCTATTTATTTGGTATTTATAGTGGTATAAAATTTAATTTATAGTGTATAAGCCGCATACAGCTTCAAATGATTTCCGCCATAGGATGTGGAGAATAAGAATAGTATTAAAAGATATTTATTCATGCTTCTGAACTATAACAAATTAGTTATCCATACATTTTTATACCATTAGCGGTACGTAAAAATATGCTAATCAATATGCAAATTTGTTCAGATGTTACATAAAAACATAACGAAGAAATCGTTATGACATATGCCATCATTTAACGCTATTTTGTAATTTAGAAGCTTAAAAAATTGAATGCTTTCTGTACAGTCCATTTCTTATGCCTATCACCAAACAAATGTTATAGATTCCATCAGTTTTACTGCAAAAAAAGGAACACACATTACCCTTATGGGCGAAAGCGGATGTGGGAAAAGTACGTTACTTAAAGCTATTTATGGACTGCTTACACTTACTAAGGGAAAAATCAGTTATAATGCTATGGAGTTATTAGGTCCAGAACATCATTTAGTGCCTGGCCACCCTTTTATGAAATACCTGGCTCAGGAATTTGATTTAATGCCCTTTACCTCTGCCGCAGACAATATTGGCGATTTTTTATCTAACTTTTACCCCAATCAAAAACAAAAACGCATTAATGAACTGCTGGAAATAGTTGGCATGACTGAATTTGCCAAAACGCATGTCCGTTATTTAAGCGGTGGCCAAAAGCAACGAGTGGCATTAGCACGTGTACTAGCCAAGGAGCCTGAAGTTTTATTACTAGATGAACCTTTTAGCCAAATTGATAACTTTAAAAAAACGAACTTCGTTACCGTTTGTTTACCTATTTAAAAAAGCAAAAAATTACCTGTATTACAGCTACACACGATAAAAACGATGCCTTAGCTTTTGCAAATAAAATCATCGTTATTAAACAAGGCAAACAGCTATCAGCACGTAGTCCGCAAGAAATGTTTGCCAACCCAACAGATCAATATTCGGCTTCGTTACTTTCGGAAATTAATATAGTACCACTAACTTTTTTTTACCCTGTCGGAGAAGAAAAGAATATTCTGCTTTATCCACACGAAATTGAACTAGCACAAAAAAATTCGGTAAACGCCACCGTAACCGATGCTTTATTTATGGGTACTTATTTTTTAATAAAAGCAATGGTCAATGATTATGCTATTGTTTTTCAACATGCTACTTATATTGCAAAAGCAACCATAGTTGGAATTTCTGTTAAAAAAAACGTTATTGAACAACGTATGAAATTGTAAGTTTGCGACCCTAATCATCCTTTTAGTAGGTGGTTCGCTTACCATAAAATGGTATTATTGAGATGTGTTCAGTACTATTTTTTTGGTGCGCTTTTTTCAAAGATTCACCTTCCATATTAATTCGGTTTTAAAGATCTATTAGCCTCGACAACTTAACGAACAAATTAGCCAGGCCAATAAAAATAACCGTGGCACTACGGTAAACAGCACCCGAGAAGAGGTGCGTTTATTTAAAAACGTAATTCAATCATATAATCAATTAAAAACGGCTTTACAAAAGTGGGAAATCAACTATGCCCTCAAGACGTCAACCACAGGAACCTTATCTTTTTTAAATCATTGGAGCATCAGTCAAAGTGTGACTAAGGGTGATTTTATGTTTACGGTGATTCCTGAAAAAAATAAAGATTATGTAGTTAAACTGAAAGCACCACTAGTAAATTCTGGCATAATCAAAAAAGGACAACGCATCAATATCAACTTGGAAAACTACCCCGAGCAAAAATTTGGAATGCTCATTGGAAAAATAAAACGCATATCATTAGTGCCCGATGCTAACGGACAATACATAATTGATGCTTCATTGCCTAACAAACTAGTAACAAGCTATAATAAATCCCTCGATTTTAAACAAGAAATGAGCGGCAGTGCCGAAATCATTACCGAAGACCTCAGACTCATTGAACGCTTCTTTTATCAGCTTCGGAAAGCGTTTGATAGATCATAATTTCAACTCACCTCAACAATCTCAGTAGACTTCCCTCTAAAAACAAAATGATCTCCTTTCTTTTTTCCTAATAAAAGTTGACCAATAGGGGATTGCATGGATATGGCATACACGGTTGTACCATCAACTAATAGTTCTCCCGCAGAAATACTAATATAATAACGCATGGTATCCGTAACCACATAACTCCCTAAGGATATCAACTCCATAGATTTATCCCACTGTAATTTCTTTAAAGTAGCTTCTAAACGCTCCACTTCCTTTAATTGATTTCCTGCTTTTTCACGCTCCAATTGTAACATAGCTCGTCCAGTTTCATGTTTGTCCCCTGCAGTACTTTTACTTTCTGAAGTCATTGAAGTGTGAATTTCGTCAATAATCCGCTGAATAGTATTTCGTTTATTCAAAACAAATTGTGCACACTGGTTATATAGTTCTTGCTTCAGCTTAGTCATAAATGCATACTAATTTTTTAAACTCAACATAAACCCAGATGATGCGATAGAACAATATAATCTTAATAAGTTAGGCATGTTTATTGCAGAAAATTATAAGTTCAGAAAAATACATATATTAATCAAGTTAACCGCTATTGCCGAGAAACATATTTATGAAATATTTTTTACCTGCTTTGCTCATTTTTAGTCTTTCCTTTTTAAGTTGTAATCAGACCATCACTCCTATTGAAAAAATAGAAACAGCACCTACTGCTTCTAAATTACCACTAAATGATACTATTTCTTCTGCGACAGCAATACCCCCTATTAAAATTAAAAATTTAGCTAGTGTTTCCGATACTTCTTTTATTAAAATTACTGATTATAACTCAAATTTTTTTTACGATTTACGCTATGCTACCCACAATAATTTTTTAAAAGAAAAAGTGTATAACTGTGGCGAATGTTACACCAGAGCCAAAACTGCTAAAGCATTAATAAAAGCCAATAACTTTTTGATGAAAAAGGGATTTAAAATTAAGTTTTTTGACTGTTACCGGCCTAATTCGGTACAATACAAAATGTGGAAAATTATGCCAAATCCGCAATATGTAGCTAACCCCAAAAAAGGCTCCATACATAACAAAGGAGGTGCTGTTGATATTACGTTAACTGACCTAAACGGAAAAGAAGTAGATATGGGTACTGATTTTGATTTTTTTGGCTGGAAAGCGTATCACACCAATATTACATTACCAAAAAAAGTACTAGAAAACAGAAAACTACTAAAAACAACCATGGAACGCTTTGGTTTTTGGTCCATACGTACTGAATGGTGGCACTACAATTTAAAAGGGACGAGTCATTTTAAAATCGCAAATTTTGAATGGAATTGTTCCGACTAGTTGCCGTTTTAATTGCTGCTAATAAGTTTATAAATATTTCTCTTCTTATATGATCGATTTAAAAACCATTTTGGATAGGTGATTTAACATCGGAAACGGTATTACTCTCTTTTCGTAAATTTTATAAGACCTAAGCATAACAAAAATAATCATACAAAAAAAGCCTTCTGAATTAACAGAAGGCTCTTATGTTATTACAACTTTATTTATTCAATAATTAATTTTTTAACTAATGTATTAGGAAACTTCACAAAATAAATTCCGCTTACAAGATTTGAAACATCTATTGTATCTTCTTGATTTGTATTAATTTCTTCTTCTTCTTCTGCTTCTTCTTCTGCTGCTGCTGCTGCTGCTTGCAAACCGCCCGTAGCATCGTAAATTTTTATTTTAGCTACTGGGTTTGTAATATCTTTATAAAAAATTGATACAACCTCTTTTGCTGGATTTGGATAAATTTTAATTGTATTTACCAATGCTTCATTTTCGCTAATTAATTGTTTAGCCCCAGTTCCATTTAATGGAGAAATTTTCCAGATACCAAAATCATTCGGCTCTTTAATTGATCTTGTCTTTCCATCAGCGTTAAATTTTTTATGAAAGTTTAATTTAGGTTCTGTTTCACTAAAAAGCACGGATTGTTTTTCGTTTGCTGCTGGTAGAATTTTAAATTCTCCTTCGTTAGGACCCTTTCTTAAAATCCACCTTGGAATTTCTTTTTCTTGATCTGCAAGAAATGGAAATACATTTTCCTCCGTTTCTTCTTTAATATCAGTTTCAGTATACCCTTTATGAATTTCTAAATATTTGCCTGTTTCAACATTTTTTATGTAATAGTAGTACGGGGTACCCAAGTGAACTCCCATTGCACAGAACTATCATCAGTATCTTTAGTTATCAATGAATTTCCAGTAGGTGATGAAGCTAATTTTTGATTAGATCCGAGATTGATTAGCTCATAATTCCCTGTTTCTCTTAATGGTACTGGATTTGGAATAGCATTTAAAATTAATTTTCCCGAAACAAATTGGTCTGCATCTATATTAATATTTGACTCATCAACTTCAGGTACATTCAACTGACAATTTTTTTCCAAAATTTCTAATCCTTTGTTTCCAGTTATTGTAATTAATCTTGAAACAAATTCTTGATTTTCATCAATTTCCTCTCCAACTTTATTCCTGTTTTCATACCACAAGAAATCTATTACACTAGTTCCAAAAGGAATAGCTTTCGATAAGTCATTATCTGTAATTGTCACTTTATTAGGAGCAAAACCATTTACTAAAAAATTATATTCTCCTGTTACTACATTATCACTTATTGTTATATCGTTAACGGCTTGTAATTCGCTATCTAAAATAACAATTCTGGATCTTTCAAATTCTCTTTCAGGATCAGTTGGTTTAGCATTACATTCAAAATTATTTCCTGAAATAACTATAGCGTTTGAAAATTCTTCAGCATGAATTAAGTCTACTACTGCAGTATTATCTATAAATTTATTATTTAAGATATTCACATTACTTACCCTTGATAAAGCTACTCCCGTATTAAGAAACTCACAGTTTTCAACAGTAGTACCGTCACCACTCCATACCACTGGGTATTCTGTATTTCCAGCATCTAATGAAATGCCTCGTGCGTCAAAATTAAAGTCTCCAGATTCATCATTTTCAGATGGGACAAACTTACATTTTGAAAAAGTTACTTTTTTCATTCCATCAGCTCTAGCCCTTCTATCATTTATATAACCAATTCTTCCGTAATTCAAAAAAGATACATTTGTTATTGTTGCTTCCATTCCATTTGCTGCAAAACAGCTATAGAAGCCTCCATCTAACTCGATATTTGTTAGCTCAATACCGGTATACTGATCATCGGCTACAAAACCTGGATTGGAAAAATTTTCTTCATATCTATCAGATCGACCATCGATTAATATGCCTTTTAAATCATCTCTTGAAATTTTTAGATCTTTAAATTTCACATTATTTGATCGTATTCTTAAAGAACCTACATTGGTTAAACTTGTTGTAATTTGTGATGCACCAATGGTATCTTTATCAATATTATTGACAACTACTTCTTGAAAGGTTAACTCTTTATCTATCTCAAGAACTAGATCATTCAGATCATATTCATTTTCTTTACCATTTCCATCTCCATTAAAAAATATGGTATCGCCATCGCAGGCATTTTTTACAAGTTCTACAAGTTCATTTGTAGTTTGATTGCTTGAAAATTTAATGGATTTGGACTAGGGCAAACTTGTTGTGCATTTGCAACGTTAAAAAACAAAGCTGACGCCGAAATGATTAATGATTTAACAGGCGACTTTTTTAGCCTACTTGTTTCTAAATTTAATTTAAACATAATTTTGAATATTTTTTTAATTCATAAAAGCTATTGAAAAAGCCATGATGTTATGCTAAAAATCTATCAAAATAGGTATGATTAATCAATTAAATCGATATAAATAGGTGCATTAAAATTGTTTCATAGTGTGTAAAAAGTGTGTATTTATAAATAATTACTATTATGAATTGTTATTGATTTACGTTAAAAAGAACATTCAGAGTTAAAATAACAAAAACCCCCTAAAATTTAGGAGGTCTTTTAACGTTGGCTAACACTTATTATTCACAACATTTGTACTATGCTACTGAACTAATAATTTTTTAACTTTTCCATTGGATGCTTTTACAAAATATACACCTGATGTCAAGTTAGAAATATCTAAAGCTGTGTTAGAATGAGAGTTAATCTGATCAGTCATTACCAACCCTCCAATGGCATTAAAAATTTCAACACTCATCACTGGTTGGTTGTCGTCTTCATAATATATTGTCACAATATCATTTGCAGGGTTTGGATACATTTCCATTCCTAAAATACCCTGGTTATCTGCAAGGGTTAGTTGCTTAGCACCTGAAGAAACAGCACTTGGATTTATCCACCATTTGCCATAATCATTAGGCTCCTTGATCGATCTTGTGGCATCGCTATTAAATTTTTTATGTTTGATAAGTTTAGGATACGTATTGTTTTCTAACGAAAGTACTGATTGCTTTTCATTGCCCGCTGGTAAAATTTTAAATAAACCAGTATAACTTGTTTTTCTCAAAATCCATTTTGGCTTATCACTACCTGCATAATTAAGGAATGGGTATACCGTTTCAGGCTTATTCTCTTTAATTTCCGTTTCAGTATATCCTTTGTGTGTTTCCAAATACATACCAGTATCTACATTTTTAATATGGTAATAATATGGTGGAACCCATTCAAATTCCCATTTTACTGAGTTGTTACTAACGCCTTGCTTGGTAACCAAACCATAACTACCCGCTCCATTAGAAGCTAACTTTTTATTAATATTTCCCGCGTTTACAATTTCATAAACACCACTACTTCTTAAGGCAGTAGGATTGTCTATAGCATTCAATAATACTTTGCCACTACCAAACTGAGCGTTGTGAATAGTAATTGCTCCACCACTTTTAGGAACATTAATTCGGCATTCTTTATTCCAGTTTTTAAAGCCAGTATTTCCTGTTATTGTAATTGCTCTTGAGGTAAATTCTTGATTATCATCAATACCTTCACCTGTCTTAAACCTATTTTCGTAATATCTAAAATCAATATAACTTTTCCCGAAAGGGAAACCTTTTGACAAATTGTTATTTTTAATAGTGATGTTTGTTGGTGCATATCCGTTTACAAAAAAGTTATACTCCCCCGTTACTATATTATTGTTAATCGTAATGTTTGTCACTGCTTGCAATTCACTATCTAAAGTAATGATTCTACTTCGCTCGTACTGTCGGTCACCTGATGGCTTAGCGTTACATTCAAATGTGTTTCCTTTAATGGTGAAATCATTTGAGAATTCTTCGATATGAATCATATCCACTAGCGCCGCATCATCTGAAAACTTATTGTTTTCAACTACTATATTTTTAATTCTGGAAAACGCCACACCTGTATTCACAAATTCACACGCTTTAATATAAGACCCATTACCACTCCAAACCACAGGGTATGAGGTGTTTCCTGCATCTAAGGAAATTCCTCTTGAATCAAATCCGAAATCGCCTGTTGGTGGTAATGGCTCAAATTTACATTTAGTAAAAGTCACTTTTTTCATACCGTTAACACGAGTTCTACGATCATTAATATATCCAATTCTTCCAAAATCAGAAAAAGAAACGTTTGTAAAATCTGCTTGCATTCCATTACCTGAAAAACAGCTATAAAAACCACCAATTAATGCAACATTTGTGAATTCGATACCTTCGTATTGGTCATTAGCAGTATAACCTGGGTTAGTAAAATTAGCATTGTAGCGTTCCGATCGTGCATCAATAAGTACTACCTCATTGTTTACTGCCGTAATTTTTATATTATTAAACTTAACGTTATTTGAGCGAATTTGAAATGAAACCACATTGGTTAAGTTCGTTACCACTCCTGAATGACCTGTAGCACTAGGCGTGTACATGCCTGAATAGGCACCTTGAAAAGTGATCCCTTTATTTACCAGAATTGGTGGACCGCTCATATCGTAATCATTCCCTTCGCCTCCATCAATAAAATAAATTAAATCACCTTCGGATGCATTATTAATTAGAGATTGAAGCACATTACGACCTTGGGTTTTATTTATGTACCAAGTTTTAGCAACCGCTGTATTAAAGAAAAGTAAAAATGAAATTAAAAATAATGGGTGGGCAAACAGCTTTCTTGTGCTATTAACCGAAAACGTTGTAGTAACTTGAGGCATATACTTAGTATTTTGGGATTATTGTTATGCAAACATAATAAAAATGATTAAATTGTAAAAAAAATCTTACTAATTTTAATTTAAAATGATATTCTTTGCACACGTTTTATTGTGATAAAAGATTGATTTAATCAATAAAAACAGGTGACTCAATGAGTATTTATAATCAATATAAATTATTTATAAAAGTAAAAAAAACAGGATTAAATGTAGTTTACAAAACTTAATCCTACAGTAATTACCTAATTTTCTTCATATTATGTGATAAAAGGGAGTGTTAAATTTTACTTTTTGTTATAATAACAATATGTAACTTTGTTTTACTTAAAATTGACTTTTATGGCAACACAAGCACCTTTTAACCTCAATAAATGGATTGCGGAAAATAGAGAATTATTAAAACCCCCTGTAGGAAATAAAAATTTGTATAAGGATGCAGGTGATTATATTGTGATGATTGTTGCAGGCCCAAACGCCCGAAAAGATTACCATTACAACGAAACTGAAGAGTTATTTTACCAGTTGGAAGGTACAATTGAGGTTCATATTCAGGAAAATAATCAAAAAAGAACCATGAAGTTAGGTCCTGGGGATATGTATTTGCATCCCGCAAAGGTACCTCATTCTCCAGTTAGGCATGAAGGTTCAATCGGATTGGTTATTGAACGAAAACGAAAAGAGCTTCCCATGGAAGATGGTTTATTATGGTTTTGTGATCATTGCAACACTAAACTACATGAAGTGTATTTTAAACTTGAAGACATTGAAGTTGATTTTTTAAAACATTTCAAAAATTTCTATGAAAATGAAACACTACGTACCTGTAACAATTGCAATAAAATAATACCTGTTGATAATCGATTTGTAAAAAAATAATGACTACTACTGAAATACTAGAACACCTCCACAATTTAGAAATTACCTCCTCAGAAAAAGGAACTGCTTACGGCAGCCAATTTTTATCAGGTACCGATTTAATTACTTCTTATTCTCCTGTTAACGGAAATCTTATAAGCAACATTGAATGCACTTCTAGCGAAAGCTATAAAAAAGTGATTGAAAAAGCCGAACAAGCATTTGTAAAGTGGCGCACCATTCCTGCACCAAAACGCGGAGATTTAGTACGGCAATTTGGCGATGCTTTGCGCGAAAAAAAGCAAGATTTAGGGGTGCTAGTAGCTTACGAAATGGGGAAATCACTCCAGGAAGGTTTGGGTGAGGTTCAGGAAATGATTGACATTTGTGATTTTGCCGTGGGGCTATCTCGTCAATTACACGGTTTGACAATGCATTCCGAAAGGCCTGAACATCGAATGTACGAGCAGTACCATCCTTTAGGTATTGTTGGTATTATTTCTGCCTTTAATTTTCCTGTAGCCGTTTGGGCGTGGAATACGGCGTTAGCTTGGATTTGTGGTAATGTTACTGTTTGGAAACCATCGGAAAAAACACCTTTATGCGCTATAGCCTGCCAAAAAATTATTGCACAAGTACTTGACAAAAATCAGTTGCCAGGCGCTATTTCATGCTTGCTTACTGGAGGTGCAAAATTTGGTAAATTGCTTGCTAACGATAACCGTGTTGCTTTGGTTTCAGCTACCGGCTCCACCAAAATGGGCAAAAGCGTAGCTACATCTGTTGCTGCCCGACTAGGAAAGTCATTATTAGAGCTTGGCGGTAATAATGCGATGATTATTACTCCTAATGCCAATTTGCAGCTTGCCCTTACGGGTCTTGTTTTTGGAGCTGTTGGAACAGCGGGTCAACGTTGTACTACTACGCGTAGGCTAATTGTACATGAGGATATTTTAAATTCCGTTATTGAAAAATTAACCGCTGCTTATGCGCAACTTAAAATAGGGTCGCCATTGGACGAAAAAAATCATATGGGACCATTAATTGATACGGATGCTGTAAAAAATTACGCCACCACTTTAAGCGAAGCAAAAAAACAAGGCGCCACCCCAATTGTTGAAGGTGAAGTGTTAACGAATAAAACCTATGCAAGTGATTGTTATGTAAGTCCTGCTATTTATTTAGCAAACAATGATATGGCTATAGTTCAAAAGGAGACATTTGCACCAATTTTATATATGATTCCCTATAGTGGTTCAATTACCAATGCTATTGCTATCCAAAATAACGTACCCCAAGGCTTATCATCCACTATAATGAGCGAAAATATACGCGAAACAGAACTATTTCTTTCGGCTCAGGGATCGGATTGCGGAATTGCAAATGTAAACATTGGAACATCGGGCGCTGAAATCGGCGGAGCCTTTGGTGGTGAAAAAGAAACTGGAGGGGGTAGGGAATCAGGTTCCGATGCTTGGAAAGCATACATGCGCCGACAAACAAATACAATTAATTATTCTACTGAATTACCTTTGGCGCAAGGAATAAAATTTAACATATAATTACATGATTTACAGGCAATAACGGTTTTTTTTGCTAAAAACATATAGTATTATAACGGAATAAAACTCAATAAATCGGCGGTTTGCTACAAAAAGCAGTACTTTTTAACGAAATTATTTGCTCTTTGTGTGTTTTTATAAACATTTTATCGATTAAACCAGCTAAAACAACAAGACTATTAAAAATTTAGGCGATTAATTATTAACTTGATGATAATTAATTAACTAATAACATAACTCATGTCAAAAAAAAGTCTTTACTTTTTGGGCATACTACTAACCGCAATTTTAGGTGCGTATTTCAACTGGATGTTTTGTTGCCCTCCTGATGGCAAAACGGACACTAAAACACCCGCAGTTGCACCTGTAGTAAAGCCCACAACTCCTTCGCCAACCTCATACGGCTTAACTTTTAACGACAATTCAGGTTTTAATTATGCCGTTAATGACAATTTTAATTTTGAAAAATCTGATTTCTCAATTTTAAAACCTATTTCATCAAAAGTTGATGATGGTGTGCTTAAATTAAAAGATTACTTAGTATCAAATCCTAGTAAGGTTATTGATATTACTGGATATTTTAAAAGTACCGAAGAAAATACTTCCGCATATCCAAATTTAGGGCTAGCACGCGCTAATGCAGTTAAAAACTACTTGATTGCACAAGGAATCTCGTCAAAACAAATAAACACTTTTGGCAAGTTAGAAGATAGTATGATTCCTGATGGTAATGTTTTTAAAGGTCCTGTAGCATTTGGTTTTGAAACTATGGATTTAAGTGACGAAGGCTCTAAAAAAGCAGCTGAAGAATTAGAGGCTATGCATCAAGAAATTATGGCGCATCCATTAGAGCTCCACTTTGCAACAAATTCAAGCAGCATAAAGCTTACTAGTGAGCAAAGACAAGAAATGGCAGATATTGCTAAATATTTAGATAAAGTTGATGATGCTAAAGTATTAGTTGTTGGGCATACTGACAACACGGGTAATGCTGAAGCTAATATGGAACTTGGATTAAACCGCGCCAATACGATTAAACAGTATTTGGTTCGCAATCAAATTTTACCAAGTAAAATTGAAACGCTTAGTAAAGGACAAAATCAACCAATTGCGTCTAACGAAACACCTGTTGGTCGCGCCAAAAACAGACGTGTTATGGTAACACTTAAATAAACTAATTAACAAATTTAAAAATATAGACATATGAATCCATGTATAATCATTCCAATAATTGCTGCATTAGTTGGCGCTTTATTAGGGTGGCTATTGCGCCATTTAACTTGTAACTGCGATGACGATTTAAAAGAAATTGAAAGACTTAGGGATAAAAACAGAAAATTAGAAGCGGAATTACAAGCTTGTTTGTCCGATAAAGAAAAAGCCATTTCATTACAATCAAACCAACCTATTGCAAATACCACCACAAGTAGTTTTGCAGCACATAGCTTGGAGACTAGCGAAATTGAAGTGGAGCCTAACCTGAGTTTTGATGCTGCTTTAGCAAAATCTATTTTCGGTAAAAAAGTAATTGCCGATGATCTGAAGGTTGTTGAAGGTATCGGTCCAAAAATTTCCGATCTTTTTAATGAAAACGGCGTAACTACTTGGTATCAATTAAGTAAAACTAGTGTAGAACGTTGTCAAGAAATTTTAAATATAGGAGGAAAACGCTTTGAAATTCATAAACCTACTACTTGGCCTAAACAAGCTGGCTTGGCATTTGAAGGAAAGTGGCAGGAACTTAAAGAGCTCCAAGATTATTTGGATGGAGGTAAAGAGCGTTAAGTATACATAGAAAATACTATATATAATTGGGCTTTCAAAATTAGTCGAAAGCCCTTTTTGCAACTGATTTTGTAATTTACAAAATTGATTAGCATCACAAAAAATGCCGCTTTATCTGAACAAAGCGGCATTTAATACAACAATATAACTAACTAAAAATAAACTAACATCTTACTTAAATCAAAGAGTGTGCCAAACGCCAATTTGCATATGACAAGATGTACGAAAACGACTGATTAGGGCTTCAAAATATGACTTAAACTATCATTCAATTAAAATAAACACTACTGAACTGAAATTAAGTCGTTAAAAATGTAACCTTAGCGATTCTTTTCTTTTGTATAGAATTACATATTTTTGCAGCGTAATTATTAACTATGAACAATACTATTCATTTCGCCGTTATTGGCGGAGGTAGCTGGGCAACGGCTATTGTAAAAATGCTTTGCGAAAATGTAACCACTCTAAGTTGGTATATGCGTAATGAAGAAGCGATTGATCATATAAATAACCACGACCACAACCCTAATTACCTAAGTTCTGTTGAGTTACATTCAGAAAAACTTAATATTAGTTCCGATATTAATACCGTTATTGAAAAGGCGGATTATATTATTTTTGCTATTCCATCTGCTTTTTTGCATAGCGAATTACAAAAATTGAGGGTAGCTATTACCGATAAAGTAATTTTTTCGGCAATTAAAGGAATAGTACCTGAAACCAGTCTTATTGTAGGTGAACACTTTCATGATTTTTACAAAATTCCGTTTGAAAACATTGGTGTTATTACAGGTCCTTGCCATGCAGAGGAAGTTGCGCTTGAAAAATTATCTTATTTAACCATAGCGTGTAGCGATAAAGATAAAGCCTGTGTGGTTGCAGCTCATTTGAAAAGTGACTACATAAAATGCACTACTAGCGATGATATTATTGGAACAGAATACGCTGCTGTATTAAAAAATATATACTCCATTGCAGCTGGTATAGCACACGGTTTAGGGTATGGCGATAATTTTCAAAGTGTTTTAATGAGTAATGCTATTCGCGAAATGAAGCGCTTTATTAAAAAGCGTCATAAAATGAAGCGAAATATAAATAATTCGGCTTATTTAGGTGATTTGTTAGTTACAGGGTATTCCATTTTTTCGCGCAACCGCATGTTTGGTAATATGATTGGGAAAGGGTATACCGTAAAAAGTGCCATGATGGAAATGAACATGGTTGCCGAAGGGTACTATGCTACTAAAAGTGCCTACAAGTTAAATAAAAACGATACGCGCACTCCAATTATAAACGCTGTTTACGAAATCCTTTACGAAAATAAAAACCCTAAAAGGATATTCAACAAATTAACGGAAAGGTTGGATTAAATGAGCTCAAACATCTTTCCAGGTAAGGGGCTTAATATTCCTTTTAGTTCCAAGGTTAAAAGCATTCCTGCCAATTGATAGGTGGGCAAGTTGCAATGCAAGGCAATATTATCCAAATCTTGCCTGCCTTCCTTTTTTAAAAAATCATACACCCGTTGTTCATTGGTGTTTAACTGAATAAACAATTCCTTTTGTACGGGCGCTTTTTTTAACGTTTCCTTTTTTAAATTTAAAATATACACCAAATCTGCTACACTGGTAAGCATATGCGCCTGCTGGGTTTTGATCAGCATGTTACAGCCTTTACTGTAAGGGTCAGTGGTTTTACCAGGTACAGCAAATACATCTCTAAAATAAGAATTGGCGATTTGAGCGGTCACTAGTGACCCCCCTTTATCCGCACTTTCGATAACTATGGTTGCTTTTGATAATCCTGCTATAATTCGATTTCTCCTTAAAAAGTTTTGTGGGTTAAAAGCATCTGTACTCCAAAAGTCAGTAAAAAAACCTCCGTTTGCCTCCATGGCAGCCATATATTGTTTATGAGTTTTGGGATATATTTGATTTAACCCATGCGCTAAACACGCTACTGTTTGTAATTTATTTTCTAATGCTGCTTTATGGGCAGTAATATCCACACCATAAGCAAAACCTGAAACAATTACTGGGTTGAACATGGCTAATTCAGCTATTAATTCCTCACAAAATTGCGCTCCGTAACGGGTTATTTTACGCGTTCCTACCACACTTAAAACAAGTTGATCTTTAAGTTTTATCGCTCCTGAACCAAACAAAACCACAGGGCCATCAATACATTGCGATAAATGTACAGGGTAATCCTTATCCCGATAGGTGATTGCTTGGATATTGTTTTTATGGATGAAAACACGTTCTTTTTCCGCTGCTTTTAAGTGTCCCTCATCATGTATAGATGTTACTTTTGCCTGACCTATTCCATCAATTTTTAACAGGTTGGATTTTTTTTCCTTCAAAACACCAATGGCGCTTCCTACCGTCTGAATCAGCTTTTTTATAGAGGCATCGCCCAAATTTGGCACGTGCTGTAAACAAAGTAAGGCGTCAAGTTCAGTCATAATTTAATGCAAAAAAATATTGAAACAATTTTTTAAAATTTACCATTAGCCTAATAGCAGCTTTAATGTTGAATTACTCATTTTAAATGTTTTTTTCCCTCATGCCAATTCACAACTTTACATATATAACTGTACTTCGGTTTCATTCTAAGTAGAAAAAATTACCTTCTTTATTTGAAAAATTTTGCTATCACCGTGTAGTACTTCTAGCCTAAGCGAAAAAAACTTAAAAAAAATTTACTGATAAATAGCAATATACTACAAAAATGCAAATCTTGTTAATAAGTATTGGATAAAGAGTTTTTTAAAATACAGTTCTTTTATACTTTTGTTATGATGACAATAACAAATTACATTTGCGATTTATTATACCGTTACGATTGCGTAATTGTTCCTGATTTTGGCGCTTTTTTGACCAAGAGAATTGCCGCACATTTTTCCGAAGATACTCACTTAATGTATCCTCCGCAAAAGCAGCTTTCGTTTAATCAGCAAATTACAAATAACGACGGCTTGTTGGCTAACTATATCGTCAGTAATGAGCAAGTAACTTATGACAAGGCTTTAGAAAAAATTAAAACTTTTGTTTTACAAGTTAAAACTGAATTAGAAAATAAAGGAAGGGTAACCTTTTCAGATATTGGTTTTTTTAATGTAAATTTTGAAAATAATTTGATTTTTGAACCTTTACATACTTCAAATTACTTACCTGAAGCTTTTGGCTTAAGTACCTTAATGTCCAGCAGTATTTTACGCGAAACGTTAAAGGAGGAAGTTCAGGCTTTAGAAGAAAAAGCTCCAATAGCCTTTACACCCGAAAAACGCAAAAGTTCAAAATTTGTTAAATACGCAGCTGCAGCAGCTGTTGCGCTTTTCCTGAGTGGTGTTGGAATTAACGCATATAAAAATCATGTTGTTCAACACAATGTTGTTGAAGCTATAAAGGCCGAGGCTTTGGTTGAGCAAGAAATACAAAGCGCCTCATTTGTTTTGGATATTCCCAACCCATTACCTGGTATTTCAGTTAAAGTAAAACAGTTTGCCGAGGATAGTTTTGAAGCCGAAACAACACCGCTACAAAAATATCATATTGTTGCTGGTGCCTTTAGAGAATTTGAAAATGTGGATAAAAAAATTAAGCAATTAAAACGCAAGGGGTTTTCGCCAAAATATATTGGTGAAAATAAATATGGGCTGCACCAAGTAATTTATAGCAGTCACACCAGTAAAAACGAGGCTATAAATGCGTTAAATGCTATTAAACGTCACGAAAACAGTAGTGCTTGGTTATTGGTAAAAAAATAAAGTGCTTTTACTTAAAGCTATCACAATATTGTAACGCATTTGTTTGAATAAATAAATGCGTTATTTATTTTTATCCAATGAATCCAAAGCACCCTTCCGCATCCTATACCTTATTAACTGATATTGTATTGCCTAGTGAGACCAACTCCTTAAACCACATGTTTGGTGGCGAATTATTAGCCCGGATGGATCGGGCAGCTAGTATATCGGCACGTAGGCATTGCAATGAAGTTGTTGTTACAGCCTCAGTAAACCACGTATCATTTAATTACGCCATACCTTTGGACAGTGTGGTAAGTGTGTCAGCAAAAGTTTCGCGCGCTTTTAAAACCTCCATGGAAGTAGTTATTGATGTAATGGTTGAAGATCCCAAAACGGGCTCAATAACACATGCCAATCAAGGGATTTACACCTTTGTAGCCGTTGACGAAAATAAAAGACCTGTAGCGGTACCAGAAATTATTCCTGAATCGGATACAGAAAAAGAAAATTTTGTGGCCGCTTTACGCAGAAAACAATTAAGCCTAGTATTAGCTGGCAGAATGAAAGCCGATGAAGCTACAGAATTAAAAGCGTTGTTCTTTTAAAGTAATAAAAACTAAATTTTTAAATAGACTCCAGTATGGGGCTAGAAATATATTGGCTATACGAATGCTTTAGGTGTTAACAACTGTTTTTATTTAGATTTTCCAAGTGAACCTTTCTTTAGTTTTAGATTCAGCTCCTAATTTTTCATAAAAATCAATTGCTTTTTTATTAAAATCAGGTGTTTGCCATTGAATTACAGGACAATTGTTTGATTTCGCGTAAGCTTTTATATTATCCATAATTTGTGTTCCTATGCTTTTTCCTCTAGATTGTTCATTTAAAAATAAACAATCCAAATAGATATAATAATTTGCATCCCAAGTTGAGAATTGTTTCGTAAAAGTTGCATAACCAACAATTTCATTATTAAGTTCAACTACCAAACATTCTACAACATCAGTATTGAAAATATAGTTACTTAATCGGTTGATGTTACTATCGCTTAAAGCGCTCGCTTTTTCAAATTTGACGTGCGCTTTAATTAATTTTTTGATAGGCTCGAAGTCTCTTTTTTCTGCAATTCTTATTGTCATAAATTATTAATTTAGCAAGCACATTCAAATATAGAACCTTTGGTGGCATTTGTTCCTTTGGTTGCATAGCCATCAAATTTCCACCATTCAATCCCACCCATAAGTTCTTTTACTTTAAAGCCCAATTTAGCCATTTTTAATGCACCTTTTGTTGAAGCGTTACAACCAATTCCATCACAATAAGTGACATAGATTTTTGATTTATCAAGATGCTTTGTAGTTTCTTCGTCCATTTCTCTATGTGGAATGTTAATTGCAGTTGGAATATGTTCTTTATCAAATCCGAATGCTTGTCGTGTATCAAGTGCAATATAATCTGTACTATTTTCAAAACCATCATACAAATCAGAAGGATCCATTTCGTAAGCTAATTTGTTTTCGTAAAATTTAATTTGTTCGTTCATAATTTTGAATTTAAGTTGATGCAAACCTAAAGACATTGTTTATTTAAAAATAGTATTAAAACTGAATGATTTTAATTTATAAATGAAAATATTTCATATTCAACTTTATCATATTATTGTAATTTTGAAGCTATGGAAATCAAGTACTTTAGACTTATAAAAACAATTGCTGAAGAAGGTAGTATTGCTAATTCATCTGACAAATTATTTCTAACTCAATCAGCTTTAAGTCATCAGTTAAAAGATTTAGAAGATCAATTAGGATTTAAAGTTTTTCTTAGAACTAGAAATAAATGGGTATTAACTGAAGAGGGTAAAGAACTCAATAAATTTGGTTGTGAAATATTAAATAGCTTAAAAAAAGGATTTGATACTATTAAAAGAATAAGAAAAGGTTCCATTGGTAATATAAAAGTTAGTACAGAATGTTATTCATTTTATCAAGGCTTTCCAATTTTTATTCAAAAAATGGGCTTATTGTATCCGGAAATTAATCTAGAATTAATTTTAGAAGCAACACACCAACCAATTTCAAAATTATTATCAAATGATATTGATATAGCTATTGTAACCTCAAAACCTGAAAATAACTTATTATCAAGTATGGAAGTTTTTGAAGATGAAATTTATGCAATTATGCATAAAGAAAATGTATTAGGTGATTTGGAATTTTTAAATGCAAGTGATTTTGCAAAAGTACACTTAATAATACATTCTTTTCCATTAGAAACTGTTTCGGTATACGAACACTATCTAAAACCAAATAAGATAGTTCCTTCTAAAATTTCTGCTATTCCGCTTACAGAAGTTGCTTTAGAAATGATTGGGGCAAATTTTGGGATACTATGTATGCCAAAATGGGCATTAAAATCGTTTAAACTTCCAGAGGAATTGATATATAAAAAAGTTGGGAAAAGCGGACTAAAGAGGAAGCATTTTTTAGTTATTCGTTCTGCTGATGAGCCCAAAAAGTATATTCAAGATTTTATTTCAAATTTTTCAGATGAATTTTCAATTGTGTAGATTTTTTTTTAGCTTGATGCTAATTGCGGGCATAAGAAATGTAGAGGGTTACGAAATGCTCTAACACCAAGTTTGTAATTAAGCCAAATATTATTGGTCATGTAAGCCTACAACCATTTGTAGCCAATCTTTACATGTTGGATCTTTCCCATGATTAAACATCAGGTCAGTCGACAAAGCTTTCATCTTTTGTTTACCAGTAGGGCGAATGCTTTTATGTGTTGTAGCCCATTCTGAATCTCAAGTTTTACTGTTTTTTTTCAAATATGTCAAACTTAAAAGAGTTAAAGAAAAAATTATTGTTAAAATCAATTTAAAAATTGAAAAATCATAATAGCTAGTTGTTAATTGAATTAAATATGTCAATACAGGTATTACAGTAATAATTATTGAAACATAAAGTGCGTTTAGATATTTTAAAGCTTTTTGGAGTAAGAATAAAGGGAAAGCCATTGATAATAAGGCTAAAGCTAAAAGTTCAGCCAATACATTTAATTGAATATTGAATGAAATTTTACTAAACAAAATCATAAGGAATGATAGTATCAACAAGCCATAAAATCTCAATGAAACAACCAAAGAAGCGGGCAGGCTTTTGTCTGCTAATTTTTTAGATGTTTTCATTATAAAAGCTCCTACAATTCCACCTACAATAGTTACTAAAGTTCCATATTTCATTATTATAGAAAAATTATTTTCTTTCAAATCCTGAGAAGCTAATAGAATCATTACTATAAACATAAATGAAAGTAAAAAGGAAATGTAGAAGTTACTTTTATTATAGTTTTTGGATTTTATTAATTCAATTATGAAAATATTGATTGGTATGGCACCAAGAAACAAACAAGAAAACAAAGAGGGACTCAAAAATTTTAAGCTGTAAAAAATTACAAGCCATATTATTGTATTAAGAATATTCAACCATAAAATGGACTTTTTGTTTTCCTTAATTAGAACAATATTTCTATTAAGTTTTTAAAGTTTAAAATGGAAAAAAATATTATGGTAAAGATAGAAGTGAAAAACAAGCTCAAAATTGGGTCAACAGTTCTTGTAGAATGATTTACAAATACATTAGAAATTGCACTTGTAATTACATAGAGAATTATAAAAATTCCACCTTTGAAAGGTACTTTTTTAGAAACCATTTATGAAAAGATCCTTTAGGTAAATTTTGTTGTTAATTGATTTTATGGGTCGTAACGCTCTTTAAGTGTTGCATTTGCATGTAAATGGCGGCAGATGCAATTTACAAACCGTGCGTGCCTTGAATGGTAAATATAGTTTTTCCCCTTTACCTACTCGACTGTACTCAGTTTTAATTTCTAAATTCTTTTAAGATTTTTATTTCTTCTTCCAGATAATGTTCTAAAGAATCATATGTTCCCATTCTGTCATCTTCCCACACGAAATCACCACTTTCTTTATCTATCAAATCATTGGCTATTTCATGGTCTATTTTAAAAACTCTGAAGTCATTTCCGTCTAAAGAAATGAAACTATCATTACCACATCCATCAGTTCCAATGCAAATTTTATTCTTACAAAGCCCTTCTGTTCTTGGAAGTTTATGAAAATCTCGGTTGAATTCAATCATCCAATTAAAGTCTGTTGTCAAGGTAATGTAGTCTTCGTCATTAGATAGTTTTTTAAATTTTCTAATTAACTTTTCTTTTTTTATATAGAAGTCTACAAAAAAACTCGGTAATTGAATATTGAGTTTTTGTTCGACTTTCTCTATTTGTTTTATGTCTATGACATTTTTTTTAAACCACATTATTTCGTTTTTTTTATTCTGAATACCGTCAATTTTATTTACTGGTTATTAGGTTGTTGTAAAATACTAAATCTTCAGGTTTTAAGTCAAATTTATCTATTTGTGTTTTAATTCTTTTCATTATCCTTAATTTTCTTTTTTGATCAAGGAATAAGTATTATTTAGGTTGTTAATATTGCATTTTTTTAGTAATCATATTCCAAATAATGACTGCTGGTTTTCTAGCAGTTACACTTACGACAGAATGCCTTACTTTTCTGTAGGCTAGTCTTCTGAATAAATCGGAAAGATGTGTGTCTTTTAAGTTTCCAATAGCATTAGCTACTTGCCTGAGTGCTATTTTTGGATTTATGGATCATAAAAAGTTTATTGTGTACATTTGTTCAATTCCCTCTAATGCATAACTGAAAAAAGCTATCTTTACTTGTTAGTATTTATCAAACGTATTACTATAGTTTATTATGAAAGAATTTACCATCTACTATGCTGATGATGATGATGATGATTTGTTTTTCTTTGAGGAAGCAGTAGAAGCGTTATCCGCTAAAAATAGAATTGAAGTTAAGCTCCACCTCCTAAAAAATGGTGAACACCTTCTCGATAGTATTGATAAAAAAAAATTACAGAATTCTGTAGTTTTTCTAGATCTTAACATGCCTTTAAAGTCTGGATTTGAACTACTACAGGATATCAGGAATGCCCCAGATATTAAAGGTACACCAGTCATTATCTATTCTACTAGCGCTAATGAAAACAACATTTATAAAAGCAAGAAACTGGGAGCCAACTATTATGCTGTTAAACCAACTAATTTTACAGATTTAATTGATATCATTACTAAGGCCGTTTCTTTCAATTGGAAATCTTATCGACACAATCCAGATCCCTTTTTGTTCAATAAAGTAGCAATTTAATTCAGCCTCATTTCGTCTCTATGAAATATAAAGATATTGTAAATAATAGCATTTCAAATCTTGAAAACTGCGAAGATGAACCCATTCATATTCCTGGACTAATACAGCCTCACGGATTTTTAATATCCGTTGATTCTGAGCTTCATATCATTACATTGTGTAGTGAAAATACGCAAGAATTTATAAACTTAAGTTATGAAGAATTACTAGGTAAATCTATTGATGATATTTTGGACCAGGATCTAGTGGAGCAAATTTTAAATAGGGAGAAGTCTACATCGGAAGCAGTCACTGTATTTGAACATTCCATTAGCGGTGTACACTTTGCTATAAGTGTGCATAGTAGTGCAAACACTATTATAATTGAAGGCGAACCAACCGATATTCAATTCAATAAAGAGCATGAACTTTACAATTCATCCAAGCAACTTCTCAGTTATATCAAAGACAGCTCTACCTTAAAAGAATTGTGTAATGAAGTAGCCTCCGCAATAAAAAACATCACTAAATACGATAGGGTTATGGTATATCGTTTTGATGACGACTACAATGGTGAAGTTTATGCAGAAAGTAAAGAAGAACATCTTGAGCCTTATCTAGGCTTGCATTATCCGCATACGGATATCCCTCCTCAGGCAAGAGCACTCTATATCAAAAATTTATTACGGATCATTGGAGATGTTCATTACAAACCTGTTAAACTTTACACCTATCAGCAAAGTGCCATAGCGCAATTAGACTTAAGTATGTCCATTTTACGAAGTGTCTCCCCTATTCATATACAATATCTTCAAAATATGGGCGTGGGTGCTACGATGACGCTTTCTCTTGTTCATAAAGGAAAACTTTGGGGATTAATCGCTTGCCACCACTACAGTCCAAAATATTTAAGTGAGTCTATCAAAAATACAGTTAAGTTACACGGTCATTTTATTACATCGCAAATCGATGTTAGGATTCTAAATGAACAATACAAAATTGCAGAAAATGTAAATATTTATGTAGACCGTTTAATCTCTAAAGATCTAAACTACGACCGCAATTCCATCAATCAGCTATTTAATGAAACTTCATGTTTAAATCTTTGTAATAGCGACGGTATTTCCGCAGTTATAAATGGTGAGGTCTATACAAGTGGAATAACACCCGACCGTGGAGATATAAAGGTGCTTGGTAGTTTTCTACTTGACTACAGTAAAAACACAAAATTCGAAACTTCCAATCTTAGTCGTGTTACATCTGATTTTAAACTTATTTCACAAGAATTTCCAGGAATAAATTACAACTCACTAGGAGATGAGAACAATTTTTTAATTTGGTATCGTTTACCTACAACAACCTCTATTAATTGGGCCGGAGATCCTAAAAAAGCTATTAATAAAAATGCCAACGGACTTTCGCCTAGGACTTCCTTTGCAACATTTATAGAAAATGTGAAGGATACTAGTATGCCTTGGTTACAGTCAGAATTAGAAGCTAGCAGTAAATTTTATTATTTTCTCCAAAATCATATTCGGTCCATAATAATAAATGAAGAAAAAGAAAAACAACGACAACTAAGTGAAGTACTAAAAGAAACTAACGCTGAATTAGAGAATATCAACTGGATCAGTACCCACGATTTGCAAGAACCACTTCGAAAAATTCGTATGATGGCGTCAACGTTACTGCTTAAAAAAGATGTGGTTAGCTTAGCTGATGATACCGTGAAACGTATTGAGCGTATGCAAAGTTCTGCTGAACGCATGCAAATACTTATTAACGACATTTTAAAGTACACCAAAACTACCTCAGGAGATGCAGAATTTGAAGATATAGATGTAACCATTTTGCTAGGTGGTGTAAAAAATGATTTAAAAGAAACGCTTAGTGATGCCAATGCTACGCTAACTATTGAAAAACTTCCTCAAATTAATGGCGTATCATTTCTGCTCAAGCAACTGTTTTTAAATACCATTTACAATTCATTAAAGTTTAAAAAACCAGATGTTAATCCAGAAATAGTTATAAGCTCTGATACTAAAAAGGACGAACTCAACCCTCAAAATGCTTATCATCTTATCAAAATTAAGGACAATGGTATTGGATTTAAAAATGATTATAATGCAAAAATTTTCAAGATTTTCGCACGTTTAAATAATAAGGAAGATTACAAAGGTTCTGGTATTGGGCTGGCCCTCTGCAAAAAAATTATGATAAAACATCACGGACTTATAAGTGCCGAAGGTGAGCCAAATAAAGGTGCTACTATAAAGTTATATTTTCCAAAGGTTTAGATTTAAGCAGCCATTGTCTTAACATATCAAATGTATCTTTTGCCCCAGAAACGATCTGATGTTCGTTAAGTTCTTCTTGCGAAGCCAATACTTCTGATTTTAGTTGCTTCCACATTGGTAGTGTCTGATCTTTATAGGAACTAAAATAAGATATAGCCGTAGCATCATTCAAATTTAACTGTTTGATTAACATAGCTGAAATTATTTGCCCACCCAAAGTAGAACCTTCAATAACGTAAAGTACACCAAGTCCATAAGACGGTGTGGTAATTTGCAATGTTTCATTGCAATCTATTGGTTTAATAGGATAACCTAGAATCGATAAATCCTGTAATATGCGGTGCATATGTTGCCTTAACTTTATATCAGGCATAAAGTTTTCATTTATTATATTTTGTAACTGTGCTTCAACTGGTGCGTAGAAAGCATAAAGCCGATGAAGAAGATTAGCATAATCTTTAGCATTCTGTAAATTTTTTAGTTCACCTATTAAAACTTTTTCAACACTCTGATGTTGTGTTTTTGTTGCTAATTTTAAATGGTCAAAGATGGTCATCCAATGTCGTAAATTTTATATGTGTAAGTTATAAATATATTGTAATGTTTTAAAATTTAATTCAATATTTGAAATCCCATCCATATGCTACAAAGAGAACTTGATCTTCAAAATAGGAGTTTGTTATTACCTCCAGTATTCAAATGGTATCCCATGTCAATCCAATATCATTTTGACAGTAAACCTTTCACTTTAAAACAACTTCGATTACAACTTGGGAAAAGTAAGAGCCGTATTTATAATACTGTCAGAGAATTAAAAAATCGAAAGATGTACATATTCCCGTATTGACAGTACTATTTGAAGAATTTTGTTTAAAAGAAAAGTCGTTTTCCAACTCTTGAAAACAACTTTAAAGCATTAGCTTAATTTGAATAAATGGGAGTATGATTTCTATAGTAAATCGATGTCTCTTACACCTACCAAGTTGCTATTATTTTTTTGATATCGAAATTCACCTATAAAATGATCATTTTTAAAATTAAATACTTAGGGCTTGCTGATTTTCTAAAAAAATGGTTTAGCCTCAATATTTATAGGGTTTCGGAGTGATTTTATGAACCAAAATGTATGCATAAGCGCATTAGATTTCGTATCTTCTTGTTAAATACTGTGGACTTATGATCAAATATACCCCTGCCAATCAACTGACTTTAGAAGGATTCGAGCATCCATTTGACCAAGAATTATCTCCAGATAACAGATGGGTAAAGTTAGCAACATTGATACCATGGGATGAACTGGCTTAAGTTTATTGTAAGCAGCTAAGTAGCACTTCTGGCAGGGAAAGTATTGATGTTCGTTTGGTCATCGGAGCAATTATTGTAAAACACAAGTTAGGATTAGACGATCGAGGTACCGTTGCTATTATAAGTGAGAATATTTATCTTCAATATTTTTGCGGGTTAAAGAGTTTTCAAACCGCATTACCTTTTCATCCAACCGTTTTTGTAGATATCCTTAAGCGTATGGGAGCCTCTGAGTTTGATTTATGGAATACACAGATCATCGAAAAAGCAGATAGCTTAAAGTCAAAGAGCAAACAACTCGTCTCAAAGAGTGACAAGGAAGACTTACATAAAAACCCTAAATCAGGTGATCCACCATCTAAAAAAGGAAAACTCAAAATAGATGCCAGTGTTGCCAATCAGAAGATCATCTTCCCTACCGATGCCAAGCTATTGAACAGAAGCAGAGAAGAGACTGAGCGACTTATAGATATATTTTACAAGCAACCTATGGACACTATCCCGAACTGCTACTAGCAGATCGCATCTACCTCAATACAAATATCCGAAAACTTTAAAAAGAAAAAGGGATTAGAATTGTAGGTAAACCTCTAGGAAGACCACCAAAAGAAAATCTAACTGCCTATCAAAAACGCAAACAAAAAAAAGAACGCAAACAAAGAAATCTCATTGAAGGCAAATTTGGACAAGGTAAAAACGCATATGGTCTCAACCATATTCAAGCTAAAAGAAGTGACACCTCCGAAAGCTGGATTGGTGCAATCTTTTTTGTCATGAATTTGGTATCAATACTAAAAATAGCTAAGAAATTAGCTTTTTTTTATCATTTATTGGTAAATAGGTCACCGATCCATTACTCAATCAAGCTAATGGTACTTCAAATAAGAATCACATGGAAATATTTTGAAAAGATTTTTGCTAAGCAAACGAATTTTAATTTTTTGACTTAAACAAAAATCAACAAGCCTTAAATTATAAATTTTATACTTTTAAAATTTGATTTTGAGCCATTTCCTTTAAGTTTGAATAATTGATCTCCAGTTCCTATAAAAGGATTTTGAATAAGTCAATGTCATCTTTAGCTTGTTTAACCAGTACTTTAATAAATCTCATACCCCAAAATAAGTGATAATATTTAGAGTGTCTTTTTTTTACATTTGGGCAATGACGGTGTTTGTCCTGCTACAGCTTCATTAAGTGCTTCCGCTATGTAGTACTACTAAGCGATCCATGATGGCGAATTCTAGTAAAACTTTTATGTAAAATGTGTAACTGAAAGCAACTAACAAATATTATTATTGGAAGATTTAACGTTAATAATTTACCTTCCTTGCGGTAATGCTTCACTCGGAAACTTAGCCACCCACTCTTTATCTTTATCTAACCCCGTAATCCTTCCATCGCTAACGGCATTGTTTTTAGTAGCATAAATCCTACTACTTTAACGTTAATAATATATTGGTTATCACGAATATCTAACGTTAAAGCACACCTTAATCATTGCTTATAACAAAAAAAATCTGTAAAATGATCATTTTTAAAAATTAAATACATAAAAATGAGTTTCTTAAGTTTTTACAAGCTTTCCTTTGCTTACAGCTAATAATCGAATTTATTTATGCTAACACCAGGAAAGATTTTACCCACAAATTAAAAATAATTAGACAAAATGCTTTTTTTAACGTTTATGTGTAATATATTTGTGGCTTTAAAAATTATAAAGAATAACTATTATGAAAAAATTTTTATTGTTATCCCTTTTTTTTACAGGGTTATTAATTCAAGCTCAGACTAAAGGAAAAGTTAGGGTTGATTTTAATTTGGGTTATGCCATTCCACAAGCTGGTGGTGGCGGACTAGCTCTTTCACTTGAACCTAAATACAATATTGCTGATAATATGAGTGTAGGTTTAAGATTTGGTACTGCTTTACTTGTTAAGGAAGTAAACGTTAATGAATCTGAAGAAACTGCTGAAGGCGAAATAGGAGGAAATGGCTCATACTTAGGTACTTTCGAATATAATTTTAATAAAGGAAATTCATCATTCGCACCTTTTGTTGGGGCTGGTGTTGGATATTACTCTATAGCAAATATTGGTTTTGATTCTAATACTGACCCAGATACTTCTTCAGAAGAATTAGAAGCAAGTGGTAAATTTGGAGGTATGGTTAGAGCTGGATTTGACTGGGGTAAATTTAGACTTGGCCTAGAATACAACATCGTACCTGAATCTGACTTAAAAGATTTCAATAACGAAACTATCGGTTCAACGAAAAATAGTTATTTAGGGATTTCTCTAGGTTTCTTTTTAGGAGGCGGAAAATGGGGTAAATAATTACCTACTGAATAAATATAATGGATTGCCCTTAGGGGGAATCCATTTTTTATTTTACCCAAAAAAATCAACCTGCTTTATGTAATAAAATTTCGTTACAAAGTTATGATGTCCAATAAATACCAGTGTTTTCTTGATTGTCAGCATAGCATCACTACGGTCAAATTTAAAAAAAAGTATACAAAAGTGTGTGTAGTGGATTTTAAATAAAAGCAAGTATCTTTTAATTTTGATACCACTTTTCTCTATATATCTTAGGGGGCGACCCCACAAATCGTTTAAAGTATTTTACAAAATAAGAGGCATCATCAAAACCTATTCTAAAAGCAATCTCGCCAATTTGTAAACTTGTGAATCTCAGCAAACGTTTAGCTTCTAAAATAATACGTTCTGATATAATCCCTGATGCCGATTTACCAACAACACTTTTAGTTATTGTTGTCAACGTTTTTGATGATATATTTAGCAACGCTGAATAGTCGCTAACGGACAAGCCTTTTTGATAATTTTCTTCAACCAACTCTTTGTATTTAGCAAACTGAAGCTCGTAATGGCTATTGAATTGAATATTATTATTTTCACTTTTACGATGAACGCGCTCAAGATTTATAAGTAGTGATTTTAATGAAAAACGAATGCTATCCTCATAACCAAACGCACCTTTGGTTGAAAGTTCTTTTTTAATTAAATCAATGTAAGAATTTGCAATAACAGCCGTGTCATCATCAATGATATAACATGGGTTTTCTACTGCACTAAAAATATTATATTTTAAAAAAATATCAACATCGCTATGCATAAAAAAACTTTCATTGAAATGGATAAGGTATCCGTTTACCTCCAAATTTTTATCAAATGCATGAATATGATCTTTGGAAATAAATAACACTGTATTTTTTTCAATTGGGTAAGTTGTAAAATCTACAATATGCTCCCCTCCTGCTTCAAAAAACCAAATAATTTGATAATAACTATGAGAATGCGCTACAGCTGCCATATCCCCACTTCGCTTTCGGTAAGTATTTAAATCATATACTTCAAACTGTAACTTTTCGGGATGCGCTTTGTGAAGGTGATATTTTTCTATTTTATTTTTTAAGTCTCTCAAATTAAACCTGTTGTTTGTCGGTAATTTTAAAATACAATTTTAAAATTACTTCCATATTGATAATTCTTTTAATTATGTCGAAAGAAAATCAAATAACACACTATTTAATCAATCATTTTTTTTGCCGTTAATAATCCACTGTAAATAGCTCCATCCATATAACCACCATGAACTGGTGAAGTTTCGGCTCCTGAAAAAATAAGTTTCCTATTAAAATAGGTTTTAGCAAAATCCGGATTCCCATATCTCGGACTCATATAAATCGATTTAATTTTGTTGCATGATGTGTTTTTATCTTTTGACCAATCTTTTTCTTGATAGGAGATATAGTCTAATACTTCTTCACCTAAATATTTTTGCAAATGCTCTAAAATACGTTGTTTACGCTCTTCAGCGGTTACATCTCTCATTCCTTCATTAACAAATCCCATTAATGAAAATGTTTTATCAGCTACATCACTATGATCATATAAATCAGTAACTACTCCAACTTGCCCAATTAAAGTGCCCGATAAATTTTTGTTTCTCCAAAAAGGCGTTTTAAATGTCAATCCAACTTTAATAGCATTACTCATCCAAGTATGTGTATCTTTCATTGATTTACGAACCGATTTTGGTAACTCTTCTGATGTAAAATCAATACGCGTAGCAATACGTGGTGGGATAGTTACTACTACTTTTTGAGCTACGTAAGTCTCTTTTTCGGCAACTACCTCAACAGTAGCTTCGCGATTATTAATTTCTGTTACCGTGGTATTTAATTGAATTTTATCATTGCCAATTTTACTGATTAATTTATCAATCATTGCCGTTGAACCGCCAGCTATTCTGTAAGCCGATGGTGAATTTGGATCATTTTCAAAATAATGAGCGGGTGCCATTGTGTTGTATACCAACACACTTTTCCCCTTGCTATACTGATAAAATTTATTAACTTCTAATTCATCAAGTAGTGCGTTTACATTTTCATGGTGATTATGAAACCAAGTTGCGCCGTAATCAATTCCTTTTTCAGTATATATACGCCCCCCCGACCTATCTCTGGATTCTAAAATTAAAAAATCAGTTTCCCCATGCTTTTGCAACATATAAGCTGTTGTTAAACCAGATAGTCCTGCTCCAATAATAACGTATTTTTTTTTAATCATACCTCATTAACTTAATCCAAACAATTAGTAATACCGTAGCTAAAGCTACATTTATGTTTTCTTTATCGTCTATACAAAAAATTTCGAATTTTTATTTGAGTAATTTAACATTAGAACTGGGATAAAACATATTCACTTTTTTGCATTCCAATATATAAACAAACATCTAATGCGTAAAGATGTTGTTTATTAAAATAATTATTGGACGATTAATTCTACTTCTGAAATTAAATTACTTAACTAAATTGGTTTGCTTACTTAAATTCTTCAAAACAAAAAAATCTTAGCTAAAGCTATATTTTGAATTAAAGAAATAACATTTGAAAATAATTTCTTTTAGAAATAAACTCCTAAACCGTCCAACAATTAAATGACATTAATAGTAATATCCTTTCTAATATTAAATTGTGTAATCTAAGCAAGCAACTCAACAGCAAAAATGATCTATTTTTAGTTCCTACCTGACATTACACCACCATCAGTATCCCAAATAGCACCAGTTACCCAGCCTGCTTTATCTGATAATAGGTAAGAAATGGTATCTGCAACATCTTTTGCTTTTCCATTTCTTCCAATTGGGTGAAAACCATGAAAATTCTGAAGTGCATCATGCGCCTCTTGCTTTCCTCCAAAAACACTTTCGTAAACTGGAGTTTCAACTACTGCTGGAGAAACTGCATTAACTCTAATTTTATGATCAGCGAGCTCCATAGCTAAGTGCTGTGTTAAAGAGTGTAATCCTGCCTTTTGCATTGAATAAGCAGATGATGGCGTAGCTTTTACAGCTTGCTTTGCCCACATTGACCCTACATTAACAATAGAACCCCCTTCAGTTTCTTTCATTTTTTTTGCCGCCGTTTGCGTAATAAAAAAGAATCCTCTGTTAAGGTCTTGATAGGAATCATAATCAGCTACCGTGTGATCTAAAAATGATTTTGGGCCAAAAATACCAGAAGCATTTACTAAGTAATCTAAATTATCCCATGAGTTTACTTGCTCATTTAATTTATCAACTTCAGCTGCGTTGGTGATATCTACCTTGTGCGTGTGTAAATTACCAGAAACATCAGATTTAAATCCATTTAATTTTGCCTCGTTAGTACCAACTACGTGTACCTCAACACCTTCTGACAATAAATTTTCTGCTGTAGCACGACCGATACCACTACTTCCCCCAATAATTAATGCTCTTTTACTCATAATACTATGTTTTTTTGTTATATAAACTGTTTTAATTTATTACACAAAAGTATCATCATGATGCAAATTACAATAGTGCTAAAACGATAATAAATGGTGATTTTAGGAAAACAAAATAATTTATTTGAAATAAGTCAGTTTTATTTCAATATTTGAAACAACAAAATTTAATCGTAAAAAAGTAAATTAATTTGCGGTTATTACCTATAAAAATAGCTAAAAAGTCTCTTGTACTTTTATTTTTTCTTAAAATACCATCTATTTTCTGAAATGTACTATTTGTAGAAACACTGGCATGCTACCTTTGAATTTCACAAAGAACAATTTTATTATTAAATATCGTATTGATCATATAGTTTATACAGTTTTTGATTTAGATGCTGCTATACAGTTTTTTACAAAAAAAATAGGTGTCACTCCCATTTTTGGTGGGTATCATAAAAATCAAGGGACAAAAAACGCATTGATCAATTTAAGTGATGAATGTTATTTGGAAATTCTGGCAATAGATAACACCAACACATCAATAAAACCTCCGAGATGGATGGGTGTCGACGTATTAAAAAAGAATCAGATAACGCGTTTTGCATTAAAATCAAAAGCACTAAAAAAAGAAAGCAAAATTTTAAAGCTATACGATAGCAAAATGGGAATTATAAGTAACGGATTAAGGCAAACCTCAAATGGAAATATTTTAAAGTGGGAATTAACACTCCCTTTGCCTAAACCTGAAGTCGAAATCTTTCCCTTTTTAATCGATTGGTCTGGGAGTAAAACACACCCAAGTTTACAATTACCACAAATGGATTGTAAACTCATAAAATTTTATGGTACACATCCCAACCCAAAAAAATTTGATCGCCTGTTTGAAATGCTTGACTTTTCAATACAAATAAAAAAAGACAAAAAAATAAGCTTACAAATGATACTTGATACTCCCAAAGGTCTTGTAACTTTATAATTCAAGAAAAACAAACCAATGAAATCAATATTAATTACCTACATCTTTGCTACGTTACTAACTACTTCCTGTAAAAATACTAATGAAGCAACCGCTAGTAGTATTGCGCTAACCCAAAATCAGGAAGATATCACCAAGGCTGATCAAATAATTGAAAAAACAATTCAAGCGCATGGCGGAAATTTATACCACACCGCAGATTATTCATTCACCTTCAGGAAAAAATTATACCGATTTACCAATAACGGAAGTGATTATACCTACACTGTAACCTATCAAAAAAACAATACTACTATTCTTGATGTCATTACCAATGGTTCCTTTAAGCGTTTTGTAAACGAACAAGAAATTGAATTGAATCAGAAACAAACTGATGCTGGTTTTGGCGCACTTAACTCAGTAATTTATTTTGCCACATTGCCTTACAAACTTAACGACCCTTCAGTTAACAAAAAATTAATAGAAAAAACTGTTATTAAAAATGAAAATTACGACGTTATTGAAGTTACTTTTAATAAAGAAGGTGGTGGTAAAGATCATGATGATGAATTTTATTACTGGATCAATAAAAAAACACATAAAATTGATTATTTAGCCTACAATTATCAAGTAAATAAAGGTGGCGTTCGATTCAGAAGTTTTTATAATCGAAGTGTTGTGGATGGTATTACTTTTCAGGATTATATCAATTGGAAGGCTCCTGTTGGAACTCCGTTACAAAAATTGCCCACATTATTTGAACAAAATAAACTTAAAGAATTATCTCGTATTGAAACTGAAAATATAACTCATTTAAAAAATTAATTTATGAAAAAAACACTATGGATTATAGCAATTGGATTGATCTTTTTCCAAGGTAACGCTCAAAAATTTGCTAAACTTGACAAAAGCCCTATGGACAGAGCTTATTATCCTGCCAATGCCGCAATTCGTAACTTTGAAAAAACGGATGAAAAGAAAAAAGCTGCTGAACCTAAAATTAGGGTGACCTACTCCAGACCTTCAAAAAAAGGAAGGACTATTTTTGGTGAACTCCTTAAATTTAAGGAACCTTGGAGGATTGGTGCCAATGAATCCACTGAGGTCATTTTTATGACTGATGTTGTTTTTGGGGGCACAACTATTGAGGCGGGTCGCTATTCATTGATTGCCATACCTGAGCAAAATCAATGGACACTACATATAAATACCTTATTAGATGGTTGGGGAAATTACGGATACGACCCTTCATTAAATATTGCCAGCATTACTGCTACTACTCAAAAAAGCAAAACAATAATCGAATACTTATCCATGGCTTTGTACAAAGCTGCTGAAAATACCGTACACTTAAAAATTGGTTGGGATGATACTTTTGCCGAATTTCCAATAACAATTAAATAATAAAATAATGACCACATTAAAAAGTATAATATTACAGGAGTTTAAGGATGAAATGGATACCACCATTCGGATATTTGAAGCAGTAACCGACGAAATTTTTGATTTTAAGCCGCATGAAAAATCCAAAACAGTACGTCAACTAGCAAATCATATGAGTGAAATTCCTAGTTGGGTTGCTGGAATTTTTGGTGGCTCAGAATTGGATTGGATGCAATATACCCCACCTGCAAAAATTACAACTGCTAAAGATTTAGTGGCTACCTATAAAAACAATGTAGCTGTAGCGCTACAAGCTTTTAAAAATAGTACCGAAGAGGATTTACATAAGGATTGGACAATGAAAAAAGAAGATTTCACATTTTTTACACTCCCTAAATATGCTGTTTTACGAAAATTAATAATAAATCATACCATTCACCACAGGGCACAAATGGGCGTTTATTTACGATTGAATAATATTAGTGTTCCGGCAAGTTATGTTTCTTCAGCTGATGAAAACTTATTTGCTTAATAGCGAAGTAATCCTTTAAACACTTAATACTTGTATTCAAATGGCAATTCTTAAAGTTATCAAACTAGGTCACCCAACCTTACGATCAAAATCGGGTATCATTAGCAAAAATGAAATCAATTCTTTTGAATTTCAGGATTTTATTGATGACCTGATACATACTATGAGAAGTCAGAATGGTGCTGGTATTGCTGCCCCGCAAGTAGCTTGTTTAAAAAGGATATTTATCATGGAAATGCAAAACAATCCGCGTTATCCAAATAAAGAATCCTTCCTTTTAAATGTTGTTATTAATCCTGAAATTGAATATTTAGACAACGAATTAGTGGATAGCTGGGAAGGTTGTTTATCCATTCCAACATTACGAGGCAGACTCAAAAGACATAAAAACATTTTACTTAAAGGACTAGATCGTAAAGGCGTTCCTTTTGAAAAAAAAATGACTGGTTTTGCTGCAATTGTTGCTCAGCATGAAATGGATCATTTGGATGGTACTTTATTTATTGATAAAATGAATTCCATGGAAACACTGACATTTCAAAAGGAGTATGAAAAGTACTGGATGTAAATGCTAATGAAATTAAAAAAATTGATTGGCAACCTAATTTAACTCTACATAAAATTACTAGTTCCATTCAAAAAGTAAGTTTGCCTAATTCATTGGGTAGGCTTACTTTAAAACAAATACAGCAATCATGAAAACAAATTACAATAACAAAACATTTAAAGTTGCTGGAAACGGTAACGATGTTACTCATTTTAAATATTCCCAAAAAGACAACATCGTTTGGGGTAAATATGAAGGTGGAGGAGTAACCAAAGGAAATTTAATAGCTACTGTTGATACGGAAGGCACTTTACACATGCACTACCACCATTTGAATGCTAAATTAGAGTTCAAATTAGGCAAATGCGTATCCATACCCACCGTGCTTAAAGATGGTCGTATTCAATTGTTTGAAAAATATGAGTCCGTAAATACCGATGTTGTTTCCAAAGGAGAAATTACCCTTATTGAAGTAGTGTGAATGAAACTCTATAATTATATATCCACCATTTTAGAAGCTCCTTTTGAGAATTTTGGGGGCAAAACAATTGGAGTTTCCTTGGAGGCTATTGAGATTGATGCCTTCATTTTTGGAAATGGCCCCAAAAAAATTAGTCTGATTGCTGGTAACCATGCCGATGAACCTATTGGTCCGTTATTACTTAAAAAGCTAGTTAATTTTTTAAGTTTATTGAATGAGCAACATGAATTATTGTTAAAATACACTTGGTACATCATTCCGCATACCAATCCCGATGGTGAAAAACGCAATTTAAAATGGTATACCTATCAGGACACTGAAGCAGATTTGGCCAATTATTTAACTCATGTGACCAGGGAGTTACCTGGTCAAGATATTGAATTTGGCTTCCCAATTGAAAATAAAGCAAAAGCATTACGCCCCGAAAATGAAGCGATTTACAACTTTTGGAAAAAAGCCAATACCTCATTTGATTTACATGTCTCACTCCATGGTATGAGCGCTACTTACGGACCATGGTTTTTAATTGATAAGAAATGGATCAATCGCACCCAGGCACTTAGGGATAAATGCACCCTTAAAACAAAAGCTTTAGGATATCAGCTTTTTGATCTGAATCGCTTTGGCGAAAAAGGTTTTGAACGCATTAGCAAAGGGTTTTGTACCCGCCCTGATAGCACTGAAATGAGAAACCATTTTTTAGCATTGAACGATAAAAAAACAGCCGAAAAATTTCACCCAAGTTCTATGGAATCCATACGCAGTATAAGTACTGATTGTTTAACCTTGGTTTCAGAAATGCCCTTGTTTATATTCCCTGAAGAATCCCGCCAACTCACATGGCCCGATCCTTTTTTACAAAAATGGAATACGCAGTTCACATTATGGAAACAACAAATACGTGCTAAAGAATTAACTGCCGAACAGTGTAACAAACAAGCAAAAAAAATGAATGTAAATGCAATGCCTTGGAAGGATCAAATGCGATTGCAGTGGCAACTCGTTGTCGCTGGAATTGAAACCATAGAAAAAGTCAATTGAACATTTAATTTTCAATTGACTTTTTTACTGTTCGAATTTTTTCAGAGTTTGTTATACTAAGGCATCTATTTTAGCCCTTAATTGTGCTTCGGGTGCTAGCCCTGTTAATTGATCTACAACTTTAGCATCTTTAATAAAAAATAGCGCTGGAATACTTCTTATTTTAAATTGTGCTGAAAGTTCTCTGTTTTGATCTACATTAATTTTTCTGATTTCTACTTTACCTTCGTATTCGTCAGATAATTTTTCAACTACGGGTAATAATGTTTGACAAGGACCACACCAGTCTGCATAAAAATCCAATACTACAGGTTTGTCTTGGTTCATTACTTCTGAAAAATCTTTATTGTTTTCTATTACTTTCATAATTATTTAAGTGATAAGGTTTTGCAATTTCCGACATTAAATTTCCATTAAAATGGTTTTTTCATTTAAGTCATTTAAAATCAGAACTAATTTTTTTATTTTGATGTTTTAATTTCTTTTACTATTTCATCAGTTGTAAATACATGACTTGCAATCATTTTGAAGTTTACAACTGCTGCTTCATACGCATTCATATTCGGTAAAATTGCACCTGCAGTTGCATCGGAAACTACAGCCACTTTAAAACCTGACTCTATCAAATCGCGCATGTGCGATTCAGTGCATAAGTTTGCCGACATACCTGCCAAAATTACATTATCGTAACCATGTTTGCGCAATTGTAACGCCAAGTCATTAGACTCGGGTCCGTATACTTTATGCGCATTTGTAACAATTACATTATCGGCTTCAATGTATTTTTTGTATTGATCTAACCAATCAGCTCCTGAATTTTCAAAACCATCTGTTTTTAATGTGTGAGACCTATCAAACATATTTATTTTATGCATCAACGCCTCTAATGCTCCTTCAATTTTCCAATTATGGTCGTGTTTATAGTAATAATGTGGAGATACCATTACAGTCATCCCTTTTTGTTTTGCTATTTTAAAAAGCGACTCCAAATTGGCAACTGTATTATTTTTTGTTACACTCTCCCCAACTACTCCCCACGCTACGCCCTGTGGACTTAAAAAATCATTTTGTGGATCGGTAATGACTATTGCAGTGCGCGAATCAACTGTAAAACCAGGATCGGGTAATTGTGCAAAAACGTTCGCACTAGTCACAATGGCTATTAAACCTGTTATTATTCTTTTCATCACTAAATTATTTAAATTAAACTTTGATTTGTTTTATAATATAGTGGTCGCTTAAGGTAACGTAAGCTTAATATTGGCTATTCCTTTTGTGTTAACGATTTTTCCCGAAGCTTATCTTCTTTAAATTCCGAAGGAGAAACACCTTCATACTTTTTAAAAAACCTACTAAATGATTGAATATCATCAAATCCAATTTCAAAAGCAATTTCTTTAATATGCAGAGCAGAATAACAGAGTAGTCTTTTGGCTTCTAACATTTTTCTTTCTTGTATGTATTGCAAAGGCGTTTTTGAACCCATTTTCAAAAATAAATTAGAAAGTGTTTTAGGAGATTTGAAAAGTAATTCAGCGTATTCTTTTACAGTATGTTTTGATCTAAAGTGTTTTTCAACTAAAAAATTAAATTCCCTAACGATATCGGAGTTTTCTATTACATCTGAATAATTTGCTTGCGTTTTATACACACGGGCACATAATATCAAGTAACGCTTTAACATCATTTGCAGCATCTCAATTTGTAAACTATCGTCAGATTTCATTTCTATAGAAAACATATTCCATAAAATTTCAAACTTTTCTAATTCACTAGGGGGTATATTAATAATTGGTAATTGCGAAGCGCCAAAAAACAATATCCCTTTGCACCCTACCTCAGTATCATGGTCTAGTACGCAATAAAAAGGCCTATTAAAACGTAACAACCTTATTTTATCTATTTTTACGGCGGAAACTCTGTGAAATTCAGTTAAAAAAACAATTTGATTTTTGTTAAAAATATGTTGTTTCCCGTCAACAATCAATTCATTTGTATCCTCAATAAACCAAAGTACAGTTAAACTACTTTCAACTTTTTCTTTTAACACATAGCAAGTATCTGAATTGATAGTTTCCAATTGTAAATATTCTTGCATGTTCCCTAGAAATTTCATTCTGTTGCTTTAAATTTTTGCAAATAGTTGCTACTCAGCAAATATGCTATTTATTAATGATATCAATATAAAGTTAGCTAATTTATAGTAAATTCTGATTACAAATAAGCATCGCCTTAACATAATTGACAGATCAACAAAAAACCTATAAATCGCATAAAATTTTCAATGTTAATATTATATCAATTTTTTACAACAATTGTTTTGTTTATCTTTTTAACCTTATATTTAAACAAAAATAACGGTATGACTGTGCTACAAAATTGTTTAGTAAGGCTATCTCAAGTAAAGGAAATTAACGCTAATATGATAGCTCACTATAATAAGCTATCACAAAATAATGAATTAAAAGAGCTTGCACCTTCATTATTATTTTTAAAGAATCAAAAAAAACGGTTTTTGAACGCTGCTATTTACGAAGTTGATCGTTTAAAAAATGAACATCCCAACACCGCCATTTTGGCAACAAATGATTTTAAATTCAACTTTGTAGTTCCTATAATAAATTCAAAAAATATTGACGCCTATTTATTACGACTGATTGCGACGGAACAGGATTTTATTGGATTTTATTTAAAGATTATTAGTGAATTAAATCCAGAAGGCGCGGTATATCACAGGTTAGTTAATCATATCGATGAAATGAGATCCAGCTTAACGATGTTAGAGCGCAATGTGACTCACCAACAACAGCTTTTAATTGCATAGGTTTTTTTGAAAATAATTTTTAACAGCTTCAAATTAACTTTTTTAAAAAAATTATCGAACTAAATTTTCAATGATACATACATTTCATTCTGCAAAAACAATTTATGCTACTGGAGGTTAACACTTTCGGGTAATAAATATTTTTTAACTGTAGTTTTAAAAAAATCTATTTCAATTGGTTTAGAAATAACTTCAGCACAACCTGCATTTAAGGCGGCTTCAATATCCTTATCGGAAGAATAGGCAGTATGTGCTAATATTGTAAGTTCAGGACGCATTTTCTTGATAATACGTGTTGCTTCGTAACCGTCCATTACAGGCATTCGAATATCCATAATAACTAGATCAATGTTGGGATTTCTTTGAGCAAAATCTACCGCCTCTTTACCATTGACAGCATGCAAAACCGTAAAATTAAATGGTATAAACTTTTTAAGAATTGAGTTTACCAATAAAAAATTAATTTTAACATCTTCGGCAACCAACACCGTATAATTTAAAGTGTTACTATCAGCTTCAAACCAAATATCTACTTGTGCTTGTGACGAAACGGCTTGATAGGGCAATTTTACCGTAAAAGTTGGCCCTATATTTTCTTTAGATTCAAAACTAATTTTTCCTCCTAAAACCAAAGTGTTTTCTTTTGCTATTGAAAGCCCCAAACCTAAGCCACTAAACGTTCTGGAAATATCGTTTTCGAGCTGCAAAAAACTGTCAAATATGAGTTCTTTTTGATCGCTTTTAATACCAATTCCAGTATCTGCGATAGTGACAATAATATATTGAGGGTCTTTTTCATAAGTAATAGACACTTCCCCTTGAGCAGTAAATTTTATTGCATTATCAGTAAGTTTATTCACTATAATAATCAAACGTTGTTTATCTACTTTTACTAAGTCTTCTTTTAGATTAGCTTGTTTATAAAAACTTAGTTTAATTTTTTTATCATCTGCTTTGGGTTTAAAATAATAGACTATTTTTTTAAAAATATCAATCAAATTAACTTCCTCCGCATGAGTAGTTACTTCTTTAGTTTGAAGGCTTGAAATTTCCAAAACATCGTCAACTATATAAATCAACTGTTTCCCACTGTGGATCACTTTTTCCATATGATTTTGCTGATCTGCCGATAAATTACCTTCTTTTTTTATTAATTCGGAAAATCCTAAAATACTATTTAATGGCGTTCTTATTTCGTGGGAAATATTATGAATAAAACTTGTTTTAAGTAAACTACTTTGCCCTGCAGCCTCTTTTGCTAATTGCAACGCGTGCGTACGTTCTTTAATTTTGTATTTTAAATATCTATTTAAAAACATATTGACAAACAACATGATGAACATGATTGTCAAAATAAATAACCAAAAACTAAATTTTAAATAAAATGGTTTTACCTTTTTTAGCAACCAACGGTCAAAAAGTTCGTTTTGCTCGCTAAAACTGATGCTTTCGGTTGCCTTTTCGATAATGTTATTCAACATTTCATTATCCTTCCGAACACCTAGGCCAGGAGAATAATAATACGGAGTTTCGGTAATAATGACCAAGTCTTTAAAGTTTTTTGCTTGTATAAAGTAATTAATAGCCGCTTTTGCTCCTACATAAGCATCGTATTTACCGGCGCTAAGTGCCCTAAGGCATTCCACTTCATTTTCTTCAATTTCTATTTTAATGCCAGGGAATTCTTCTTCAAGCGTTTCTCTAATGGCATAACCTTTAGGAGTTACAATTGTTTTATTGGTTAAATCTGCTATAGTATAAATATCTGAATCTTCCTTAGTAACAATGACGTGCTGTGATTCAAATAACTGCGCATAAAAATTGAGGTAAGGAGCTCTTTCTTTAGTTTCTTGGATTTCTAAAATCATATCAATCCTACCAACTTTGATATCTTCAATTACATTATTCCAGTACGTATATTTATGCTTTTTAAATTTATAATCGATTTTTTTCTCGATAAGCTCTAAATAATCAATAAATAGGCCTTCCACCTCTCCAAAATCATTTAAAAATTGATATGGTGGATAATATCCAAAAACTGAAGTAGTAATACCAGAATGCTCTTTTAGCCATTTTTTTCCTGATCAGTCAATATTGAATCCTTGGCACAAGAATTTAATAATACAAGCAACGTAAGTAACCGAAAGAACTGTTTATACATTAGAGGATATTTATATCCTAATATAATATAATTTTAACATATTTATACTAAATAAGACAACCAACCATCACCTTAAACATGAATTTATTAAATAAGTAATTGATAAAACTTATCGCATTTTTGTATTCCGCTCCTATATTTCTTTCTCAATAAATAAAATCAGTAGTCATTGGTTTAATTGTTATAGTTATGAAACTATTATTTAAAAGCACATCTAAAATTTATATATTTAATATACATGTAGTTACGTTATAAAAATATTAAAACAGAATATTTTTTACAAAAAAAAGCCAAGTTTCATTTTACTGAAGCTTGGCTTTTTAAACTTACTAGTTAAAAACATTTATTGCTTAATAATTTTTTTAATTAGTAGTCTATTTTTAGTTTTTATTTTTATAAAATAGGGACCTCTTTCCAATAATTTAAGATCTACTTTTTCAATTTCCAGTTCATTTGACGTCAAACGACGTACAAGTTTACCATTCATATCATAAATAATTACCTGCTCTAAATCATCTTCAAGTTCAAAATGCACACTACCCGTAGTTGGATTAGGATATATAATTATATTTTGGTCACTATTATTTGTTAAAAAATCATTAGTTGACAATGTGTTTTCAACAATATTAAAAAAGTACAGTTCCTTCTGAATATTTTCTTTGTAATCCTTACCTACTGGTCGAATACTTAACACTATTTTATACCTATCACCAATTGCTGGCAATTCGGTAAGATTTAAAGTTAAGTCTACAAAGCCATCCTCGGATGCCCGCACTGTTTGCGTTACTGAAGTTACCTCCTGATCCGATGGATTTTTTAAAATTAAATTAATATCTCTTTCCTCATTTGCAGTGTATTTAAAAGTAAAACTATACGTTGTTTGTTGAGTCAATTCATCAGCTTGTTCTTTAAATGAAATAGTATCATCAACTGTAGGTTCAGCTGGTGCTACTGGTGTTGTTGGCGGAGGTGTAGTTCCGTTACAAGATTCACCAGGCAAATTATAACATCCGTTACCAGATGGACCTAAATCTTTATCCCAATCTATCCCTGTTTTAAATGGAGCAACACCAAATTCATAGGCTCCTGCATCAGGGCTAGCGCCTTGAAACCCATCCGTAAATCCATCAATCACCCTTCCGTGATCAACCGCATCAGCTCCTGCCTTTAATTGGTAGTTATTATTTTCCCAGTCCACAAAGGAAGACCTATCTACCAAATTATTTTGTTTATCAGACTGCGGCTCCCATGTGCCTTCACTTTCTTGATTTCCACCTTGATCACTGGAAAACTTATCTGTAATATTATTCCAAACTTTTACATTACTGAACATGGTACCCGCTTTATGCCAAGCTCCCATTGTTGCTGAACCTTTAGCAAAGGTATTATTAAAGATATTTAGGTTAATACCATCCCAATTAATCTGGATATTAGTCCATTTCGTATTCCAAACAATATTGTGATGAACATCCCAGTTTTTGGAATCATTATCTAAATAGATACCTGCTCCTTTGAATCTGCCTTTTCTTGACTGTGAATCATGAAAGGTATTATGGTGTATTGATGATTTTTGGTTTCTTACATTTGTAGTATATAAAAGCCCGCCATCATCGGCTACAAAATTATTAAAACTAATATCATTATAGGCGTACTCACCCCCATCAACATAAGCTTGAATTACATCTTTTCCTGCTCTTGTCAATGTATTATTACGGTACTTACCTCTTTTGGCACCACGTGTGTTTAATACACAATCATAATTCCCAAGGTAATTAAAATCATGCACGTATGAATTTAATAGTTGGTTATCATCACCCCTGTCATAAACTCCATTTCCACCACCCCAAGCAATTTCGCACTTTTCAACAACATTACGTTTTCCGTTCATTAAAACACTTTGTCTTCCTGAATCAAATCCTCTAATAACTCCTAAGGTATGATTTCCATAAAAGCTGGAAACTTGATACAGCTTATTATCATTCCCGCTAATGTCAATAGATCCACCAAATACTGCTAAATTTTCAACGTGGATGAAATTTTTATTTAAACGAATTGCTTGCGTTCTTCTTCTAAAACGCACACTGTTTTGTGCAGGTGCACCTCCACCTTCAATTTGTACAAATAAGGTATTATTGCTTTTGTCAAAAAACCATTCGTTTTGATAATCTAAAGCTTCTTTAATTCCCTGAAGAAAAAATTCACCTTTTTTTATTCCATGCCCTGTATAACCAGGGTTATGCCTTAAACGGATCCAGTTTTGACCTCTTTCTAACTTAAATTCAATTTTGTTTGACGATGATTTAGTAACAAAATCAGTCCAAGCAAGGAATCCTGCACCTCCATAAAAATGTAACGAACCTCCATTTTCCCATTTACCTGCATGCGGAATGCTTTTAGCATGACCGTTACTTTGACTTCCATCGTAATTCATCCATGTATTTCCTCCTCCATCTTTACCTCGGTTACATGCTGGTAAATAATCTCTTTCAAATACATTTTGTGGGACGTTGTTAGGCCACCTGGCCAAATCCATCAACTTGTCGTTGTGTAATGCCATATTATCCTGACCCAAATCCCAGTCCACGGTAGCTTTATAAATATTTCCTTGATCCTTCGTCCAATTATTTACCGCCTGCATAGCAGTAATAATTACTTTGTCACCCGGCTTTCCTCTAAAAACTATTGGATTACCTGCCGTCCCTGATCTGGCAGGGCTCAGCAATTCTTCGTAAGTTCCTTCAGAAATTATAACAACATCACCCGCAACTGCAATATTGGCAGCTTTAGTAATGGTTTTATAAGGTTGTGCTTCGGTACCCGGATTATTATCATTTCCCGATTTTGAAACATAAATATCTTTTGCTACTACGGCTTGTAAACAGCAAAGTAGTCCAAATGCTGTTAATTTAATTTTGTGCATATTAATAGAGGTATACGTTTATTCTATGGCATAACACCAACAAAAAAAATTATTGTGCCTCACTAAATCGAAACCTACTAAATACCCACTAAAACACCTTACTCACCCAAATACAGCTAGTTGAATAAATCAATTAAATAGCTAAAAAAGCATCAAATTAGCCTTAAGCAGTTATCTAATATTTTTTTGTATGAAAATTCTTAAAATACTCATTTTTTCTACGTTTTTTAAAAGATACCAATAACAAACAAATACAGCTTCCCCCATGGTAAATTACTTTAAATCTAATCATGCACAATTCGGATATATTACATAGTTAAAGTTTAAAATCAGAATTGATATAATAATTCAGTATACATAAAAAACCTTCATACAATTTTTGATTGTATGAAGGTTTTGGCACTTGTTCCTAAGATTGAATCATCTTTTAAAATAAAGCTCTATTATTTAATATTTTTAAAAGAGTCAGTATTAAACCATCGCTTTTAGTTCATTAAAAGATTTTTTGAACAGCGCTTCTACAAAGTCTGCAACATGCGTTACGTCAAAGTCAATAATGAAATGATGGTCTTCACCTAATAAAGAAATATCCAGTTCAGCATCAAAAAGGTTCCCTTTTTTAATTTCACTCAAACTTGCAGAAAACTTAAAGCTCCTAATATCAATAAGATTCCCCGCATGCGTAGCTATAAGTGCGCCTAATTTTAATACTCCTTGAGCTCCAAATTTGGCTGCTTCTAAAACGGCTTTTGCAGTTTCAAAGGCAATCGCCTCAGTTCCATTTTCAATAGCCCTTAATGCTTCTTTAGCTACTTGCAATGCAATGTATGCTGCTGACTGACCAATATTATCAATAGCCGCCCTAGCAATTGCTATTGCTTTTTCTCCTGTAATTCTTACTAAGCTTAATGCTTTTTCGGCACCTTGCCAAACGGTATATTCACTTCCAAAACGAACCGCTTCCAGTGCTCTTCTAGCTCCATCAAAAGCTATAAAATTGGTGCCTGTTTTTGCTACATGCAACACTGCTTGTGCTGCTTCAAAAGCCGTATATTCTACGCCAAATTTAATTCCTTCCAAAACAATATTGGCAGCTTCCAATACTCCTTTTGCAGTTCCTAAAGCAGTATACAAACCTGCTAAAGGCTTTTCGTACCGTTTTAGCTTTTTTATTCTCTTTTTTACGTTGCTTATTTTACGGTTTAAAACGTTTACCTTTTTACTAGCATTTTTAACCGCATTTTGAGCACCACTTATACCGTTTTTGTATTTCTTTTCAGCATCGTCTACCTTTTTTTGCGCTTTTTTTAACACCCTGCTTATATATTTTTTCTGTTTTATCCAACTGTTTTTGAGCAGCTTTAACCCCTGAATTATATACTTTTTCAGCCTGGTCTAATGCTTCTTTCGCTTCAGTAAATACGTTATCATAAGCCCCCTTCGCTTTTTCAACAGCCTTTTCTGCTTTAGCAAATTCTTTACGGTAATCTGCCTGTACTTTATTTAAATCTTCAGTCAGTTTTTCCAAATGCTTATCCGCATTTTTCTGTGCTTTAGTCAACGCTTTTTGTGCAGGTTCAAATTTTGCTTCAAATGCCTTTTGTGCATCGTCTACCTTAGCTTGTGCAGCTTCAATTTCTTCTTCGGTAACTTTAAGAGCAACGTTTATTTTAGCTGCCACTTCATTTTTTAGGTAGGCAGTAATGTCATTCTGCATTTCTCCCGAAAGGTGAAAATCTAGCGATTTTGAGTCACTTAATACCCCTACACTAGCTCCTTTATTTTAGTCTTTCCCGAAATTTCAAATTTTGCAGGTTTTTGAATTGTTTTATTAAAAATTTGAAAATCAAGATCTGTATTTTTTACCTCAATGGGGCCTGCCTTAAAATTACCTAAATCGCTATCAAAAACAACACCCTGATCTGAAATATGAGCTATTGCTTGCATGGTATGATCATGAGCTGTTACTGCTGTCATTAATGATAATCCTGATACCACTTCAATATCCCCAATCATCATATCATGTGAAGCAAAAGCATCAGCCCTGTTCCTGATATTTCATTAAAAAGGTTAGCAAGGTCATTTAGCCCAAAACTAGTGGCACTGGCAACAATACTCATATTATCAGGGGTTAATATACCGTTAAAGTTAAGGGCGGTTTCACCTATAATGAATTCAGAAGAAAGATTCAACGAATTTACCGCACCTACTTGCCCTTGAACAGTTACGCTATCCAACGTAAGTTTATCTATACCAAATGCACCATTTAAATTTTTAGCATTTGCAGTAATCATAAGTGCATTATTCTTTTCCGTGAGTTTAAACCTCATGTAACCTTCATCATTATCTGTAAGAAGATTCACATCAAAAACTCCTGTAAGTCTAGGTACAATTGACCAACCCCCTTCATTTTTTGAAATATCCAATTCTAATGACGTTTCAACCAGTGTTACTCCTTTAAAAATTTCTTTATGAAACGCAACTACAGACGTAAAAATAGCGTTCGTTGGTTTTACCTTTTCGGAAAGTGATGCACCTCCGCTATTTATGGTAGCTGCCACTACTATTGAAGACTCACTACCTAAATAGTCCTCAAAAATAGCCAATGCACCATCCATGCGTAAGCTTCCTAAAAAAAGCAGGCTATTTACTCCATTTACCGACGATTTTGATATGCTAACATCATCAAAAATGAAATCATCTATATTACTACTATTAAAATCGTCAAATAAATCTGATAATTTAAAATTGTTTAAAAGATCAGTTACAGGCTCCTGATTACTGTTTGACACCCCCAAGTCAGCGGATATCGGCTCTAACTCCAATGTGTGAATTTCCATGGTTACTATATTTAAATTAAAAATTTGTTTTAATTTCTTTTCAGAAAAAATCCGTGAACAAGCTATCCGTGAATACCAAAAATATCCTTGTAGCTTTACCTTCAATTCAACTACCTAATCGGGGGAGATTAATGTAATCCTGAATTTTTTCTGTTTTTTATGATGGGAAGAAACTGATATAGCTATTGTTGAGCATGATGAAAAACTAAACAAACTAAAGCACAACAAATAGCTGACAATCAGTTTTTAAAACAAGTCAAAATTAGTCATACATGATAGTTGAATTATATCATGAAACCGCCTAATCCAGAGATATTTCCAACATTAATTTTGTGAAGAATACAAAAGCTACAACTTTTCCGACAAAAATTATTGCATTTAAGCTACGAAGTTTGAATATGATGTGAAGTTGGCTTGAACACCTTACCAGTTCTGAATTTTTATTATACCATCTTTAGTATACTACTCGAAACATTGAAAGATTTTACGCTAGGTTCAACAAAAAAGCAAACGAGCACTATATTATAATGAAATAATTAACCTACTGGAATACAATTCTAAAAAAACCAGTAGTTGTGTGATTCTGAACTAAAACTTCTTTTTTAGCCAGTTAAGCAGGCTAAATTTACGTTCATTAAATTGCATAGTCAATGCTTTGTCGTTGGTTACAGTATCATTACTTTCATCAATATATTGAATAGTATCATTGATGTTCATGAATTGCCTTGCCGCTCCAAGTGTTTCAATAAAGCCAGAACGTGTTAAAATATCGCGGACAGGGCCAATCATTCCACTAAATAATACTTCAATATTCTTTTCGGTCAACTCTCGGTATAAATCTTCCAATGTATGTAAACCCGAACTGTCAATAGCATGAATATTTGTTGCGTGTAGTATAATGTATTTTGGTGTGACACTGCGCTTTTCCATCAATCGGTAAATAGATTCTTTAAAGTAATCCGCGTTTCCGAAATACAACTGATCATCAAAACGAATAATTAAATAATTGGGATTGCTGATTCCATTAGGAAAACGGTTCAAATTTCTGTAATAGTTCGTCTCAGGAATTTTAACCAACTCTGCTATGTGAGGTTTAGCACTTCGGTATTGTAAAAAAATAAATGACAGCAAAACACCAACTAAAATACCTACTTCAATAGAATATCCTAAAGTTACAATAAATGTGACTAGCATGATTACAAAATCGTCAAAACGCACCTTAAAATAACGTTTTGCTTCTTTTACCTTAATTAAACTAAATACTGAAACCAATATAATAGATGCCAATACAGCTTTAGGCAAGTAAAATAACAAGGGCGTTAAAAAAAGTAACGCCATTAATATAATAAAGGCTGTTATTATTGTTGAAACTTGTGTTTTAGCACCTGCATCTTCATTTATTGCGGACCTACTGTAACTGCCTGAAGCTAAATTCCCTTGAAAAAAAGTACCAATAACTTTTGAAAAACCTAGTGCAATTAATTCCTGATTGGGATTTACGGTGTAGTTCCTGTGCTTCATTTGAAAGGATTTCGCAATACCAATACTCCCGATATATCCAATAACCGTTAAAATAAAAACGGTTGGCATTAATTGCTTTAAAGTTATCCAATCCATTTTTGGCCAATAAAATGACGGCAAACCATCTGGAATTTTTCCTATAATTTCAATACCCTTAGCCGAAAAATTTTGATAATAACTAATAGCCACAAAAAGTACCAACAACACTATTGCTGTCGGAAAGCTTTTTTTTATTTGACGCATTACAATTAGAAAAAACAATGAAATTGCAGAAATCAGAAGTGTTGGAAGGTGCGCGTTTGAATTATTTTTCAGTACATAAATCACTGCTGAAAATGTGGACATTCCACTTGGAATTTGCATTCCTAATACTGCATTTAATTGCGATGCAATGATTATAAACGCTGCCGCAGAAATAAAGCCTGAAATTACTGGTTGCGCAATAACACTGACTAAAAACCCCATGCGTAAGGCTCCCATTAATATTTGAAGTATTCCAACCAACAACCCTGTTAACAACACCAATGCTACAAAATGATTCGTAAAAGGAGCTGCTAAACTGCTTATACCAGTCATTAACAAAATTGATGTTACTGCAACTGGTCCAATACTTAAATGCCTGGAAGTACCTAAAAAAGCATAAATCAAAAGTGGAATTAATGAAGAATACAGTCCATATATAGGTGGTATGCCAGCCAAAAACGCATAAGCTATAGCTTGAGGTATTAAAATAACACCTACGGTAAAACCCGCCACCGCATCATTCTTTGCTAAATCTTTGGAATAGTTTTTTAGCGTTTCCAGCAATGGAATTATGTAAGTGGACTTTTTTATAAATTAAAACGCTATTTAGTTGACCCTCTTTTTACAATACTTGTATTAATGTATTTTGTATCTGGCAAATACCTATCCGCACGTAATTCAAGCTTATCTATTAAAATTTTTGCTGCCGTTTTACCCATACGCTTTGCATGCTGCGAAACAGTTGTTAACCCAGGGTACGAATATTTTGCTAACATTCCATTAGTAAAGCCAATTACTGAAACTTCATCTGGAATTTTTAAGCCTGATTTATTAGCGGCATTTAAGGTGCATACCGCTGCTATTTCATCCGCGCCAATAACGCCGTCAAGTTGGTTGGACTTTAAAAATTTGGCTATTTCCTCATCATAATCAGCATTTTGCCTAAGTTTAAGATAGCTCAATTCCATTCCTTTTTCTTCAAGTGCTTCCTTTACGCCTTGCATACGCTCTTTACCAACACTCAATTTATGAATAGTAGATACCACTCCAATATTTTTACAACCTTGATCCAATAATACATTTACTGCATTTCCTGCTGCTTTATTGTCATCAACAACAACTTTGTCGCAATACACTTCATCAGACACCCTATCAAACATCACAATGGGAATGTCATCCTTTAAAATTTCGTTAAAATGTTCTACCAAACCTTTTGACTGCGTTTCCTGAGCCACTGCTAATATAAAACCGTCGACACCATTGTATGACAGCATGTCTAAATACTCTACCTCTTTTTCATAAGATTCGTTAGTAATTACTGTTATAATCTTGTAATTATTTTTGGAAGCTTCGTTTTCAATACCAAGTAATACTTTGGCAAAAAAGTTATTAATTATATCAGGAATTACAACACCTATATTTCTGGTTTTACTGCTTTTTAAGCTAACTGCCAATGCATTAGGCTTGTAATTATGTTCCTTCGCTAACTTTTTAACGCGGTCAATTGTGGCTTGACTAATTTCAGGATCATTCTTCAAAGATTTTGAAATTGTAGAGATAGACAAACCTAATTCCTGTGCTAACTGTTTTAGCGTAACTTTTTTTCGCATTGCGGGGATCACTTTTGATTTGCAAGTAAAGATACTAAATTGCAAATAGTATGAAAATGCTTTATAACAAAAAAGCACAAAACCTGAGGTTTTGCGCTTTTTTGATGTATGTAGGTACTAGTTTTTTTTACCTTCCGTCGTCTACTAATCTGATGTCTAAAGCATCCACAAATACTTCTGCATTACCAGAATTTGGCGTACTTCCATCACCAACAACTCTAACCATTGGTCTTACAAAATCAGTAGGAATTGTAAATGTATTACTCACTTTAATCCATTTATTTCTTTCAACTTCACCTATCCCCAATCCAGCAGATTGATCGAAATCATTGATTAGAAAAAAGTCTACACTCGAACCGGGCTCCGCGCTAACAACATAAACCCAAAATGAAACTTCATAGTCTAAAGAATTTTCCAACATTAGACCTTCTCCGTCTAATAAAGTAGCACCTAAACCTCTTGGAGCTGAATTCGTATTGAATCGAAAACTATTAGCTCCAATTAAACTCAAATCAGAAGAAAACATTAATTCCTCAGTAGGAGGTGGAGGGGAAAAACCAAAAGCAGGATCTGAAGCTGCCCATCTTGCGCTATCTTCGAAGCTTACAAGACTTATATTTCCTAAAATATTTTCAGCAGTTTGGGCTACAACAGAATTTTCAAAATTACTTAATAATGCATTTGATTCACCTTTTAAATCTTCAGATGTAAAAGAGAGCGTGACATTATCCATCAAAATAGCTGGAATATCAGAAGATAAAGACAATATCATTTCTTTTGAATTATCATCATTAAGCGCAACGCTTGTTACTGTAATATTATCAATATCATCTCTTAGAACATCATCAACAATTTCGCTTGTATTTATTGATAATTCAAAGTCAGACGCATCTATATCCATAATGTTAGCTATATCGTCAGGATATCCTACTACTATTTCTGAACCACTTGCATTCAACTTAATTGGATCTTTCCCGTCGCCTCTACTAGGCACTAGGCCTGCAATCACGACAATTCTTTTTGTAGTTTCAGCAATGCTTTCTAACGGAAAATTTCTCGTCACTGTCAAGGTGACTAATTCCCCTTCTTCACCCTCAGGCGTTACGTCCGAGTATATTACATCTACAGTTTGATTAGGGTTGTTCGTGATTGCAAAAGTAGTTATGTCTGTTAAATTCCCTTCAGAATCTACTACTCTACCACTTCCAAAGTCCCAAGAAAAAACTGTTTGATTTTCTCCATTCAAGTCTGCCGTAGACAAACCTAATTCTTCAATAGTACCTGGTCTAAATGTAATAGGAGCATTTACAGTTGCCTGTGAAAATGAATTTATTACTGCTTTTACACTATCCCTAACCTGAATTGAAGTTGAAGATATTTCAACACTCCCGTCTGCTAATGTTTCAGTCAAAGTAACTAAAAAACCTCTTGACTCTGTGTTTAGGTTTGGCATATTTTGTCTACTAAAAGACAATGACAGTAACTCCAATGTTTCTACTAAAATAATTCCTTCTGTTTCAGAATTAACAGATTCAACTCCACCATTTAAAATTACCGCATCTGGTAACATCCATAGTCTTTTTACAACACCTTCGGACCTAGTTGAGGATAATTCAACATTATTTCCAATTAACGTAGTAAAAGTTGGCGCCAATCCTGAGTCATCCTGAGAATCCCCCTTTTGTTCATCAACCAATTTTACAACAATACTTGAGATTTGCTCTTTAGGAGTTGTATCTCTATCTAGAGGAGCCTCTTCACAGCTTGTAATAAGCATAAAAATAATGCTTAAAAAACCTATCAAATAATTTATATTTTTTTTCATATTTTTTGTTTTAAAAACAACCGTCAATACCATTTGTACCGTAAAGACAATTTTGTTTTAGATTTGGATTTAAAATAAGTTGATCTTGAGGTATTGGCCAATGGGTATGTAATTCTAAATCGAAACCTGCCTTTACACCTAAAAAGTTTTGTGCGGTTCTATCCGGATGTGAATCTACGTGAAAACTATTAACTATTCTATCCAATCTACCCATTCTAATTAAATCGTCTTTTCTTTTCCCTTCAAATGCTAATTCTTTTGCATTTTCAATAACTAATCTGTCAATTAACTCCTCTGCATCCAAACCTTCTGGCACCAAAAACGCTGTAGGATCTACATCCTCCAAATTCTCTTCGATAGCTGTATTCAAATCTGCTTGTGGCGTTCCTGGTTCATTGTCAACAGGAGTGATGTAAACCACACCTTCAGGAATAGTTTTTAACACTTTATCTTTTAAAGACCTCATGATGACTGTATTTATAAGCTCCCTAGCTTGCCCCAAATCATTCAAAGCTATTAAAGCTTCTGCTCTCATTAGTAATACATCGGCATAACGTAAAAAAGGAAAGTCAATAGCACCATCCCCAGGCGCACTTGAGTTAGGTAAAGGTTTAATATATTTTAGAGGTGACCAGTTTCCCCACCCTAAATTTTCTTGATTAAAAGCATCTTGAAGAGTAAAAGAACCTTCTCCCCTAAGTCTTCTCCCTACATTAGTAGGAGCTATTCTCCAGATATTGTGAGAAAAACGAGTATCGGATACAAAATTATCTACTCCAAGTAATAATACTTCTGGTCTAAAATTACTATTTGGAAAATCAAAAAATTCTCTATTTAATTTTGGCAACATGTTTGTTTCCGGCACATCTGAACCTGCTTGATCTGTAATAAGCACATCTCCATTCAAATAACTTAATGCAAAGTCAGCACCAGCTCTGTAGGCTCCAAAACTCCCTCCATCTCTTAAGTTTCCTTGACCTAAGAAGTCACCAAAATCACCACCAACATCACTGTTAGGCCCGTCATAACCTACTGAAAAAATAACTTCATTATTATTTTCATTAATAAAAACATCAGCGTAATTGCGTTCAAGTTGAAATGCTTGAGACTCCATTACTTCTTTTAATTCTGCATTCGCCTGAACAAATCTATCTTGTCTACTCATAGGGTCTCCATTTTCATTAGTTCCACCTTCTACTCCGCCATACTCTTTAGTAGTTGTCATTTGTAAAAAAACTTTACCCAAAAGAACTTGTGCAGCTTCTTTTGAAGCTATATCAGCGGTTGAACCAACTCTAGTATTTCCATTCTCTTTAGCAAATTCAAGATCCTTGATGATTTGAACATACACCTCCTCAGCAGTTGTATTTGTTAAACTTGAATCTTCACGTATTTGAGCTAAAGTTATATCCTCACTGATTACCAAAGGAATATCGCCCCATATTTTAACCATGTCAAAATAAAGTAATGCTCTTAAAAACCGAGCTTCAGCTATTACTGGATTTTTTTCATCCTCAGAAACTGAAAAAGTACTAATCTGACCTAAAAAAGTATTGATTTGCTTGATTGCTGTATAAAATTCAGTCCAAGTTTGACCAATTAACAAAGTTCCTGGTGCATAATTATATAGATAAAGAGGCAAGTATTCTTCTGGAAAAAGAGTTCCCGTATGCGTATCAACACCGACATCAGACCATGTTCCCAATAATCCACCCTGTCTATATAATGCATTTGATCTTAGCGATGCGTAAATACTTGGTAATCTTCCTTGTACTAATTCCTCAAATGTTGCGAAAGAGGCTGTCGTGGTGTTATTTTCTGATGTGATATCTTCACAACTGTTAGTAGAAAATCCTAAAATAAGACTTCCTAAACACAATAAAACTTTATTATTAATTTTTTTCATTTTTATCTTATTTATCTTGTTTAAAAAGTAGCTTTAATTCCTAACCTAAAAGTTCTTGCTTGAGGATAAGCATCAAAATCAACTCCATTTGTTAATCCTGCATTAGTTCCTGAAGATACGCTTACATCAGGATCGTATCCTGAATAATTCGTCCAAACATGTAAGTTGTCAGCTGCACCATAAATACGCAACTGGGACAATCCTAGTTGTTCAATAGCACTCTTAGGCAAATTATACCCTAATGTTATATTCTGCAATCTTAAAAAAGATCCGTCTTCTATATAATCAGAGACTGTCGCAAACCCTTCTTGTCTTACTCTACCTCTTAAACTATGCACTCTAGTATCCTGATTGTTAGGAGTCCATCGCTCTCTTGCAATGCCATATTTGTTAGAAAATTGATTCAAATTAAACCCTGTAAATAAATTTTTATTGTAAACATCGTTACCATACTTCCAATTCATAGCTACCGAAAGGTCCCATGATTTATATTGAAAAGTATTGGTCATACCACCAAAATGTTTTGGATTAGGGTCTCCTATTATCGTCAAATCGCCTTCGTCAATTACACCGTTACCATCCTGATCAACTAGCTTTTGCTGACCTGGCCTATTGGGTGCCGTTCCATTTTGAGCAACTCCTTCTTTCAATGTAAATGGACTAATACCTGTATCTGTTCTTACTCCTCCTGAAGCTGTATCACCATCAAAAACAAACGCTGCTCCACTACCGTCTCGAGTTCCTGTTCTATACAAATTCAATGACTCTTCTTCTGTCAAACCATCAAAATTTTCAAAATCTGAATATTGATACACACCATCACTAACAAATCCATACATGGCACCTATTGGAGCCCCTTCTGAAACTATAAATTCGTTAGATACGCTCGTAGCAACTGAAGATGTAATAGTGAAAAAGTTCTGTGCGTCCCCTAATGAAAGTACTCTATTTTCGATAAAACTTATATTGAAGTTTGTAGACCATTTAAAATCACCAGAATCAATATTAACACTACTAAACGAGAACTCATATCCTTCATTCTGAACCGAACCTGTGTTTTCTAACACAAAAGGGAAACCTGCCTGACTAGCCGTGGGCCTTTCTAACAATAAATCTTCCGTATCTTTTCTAAACCAATCTACGCCAATATTTAGCCTATTATTAAACAATCCTAGCTCACCACCTATATCGTACTGAGTTGTTGTTTCCCAAGTTAAATCAGGATTAGACGCTTGAGCTAAGAAAAAAGCATTTGATCTACTTCCTCCTCTAACCGCACCTGCATTGATATTATTTCCACCACCTCTAAAAGCAGCAAATCTTGTACTATTAAATGCTAATTGAGATCTAAATACACCTATTTTGTCATTTCCTGTTTGTCCAACACTTCCTTTAAACCTCAAATTACTTAAAAATCCTATGTTTTCTAAAAATGCTTCCTCAGATGCATTCCATGTTACACCAACTGATGGAAAAAAGCCCCATTGAGTAGACCCTGGAAAAAATCTTGAAGATTTATCCCCCCTCGCTGTAACATTTAGGACATAACGACCATCGTAGGAATAATTAATACGTCCGAAAATACCTAAAAGTCCATTTTCTTGTCTATCAGTATCAACAGAAACATTGGTCGCAGCACCCAAATCATCTAAGTTTACCGAATCACTTTGGAAATCAGTAGCCCCAGTATTTAAAATCCTAATTTCGTTTCTTAGAATACTGGTTCCCAATACTGTATTAAATTTATGTTTATCATTAAAAAGTTTATCATAAGTTAAAGTATTATTGTTCTGCCATCTAGCTTGATTCCATAACGTTATTGACGCTAATCCTCCATTTATTTCACCCCATCCGAATGATCTTGGAAAATATACTCTACCTTGATTTTCATAAGTATTAAAAGATAAAGAAGATCTAAATTTTAAATCATCGAATATTTTGTATTCCATGTACGCTGATATTGAACCGAAAAGCTCAAAACTAGTATTTACGGTTTCTTCAACTTGAGTTACAGGATTAATAATCAATCTTCCATTAGCGTTTGTAACAAATCCAGAATCATCTGTAACTATTCCATCAGCACCATTACCATTTCTACCTCTATCGAAGCGACCTTGAACAGGCGGTGCTAAAGCTAAATTTGTTATAACACCAAAGGCTCCACCAGTCCCTCCCGCATCAGGAGAAGCCGAAACTATACCTGAACGATCTGCTCTACCTCCATTTGCTTGAACACCTACTTGAAGACGACTATTAACATTACCCCCTACATTTACAGACGCTTGAATTCTTTTATAATCCGTATTTTTCACAATACCTTCTTGATCCGTATAACTTAAATTTCCGCTAAACCATGATGTACTACTACCTGTTCTTGCACTTAAACTGTACTTATTTATAACAGCTTCTCTAAATACTTCATTTCTGAAATCTCTAATTCCAAATCTACGAGTACCATCTTCCTTTAATTGATCAATAGGCAAATCATTACCATTATTATCTCTAAATGCCAGTTGCTGAAATCTAGAACCTGGAATAGCTGGATTATATGGAAAAGCCTCTCTAAAATAATTAACAAAATCTTGTGCTCCTAACAAATCAATGTGATTCGAAATTGTCTGAATACCTGTGCTAGCTTCCAAATCAAATATTAATTTATTCCCTGTTCCCTCTCCACTTTTTGTCTTAATGATAACAACACCATTAGCCCCACGAGATCCGTAGATAGAAGTCGCGTTTGCATCCTTTAAAATTTCAATCGACTGAATATTTGATGGATCAATTAACGATAAAGGGCTAGATTGAGATGAACCTGTTGCTTGACTACCACCAACACCAATAGGGTCTCCGTCAATTTCCACACCATCGATCACATAAAGTGGTGCGCTGCTTGCATTTATTGAAGTCGCACCCCTAATTTGAATGGTAGCAGCATCTCCTGGTCCACCTTGAGATGGTGTAATTTGAACCCCTGCGGCTTTACCCTGAATAGCTTCTTCAAAAGAAACTGCTTGCACTTTATTAATATCTTCGGATTTCAATGAGACCTGAGAACCTGTTAACTCTTTTTTCTCCAAAGTACCATACCCCACTACAACCACTTCGGATAAATTATTAATATCTTCGGCCAAAACCACATCCACAGTAGTTTTATCACCAACTGTGATTTCTTGCGTCACATACCCAACGTAAACAAATTGTAATACATCGTTTTCGTTAGCCTCTATACTGTAAAGACCATCAAAATCTGTTACCGCTCCAACGGATTTTCCTTTAAGCGTTATGCTTACTCCAGGCAGCGGTATACCATCAGTGGTAACTGTTCCCGAAATCGTTTTAGTTTGCGCGGATGCAAAACCAAAACTCATCAACAAAATTGATACCAATAGCATCGATTTGAGATGATCAACTAATCGAAAGTTGTTATTCATCATTTAATATTAAATTTGGTTATAAAAAATAAAAGTTAACATTAGATACTTTCATTTTAAGAAATGAAAACTAATCCTACAGCCAAATATATAAAAAAAAGATGTACAAAATGTAAAATCAATAAATTCAAATATTTTACAAATCTTTAACTCCTTAAAAAAACAAATAAATATCGATTAAATACAAAAAAGGTTAAATGATGAAATTCTTCATTTAACCTTTTTGTTTCAGTGTTTTAGAACTATTCCTAAAAAATAATCTATTTTGCAAAAATACGTTTGAGGATAAAAAACGTCATTTTAAAGCTAGCTTAGTTAACGGTTCCTCTGTTAAATGTTAAAGTCACCTTTGCACCAAAATTATTATTTGTTGTTGTAAATTCTAATTCGGGCACAAAAAAGGGTGCCACAAACTGATTCGCCGTTTCTTGACCTTTTTCTAGCTTTTGACTGGTAACTTTCCCGCCAAAATTAGGCGTAAATTCTGTTGAAGTATAACTTAAAATCATCCTTAAATTATTAATAATTAAAACATCAACAACTAACGTTTTACTTTCACCTTCATTTTCAATTGATAGTTGCACTTGGTTGTCAGATAAAATTGACCAATTTACAGTTGCACCTTCTTTTGCAAATAATGACGAAAATTCTTCATTCAAATTACCTTCTTCTGACTCAAACCTTCTTACGATGTCTTGGGTATTCTCCAAATTAGTCAATTCTACTCCATCTACTTCTGTTGTACCAGCAACATTTGGATTAGGTAAACGCTTAGGCGTTATTCGCTCACCTTCATAAGTAAATAGCGTAAATTTATTAAATTCATACCTCAACTTATATGTATCATTTTCCATTAATACATTTGTATTTGTATTAATGTCAAAAGTGAGGTTGTAGTTCAAGGGGTCATTATCATTTATTACATAATTTACCATACCTTCAAATGTTGGATTACTTCCATCATTTATCATTGCATTGACACTTCCCCCGCTAATCACCAAATTATCTAAAAACCAGTTGCCTTTAATATAATCTTCTGTTACTGGCGTAATGATCTCCTCAAAACTAGGGTCGTTATCACATGACGATAAAAGTACCGTTATGGCAATTGCTATAAAACTTTTTATATTCGCTAATTTCATATTCTTATCTTTAAAATTTACCCTTATTAGTCCAAGCCTAATAGTTGAATCCCATTCAATTTAACTTCATAGGCATCTGCATTTGATGCTTCTCTGTTATCAAAACCTATTTCAACCGTGGTATAATCTTCCGTTACAGTAATTTCCTGACTATATTGTCTCCATTCGGTATTAGTAATATCAAAAGGAGCCCCTAAAACAGCAAATGTTGAACCATTACCATTGCCAAAGAAGAGCACTCTTAAATCGGAAGATGTAGATTTGGCATAAAAAGTTAACTCATACTTCCCTGGGCTTAATGCCACTGCTTGAGGATTACCCGCTGGTCTAGGAAACATAGTATAATTTAAATTCCCTGGCTCAGCTACATTTATAACAAGATTTCTTTCGGAAACCGACGCTCCTGTTGGCAAATCTGTATTTGTTGCCATTGTACTACTCCCTGGTGGTAGCGCTGGAGAAAAAAAGATGTTAGCTTCTTCATTTAACGGAAGGATATTGGTATCTAAGTCGTAAATTTTATCTTTAAAAAAGTTGATTTGGAATGGTAAAACTTCTTGATTAAATACCTCCGCCTCAACGCCAAAAACATCCTTTATATTGTTCGATTCATAACTAAGCTGAGTAGTACTATTTGTTGTAATATTTACTGAAGGAACTATTACTAATGCATTTTTTTGATTTTCATCAATTTCAATAGCATCAATAACTATAGATGCTCCATCAACTTTCAAATCAAATTCAGTAATTATATCAGCCGGCAGTGTTTGAAAATTTCTATTGGCAACAAGTAAAATGGTACCATCTTCTTGCTCAAAAACCTTTTCAAACTTAAACGGAAGGCTAGGAGGAGTAATTCTTATTACACCTTCTTTTATATCAATACCAAAAGGCCTTACTGTGGAAGCTTCAAGGATGTATTCAAAAACACCAACTTCTTGAAACTTTTCAGGACTTTGTTGATCATTGGTAGACTTTAACACTCCATCCTTAAAAAAAGACCACTTTACAATTCTTGGACTACCAGCTGTTGTACTGGAAAAGTTAACATCCGCTCCTGCCTCAAAAACTAATTCATCCGTTTCTACATCCAATTCGTTAGCTTTCGCAGAAATGATACTTATTTTATCTAACACATTAAATTTAAAATCTAATGAATTATTTGACAACACTTCCCCTAAATCTGCACGTAAGTTGACCGTATGCGTACCAGGTTCCTTAAAGACAGCCTTAAAATTTTCTTCATTTGAAGTCTCATCTTCGGCACTTCCAATGATATCTGCTACTCCTTCTGGAAATGTCCAAGTTCTCCCTTTGGAAAGGGTTGATAAATCGCGAAAATTTAAAGTATCCGTAAAAACTCTAGTCAAAACACCTCCATCGGTCAAGGCAAAACCCTCAACATCAGGACTAGCCAAACCAAAAACCCTTCCTGAGGTATTATTTAACTGCTGATCATCATCAACTGTAGTACAAGCACTTATTGCTATTAGCACCATTGCTTGACTTATTATATATTTAATTTTTTTCATTTCAATCTTATTAATCAGTTATTAATAAACTAGGGTTGTCAAACAATTTTGGATTTTCATTTAAAGCCACAAATGGTATTGGAAAATATAAATTACTCCTTAAAAAACTTGATTGAATATTTTGCGTTCGTCTTTGAAAATCTTTTAAAAATCGACTTCTTGCATTGTCATTAACTCTAATAAAAGCAATTAAACCTGGTGAGGTATCTAAGGCATTTGGTACAACTAACTCGTAATCAATTGCCGCTAGTTCTTGCAGTCTTTCTAAGGCAGGACTTAAAGATGATCCGCTATTTCTCAAAGGCCTTCGCCTTAAATCATTCCATAAAATACCCCTTCCTTCAAATGCAAATTCAGCAGGTCTTTCTTTATCAAATAAATGGAAGACAATATTTTCAGGAGTTAATTCCTGCTCATTGATTTGTAAAGTGCTTGGTAAATTATTTTTTAAATTTTCTTCGCTTGGCGGAAACTTATTTAAGCGATCATTAAGTGTTAGATCCACAATCGGAGGCGTTTCCACACCTTGAAACAATGTTTCCAAACTCACCAAACCTCTTTTAGCCCTAACCTCATTAATCAATTCAATGGCTTGTTGCTTATTAGCTTCTGCGTCAGCGCCCCTTAGTAATGCTTCCGCATACATTAATAATACATCACTGTATCTAATAATTTTTTCATTTAGTGGAGAAGCCTGTAACTCGGCCGTCAATTCATCATTATGAAATTTACGTACTACGGCTCTCCTTGGCAATGTTGGAAAAGTTCCGTTTGAAAAACCTTGGCTATCGGTGGATCTACCGTAGTATAAAGAACCATCATCGGCAAATGCCATTGATGCTTTTGCCCGTTTAGAGAGTAACCTTGGCCTTGGATTTGCAAATAATCTAGGGGTCAATTCATTTTCACCAAATTCATAAAAAGCTTCCTCTTCCGATAAATCAGCTGCTGTTCTAACTTCATTTTTAAATAACGTTACAATAAAATGAGATGGCTTAAACCAACCAAACCCACCTTGCTCATCACTAAAATAAGCTGCTCTAATGGTAGATTCATTAGTTGTAGTTCCTTCACCATCACCAAAATTAGGTACAAATGGCAAATTGTCAGAGTATTGTACTTCAAAAACAGATTCTGAATTAAATTCACCTTCTTCTTTAAAATTAGACTCGTAATCATCAACTAGCGCGTAATTGCAACTCGCACAATTAACTACTTCCTGAAAAACATCCGCTGAAGCGTCAAATTTTTCATCGTACAACAATACTTTCCCCAATAAAGAAGCTACCGCTCCGAATGTTGCTCTACCATCTTGATTTCTGGTCGACCAACCAAAAACGTTAGATAAATACACATTTTTTGCCAACGTTAAATCCTTTATTATTTGCTCATAAACAGTTGCTCTTGAAGATAATGGTAAGCGCGTTCCCTCCACATCAGCAGCTATTTTTAAAGGCATCACTACATTACCCCCATTAAATGAATTTGACAACCAAAATAAAGCTAACGATCTTAAAAATAACGCTTCACCTCTTACGTTTGATAACCCAACGATACTTGGAATTTCTAATAAAGTTTTACGTTCATCTTCTGAAAAATTTTCTTTATCAAAATCTGATATATTTACTGCCACAAAATCATTATTTAATGGCGTTGCTTTATTTGCAGCTATCGCATTTCGGATTTCGGACCTCAGCAATTTATCAACCGTTGCTATAGTATTATTAGCTCTATTAACTACGCGATACAAATCAGAATACATTTGTTGCGCTATATCATCTGTTTCATCATAAACACCATCAGTTACTCCAATTGCAGTTGAAAATGGTATAGTAACATTATTCGGATTTACCGATACCTCAGAAAACCAAGCGGAGGCAATGGCTGCCTGACCCCCCGTAGCTCCTGGAAATTGCAAAGCGCTATAGGCTCCAAAAACCAATTGTTCCGCTCTTTCAACCGGACTCTGAAATACATCAGGGTCTGATGAATTATTATTTTGAACATCCAAATCATCATCACAACTAAAAAGAAAAATTGCAATGACAAAAAGAAATGATTTGTATAAATTTTTATTTTTCATTTTCATTTGTTTTAAAAACTTAATTCCAACCCTAATCTACCTGAACCTGTAACTGGAGTATATCCACGATCAATACCCCTAGAAAAAAGTCCGTTTCCTCCAACTTCAGGATCAAAACCTGTATAATCAGTTATTGTAAGTACATTTGATGCTGCTAGGTATATTCTTAACTTAGACAAATTTGCTTTTTTAAGGGTTTCCTTTGGGAAATTATACCCTATTTGGATGTTACGTAAACGTATGTAATCACCATCTTCAATAAACTGATCTGTAATTGACAAAAAGTTTGTTGGTCTTGCTCTTTGTCGGTTAATTGGAATTTCCGAAGCCTGATTATCCGCTCTGTAAGCGAATAATAAGTCCGTATGATTTTGAGCATTATAAGCCAATGCTTTAGGGCCGTTATAAATTTTAGCTCCAAAAGATGCGAACCATTGCATGGAGAAGTCAAAATTTTGATAATTCATCCCGTAATTAAGTCCTATTTCAAAATCAGGAAGAGAGCTTCCTTTAAAAGTTCTGTCATTTTGAACGTTTATTGAACCATCCCCATCAACGTCTTTGAATCGTAAGTCACCAATTTTAGCGTTACTTGGTATAGCACCGCCTAATAATTGATATTCATCAAGTTCAGTTTGATTTCTAATTAGTCCATCAGAATCCAATAAAAAGAATGAACCAACTGGAAAACCTTCGCGACCAAAATTTACTGGAAAATTCTGAAGCTGATTTGTTCCCGGAGCTGGTTGTCCTCCATTAATTTGAGAAGTGGTACCAGCCAATGCTGTAATTTCATTACTATTTGATGTAAACGTACCCGACAAATTCCATTGAAATTTACCTTTAATATCTCTGTACCCTGCTGTTAATTCCACCCCTTCATTTACCAATGCACCCACATTGGAAAACACTGTAGCTGTTGGACTTGGAAACGTTGGATTAAACCCTGAAGAAAGTGCTGTATTAGCCAAAAACAATAAATTATCTTTTTCTACCCGGTAAAGCTCTCCTGTAAAATTAAAAGCACCTCCAAACAATAATAAATCAACTCCCAAATTTTCAGAAACACTAGTTTCCCAAGTCAAATCCAAATTCCCTATTTGCGTTCTGGATATTCCTACAACCTCTACATTTCTTGTTCCTAAAATAATATTGGTTCCTGAACTGATCCCTGGATTAGCTATAAATGCTTCAACATTTTGATTACCAACCCACCCAATACTTGCTCTAAACTTTAATGATTCAATAAAGGATAAAAAATCAGAGTTTTCAATAAACGATTCTTTACTTGGCACCCAACCTAGAGAGATACCTCCAAATGTTTCTGCCCTATTTTCAGCTGTAAAGTTTGAGGTTTGGTCTCTACGTACATTAGCTCTTAACAAATACTTTTCCTTGAAACCATACCCCATATTTCCAACCAAACTCCTAAGTTTGTTTACCGTTAAATTTCCAGAAGCCTGCACTGCCGACTTGTCTTTAGCAGCATTAATATTCGGAAAACCTGCAGTATCAAAATCCCTAACAGATACTCCTGATTGAGCCCAGCTTCTATTCTCGCTAGTAACCCCTACAAGACCTGAAAGCTTATGTCCTGAAAAATCTTTTTCATACTCTGTAAAAAACTCGACCAAGCTCGTTTTTCCTAACCCTCTACGTTCTTGCAACGTGGCAATTGTTTGTGCTATTTGCCCCTCATTTACACCGCCATCCAGTCCAAGGAAGAAAAATGCAGGATCAAAAAACCGATCCTTTAAATCGAATCTACTGAAACTTAAATTCAATTTAGTATTAAACCCTTCAAACCAATTATAATTAAACGTTCCGTATAAACTTCCACTTAATGTCTCCCTTCTGTTTTCTTGCCTTAATTTATCAATTACATTATTTGCCGCTATTGTGTTTGCTGAGTTTTCATCTAAAGAAATAGTATTTGCATTTGCTAAATCACCAGGCCCTTGTATGTATGAAGGAGCAGTAAGCGCATCGTACAAAATTCTCCATGGTTCAACTCTTGCATTTGAATTAGAAATTGAAAAACTTGTAAACGCATTAAATTTACCTCCATTATTAAAGCCCGTATTTAATTTAATATTAGTACGCTCAAAATTTGAATTTACAATATTACCTTCTTGATTTAAGTAATCAATATTTAAACTATAGTTCAGAAAATCAACTCCTCCTGAAAATCTCAAATTTGCATTGTTTGAATATGCATATTGATTTAATATTTCATCCTGCCAATCTGTATCGAAATTAAATGCGTTTGGATTTCTTGTCAAAATACCTTCGGTTTGCACTTGTCCTCCTGTATTTTCAATAATGTTTCGGTCATTTGCCAATGCCTGACTTGAATTTAACACAGAAACCCTTCTTGTTAATCTGTTTACCGATGAATATGTGTTAAAATCAACTTTAAGTTTTCCTTTTACACCACGTTTGGTGGTTACAAGAATTACCCCTGCAGCTGCTCTAATACCATATATCGATGCAGAAGCCCCATCTTTCAAAACTTCAATAGATTCAATTTCACTAGGACTTAAATTAGGATCACCAGTAACTGGTAAACCATCAACTACCCAAAGTGGCGATAATCCATCGGCTAAAGGATTTTGTAAGGCTGCATTCGGATTATTGAAATCACTATCTGATCCATTTAAAGAGTTTGCTCCCCTAATTTGCACATTTGCACGAGCACCAGGTGAACCGCTTGAAGCTTGAATATTTACACCTGCTAGCTTACCTTGAAGCGCTTCAGCAGGGTCACCAACAGCTTGTTTTGTCAACTCATCGCCTTTTACAGAAGAAATTGCTCCAGTTACCTCAATTTTCTTCTGTTTTTGATATCCCACTACAACCACCTCTTCTAGCACGGATACATCTTCCTTCATGCTCACATTAATTGTATTTTCTTTACCTACAACTACCTCCTGAGACTTAAATCCTACATAATCAAATACCAATACATCACCCTCTTCTGCTTCAAGAATAAATATTCCATCGAAGTCACTTACCGTTCCTGATGAACTTCCCTTGATTAATACACTAACTGCTGGGAGCGGATAACCCTCCCCTGTTACTGTACCCGTAATCGTTTTAGTTTGTGCATTCATAAAGCCAAAACCGAGTAATAAAACTGACACGAAAAGCATCGATTTAAGCCGATCGACTAATCGAAAGTTGTTTTTCATCATTTAATTTAATTTTAGTTATGGCGACGAAAGTAACGGATAAACTACCCTTAAATCATTAACATAATGTTAATATTAAATCAGACGAAAAGAATTAAAAAACAGTTTAAAAAAACGTTTTAGCATATCTTAATAAGCTGATTACAAGCGATATAGAACCTTGATTTTTTAAAGAAAATATTCTAAAAAAAAGTTAAAAATTGAGAAAGTAAATTCCTACCAATTGATAAGTACCTTTTTTTATCAAATAAAATTAGCCTTTTATGAAAAGTACTGCTTGCAATATATGCGTTAGAATTATTGAAGAATTTTTATTTCGCTATTATTGATAGCAACCAAATAGCTTTTTTTATTGCGAACAGTTATTGGCCATAATCCTTTGACATTATTAGGAAGAAATATGCCACTTTTGTTGGTAGATAAATAGCTGAAAGTATTAGTATTGTTATGAGCATCTCTAAAAACTCTTTTAATTTAAAAACCCTGAGTCATCTAACCCAAATTGTTCGGCTTGTTCTAAAAAAGTGCCATCACCCTGATTAATGTATAGCAAATTTTTTCTGCTATTCTTTGGTTCTTTCCACCCTCATACGGTTACATATATGTCCACATAACCATCAGTATTCACATCTTGCATTACTACTCCATTATGCCAAGCTTTTTTTGCACGAATGCCTGCTTTAATGGTAATATCCTCAAACTTAAAATTTCCTTTATTTAAATAAAGCTTATCTTCCTTTTGATTTCCAACAAAATAAACATCCTCCAAACCATCATTATTAATATCCCCTACAGCTACACCAGCTCCATTATAAGCATAGTTAAAAACACCAAAAAAATTATTGTAATCTTCAGCGATATCATTTGAAAAATCAATTCCAGTTTGAGAAGATGATAAACTTGAAAAAAGCAACATTTTTTCTGCTTTTATTTCTTTTTTGGTGTGTGAACAAGCAATTAAAAAAAGAAATACTATAAATATAAATCGACACATCATATTTAAATGTTGAATAAACTAAAATGAATTATGGCACTAATAAACAATCAATATTACATTCATTTTTTGAACTTTAAAAAAAAATCCACAATAAAATATTCTCAACACCAAAACCAATGATTACAAATTTACAACTAACTGATAATTTGACTCTTTTTTGATGAATTTATGAACTAAAACGATTTTTAATCTTACAAATAATGATATTTTAGCTTTTGTTTAAATTTTACACATTAAAATTATGGGGATAATTTCTTTTATTGGTTTTACAATTCTTGTTGCTCTTATTGCATGGTGGTCAACTCGTAATACAGATGAAAACTCATCTGATGGTTATTTTTTAGGTGGTCGGAGTTTAACCGCTGGCGTTATTGCTGGATCATTATTACTCACTAACCTTTCCACCGAACAAATAGTTGGCTTAAATGGAGATGCCTATTCAAATGGAATTTTAGTAATGGCATGGGAAACACTAGCTGCCATCGCCATGGTAATTACTGCCATTTATTTATTGCCTAAATATTTAAAAGGAGGTGTTTCAACGATACCAACTTATTTAGAAAGAAGATTTGATGTTACCACAAAAGCAATAACTTCCGGGCTTTTTTTAACCGGCTACGCAATTGTTTTGTTACCCATTGTATTGTATACGGGCTCCGTAGGTATTAGCACCATGTTTGATTTTCCAAAATTATTAGGTGTCACTGAAATTCAAGCTATTTGGATTACCGTATGGGGCATTGGAGTTATAGGGTCTATTTATGCTATTTTTGGAGGATTAAAGGCTGTTGCTGTTTCGGATACCATAAATGCAATAGGGTTATTAATTGGAGGACTATTAATTCCAATTTTTGGATTAATGTCCATTAGTGATGATGGCTATATTTTATCAGGCATCACCAAATTAATGAATCAACATCCTGAAAAATTTAATGCCATTGGCAGCAATGATTCCGCCATACCTTTTTCAACTATTTTTACAGGAATGATGTTAGTACAACTGTTTTACTGGGGAACCAATCAACAAATTATTCAGCGCGCTTTGGGAGCTAAAAACCTTATTGAAGGTCAAAAAGGGTTAATTTTAGCAGCTTTCATCAAAATACTTGGTCCTATTATAGTTGTACTTCCTGGTATTATTGCCTTTCATAAATATGGAGGAAATTTGAGTAGTTCCAGTTTGGCCTACCCCAAACTTGTTGCTGATGTACTCCCCGTGAGCTATGTAGGATTTTTTGCTGCAGTATTGTTTGGAGCTATTTTAAGTTCCTTTAACTCCGCATTAAATAGTTGCGTAACTTTATTTGGAATTGATATCTACAAGCAATTCATGAATAGCGAAGCAACTGAAAGGCAGGTGGTAAATAAAGGAAAAACTTTTGGAATTGCACTAGCTCTTTTTGCCATGTGTATTGCCCCGTTTTTACACTATGCTGGCAGCATTTTTGGCTACCTCCAAACAGTTAATGGCGCATACAGTATCCCTATTTTAACGGTAATTGTGATTGGGTTTTTAACAAAACGTGTTCCCGCTTTAGCCGCCAAAGCAGGTTTAATTTTTTCGTTTTGCCTCTACGTAATTTACATTATTCTTTCAAAAGGAATGGAAATAGAATTGCCTCACTTTTTACACATTCAGGCAATCACCTTTGTACTTACCGTTATTATTATGCTTGTTATTGGCAAATTAAAACCAAGACCAACTGATTACATTCAACAATACACTAAAGATGTGGATTTAACTACTTGGAAATACGTTAAACCTGTAGGGTTAGCCATTTGCATTGTTGTCATTAGTACATACGTGGTATTTAGATAAATTGAATGGTTCAAATTAATTCATTTACATTATTACTTGTGAACACAAAAAACCAGCAAAAGCTGGTTTTTTTGTGTTCAATAATTGTTTTGAATTGTTCAAATAAAAATTAGGCTTTTCCAATAAATGGTGTTGAACCAAAACAATATAATCGTATCATTTTTGTAGTATTATTGCTCCACTTTTGTCAACCGTGCATTTAAAACCACATCAACAACCTCCGCAATTTTGTAAAACATCAATGAAGGTACTTTTATTTTAAAATCTTTCAATAGCAACTTGAAGTTTGATTTTAATTCAAAGCCCTCCCCTTTTTTTATCAATGTTATTGGAATAAATAATTCCTTTTTTATCCCGTGAATATTAAACACACCTTTAACCTTAGTTTCGTTAGCTAGCAAATTATCCAAATCATCAATTTTGGCTTCAAAACTTGCCGTGGGATACTGTTCACTTTCCATATAATTTTCATTAAAATGTTCTTGCATTAACGCGTTAGGAAACACAAAATCTGACACCTTCAACAAACCAACTAAAGCCCCATCACTAGGTCTAAAAGCAACCTTTACCTGACTATTTTTTGCCTGAATAGGTTCAATAGCGGTTTTTGCAGCATTAAAACTGATAATCCCTGTTGCAGTTTTATAGGTTTGTTGTCCAAAAACCGAGTCCAAACAAATACTGCTTTGAAACAACATTAAAAGACCTAGAAAAAGAAAATTACTCCTCCAATTTCCCATCATCGATCCATTTATTAAAAGTTTCCACAAATGATGCTGACAACATACCTTCGGATGCAGGTGGCATAGATCCATTACTCATCCTAGCCAACATAGCATTAGCATTTGCGCTCACTTGGTCAAAAGTTACATATACAGCACTCGCAGGAGCTCCAAACATTGTTGGACTACCATGGCATTTTAAACACCTATCCGCTATTAATGGTTTTACATCTTTTTCAAAAATTAAATTAACTTCCTGACCTGTTGTCGAAGGAGTTTCCTTTAAATCATCTTCACTATCTCCACTACAACTAAATAAAAAAAACGCACTGATCAACGGCAAAAAAAAGAGTTTCATAATAATTTAATTTAATATGTTAAGTTTGAGTCCAGAATATCGACCTATCCTTACAAACATGAAACCATGAAATTTATTGCACTTTCTATTAGCTCCCTTTTATTTAATTTCTCAATATATGCTCAAAACGATCTTTTGAAATCATTGAAAACACCTAGTTCAACTCCCCCAAAAAAAACCGTACAATCCGCATTTAAAAGTTATAAGCTTATAAATTTTGAAACCACAAAACTTGTCCCCAAACATCACTTAAATTTAGTTATTGCTCATCGTTTTGGAACTGTAAAAAATGGAATTGATGATTTGTTTGGGCTAGATCAGGCCTCAACTAGAATACAATTTATTTATGGCTTAACTAAGGCTATTAATATTAGCTTTTCGCGAAGCAAGTTTGATAAAACGTACGACCTAGCTACTAAATATAAACTAGTAAATCAGCAAAACAATGGGTTTCCCTTTAATTTGGCTGGATACAATTTAATAGCCGTAAATACTGCATTGGACAAAGAATTATCCGTATTGCCTAAACTTGAGTTTGAAAATCGTTTGCGGTACACCAATCAACTTATAATATCGCGCAAATTCAACTCAAAGCTTTCGCTAGAAGTAATACCTACTTTTTTTTATGACGGCTTAGTCAGAAGCCCAGAACAAGAAAACGCTCAATATGCTGTAGGCTTAGGAGGAAAATATCAAATAACCAAACGTTTTGGAGTGGTTGTAGATTATGGAGCGCATTTAAACAGAGCAAAAAATACAGGTTTTAGAGATCCCCTTTCGGTAGGAGTTGAAATAGAAACCGGAGGACATGTTTTTCAACTGCATTTTACCAACGCACAAGGAATGTTTGAAAATGCATTTCTTTCAAATGCCAGTGGCGATTGGAGTGATGGAAATTTCTTTTTTGGGTTTAATTTACACCGAGACTTTCTACTCAATCGAAAATCAAAAAATTAATATTACACTAAAATCATTGCAATTACTCGCTTATACTAAAAAAGCTTTCACTACCAAAACCATCGAATTACACCATAATAAACTACTAAATAAAGTGATTAATTAAGAATTCGACTAAATAATGCCTTTGCAGTAGCTATTGGCCATTTTTGATTATGTGATAAACTTTCAGTGATAGCACCTTCATACAATACATAAATTTGTTTTGATAAGGTTTTTGTTTCTTCAGCTGTCAATTTTGGCTCATTTTCTTGAATTAATTTCTCTAAAAAATTCAAAAATTCTCCTTTATGCTTTTGTATTGAATTTTTAAGTAATTGATCATTTTCTGGGATGTCAGAAATTGTTTTTACACGCCAACACCCATTAAACTCATTTGAATCATATAAAATTTCCAAAAAATCAAAAACACTTATAATTCTTTCATAACCAACTGGTCTTTTTGACACAAATTCATCTATTTCTGCAAGAAATTTTTCGTTTTTTTGGGCTAAAAAAGCGATACAAATGGCTTCCTTTGACTCAAATAGTTCAAATAACTGTTTTGCCTGAATGGCTGTTGCCTGAATAATCATATTCATGCTTGTTCCCGAATAACCATTTTTATAAAAAAGTTCCGAGGAAACTTCAATGACGTGTTGCTTTACTTGTTGGGGGTTCATTTTACTAAGATAAAAAAAAGAGATACGCTTGCACCTATTTAATTTCAAAACATTAGCTCAAAAAAGTATTTTTACAAAAAATATTTTATGAGCACGAATAACCTTGAAAATGAATTTTTTGGTATAGGCATACAAAACGGAAAAACACCTGAAAATTTAGGGGTACTATGGCGTAGCGCACAAAATATGGGTGCTAGTTTCATTTTTACAATTGGCAATCGGTACGCAAAACAAGCTTGCGACACGCACAACGCTGTAAAATCGATGCCCTATTACCATTACGATACTTTTGATGAATTTTTCAAAAACCTCCCTAAAGGTGTTCGCTTAGTAGGGGTTGAGCTAGGTGATACCGCTCATCATCTTGAAACTTTTGAACACCCACGTAGGTGTGCTTATTTACTTGGCGCTGAAGACCACGGCTTGTCCAAAAAAGCAATTCAAAAATCTCACTTTTTAATCAAATTTAAATCTACTTTAAGTTTAAATGTTGCCGTAGCTGGCAGTATAGTTATGTATGATAGAGGTATTAATAAACCTAGGAGTTAGTGATCAGTAGTTGATGGTTGAAATTTATCAAAACTATTGCTTGATTAATTTAAAGGATGCACCAGAATCTTTATCGCAAAGCAAATACATTCCACGATCCAAATTTGATATATTTATCTCATTGTTTTCATTTTCAAAATAAGAAGATAGTATTAATTTACCGGATAAATCATATACCGATAAACTCAACTCCTTTTTTTTCAAATTAATAGTTACAAAGTTCGTTGCTGGATTAGGATAAATTTCCGCACTCAAAGCTTCAAAATTGGATATAGATAGCGTACTTGACAAATTGATGTCTATATAATTTAAATTAAGTAAAAACTGAGATTCCCCTTCAAAAACAAATTTCAAGTTTTGATCACCTTCATTTAAAGTAATTTCTTTGTCCACAGTAGTCCACTCTTGCCATCCACCCGTATTACCTACATTTAAATTTTCTAGTACTACATTATTACTCATAATCACAATTGTACCGCCATTGGTATCTGAGGCTACTCGAAAATTAAATTTATACGCTCCAGTTTCAGCTACACTAACAGCATATTCAACAAAATCATTAGCTCCAATAAACCCTACATTTAATCCTCCACCAACATCTTCAGTCGGTTCTATTTGCATCCCATTTTGCTTGATAAAATCTTCTGCTTCTATTTTCCCAGGAATGGTTTGAAAAGCAATTTCACATTCTTCGCCTAAAATATTGTAACACCCATTACCTGAAGGGCCTTTTTTTAGGTCCCATTCCACACCAGGCACCCAATTATCACCCAATTCGTATGCCCCAACATCAGGATTACTTCCTTTAAAACCGTCTGTATATCCCGGAATAATCCTTCCAAAATCAACTGCTTTCGCATTTGGTTTTAACTGAAAATTATTGCCCTCCCAATTTACATATGATTCCTGGTCTACTAAATTATTTTGTTTATCAGATTGAGGCTCCCAAGTAGCTTCCTCCTCTTGCCCTCCTGCACTTGATCCTTCTTTATCCGTAATATTATTCCATACATTAACATTGGAAAACATAGTACCCGCTTTATGCCAGGCTCCCATGGTAGCAATATTTTTTGCAAATGAATTATTGTACACATTAATATCAGTTCCATTCCAGTTAATTTGCACACTTGTCCATTCAGTATTCCAAACTACATTTCTGTAAACATTTACCTTACCTGCATCATTATCCAAATAAATACCAGCTGCTTTTTTTAATTTACCTCTTGATTCAGCATCATGAAACCAATTGTGGTGGATTTCCATATTCAAATCTTCGCCTATGGTATAAATTAATGCACAATCATCAGCTATCAAATTACTTTTTGACACATCATTATACTCCACAGTTGAATTTTTTGTAATGATTTGAATGGCATCTCTCCCACCGTTTTTTATAGTATTTTTACTCAACAAACAATTGGAAGCCCCTCTAGCTAATACCGGAGCATTATAATCGCCCAGGTAATCAAAATCATGAATATAATTATTAATAATTTTTGTTCCATTGCCTTGGTCGTAAATTCCTGAACCTGCTCCATATGCAATTTCGCACTGTTCAATTATGTTATTTTTAGCATTCCATTTTACCATCACATTTCTACAATCAGCAATAAATGATTGTGCTACACCTCGGTAATAATCTCCATGAAAGCTACTCACTTTATAAATTCTGTTACCAGTGCCATCAATTTCAATCCTCCCTCCTAAAACCGCTAAATTTTGTATTTCTATGTAATTTCTTTTATTTAAATTAACCGTCATTTGCCTTTGTCTCATAGCAATCTGACCATCATTAGGTTTGTTGCCTCCAAGCACTTGAACATATAACGTTTTGGAATTACTATTAAACCACCACTCATTCTGATAATCTAATACTCCCTTAACACCTTCTAAAAAGAAATCACCACCATCAGCTGGCGGGTGTGCAGCAATAATCCAATCGGCTGATTTATTTACTGTAAAGTTTACTCTTCCTGTGCTTCCTCCGGTAATGTACTCCCTCCAAGTAGTCCATCCTGAGCCCCCTCGATCGCCATAAAACATAATATTTCCACCTGTCCAATCTACGTTTGGTATCTCCTTATTTAATAAAAAAGCGTTGTTTAAGTTGGATGAATCTGATCCTCCCTCACTCCTTACAGAATTTAATGAAAATGGATTCCCGTCCGTATTATTGGGCCAACGTGCTAAATCCATAACTACTCCATTATTCATTAACATGTTGTAATCCTTTAAATCCCAATCTACTGTTGTTTTATAAATTGAGCCCGCATCCAATTCCCAATTTTGCAAGGATTGCATGGCTGAAATAATTACTTTGTCTCCTTCTTTACCCTTAAAAATTATTGGATTGCCCGCATTACCCGAGTTTACAGGACGGATCGTTTCAAAATAAGTTCCTGATTCAATAATTACCGTATCCCCTGCTTTTGCTTGTTGTGCGGCTTTATTAATTGTTAAGTAAGGTGATGCCTGCGAACCATCGTTGGAATCATTCCCTGATTTGGATACGTAGATATCTTTGGCTGCTAAAAAAAAGAAGTTACATAAAAAAGCAACCGTTACTATTCCTTTAAAATTCAATTGAGCGTGTCGAATCATAATCTATATTTTGTTCGAAAATAGAAAAAGGTTTTTTTTAAATACCTAGAAATTTAGCTATATGTAGGTTTTTTCTTTATTTATTTTGACAATTTCGACAATAGGTTTTCAATATTTGCCAAACAACTTCATCAAATTATGGCACTATTAGCTACATCCCTTCTATTTCTTAACATAAAGGGTTAAAACAGCAATTTATTTTATTTGGTTTAAAGCTTCAAACTACAACACCGTTTGGTAACCATATTGTTTTATAAAAAGCGGTGATAATAAATCCAACGCTAAAGTTTGCTTTATTTCGGAAATAGAAATAGCCTTAATTTTCGTGCATCTTATATTCAATGGAGCTTATTCACTTTTATTAAAATTCCGATAAATAAATGCAAAACCCCTACCTTTGTGACCTAATTTAAGCCCTTTTGTTCCCATGGAAAACCATAAAGCTGGATTTGTAAATATTATTGGAAACCCAAATGTTGGGAAATCTACCTTAATGAATGCGTTAATTGGCGAAAAACTTTCCATAATTACCTCCAAAGCACAAACTACGCGTCACCGTATTTTAGGTATTGTTAACGGTGATGATTTTCAAGTTATTTTTTCGGATACTCCTGGGATTATTAAGCCTGCCTATGAATTGCAAACTTCCATGATGGATTTTGTGAAATCTGCTTTTGAAGATGCTGATATCCTTATTTACATGGTTGAAATTGGCGAAAAAGAACTTAAGGACGAACAGTTTTTCAACAAAATCAACAATTCAAAAATACCGGTACTTTTGTTATTGAATAAAATAGATAAATCCAATCAAGAAACCTTAGAGGAACAAGTAGCTTATTGGACTCATAAAGTATCAAATGCTGAAATTTTGCCTATTTCAGCTTTAGAAAAATTTAATATTCAAACTGTTTTTGATCGAATTGTTGATTTATTGCCAGTATCGCCTGCCTTTTACCCCAAGGATCAGCTTACAGACAAACCAGAACGTTTTTTTGTTAATGAAGCCATACGCGAAAAAATACTTTTGCACTACAAAAAAGAAATCCCATATGCTGTAGAGGTTGTTACTGAATCTTTTGAAGAGGATGAAAAAATAATTCGTATTAATTCTATAATCATGGTGGAACGCGAAACCCAAAAAGGCATTATCATTGGTCACAAAGGAAGTGCCATCAAACGGGTTGGGCAAGAAGCCCGCCAGGACTTAGAAAAGTTTTTTGGTAAGCAAATTCACATTGAACTTTTTTGTAAAGTAAACAAAAACTGGCGTAGTAATCAAAATCAATTGAAACGTTTTGGATATCAGCAAAAAAAATAATTTTGCCCTCTAATATCAATATCGTTTTCAACATTAAATTCCCCATTTAAATTGGTTCTTTTTTGCTTGATACTTTAACATAAAACAAAAAATTCCAAATTTTTATTTGAGTAATTTAAAATCCGAACCGGTATAGTTTTTTTGACACATTTGCTCATGCCCTGATATTTTACAGCAACTCAAACAGCAACAGCATGTTGCTTTTTATATAATATAGGGGTACTTACTACTAAAATAAGACGTATTTTTGCACAAATTTTGAAATCCTCAGTATGAGTACAATAGTAGCTATCGTGGGTCGTCCAAACGTTGGAAAATCTACTTTTTTTAATCGATTAATTCAGCGTCGCGACGCTATAGTTGACTCAGTTAGTGGCGTAACCCGTGATCGACACTACGGCAAATCAGAATGGAACGGTCGTGAATTTTCATTAATTGACACTGGAGGATACGTTGTTGGTAGCGATGATATTTTTGAAACTGAAATTGACAAACAAGTAGAGCTTGCTATTGATGAGTCAGATGCCATTATTTTTATGGTTGATGTTGAAACTGGTATTACAAGCATGGATGAGGATGTGGCTAAACTTCTCCGTAAGGTAAAAAAGCCTGTACTTTTAGCAGTTAATAAAGTGGACAATGCCATGCGTGTTAATGACGCTATGGAATTTTACAATCTTGGACTGGGTGATTATTTTTCCATTGCTAGTATTAATGGAAGTGGTACGGGTGAGCTTTTAGATGAGTTGGTTAAAATACTTCCTGAAAAAGAGGATGACAATCGTGAAGATGAATTGCCACGTTTTGCCGTAGTAGGTAGGCCCAATGCTGGAAAATCTTCATTTATTAATTCCCTTATCGGAGAAGAAAGAAATATTGTGACTGATATAGCTGGCACCACACGTGATGCTATTGACACCAAATACAATCGTTTTGGCTTTGAATTTAATTTGGTAGATACCGCAGGAATTCGCAGAAAAGCAAAGGTAAAGGAAGATCTTGAATTTTATTCCGTTATGCGTTCCGTACGCGCTATTGAACATGCTGATGTGTGTTTGGTAGTTGTAGATGCTACCCGAGGCTTTGATGCCCAAGTTCAAAATATTTTTTGGCTGGCGGAACGTAACCGCAAAGGGGTCGTCATTTTAGTAAATAAGTGGGATTTAATTGAAAACAAAGAGAGCAACACTCCTAAAGAATTTGAGGCCCACATCCGAAAACAAATTGCTCCTTTTACTGATGTTCCTATTGTTTTTATTTCGGCACTGACCAAACAACGAATTTATAAAGCTATGGAAACTGCCGTAGAAGTTTATAAAAATCGTACCAAAAAAATTAAAACAAGTGTAATGAATGAAATTATGCTTCCTATTGTTGAACATAATTCACCTCCGGCATATAAAGGAAAGTATGTAAAAATAAAATACTGTATGCAACTGCCTACGCCGCAACCTCAATTTGTGTTTTTTTGTAATTTACCCCAGTATGTACGCGATCCGTACAAACGCTTTGTTGAAAACCAATTGAGAAAAGAATTTGATTTTAACGGTGTACCTATCAGTATTTATTTCCGAAAAAAGTAAATTAATTTTTGAGTACTCCTGACTTTCAACTAATTATTTTTGACAAATTAACACACTTTGCATCATTTTTACAAGTAGCACATAATTTTTTGATCCTTTCTATAAGTAAATCTTTTTTTTAATCGATATTAAATGAACTTTATCTGCTTGTTGAAACAAGCATGTAAGATAACATCTAAAAATAATAAGTAAATATATATTTTTTATAGTTTTTTAAGTTATTTACTCAATAACAATCAAAAAACTAACATGAAGACTAATCATTACTCAATAAAGTCGATAAATCATCGGCATAATACAATGGTCATTCTTATTATTTCTTTATTTCAACTCAATTTATTTGCTCAAAGAATAGGAGATGAAGGAATGAAATTTGACAATTCCAAATTAGATTCAGCCTACCCGCAAATGCGAGAATGGATGAATGCTGGTGTTGAGGGTGGCATCCCTTTATTGTCGAAAAGTAAAATTAAAAAAACAATAAGTGCTACAAATAGTGATGGCATAAACCGAGCTATTGATGAAGTTTCCCGAAATGGAGGTGGTCAACTAAGGCTTCGCAATGGAAATTATACCATTAATAAAACCATTTTTCCTAAAAATAATGTTCGAATTGTTGGAGAAAGCCGAGATGGCGTTGTAATGACCATTACCATGACTGGTAAAAAAGGCGAGGCAATATACTTTAGAGGGGTAAAAAAAGCTAGTTTGGAAAGATTGACTATTAAAGGAAATCAATCAGGAACACCCGATCCTTTTAAATTGGCACTTACAAAACCCAACTATGATATCAAAGGAATTGTTTTTGGTAGTGGTGCTAAAAATTGCTGGGTAGACAAAGTAACTGTTTTAAACACAGGAGGCTCCCCAGTGAATACTTGGAAAACAGACCACCTAACCTTTAGAGACATGTATGTTGATGGAGTATGGAATAAAGGAGGCGGTGGAAGTGGCTATTTCGCTTTACAAAGTGGATATGCATTAGTGTATAATTGTACTATTAAAAATTTAAGACACTTTGCCATCCAAAGAGAAGGTGCTTATTACAATGTAGTTTACAAAAACAACATCACCCAAGATGTCAATTTTCATAATGCTGATGCTGGAAACAACCTAATTGAACAAAATAATATAACTATTCAAGCTGGTCTTGAAAGACCATACCATGCAGTTATGGGACCATGGGCTAGTTTCCACAGAGTATCCGATAGGGATAATTATATTTATAAAAACACTTGCATTGAAAGAAACAATAATAACAGAAGAAGTTTTTCAGACAATAATACAGTGTATTTAGGTCCTAGGAGGAAGGAAGAAGGAAGTAGAATCCCAGAGTATCCATTTAACAAATCAAAAAAAACACCTAAACACGGGACTTTTTACCCTGCAATAGAGAATGGAAACAATACACCTCCCGTAGTTACAACCCCTAAGCCTAAACCTGCTCCTACTCCAAAACCAACTACGCCTAATCCGGTAAATTCTAACAAACCCACCTTAAGCTTTGTTGGCATAAAAAATGGAAAATTAAGCGTAAAAGAAGGAGCTAATATTGATGTTGAAGTTAAGGTCAGTGTAAAAGGTAGCAGTATTAACAACGTTAAGCTATACCTTAACAACAAACTAATTAGACAGGAAAATAAGGCGCCTTACCAATGGGAATACAAAAAGGATACTCCACTAAAAAACTTAAAAAAAGGGAATTACACTATTAAGGCAGTAGCTACAGATAACAAAAATGCTACTAACGAATTAACCTTTAGCTTAAAAGTTGGAAATACAACTCCAAAACCTACCAACCTAGGTGTTGTTGACGGAAATATCCAAATGAATGGAACCTATTACATTAAAAACAAATCAAATGACCAAAATATAATTGCTCCTAAATGGGATGATTATAATACGCGCATGTACAATGCCCGTACTTTTAACGATCAAAAATGGGTATTTAAACATTTGGGTAACGGTGTGCATACAATAAAAAACACTGACTCCAACAGGTATTTAGAAGTTCTTTTCGGGAAGTGTGAAAACGGTAGCAATATTGCTACTTGGACTAATGCCAATTCAGACCACCAAAAGTGGATTTTAACACGTAAAAATGGCAACATTTTTTTACGTCCAAAACATTGCGCTAACAAAGCACTTGATAAAAGAGGAGGAAACGATCAAAATGTACATTTATGGGCGCACAACACATCCAACGTGAATCAACAATTTGAACTTATTCCTGTAAATGGAGCCAAAGCTTTGGATGATTTAACTCATGTTGGCATTAAGCTATTTCCCAATCCAGCTATTGAAACATTGAATTTAAATCTTGAAAACTATACGGATCAGGCTATATCTTATACCATTACATCCATGCTAGGACAAATAATACTTAAAGGTGATTTTGATAAAAGTCATGGTGCTACTGGAAGTATTTCAGTTAATCCGCTGAGTAATGGCATGTATTTTATTGCAATAAAAACTAGAAATGGCTTGCATGCTGTGGATAAATTTATGATTTCAGGAGAATAAATATTTACCCTTTTATCATATCAAAACAGGCTTAAAAGGTAACCTTTTAAGCCTGTTTTGATTTAATACCGTTTCCTGCATTAAATTTCCCCATTCAGAATGGCTCTTTTTCGCTTATTTAACAAAAATTAAATAACTCCGTAATTAGGGCTACGCTCATGTTTTCTATTTTAACTGAACAGAAAAACCTAACCAAAATTATTTTTTTGAAGAATTAAATATTTTATCGGCGGGTTCGGACAAGATTAAAAAACAACTAATTTGAAAAACATTCTTTTTTAGAGTCTCCTCTTTCTGTTTAGCAGCTATTTATTGACCTTGTATAGGAAAATGTGCTACCCCAAACAAAAAAGCCGACTCGTTAAAGTCGGCTTATCCTATGTTGTGCGGGCGGGGAGACTCGAACTCCCACGCCGTGAAGCACTAGATCCTAAGTCTAGCGTGTCTACCAATTCCACCACGCCCGCTTAATTTACTAACAGTTTACTTAGGACTACTGTTTTGCGAGTGCAAATATAAGAATATTTTTTAATTTTAGATATTAAATATTAAACTTATTATTTTTACAATGCCTTTAGCTGCTCTTTTTCTTTTTTAGAAAGTTTAGAAACTACCAATTCGTACGAATGATTGATCAAATGAAAAAGCTTTTTATCGGGTAAATTACCTTCAAAATCTACAGTGTTCCAGTGTTTTTTATTCATGTGGTAACCAGGCATAATTTCGGGATACTGTTCCCGGTATTCTATCGCTTTTTCTGGATTGCACTTCAAATTAATTTTTAAAGGACGGCTATTAATATTTCCTAAAGCAAAAATCTTGTTCATTACTTTAAATACTAATACTTCTTGATCAAATGGAAAGGATTCAGAAACTCCTTTTTTGCTCAAACAATAATTTCTGTAAGTTTCAATATCCATGAATAAAGTATTAGTTATTCAATAAGTACAGGGTCTTTTTCAGAAGTTTTTTTATTAGGCAGTTCCAAAGCAGTGTAGTTGATTTTCCAGCCAATGGATTCCGCCAAACTTTCTGCCAAAAGAATGGTTTTTAAAGCTTCTTTACGGGCTTCATTAATTAAGCCGCTTTGTGGTATTTTATCTATTATGTATTGCTTGGCCTCCTTATTAATTTCCGTTAAATCTTTGGATGTAAATGGATTTAACCAGCCTTCTTTTTTATCATAATACTTGAAATCGGTTTCAATAGTAAGTAATTCTGGTTGCGGAAAATGCGTTAGCTTTAGTACTTTAGTTTTTGGATTAGATGTAATCTTTATTTTAGAAAGATTAAAGCCTACGTGTGCCTTAGCATCAATTAATATCAGGGCTTTCTTTTTTCCTAGTAAAATATCAAAAAACTTTTCACGAACACTTTCGTAATGATAAATTTCAGCAAAATCACCTTCAACTGAGATTAACTTACATACCTGCTTTATTTTATCCTTTAATACTAATGCCTGAGTAGCGGTGCGCTTTTTTTTTCCAACCCATTGAAAACGCGCAAAAATTAAATAAGCTAAAATGGTACCAGCAATAAGCCCAATAAAAAGTAATTCCATAAAGTAAAGTTACAAAACTATCTTATTTGTTAGTCAGGGCATACAGCGTAGGCCTACTTGGGCTAGCATCATTTACAAAAGGAGCAATTTGTAAGTTGAGTAAATAAGTACCATCAATAATATGATCTGGTACGTATATAAACTCGGTAATTGTAGCTTGCTTACGGGTATTTTCAGGATATTGCCAAAAAGCTTTGTGTGCAAGCAAAGCGCCGTTATCCTTTTCTTTATCAACGGAAGGTAAGTCGATTAATAAATGTTTGATGTTTAAACTGGCAATATATGCTGCAGCTTCTTCAGTTAAATAAGGCCAATTGGTATGGTTGTATTGTTGGGTTTTTTTGATCTCCGAATTAGGTACAGTTCTTATAATTATGGCATCTCTACCTTCCAACTCCTCTGCATATTCTTCAAGCTGCTCTTTATTTATTTGCCGATCTTTACCCACTTTTATAGGGGCTACACTTACCAATTCGGCTACAAAATGTGCGGTTTTAAGACTGTCCAGAATGTTGTTTTTTTCAGGAGTAATGTGTCCTACGCATTCAGTATGTGTTCCGTGAGCATGCGGGTTAAAGCTAATGTGATTAAAATTTACTGGGCCACCTTCGGCCACCGAGCCTACCCATTCTTCCTCTTCATTATATTCGGCTTCAATAACAGGCGGAGTAATATACCACGCATTAGGGTTTTCAACACCTGATTGCAATGCAATTGAAATGTCTAATGGAAGATCAGTGTTTGCAAAAAAATCTTCTCCTCCAATGTTTAGTGTAATCTTCATATGAAGTCAATTGTGTGACACTAATTTAGGAAGAATAAATCACTTGCAATACCATCGCCCAAAAATTTTCCTTTTTTTGTTAGGTGCAAACACTGATCGCTTAAAAGCAATACTTCATTATTTAAATGGATTTGACTGTGTTTTTCCAGATGTTTCAGGTAGTTACCCCCAAAGTCAGCAGCTATTTTGGGTAACGAAACTCCCCACATGGTGCGCAATCCTGTCATAATATATTCGTTAAAACGATCGGTAGTACTCAAGTTTTCAACTTGAAACATCGGTTTGTTGTGCTGTATTCCATTTAGATAAAGTGTGTTGTTGGCAACATTCCAACTCCTTTGCATTCCGTTAAACGAATGCGCTGATGGACCAATGCCTAAATATTTTTTTCCTTGCCAGTAAGCCGTGTTATTTTGACTGAAAAATTGGGGCTTTCCAAAATTAGAAAATTCGTAATTTACGTAACCTTCCTTTTCTAAAGTTTCTGTCAATATTTGGTAGTGCGCTGCCGCAGAAGTATCATTAACGGCATCGATCTTTCCGTTTTTTATTAACTTTTCTAATGCTGTGTTTTTTTCTACCGTAAGGGCATAACTTGAAATGTGTGGCAATTTTAACAATAATGCTGTCGTCAAATTTTGTTGCCAGCGTTCATTGGTCATTCCAGGAATACCGTAAATTAAATCAATAGAAATATTTTGAAAGTATTTTTTTGCTAACAGCAAGCATTGCATTGCTTCATCGGCTTTGTGGGCACGATTCATTAATTGTAAATCAGCCTCACAAAAAGATTGTACACCAATACTCAATCTGTTAATTTTGGTATGAGCCAAATCACTTATTTTAGCTTCGTTTAAATCATCAGGATTTGCTTCAAGTGTAATTTCAGGCGCTGCCGACACTGAGAAATTAGCATATATAGTATTGATAATTTGATTAATTTCAGTAATTGTACAAACTGATGGTGTACCGCCTCCAAAATAAATGGTTTGAATTTTTTCTCCACTTAATTCTTCTTTCCTTAGTATAATTTCTTGGCATAGGGCATTAATTATAGCACTCTTTTTTTTAAAAGAGGTTGAAAAATGAAAATCACAGTAATGACATGCTTTTTTGCAAAATGGGATATGGATATAAATGCCTGAAATAACTAAAGTATTTACTGCAAAAATATACTATGATTTTTGCTAATCCAAGCATGTCTTTTGATTGTTTTAAAGAATATTAGTGGTTTAGTTTTTATGCATGATTTTTATATCCGTATTTGAATGATATATTATACCACTATTCTAACCTAAGATTATCCATTGACACCTTTATACATTAAATTACTCATTTAAAATCAGAACCAGTATAAAGTAATTGTAAATTAATTTACAATTACTTTTTGGTAGCTATCAACTGATTGTCAGAAAATAGCTGTAGGATATACAAGCCAGCAGTTTAGACAGGAACTAGGTGTATTTTAATAGCAATCTGATTGTCAGCTTCGTTTTTATTATGGTTTTTGAGTCGATTTGAACGCACTCCCTGAAAGCCGCCTTTTTCAAACGCAACAAAATAGCTTGTTTCATTATTTAGTTGTGGAATTACAAAAGCGATCTCCTTAAACCGCTTCCAAATTGAACTGTATACTTACACTCAAGCTTTTCAGTCACCTGCAAATTCTTCCTTTTTATCTAAAATATTTCTAAATAAATTAGCAATCGTAGTTTGATCTTAACTGACAACCAGCATGAATTAAAAAAAGCCGTAAGAAATTACCTGCTACACAAAAAATTTAACAACTAATTAAGGCAAACTTATTTAATTTTGTAGTTCCTCCACAATTAATTTATAATGAAATTAAAGTCTTTTATATTGCTCATAGTGTCGTTGACGTTGATTTCTTCATGTAATTCTGATGTTGACAGTAAAGAAGAAACTCAAGAGTTTATTTTCAATCCTATTTTTAATACTACCAATAAAGAAGAAACTTTTTTGTCAGAAAAAACTAAAGATGAGATCAGCAAAAAAGAAGATACTACTAATGCACCAATAATTGAAATCTTTGACGCACCCACCTCTATTTGTGATGTTATTGTGCAACTTAAAAAAACAGTTATTCCAAATACAAATGCTATAAAAATTAGTGGCGAAATTATTGAGAACAACAACACTGACAGTGAGCAGGGTTGGAGATGGTCTTTGAACAGTAGTGAGTTTGGTGAATTGTGGTTTTTCGACAAAAGCCCAAACTATGCCGAAATTGTAATTAAATACAGCGATATTGAATTTTTTAATAAAGACAATAATTATTTGGGCTTTTCATTTAATTTCTTTTCTGACGAATGCATTAAAGATACAGGTGTACCCGTTACCATTTTTATTGAAAATGGAACTGGTGATGACGATTTTGTAACAATTGATTGATTTTAACGCAACTTGAATTTTATTTCGTTCATCATACTTGATTTACCGCTATTCTTTTTTACAGTCAAATTGCAAGTGCTCTGATATGCTATTATTCTCTTTATCAAGAAACTAAATCAAGAAAATTGAATAGATAATACAATATCACCCTTTAAACTGCTCTTCAAATACTTCAAGAGTGATGGCATTGGCTACATTAAAATCACCAATTTTAGTGCGTCGTAACGCCGAAAGGTGGCCGCCAGCATGTAGTGCTTTTCCAAAATCGTGTGCCAAAGATCGGATGTAAGTACCTTTACTACAAATCACTCTGAAATCAACATTTACACCATTAATCGCTGTAATTTCAAAGCTGTTTATTTCAATTTCTCTGGGTGTTATTTCAACCTCCTCATTATTTCGGGCATACTCGTATAATCGTTTGCCCTCTTTTTTTAGCGCCGAAAAAACAGGAGGGTACTGTTCAATTTTTCCAACAAATTGCTTGGTAGCTGCATGTATACCTTCCTCCGTAAGGTGATCCGTAGGAAATTGAGCGTTAATTTCGGTTTCTAAATCGTATGACGGAGTAGTAGCTCCTAATACTATGGTACCTGTATATTCCTTTATTTGTCCTTGTAACTCGTTTATGGTTTTGGTTGATTTTCCTGTACAAATTAGTAAAAGCCCCGTAGCTAGTGGATCCAGCGTGCCAGCGTGCCCAACTTTTATTTTTTTTATATCATATTGTTTGCGAATTAGCCATCGCAACTTATTAACCACCTGAAATGAAGACCATTCCAAAGGTTTATCAATCAATAATGTTTGACCATTTAAATAATCCTGACCTTCCATAATTTACAGCAATATCTAGTGCAAAAAACCTACAGTTATTGCTATAATACCTACTATTAAACAGTATATAGCAAAATAAGAAAGTTTGCTTTTTTTAACTAAGGCTATCATCCAGGTACATGCAAAATATCCGCTAATTAATGCCGCTACAAAACCTGCTCCTAACGCCACATTGTTGCCTGTTTGCGAGCTAATAGCACCATCTAACAAATCCTTTCCTATTTTTCCAAAAATTAGTGGAATCACCATTAAAAATGAAAAACGAGCAGCTTTTGACTTATCGTTACCAAGCAATACCGAAGTTGCAATAGTTGCTCCGCTACGCGAAATCCCAGGTAGCATAGCAATAGCTTGTGAAATACCTATAACCATACTGTTAACGTAACTGACAGGTTTATCCGTATTTTTTGACTTATCGGCCAGCCGTAACAGTACTGCCGTAATAAGTAGCATAAAGCCAACAAAGGTAACTTTTCCACCAAATAATTGTTCTAGTTCATCTTCAAAAAATAAGCCTATGATTACGGCTGGTATGGTCGAAAGCATGATCTTGGCCACAAATTGCGTTTCAGCGTTCCATTTAAATTTTAAGAGTCCTCCTATAATTTCAGCGATATCTTTTCGGAACACAATCAAGGTACTGATAGCAGTTGCAAAATGAAGCACTACGGTAAACATTAAAGATTCTTCAGCTACGGTAGTATCTCCCAATATAGCTTTCCCTAGTTCCAAATGCCCGCTTGATGATACAGGCAAAAACTCTGTCAATCCTTGTATAATACCAAGGATAATAGCATCAAAAACCTCCATAAACGTTATTTGTTTGGATTTAGCAATATGGCATATACCTCTATTCCGAAACCGACAAGTATTAGTGTTGGAGCTAAACGAATGCGCTGAAAATTATAAATTGCAGGGTTAAACACATTAGGATCATCACTGCCACCGCCGGCCATAAGAATATAACCTAGCGATATACAAGCTAAACCTATTAGCATAAATACGTAATTCTTTTTTTCAAAAACAAATTTTTCAGAAGGTCTATTATTGGTCTCTTTTGTCATTTTTTTCGTTTATGATTTCGTTAAAAAGTACTTTATTGTTACAACTTAATTTCGAAATATGTGGAAAAACCCCATCAGTACTAAAGGGAGTCCACCGTTTAATGTGCAGCAAGGTAACTTCTTTTTGTAAAATAGCAGCTTTTAATTTATCAGCATTTAACCCCTGCTTTAACGCATTGTTTATGTAGTAATTGTGTGTGTCGCTTTCCAAGGTAATATAAATGTCGCCACCGTTTCCAACTGATACATACTGTACTACCCCTATTTTTTGAATTACGTCAGAAGTGGTCACGTTTCTGACAGGTTTGAACGTTATAAAAGCCAAACTAATTACTACTAAAAAAATTAAGAAACAACAGGTTAAATATATTCGCTTAAACACTAGCCACTAAATTTAATAATACAATTCGTCGGTTTGCAAACTTAAAAAACGTTGTGCAGCAAAAAAAGTACTTAACCAAGTTATAAAAAGGCCTAACAAAAATACGCCACAAAAAACTGCCGCTAACATTGGAATATCCGAAGTAAAATTAAATTCAATAAACGTTTTGTCCAAGTAGTATAGTACCGCTCCCATTCCCGATAGTGCCAATAGACCACCAAGTATCCCTAAAGTTAAGTTTAACCGAATAAATGGTTTTCTGATAAATGATTTTGTTGCCCCTACCATTTGCATGGTTTTTATAGTGAATCGCTTTGCGTATACGGTTAATCGTATTGAATTATTAATCAGCAACACGGCTATAATGGTAAAAATTCCACAAAGTAGCAGTACCCAAAAACTAATACGCTTGATATTTTCGTTTAATAAAGAAATAAGTGGCTTGTCATATACTACTTCATCAACAAATTTTTTCGCTAAAATATCAGCCACAAAGTCGTCAATACTTACATTATTCACAAATTCAGCATTCAAATTAATATCAATTGAGTTTTGTAACGGGTTTGTCCCTAAATAACTTATAAAATCCTCGCCAATTTCCTTGCTGTGGGTTGCTGCAGCTTCTTTTTTGGAAACAAATTTAGCTGACTTTACAGCTTCGGATAGTTTAAGTTTTTTTGTGAGCTGAGTTGTTTCCACCTCTTTAGCATTATCTTTCAAGTAAATGGTTAAAGGAATCTGTTCTTTAAAATAATCCGTTACCTTTTTACTATTTAAAACTAATAATCCTAATAAGCCAAGTAAAAATAAAACCAATCCAATACTTAGTATCACTGAAAAATAGGAGGAAATTAATCTACGCTTTTGATATTTTTCAAATTTAGAACTCAAGAGTGATATTTTTTAATTTTATTGTTTTTGCAATCTTTTAAATTTAACGTTAAATTTAAATTTAGAGTTTGGATTGCGATCAATATTTTTCTTAAGAAGCTAATTTATGAAATAGAATTTAATTGTAACTAGTCATTTATTAATAGTGTTTATAAATTATATGCTAAATGAAGCGCTACTGCTTTTATATAAAATGCATAATTCTTACTTTTGGTAGTAATAAGTATAAATAAAAAACACAATTATGGCTTTCGAATTACCTAAGTTACCATACGCATACGATGCGTTAGAACCACATATTGACGCTCGTACTATGGAAATTCACCATAGTAAACACCATAACGGATACACTACTAAATTAAACGGAGCTATTGAAGGGACTGACCTAGAAGGAAAAACTATTGAAAATATTCTTTCCAATCTTGATCTAGAAAACAAAGCAGTTCGTAATAACGGTGGTGGTTTTTATAATCACCGTTTATTTTGGACAGTAATGTCTGCCGATGGAGGAGGAAAACCAACTGGAGATTTAGCTGATGCAATTAATGCTTCCTTTGGCTCCTTTGAAGCATTTAAAGAATCATTTAAAAAAGCTGCAGCTACACAATTTGGGTCAGGATGGGCTTGGTTATGTGTTCATGAAGGTGGAAAAGTTGAAATTTGTGCCACACCAAATCAAGATAATCCATTAATGCCAGGCGTTGGTTGTGGAGGTACACCAATATTAGGTGTTGATGTTTGGGAACATGCATATTATTTGAATTACCAAAACAGAAGACCTGATTATTTAGAGGCTTTCTTTTCTGTGATCAATTGGTCTGAAGTTTCAGCACTTTTTGCTCAAAATAAATAGTGTATCGTTGGCATTTTAGTTTTTGAACTAAAACCGAATATAAAAGTAAAAGGCGTTTGAAAAATCAAACGCCTTTTTTTCGATAAAAAAATCGAAAAACACATCACCATCAACTTGCCATAACACAAGTACAAATAACCCCCACGGTAAGATGGTGGAGTTCCATTAAATTATATTCTTCTTTATTTTTTCTTTTCTTTTTCAGGAGTAATTTTTTTGAAAATTAGTATTTATGATTGTTGCATTAAAACTGATTAACAATTAAATTTTAATTCTTAACAACTTCGTAATTATCCTCAATAGGGCACACGAAAATGTTTGTTTTGAATTATCAATTTTATTTGGGATCATTTTTCAAATGATTTCACTAAAGTAATTTTAATAACTGTGCCCTTTAAAAGTAAACGCTACAGTATTTAAATTGCTTAATCCAACAGGGTATCATAAATTAGATTTGACTTTTCAAATTCTTACTCCCGCAATTTCTTTACTATTTCAATAAACTTATTTAACGGCAAAACTTTTTATGAGCATTATTGTTGTTGTTATTCCTTTAAAGAAATAGTTTATTAGGCTATTAAGCTTTTGCCATTAGTGTAATCATTAATTCCTGATTAAAAATTATAATTACTTGTTTAATACCTTTTACTGTTTGTAAAATTACAACAGTTGTGCTTTTAGAAGTGGCGATTTTGTCTCAATTAAACTTGGTTTTGTATCAAAGTAAATAACGACCAAGATTTAATCATATGTTATAAAAATTGAACAATAACATTACCTAAATGGTAAGATTTTTGATTTTTATTGATAAAGCTTAATGTTCAGAAATTGAAGTAATAACACCTGGCATTGTAACAAAAAAAGAACATCAACTAAACCTACTTTTCAGTGGAAATAAAAAACATATTATTAAAACAAAATTACAGTAGCAAATGCAAGGATGTATTTATAAAACATCTCTAAAAAAATTTAATTCAGTACTAATTGACCAAAATAAATTTCAATTATAAGTAGAAATTTTTTTTCAATACACTGAAATTAAATAAATTGAATAATTATTACTTTTAAATAACAATAAACCCTATCCATTCCCCTTTATAAAGTTAATGTTTTTAAACAGTTACATATTTGTTATTTTAAGTTTCCTTGTTTTACAAATTGGATATTGCCAATCGGAACATCAATTAGATCATTTTTATATCAATGACGGCCTTTCGGAAAATTCAATATTTAGTATGGAAATTGATACTAAAGGAACTATTTGGCTAGGAACCTTGAATGGATTGAATAAATTTAACGGCAAAAAATTTACTTCATATAAACCAAATGTTAACACTAATGGTTCTATTGTAGGAAATAACGTGACCGCCATAAAAGAAGACACGCATGGAAACATTTGGGCACTCACTAAAAACGGAGGGTTAAATAAATTTGATATTGACAAAAAAAGATTTTTTCATTTTAATCATCAGCCATTAATCAATTTTAGTGATGAATCACGCAGTAAAATCCTCGTACAAAATGACTCTTTACTTTGGTTAAAGAAAAAAAATGGCATTGGGGTTTACAATATAAAAACAAATCAATTTCAATCAAAAATAGATGCGCAGTTTACACATGGTTTTATACGTTCAAATAAGTCAAATACTACAATATTAACAAGTGGTAAGTTTGGTATTAAGGCTTACAAATTTGATCAAAATAGATTAATAACTACCATTAAATACACTAAGCCAATATATTATTTAGACCATTATAATGACAATTATATAGTTATAAATGACCAAGGTATTGTGCTATTTGACAAAGAATTCACTGCAATTGAAACATTAGTTTTATACAACGAATTGGAGCAACATTGTAATGTTAGTCAAATAAATAGCTTAGCTATTAACAGCAATCATTTATGGATAGGAGCGAAAAATGGAATTCACTTTTTTTCAAAAGAAAAACATCAAATACACAAAATAACGCCTAAATCAACTTTTGCGTATTGCAGCTCATCATTAAGCGAACACAGTATTACTAATTTAAAATACGACACATATGGCAATTTATGGATAGGCACCCAGTCGTTTGGTTTTTACTTATATAACAAACAGAAAAATCAATTCAACTTTATTTCAAGAAACAAAACTGCGCTTAATGCTTCATTAATAAGACAAATTAACCCAGTATGCGCTATTTCAAAGTCTACAGACAATAAAGTTTGGGTAGGTACAAAAAATAAAGGCATTGAAGTTTATGACAAAAAAGGAACTTTAACAAATTACACTCATGTATTTAATAAAAAAGGCAAAAAAGAACCTATCATAAATGTTCGAGAAATTTTTCAAGATTCGAAACAACATATTTGGATTGCAACGGAACACTTTATTGGAAAATTTAATGCAGTAACTAACCAAATAGAAACCTTAGACTGTTTTTACGATTGGGAATGGCCTTACAAAAGCTATTGTATTAAAGAATTTAGCACAGGAAAGTTGACCTTAACAGGCGCAAATGCTATTGGAGAAGTTGATTTAAATACTGGAAAATTAACCTTACTGCCTACTAAAATTGATAAAGTAGCTTTACAAAAAGATATAAGAGATATTGCCCTAGACGATAGTCAAAACCTTTGGGTAGTTCAAAATAAGTTTGGCCTAATTAAAATTGACAAAAACAGAACGACTTACAAACGTTTATTAAAATCATCAAGCGGATTTTCGGATAATAAAATATACGCTTTAGAAATTGATGGAGATAACATTTGGGTTGCCACCAATAGTGGACTCAATTTATTTAGCATATCTAAAAATAAAGTAATCAAAACTTTTTTTGAAGAAGATGGATTGTCAAGCAACATCGTTTATTCAGTAAAAATTAACGATGACAAAAATTTATGGATGAGCACCAGCAAAGGTGTCAGCCAGCTGAATACAACAACCCATAAAATTACTACATATTTATTGGATGAGTTTTTTTTTAGATGATGCCTATCATTTTAACAAAAAAGACGGAACTTTTTATTATGGTGGTTATCAGGATATTATTTATTTTAATCCTAAAAATATTCGCAAAAAACACCAGAAAACAAAAGCCGTTATCGAAAACTTTTACTTATCAAATAAATTGATCAAAGTGGGTGATACCATTGATGAAAAAGTAGTGCTTACCGAAAGATTAAAAGATCATTCAACAATAAAGCTCAACTACAAACAAAATTCATTTTCGTTTTCATTTGATGCTAATCCAATCAATTACTTTCAACCATCCAAATTCAGGTACAAATTAGAAGGATTACAAAAAAAATGGATATATCAAAACCAGCAAACTCCCTTAGCAAGTTATACAACTGTCCCTCCTGGAAATTACGTATTCAAAACATCGGTACAAAATAGCGATCAAACGTGGAGTCCTCCTTTTAATTTACGCATATCAATTGCCCCCCCGTTTTGGAAAACCAGTTGGTTTAAAATTTTGTGTATGGCAATCCTGTTTTTAGGATGCTATCTTTTTGTCCAGCTGCGCACAATTCAACTTAAAAAAAGTAAAATACGCTTGGCAAATAAAGTTGAGGAACAAACAAAAATTCTTAAAGAACAAAATAATCAAATTAGAGAAATTTCAGAAAAGCTGCATGAAGCAGACCAAAGTAAACTTCAATTGTTTACAAATATTTCTCATGAATTTCGAACTCCCTTAACTTTAATTTTAGGGCATCTTGAAGAAAGTAATAAAAACAAATTTGAACACACTAAAATAATCATCAAAAAAAACGCCAATCGTTTGCTCGAAATGGTTAATCAATTAATTGAGGTGCGTAAAATTGACGAAAAACAGATGCAACTCAAGGTAACCGAATTTGATATAGTTGCCTTTGCAAAAGATATCGTTACCTCCTTCCAAATACTTGCCATTGATAAAAACATCTCCTTAAATTTTTCTACTTCCGACCCAGCAATTAAAATTTGGTTAGATTCTGAAAAAGTTGAAAAAATTATATTCAATTTGCTCACCAACGCTATTAAATATAGTCCGAACGATGCAACTATTCATGTTGAACTCCAACAAAATAATAATGACATAAAACTCATTGTACAGGATAATGGAATAGGAATATCCGAAAAATCACTATCGCTAATATTTGATCGATTTTACAGGATAAATCAAGAAAATTTTGAAGGACACGGCATAGGATTAGCTTACGTAAAAGGACTTGTCGAAGTACAACACGGCTCGATTAACGCTGAGAGCAAATTAGACGAAGGTAGTACATTTATTGTGGCCTTTAAAAAAGGAAAGGATCATTTTAATGAGTGTGACATGTTAACCCTGCAAACATCCCAAACCAAATCAACAATTGACTACACTACCAAAAAAACGGCAAAAACAAATTTTGGGTATACCATTTTAATTGTTGAAGACAATGTGGAGCTTACCAATTATATTGTCTCCTTACTAGAAGATGCTTATTGTTTAAAAACAGCATCCAACGGTAAAGAAGGGATTGAAGTTTTAAAACACTGCAATCCTGACTTAATTATATCCGATATTATGATGCCCGTTATGGATGGTGTTGCTTTTTGTAGCACTGTAAAATCTAACATAGAAACATCACATATTCCATTTATATTACTTTCAGCAATAACTAATATTGAAACAAAAATTAAAGGTTTCACTTTAGGAATTGATAGTTATATTGAAAAACCTTTTAATCCTAGCGAACTACTGGCTCGTATTGATGCTTTGCTTTCCAACAGGAATTTATTAAAAAAACATTTATTATCATACAATTCGCAAAATGAATCAACAAAAAAATGGCTTAATGAATGCGATGCAAATTTTTGGAAAAAGGTAAATACACTTATCGATGAAAATTACGCGGACTACGATTTTAATGCTGAAAAACTGGCTCCATTATTATATATGAGCAGAGCTACTTTTTATAGGAAATTTAAAGACTTAACTGGGCTTAATATTGCGGAGCACATTCGAAAAAAACGGCTTCACAAAGCCAAAGAATTGCTTTTAAATGAAACGGTTAATATTGGAGAGCTTGGTACCTTGGTTGGATTTAAAAGCAGTTCGCAATTCCGAACTAATTTTAAAGCAGAGTTTGGAGATACCCCATTACAATATTTAAAAAAGCAAAAAGGTTAAATAACGTAATTTTATAAAAACAAATCAGAATCGTATAAGACCAAAACATAGCAAAGTCAAAACATCCTGAAAATAAAAAAGGTATACGTAAAGTACACCTTTTTTGCCCCAAATCTACCATGAACTTAACCTACTTATGTTATGGTATAGTAAATATAAGACCATATAACGTTGTAAAAAAATAAAATAGACGAACTACTTAAAAACTAGTTAAAGCGCAGTACCATGTTAAAAAACAGCATTTTAACAAGTTATACCTAGTAAGCACGTTCATTATTTCCTTCATAAAAATTAATAAAAGCTTTGTTGACCACTCTATTTCCACCTGGAGTTGGGTAATTGCCCGTAAAATACCAGTCTCCCAAGTTGTTTGGACAAGCTTTATGCAGGTTTTTAACAGTTTGGTATATAATTTTAACTTCAGCAGTTACAGACTCTTCAGTAAGTAATTCAGAAATTTTATCGCTAATTTGTTCATCGGTAAAACCATCGTAGATTTCATTAACAAAATTAACTACATCATTATCATCTAAATCCTCCTGTTTTTTACATTTCTGATACACTTCATCAACCAATCCGTAATTATCAGTGTCTTTTAGCAACTCAAGAGCTGCTTTAAACGCAACTAAACCTTCCATACGCGCCATATCAATCCCATAACAATCTGGAAACCTAATTTGCGGAGCTGAGGACACAACAACAATCTTTTTCGGGTTCAAGCGGTCCATCATTTTAATGATACTCTTTTTAAGTGTTGTTCCACGAACAATACTGTCATCAATAATCACTAAATTATCAGTGGACTTTACCACTCCGTAAGTAACATCATATACGTGCGCAACTAAATCGTCCCTACTGCTATCTTCGGTTATAAATGTTCGAAGCTTGGCATCTTTAATTGCAATTTTTTCAGTTCTAATTTTTGGTGATAAAATTTCGCGCAAACGCGCATTAGTCAGCGCCTGCTTTTCAGCTAAAATAGAAGCTTCCTTTTGCTTGTTCAATTCATCCTGAGCAGCTTCAACCATTCCGTAGAAGGAAGTTTCCGCCGTATTAGGTATAAATGAAAAAACAGAGTTAGTAGTATCGTGCTCAATTTCCTTTAACACCTGCGGCATCACTAGCTTACCCAGCTCCTTTCGCTCTAAGTAAATATCGGCATCGCTTCCGCGAGAAAAATAAATACGCTCAAAAGAACATGCTTTGCGTTCCAAAGGTTCAATAATTCGTTCTACAGTAGTGTTGCCATCTTTTTTAACTATAATGGCTTTTCCTGGATCTAACTCATGTACCTCATTAATATCAACGTTAAATACGGTTTGAATTACTGGCCGTTCCGAAGCCACTACCACTACCTCATCATCTTTGTAATAAAAAGCAGGTCTAATACCAGCTGGATCACGTAAAACAAAGGCGTCTCCATGACCTAACATGCCAGCCATTGCGTATCCACCATCCCAACGTTTGGATGATTTTTTAAGAATTTTAGCAATATTTAAGCGTTTCGCTATTTCAGGCGAAGCATCTATTTTACTATAGCCTTCTTTTTTTAATTTTTTATATAATTTGGACACTTCTCCGTCAAGGAAATGACCAATTTTTTCCATTACAGTAATAGTATCCACATTGTCTTTAGGGTGCTGACCCAATTGCAATAGGTTAGAAAATAACTCAGTGTTATTTGTCATGTTAAAGTTCCCCGCAACAATCAAATTACGGTGCATCCAGTTATTTTGACGTAAAAAAGGATGTACACTCTCTAAACTATTTTTACCGTGAGTGCCATAACGCACATGACCCAAAAGTGCTTCTCCAATGTATGGCACATTTTCCTTAAGCCATTTGATATCATCGGACGCTTGGGTATGGTCCTTTACTTTGCTATTGATGCTATCATTAATCTGTTTAAAAATATCCTGAATAGGCGATTGTTCACTTGAACGTACCCTACTTATGTAACGTTGCCCAGGATCCATATTTAATTTTATACTAGCAAAACCAGCACCATCTTGTCCACGGTTATGCTGTTTTTCCATCATTAAATACATTTTATTTACACCATAAAACGCTGTTCCGTATTTTTCTTTATAATACTCTAGCGGTTTTAGTAATCGAATAAAAGCAATTCCACATTCGTGTTTAATAGCATCACTCATAAGTAGGTAACATTAGGTGTTAAAATATGTAATTCTCAATTTTTAAGCCAATTCAATTTCAAATTGAGTAAGCTCTTTAAATTGACGCAAACGTTGATTTATTTCAGTATTTGTTAATCCTTGCATACGTTCAGTTCCAAATTTTTCCACACAAAACGAAGCTAAATTTGATCCGTGGATAATTGCTTTTTTCATATTCTTAAATGAATAATCATCGGTACTTGCTAAATAACCTGTAAATCCTCCTGCAAACGTATCACCAGCTCCAGTAGGATCAAAAACTTCCTCCAGCGGAAGTGCAGGAGCAAAAAACACTTGTTCTTCGTAAAATAAAAACGCCCCGTGTTCCCCTTTTTTAATCACTACGTATTTAGGTCCCATTTTAGTAATTATACGCGCTGCTTTGACTAACGAATATTCGCCACTTAGCTGACGTGCTTCCTCATCATTTATAGTAATTACATCAACCTCAGCAATGGTTTTCTTTAAGTCATCTAAAGCGACATCCATCCAAAAATTCATCGTATCCAATACTATTAATTTTGGTCGTACTTCCATTTGCTGTATTACAGATAATTGCACTAAAGGATGTAAATTTCCTAGCATAACTACCTCAGCATTTTTGAAGTTTTGCGGTACCACTGGACTAAAATTTTCTAAAACATTTAGTTGTGTATCCAAAGTATCACGGCTATTCATGTCGTTATGATAGCGCCCGCTCCAAAAAAAAGTTTTGCCACCCTTAACAACTTCAAGCGACGAAACATCAATGTTTCGATCCTTAAGCATTTGGATGTCATTTTCCGGAAAATCGTCGCCAATAACGGATACTATTGCCATTGGAACATTAAAGTTAGACGCAGATAAACCAATGTAAGTAGCTGCGCCACCTAAAATTTTATCGGTCTTTCCAAACGGGGTTTCAATTGCATCAAAAGCCACCGTTCCTACAATAAGTAGTTTACTCATATAAAGTGGAAGTAATTTTTTGCAAATATACGTTCTTTTTAAAGAAATATCGGTTTGTTAAGTCAGGAACTCAAAATCGATATTTCAGAGAACTCAAAACCATCTCAATCCCAAAACTATAAAAAAGCATCCCAAATTTAATA
>NZ_AFPB01000168.1 GCF_000218485.1 Aquimarina agarivorans | reverse complement strand
TCTCACAGACTTTTAACAATTCTTTACCGGACAGTAGTGATCCAAGCTGATGAATCACCGATCAAAGTGCAGGATCAAGACAAAATAAAGAGTACACATCAAGGCTATCAATGGGTTTATCACGATCCCATTCAAAAACTCGTACTCTTTAATTACCGAAAAGGACGCGGACAAAATGAACCTAAAGAATTACTTGCAAATTACAGTGGTTATCTGCAATGCGATGGCTACACTGTATATGATAAAATAGGAACTAACCCTAAGATTACCTTGGCTGGATGTTTGGTACATGCCAGGCGCAAGTTCCATGATGCATTGGATAGTGATAAAAACCGCGCACAAATAGCTTTGGTGCTTTTTAGAAAAATGTATTTAGAAGAAAGAACCATCAAAGAAGAAACTCCAAATGATTATGATAAAAGAAAAGCACTTCGAGATCAAAAAGTCAAACCGTTATTGGAACAGATCAAAACATGGATAGAAGCTGAACAGTTCAATGTATTGCCACAAAGTCCTATCGGAAAAGCAATGACTTATTTTAAAAATCAATATCCAAAGCTAGAAACCATCTTTAATGATGGACATATTGAACTGGACAATAACCTAATCGAAAATGCGATTCGACCCATGGCAATTGGAAGAAAGAATTACCTATTCTGTGGATCGCATAAAGCTGCACAAAATGCAGCAATGCTATATTCCTTCTTTGGAAGTTGCAAAATACAAAACATCAACCCTAGAGAATGGCTAGAGGATACCTTGCAAAGAATCCCTGATCATAGCATACTAAAACTTGAAGAACTATTACCTGGATATCAAAAAAATCTTAACGTGTAATTGCTCGGATGGATACAAAAAAAATACATTTTTAACACTATTTTTTTGCATCTATAAATACGTAGGTAAAATTTTATAACCTCATTTTTAGATCACTCCAATCGTTTGTATTTCAAAATATTAACTTTTTTTTAGCATAAATTTACAGTAATATTATTCCTTCATATAAAATGAAATGTGTATAAATTCCCCCATTAATCAGCTTTAACAGGGCACTTTAACGTTGTAGTAAGGTTATTTTTTTATATTTTAGCACCCTTATAAATTAAAAACAACTTAATACTCGTATGAAAAAAATATATATTATTGCTTTACTGTTGTTAACTCAAACCTTAGTTGCTCAAAGGGATGATAAAGGTTTAAATTTCAATAATCGACCTTTACCTACAAATCTTCAAAACATAGCCTCTTGGGAATTAATTAAAAATCTATCTGATGATTTTAATTATTCCAGTAAACAAAACTCAAAATTTAGTAATACTTGGGAAGAACGATACAATCCTGATCCAGGATTTAGAGGTCCTGGTCAAACAAGATGGAATGTTACCAATGCTGGAAATTTCAGTAACGACTACGTAAAACTGAACGGTGGTAACCTAGAAATAAGATCCTATCCTGGTGCAAACAACCCTGGGGGAAGAAGAAATTTTACAGATCGTTTTGTAAATTGTGGTATCATCAGTTCAAAAAGAACGATTTCATATCCTGTTTACATGGAATCAAGAATAAAAATTTCCAACTTAGAGAATTCTTCTAACTTTTGGATGCTAAATGCATGTGACAACGAGGAAATTGATGTGTTAGAATGTTACGGTGGTGCTAAGTTACGTGATAACAATGGAAATGTAATTGGAGGTGACAATACGTTTTACACCACTCAAATGTCAGTTAACCAGCATATCTGGCACAGACAAGGTGTTCAAGATCACGGTGGTGAAACAGATAACTGTGGAGGTAGAGACTTAACTGATTTTACTTATCAAGTTTTCTTTAACACCAGCCCAACAAATTCTTCTGCACCCATTGAAAACTGGAGAAATGGTTTCCATACATTTGGAGTATACTGGGCTAGTCCAACTGAAGTAACTTACTATATCGATGGAGTTCCGCGATTTAATGGAAATCACTATGTTCCAGGTAGAATCGCTAACAGTTTAACTGGTAGTTTTGCTGACGCTCGTTTACAGTGTCCTAACGCTGCAGTACTAAATTGTGAAACGGAAGAATTATTAAGAAACGTACAAGGAAGAAGCTCTGGTGGATCAGCATACCCTAATAGAGAATTTAACGACCCTACATTTATTATTCTAGATACAGAATCGCACGGTGGTAGAGCACTTGAAAGTGCAAACAATTTGAACAATAACAATTTAAATGTAATGAAGGTTGACTGGGTAAGAGTATACCGTCCTACATTTAATGGTGCCGCTCCAACACCTCAGCCTGTAGTAGTAACGCCACCACCAGCTCGTCCAACTCCTGTTGCTGCACCTGCACCAGTTAATAACGGAAATGCTGTTAATTTAGCTTTAAACAAAAACGCAACGCAGTCAACTACTTTACGTACATTTAATGCTAGTTTTGCAAATGATGGAAATAGAAATAATTTTTCCCATACTAGAAATAATGGCGCTGCCTGGTGGGAAGTTGATTTAGGAAGCGTATCTAACATTAGCCATATTAACGTATGGAATAGAGCTGATTGTTGCCAGAATAGATTAAGAGCATACCAAATATTTGTATCTGATGTTCCTTTTGTTTCAAAAGATATTGTAGCTACTGCTAACCAAAATGGAAATGGTGTTTATTTTCAGGAAGGAATTGCTCAAAGACCTACAAGACAAAACATAGGACGAACAGGTAGATACGTTCGTATCCAATTATCAGGAACCAACTTTTTGAATATTGCTGAGGTTGAAGTTTTTGGAACACCAATTGGTTTAGGAAATACATCCGCACCAACTAACAACAATTCAAATCAACTAATTGCTAATGGATTGTACCAAATTTCAAATCCGTTCACTAATCAAAGTTTGTTATCAAGAGCTTTGGAAAATCACCGTGCAAGAATGATAAACACTGGGAATTATGCTGATCAAAGATGGGAATTTGTGCATTTAGAGAATAATGTATATACTATTAGAAATAATGGAACACAAAGATATCTTGAGGTTTCTAGTGCCCGATGTTCAAATGGTGCATTAGTTCAAACTTGGACGAACGCTAATGGCAACCACAAAAAGTGGAAAATTGAAAGAAATGGTGCTAATTACACCTTAAAACCAAACCACTGTTTATCCAGAGCACTTGATGTTGCTGGAGGGGCCAGAAATGCCAATACGCACTTATGGGCTACCAATAGAAATAACAACAACCAAAAATGGCAAATAACCCCTATATTTAGTGCAACTGCTAGTAGTGCAAAAATAATTGACGACATTGACAACGCAACTGATCAACCTACAGTATATCCCAATCCTGCAATTTTGGGAACTGATTTTACTTTAGGTGGTATTACAGCAGGAAACCAAATTGACATTTTTGATAACCTAGGCAGATTAGTAAAACAAGTTTATGCAACTAATTCAAAGGAAGTAATAAGCACTTCTAATTTAGCAGCTGGCTTATATTTTATAAACATTGATTTTGGAAATCAAATAATCAAGCTAATAGTAAGATAAGCTAACTGATTTTTCAAATAGTTAAATACGGATTGCTCAAAAGGCAATCCGTATTTCTTTTTATAACATTAATTTTCCTGCTGATTTTAATTGGCTCAATTTTAAGGGTTCAATGAATTACGAAAAATACCTGCTACCCACTACTTTCACTCTTCCGCAAAGGAAATGATTTTTTTTAACAAAATATTGTGATGAAGCTCACTTGACCACAATTAGTTACATAGCCTCCATTCAAATGAACCAACTAAAAATTTTAATTATTTGAAAATCATTTTTTTAATTTAATAGACCAAACGACTTTTAATTCGTCTTATCACAAAAGAGATTCAATTTATAAGTTTTTCTTATACCTAGACTAAACAAAACTAATTTACTACATCAATTTAGTCGTATGTTTTCGCATATTTTAAAGACTACATAAAATATAACTTAAAAAAATACTAAATATGAAAAATTTATATGTCTTTATTTTATTATTATCAATTTCAAATATAGTGTCGGCGCAAAGAAACGACAGAGGATTAAATTTTGGAAACACACCACTACCTACAAATTTGCAGAATATTGCTTCGTGGGATTTGATAGAGGCTGTATCCGATGATTTTAATTACGCCAATAAGCAAAACCCTAAATTTAGAAGTACCTGGGATGAACGCTATAATCCAGATCCAGGCTTTACTGGCCCAGGCCAAACCCGGTGGAATATTGTAGGGAATGGGAATTTTAGAAACGATGCTATTACGTTAAATAATGGAAATTTAGAAATTAGAGCATTTGCTGGAGATAACAACCCTGGCGGGAGAAGAAATTTTACCGATCGTTTTGTAAACTGCGGCATAGTAACTACAAAAAACACCATTTTGTACCCAGTTTATATGGAAGCAAGGATACAGATTTCTAATTTGGAAAACTCCTCCAATTTTTGGATGCTAAATGCATGTGATAATGAAGAAATAGACGTATTAGAATGTTATGGAGGCGCAAAACTAAGAGATAACAACGGTAATGTTATTGGAGGTGATGAAACATTTTACACCACTCAAATGTCAGTTAATCAACACATATGGCATAGACAAGGTGTGCAGAACCATGGAGGAGAAACGGATAATTGCGGAGGTCGAGATTTAACCGATTTTACGTATCAGGTTTTCTTTAACACCAGCCCCACAAACTCTTCTGCTCCTATCAGAAATTGGCGAGATGATTTTCATACATTTGGAGCACTGTGGACAAGCCCAACCGAGGTGTTTTATTATATTGATGGTGTCCCCAGGTTTAATGGGAACCACTACGTTCCTAACAGAATTGCAAATAGCTTGACAGGTAGCTTTACAGATGCACGTTTACAGTGCCCTAATCCAGCAGTTTTAAATTGTGAAACTACTGAATTACTAAGAGACGTTCAAGGAAGAAGCTCAGGAGGCTCTGCTTTTCCAAATAGAGAATTTAACGATCCTACATTTATCATTTTAGATACAGAATCTCATGCTGGCAGACCGCTAGAAAGCGTAGCTAATTTAAATAATAATAATTTGAATGCCATGAAGGTAGACTGGGTTCGTGTTTATCGTCCGACTTTTTTTGGAACTCAACCAGCTTCAACGCCTGACCCAGCTCCAGTAACCGTTACACCCACTCCCGCACCACAACCTGCACCTGTAGCATCACCAACTCCAGTTAATAATGAAAATGCAATTAATTTAGCTTTAAACGGTACCGCAACTCAATCAAGTACATTACGTACTATAAATGCAAGTTTTGCCAATGACGGAAATACAACTAATTTTTCGCACACTGAAAATAATGGAGCTGCATGGTGGGAAATTGATTTAGGTAGTATCAATAACATAAGCCATATTAACGTGTGGAACAGAGAAGATTGCTGTAGAAATAGATTGCAACAATATCAAATATTTGTATCCGACGTTCCATTTGTTTCAACCGACATTGTAGCTACTGCTAATCAGACTGGAAATGGAGTCTATTTTCAGGATGGTATTGCTCAAAGACCTACCCGACAAAATATTGGAAGAACCGGAAGATACGTTCGCATACAATTATCTGGAACTAATTTTTTGAATATAGCCGAAATTGAAGTATTTGGAACACCACTAAATACTGCAAATAATCCTACTCCTGCAAACAACAATTCAAATCAATTATTTACAAACGGCTTATACCAAATATCTAATCCATTTACCAATCAAAGTTTGCTAGCTCGTGCATTGGAAAATCATACTGCCCGAATGGTAGATACAGGTGTTTTTGCTGACCAGCGTTGGGAATTGACACACCTTGGCAACAATGTATACACTATCAGAAATAACGGAACAGGTAGGTATTTGGAAGTTGAAGGCGCTGGTTGCAGCAATGGATCTGATGTGCAAACAGGCAACAATGCTACGGCTAGTCATCAGCAATGGACTATTTCACAAAACAGAGCAAACTATACATTAAGACCAAATAATTGTTTGTCTCGTGCTTTAGATGTTGCTGCAGGTGCTAGAGATGCTAATGTTCAAATTTGGTTTGCAAATAACAATAACAACAATCAAAGATGGGATATCAACCCTATTTTTAATGCTAATTTAAGTGCAAATAGCACACTAGCAACTGATGATGTTACCGATCAAAATAAAGTGATTGTTTATCCAAATCCGGCTTCAATAGGTGAAAATTTTAGTTTGGAAGGCTTAACATCAGGAAATCAAATAAATGTTTTAGACAGTACTGGAAAATTAGTAAAACAATTATATGCTAATAGTACTACTGAAACGATCAGCACCTCAAACCTAACCACTGGTTTGTACTTTATAAGTATTGATTACGGAAATCAAGTTGTAAAACTAATTGTAAAATAATTAGACTTGGAATAAAACTAATGTGCTCATACGATCCTTCATAAAAATATATTTTTATGAAGGATTGTTTTTATACCTTTTCCGATATAAAATTTACAATAAAAGTAGTCGTTTTAGTGCGCTAAAAATTTTGAGCTTTGCTATATCAAACTTAAATTTAAAGCTTGTATTTAATGTTCCTAAATAAAATAAACTGTAGCTTTTTCTACATTAAATTTCCCATTTAAAATGGTTTTTTTGTTTGATACTTTAATATAAAACAACACCCTGGCTGGCCTTGCAGTGTTATTTTAATTTGGGTCCAAACATAAAATTCTTAATTTTATTTGAGCAATTTAAATTCAGAATCAGTATTGTTTTTACTATTGAGGTTGATGTTTAAATTTTGATCACGCACTATAAAGAACAAGTTTATGAGCAAACAAACCTCTCTTTTTGATTTTGACGAACCCACTAAGCAAAAAAAAACCAACAAATCGCTACTACTAAAAGTTGATGATACTTCTAACAAAAACAAGCAATCCATAACTAGTAAAATCAATAAAAAAATTGAAAAAATTGATAAACTAAAAGCTAAGTTTGAAAAAAGTAAAGTAACATTAGAAAAAATAAAAAAAGCGTATTCTAATGAAATTGCTCCCCTAGAAAAAGAATTCTTTAAAGAAAAGGAGGCTTACATTATAAAGTTATTTAAATATTACGACACTAAAGGTTTTGCGAATTGGCAAAATGAAATGATGGAAGACTTGATAATGCAAGAATGTAACGGGTTATTTCAACAAAACCATCAAACCGCTGAGCTACTTGAAATTTATGAAATTATCAATACAAAACAAGTAGAAAAAATTGATCCTGAAGAGAAAGAATTCATGAATGAAATGGCCAAGGATATTTTTAACGATTTTGGTTTTGATGTTGATGAAGATTTTGACTTTGAAAAGTTTGTAAAAAACAAGGAGGAATATGCCAAACAATTTGAGCAACAGCAACACGATTCTCAAAAGGCTCATGAAGCGGAGCTAAAAAAAGAAAAGTATTGAACACGGATAAGCAGTTTCAAAAACTTTACAAATCGTTAGTAAAAAAAGCCCATCCAGACCTTGTGTTATCAAAAAAAAAAAAAAAGAACGGGAGGTACTAATGAAAAAATTGTCCGAAGCCTGGCAAAATAGGGATTACTATCAATTACTGATGCTAAAATCAGAAATAGAGAAAAACAACGAGGTGACTGAGATAAAAATTGACGATAGCCAATCAAAATCCTTACTAAAGCAACTTGATGAACATATTAAACAATTAGAGATTGAGATTTTAATGTTTACAAAACATGATCCGGATAATTCATTTTATTTTGACCATTTTAACCATAGATCTGAAAATGTGTTGAAACAAAAAATTCACAAATATACCAATCATATTCTTGGATTAAAAAAAACGGTATCTTTTGAACTAGAAAGCTTAAAATTTAAAGCCAGCACTAAAAGGTTTCTTAATGACATTCGTGATGAATTTGAAGATATTGATGATGATTTTTTCCCGTTTATATTTGAATAACTTTTAATCAATCCCTTACACCTAAATTGAACTCAACTGTTAATAACACCTACGCCATTTAGTTAACAAATTTTACTGTTTTTAAAATTGCCTCCAATTCAAACATATAATCTCTTTTGTTTATTGATGGAGCAAAAACAAAACCTTCAAGCACTAAAAAACGTTTTTTTTGAGTGTCTTTAATAACATAATTTAAAAATGGTCCTGCCATCCATTTATTTTTCACTTCCCACGTGCCTCGGGTTTCGTAAGCATCAAAATTAGCAATATTTGTTTCTTGAAAGTAAGGCGAATAAGCAGCCTCAGTAATAAAACGCCCTCCTTCGTCTACAACAACATGATCACCTCCGTAGGTATCTCGCATTCGTATAATGTTTTGCGGAATGCTTAAAGAATCTTTAAAAAAATCAACCGGAACTTCATAAGCCGTAATATTAAGAGTACCATGTGAGATGTTCCTCCTTAACCAGTAAAAATCTTTGGAAGCTTTTGCCACTCTATAGGCATTTGGAGCGCTAAGGCTTATACCCAAATTTTTATCAAGCTTTTTTATGTCCAAAGGATTTTTAACTAATTGTTGCTTATTCAAAAGCTCTATATTTTTAAAAGTTTGTATGATTTCACTTTTATGAGCTAAAAATTCTTGATTAATTTCCTCTTCAGTATTTCCTGAAATGACAATGCCTATTTGAGGGCGGGCATACTTATTTTTTAAGACTTTAAAACCCACATCCTTATTAGTTTCAATTTTTAAAAAACAGCGCGATTTGTTTGCAAAACCTTTAAATGCCGTTGCAGGCATTTGACGGATAGTAAACATTGGTTCCTCTTGGGGCAATCCATGCACAGGAGCCGCTAGGTTTCTCCTTAACACCTCGCCAATGCTTCCCTCCCAAAATCTATTATCCATAACAATGGTTAAACCATTAGGGCGCCCTGCAGATTTGGCATAGGCTCCAGTATCTAGTTGGGGTTTTGGTGCTTCTTCACCTTGTTTACAAGCAACAATTGCTAATAAAGAAAAACAAATTACTAAAATTTTTTTCATCATTTTTTTAGTTTTAAACGCATCCCTGGCTTTAATCTATTGCCAGAAATATTGTTCCATCTTTTTAAATTTTCAACACTTACACCTGCAAATTTTTGCGAAATACTCCATAATGAATCCCCCGATTTTACTACGTATGTATTTGAAGAAACTTTGATTGCTTTTTTCTTTGTTGATGCATAAACAGTTGCCCGCCTTGGATAAATAGTCAAGTGCTTTCCTACTCTGATGTTATTGTTCCGCAATCCATTCCATTTTTTTATTTGCGAAACTCGTACTCCAAACTTTCTTGCAATTAAACCCAAATAATCACCACTCCGGATTCGATACCTGATTTTATTACTTACTTCAAATAATTGTGGTAAGGGCTTCTCTCTTTTATCAAAATCGGCTTTTGCTTTTGCATAAATTGCATTTTCATTAGCTACAAAGGCACCCACTTTGTCCCATGGCAGACGTAATTTGTAATCTTTTGATGCAACGTGTGGTATAATATCAAGTTTGTAGGATGGATTTAAAAACTGAAGTACTTCCATTTCAATATCCATAATTTCAGCCACTTGATCCAAACTGATTTGCTGTTTTACATGAACAGTATCTGTCTCAAAATAAGCAAATTCAGGTCTTTTAGGTTTAAAATCATGGAAATCTGCGTATTCAAAAATATACATCGTTGCTAAAAATGCTGGTAGGTATCCCGCTGTTTCCCTTGGCAAATAAGGCCTAATATTCCAATAGTTTGTATATCCACCACTTCGCCTAATTGCTTTAGTAACATTTCCAGGTCCCGAATTATACGAGGCTAAGGCTAAATCCCAATCGCCAAATATTTTATACAATTTTGCCAAATATTTAGCAGAAGCTTCGGTAGATTTTATAGGATCCATACGTTCATCCACGTATGAACTCACATTCAAATCATACTCCTTACCTGTTCCAAACATAAATTGCCATAATCCAGTGGCTCCCACTCTGGATTTTGCTCTGGGCTTTAACGCCGATTCTACAATAGCCAGATATTTAATTTCTAATGGCAGATCGTATTTGTCTAGTACTTGTTCAAATAACGGAAAATAATAATCACTTAAGGCCATTAATCGTTCAAGAGACTGATGCCTATTTTTAAGGTAGTTTTTAATGACACTTTCCAGAGAAGGATTATACTCCACGTTAAACGGTGTTTTTGCATTTAAATCCGCTAGTTGTTTTTTTAAAGTTTCGGTAGGAAGGTTAACTACGAACTCAACATTTGTATAATCCTGATTTATTATAGTTTCGTAAATTGAATCATACAAGCTTGAATTGAATAATTCCTGTTTCCAGCGGGCATCCAACGCCTCAATACTTGGATGATCTTTAAATCCTTCTTGAAAATTACTTATAACCGATACATCTGATAAATCAAGCCTTTTGTGTGCTTTTAATACCGGCTTATTCACTTGATCTAGTGTAAGCAGCGTGCTTTTTGCAATGCTATCCTGAATACCTTCTCCCTTTAAGGGGAAAGTAGTAGTAATTACTTGCTGATTTTTTGTTACAAATGCTCCTTTTATTAATTGATTCTTTGCATTAGATTTTTCATAAACCAGTGAATCAACTTGCTTTTTTGCTTTATTTTTTTTCTAAAAAACCCTTTAGATTGCTTTTTTTTTGATTTTTTTCCACTGTTGCCCAAAGGTACATCTTGTGCAATTAGAAATAATGGAGTCAGGAAAAGTATAAAAAATATACTGGAAAATTTTTTAATCATTTTAAAGGAACTTTGAGTACCATGCCACTAGCAGAAGTTGCAAATTCTTAGTGGCATGATTCAATAAAAAATCAAAATACTAAATTTATGTGATAAATTGCATCAAATGTTATACCGTTTTTTAACCCCTTTTACGGAAATTTTTGATGCGCACAATAAATAGTTAGTCATTATTTAAGGTATTTAGCCTTTGAAATTTTATTTTTCTCAAAATTAAACTTTCCAATCAATGGACTTTGCCCAATCCGATAAACTTTGATTGGTGTGCCCTAGTAATTGTTGCGTTTCTTTAAAATTCTTATTTACTATTTTGTTGCTATTTGTTTCAATATACCTATACAAGTTGGAGATTTCCTTACCTGCCAATTCGCCAAATGCAGGTGTTAATTCCTTTTGAAATGCATCAGGTGTGATGCTTACAAAACTAATTTGTTCGCCAAGTTGTTCAGAAATGGCATCTGCAATCTCTTGCCCAGATACTAAATTCCCTCCAATAGACAATGTTTTGCCTGCCAATTCAGGTTTGTTAATTGCCGATGCGGTAAAGTTTCCTAAATCCGAATGACTTATCCATGGTAATTTTTTACCTGACTCAACAGGATATGGAAAAATTTTATTTGTAACTATTACAGGTACTGACCAAGGTGCCGAAGCATTATCTAAATAAATATCAGGAACTAAATTGATTACTTTTAGTGCCGATTTTTTAAATAAATCACTAATTAATACCTTTATGTCAAGAGATATCAGGCCCGTTTCTTCCTCTGGCAAATCAAAACTTGAATTATAAACTACTAATTCAATATGATTCTCTTCAGCGGCTTTTATAAAATTTTCAACATACTTTTTAGCAAGCGCAAGATCAAACACTAATGGACATGTAAATACTGCCTTATTCGCATTTTTCATGGCTTTTGAAACATCTGCCTCATTTTCCAAACTTCCAGTAATTACATCAATTCCTTCAAACGTTTGATTTTTTGAATCTAATGAGCGCGATAATGTGATTACTTTGTCACCCGCATTTATCAAACTTTTGGCAATACTCATTCCCTGAAAACCTGTTGCTCCTGTAACAAAAACTTTATTATTCATTAATTTTTAGTTGTTTATTTACACGAATTTAGCTTTAAATAATTCAGTTTACAAATAGAAAATTTTGCACCCCCTACTTACCAAAAAGTTAGTTTTATTGCAAATCAAGGCTTTACAAGCATAAAAAATTTTAAAAAAATTTTTATGCGGCTTTAATCAACGCACAAAAAAAGGCCATCCAATACGGATAGCCTTTTTTTTACTATAATTATTTATTTGTGATAGGGCAACTATTTAAGAGATTGCCTTAATCCCTGGAAGTACTTTTCCTTCCATATATTCTAATAACGCACCTCCTCCAGTTGAAACATAGGAAACATCGTTTCCAAAACCTAAATTATTTATTGCTGCTGCAGAATCTCCACCTCCAATTAATGAAAAGGCACCTTTTTGCTGTTGCATTTTTAACTGCATGTGCAATGGCTATAGTTCCATGTGCAAAATTTTCCATTTCGGCAACTCCCATAGGCCCATTCCAAATAACGGTTTTAGAGTTTTCGATAATTTCAGAAAACTGTTCTCTGGTAGCAGGACCAATATCCAATCCTTCCCACTTTTCAGGAATCATTCCTCTTTTAACGGTTTGAATATTGGCGTCGTTTGAAAAATCATCTGCGATCACCGTATCTAAAGGCAAAATCATGTTTACATTGTTTTCCTTAGCTCTTTTTAGTAAATCTAATGCTAAATCCAATTTATCATCTTCACACAACGATATTCCAATATCACCACCCAAGGCTTTTACAAAAGTATATGACATTCCGCCTCCAATAATTATATTATCAGCTATGGAAAGTAATTTTTCTACAATTAATATTTTATCTGATATTTTAGAACCTCCCATAATTGCAGTTACTGGCGCCACTCCTGTTTCTAAAACTTTTTTTGCATTTACAATTTCTGCTTCAATTACATATCCTGCGCCTTTGTTTTCAAAAAACTCAGCAACTATTGCAGTTGAAGCGTGTGCCCTATGTGCTGTACCAAAAGCATCGTTAATGTAAATATCTCCTAATTTTGACAATTTTTCCGCAAAATCCTTGTCTCCCGCAGTTTCTTCTTTGTAATAGCGCAAGTTTTCCAACAATAAAATTTCACCTGGCTCAAGTGATGCTGCCATAGCTTCAACATCAGCTCCTATACAATCAGCAGCCATTTTAATTTGCACTCCAAGTACATCCTGAACTTTTTCAACAATATGTTTTAATGAAAACTCCTCTTGCTTTCCTTTTGGCCTACCTAAGTGCGACATCAAAATAGCGCTCCCACCATCTTCAAGTATTTTTATAATTGTAGGCTTTGCTGCCTCAATTCGTGTAGCATCAGTTACCTGAAAGTTGGCATCTAAAGGCACGTTAAAGTCCACACGTATCAATGCTTTTTTGTTCTCAAAATTAAAATCGTTGATTGTTTTCATATACTGTAAAAAAAGTTTAACATTTTTATGGAATTACACATAACTCCGCCAAAAAGCAAATATAATTTATTATTAATAAAACAATAGCACTAACACTATTCAATCCTTATTTTTTGAACATTAACTAGTAATTGCAACATAGTGCGACTATAATGTTTTAGTTCGCTTTTTTTTAAGTAATTTTTTAAATTCAGTATCATTAATAAATTACTAATCTAGCTAGCAAAAATTATATATTTGTCCTATGCAATTTCAGGATGTTTTAGGATTAGATCATATTAAAAACCATTTACAAACAAGTGCCGATCAAGGCAGAATTGCCCACGCTCAGTTATTTTGTGGCGCTAATGGTAGTGGCACTTTGCCCATGGCAATTGCTTATGCCAGGCATGTTTTATGCGCTACTGCTGCGGACAAAAGTAGTTGTCAGCAAAAGTTTGATTCACTTTCGCACCCAGACTTACATTTTGTATTCCCGGTTACTACGAATGACTCCGTAAAAAAACACCCCGTATCAGATTTATTTTTAACCGATTGGCGTACTTTTTTAGCAAAAAATCCTTACGCTAGTATTTTTGAGTGGTATCAACATATTGGTGTTGAAAATAAACAAGGAATCATTAATGTTGATGAAGCTGCGCAAATTGTAAAAAAACTTTCCTTAAAGAGTTACGAAGGCGGTTATAAAATTATGATCATTTGGATGGCAAATAAAATGAATACTGCTACTTCAAACAAATTATTAAAACTGATTGAAGAGCCTCCTGCACAAACTATTTTTATACTCATTACCGAAGATAAGGAGCAAATTATACAAACAATTTCCTCGCGCTGTCAAATTTTAGAATTTCCTCCGTTAGGAATTGGCGCCATTGCTGAAGGGCTGAAAAAAGCAACTACAATTTCTGAAATTGATGCTGAAAAGATAGCCAACAGAGCACAAGGCGATTATAATAAGGCATTACAACTACTACAAAACAATAGTAGCGAAATTCAATTCGAGACCTGGTTTATTACCTGGGTAAGAGCTGCTTTTAAAGCCAAAGGCAACAAAGCAGTAATTAACGAACTAATTAAATGGAGCGAGGGCATAGCCGCAAACGGCAGGGAAATACAAAAAAAATTTTTGAACTACTGCATCGATTTTTTTAGGCAAGCGTTACTTACAAATTACAAAAGTGAATCATTAGTTTTTCTTGAACCTCAAACCGCCAACTTTGACTTAGCAAAGTTTGCTCCATTTGTACACGGAAATAATATTGAAGCTATTTTTGAAGCGCTTGAAGAGGCATTATATCATATAGAAAGAAATGGAAATTCAAAAATAATCCTTACTGATCTTTCCATAAAACTAACCCGACTACTACATGCCAAGCCTTGAAATTGAGAAATGAGGAGGTGCAATAATAATATGATATAAGATCATTTGGTGATGTGCGATTGCTTCGGAATTATCAACGATAAGTCTTCCCATCAAGACGTTTCTTAATCGCTTTCAGTTGCATGTTTTACCCAAAGGTTTTACTAAAATCCGTCATTATGGATTGCTTTGTAGTATCACCAAACGCAGATATTTAAAGTAGCTGCAAGCGATATTAGCTAAATGTCCAACTAATGTCAAAGAAGAAAAGACCAAGGACAACCATCGTATTTGCCCTAAATGTTAAGAAGGCACTTCGCAAATCATCGCTTATTTTGGGTGCAAGGTTCACCAAAGCGCTGACTAGAAATCGACAAGATGAGTGCTCTATGTGTTGGCTGTAGTTTTTATTGTTTCATTCTCTTCCATTTCTCTAGCTTTTGAAAGTGCGGTTGCAACTAACCCTGCTGGAACAGTTACTATTCCAATTCCAATAATTAAGACGAAAAATGTAAAAACTTTCCCGCCAACTGTAATAGGATATGTGTCACCATAACCAACAGTTGTTAGAGTAACTATTGACCACCATAAACTATGGAATATTGATGAGAATGTTTCAGGTTGAGCTTTATTTTCAAAAAAGTAAATTCCTGCTGAACTAATAAATATTAATATTCCTGTTGTCAATAGAAATAAAACTATTTCTTCTTTTACAATTTTTCCAGCTAGCCTAAACCTGTGAAGTGCTTTGTTATACCTCACTAATTTCAAAGCTCTAAATATTCGAAATACTCTAAAAGCACGTAGAGACCTTAGGTCAATTGAAAGTCTTAAATAAAACGGAATAATAGCTAATAAGTCTACGATTCCATAAAAGCTAAAAATATAGCTTAAAGGTTTTTTTGATACATATACTCTTAATAAGTATTCAATAGAGAAAATTATTACACAAAATAATTCAATATTTTGAATAATAATTTTAGTTTGTTCAGAATTATTAGGAAGTGTTTCAATAGAAAATGTAATTAGCGAAATTAGAATTAGTATTTGGATAAAATAGTCAAATACTTTACCTTTCATATTAGTGTTTTCTTCAATAATTTTTCGAAGTTTTTCTTTCATTTCCTAATTAGGTACAACGATTAATGTATACGTCTGTGCGTGGTGAAGGTCAATGACCTTTCGTAAAGCACAAGGCGTTACATTTTTAGTATTTTTAAATTATGAGTTAAAATAGTGAAATTTGTGACGCCGACTCCTCAAATACACAACTAACTTTGGGTGTTAAAATGATATTTTCCTTTCGCTTGATGAAATCTAGTGTTGCTAACCTTTCCAACATATTCTTATCTAAATTACGTTGTGCAGCATAGTTGATATTAGTAATAGAAGCTTGTTGTTTAAAGGATGCTTGTTTTAAAAGCCTATCAATTTTTCGATTTTGCCAGTCTTCCCAATTTGTTTTTTTTGGTAAAGCTTTTTCAACAACGCATATCTATAGCCTATAGGCAATACAAATGCTTTAGGTGTTGTGACCAGTGATTTTATATGTAGTTTTATTTTTTTCTCCTTCTTTTCTAAAAAAATTTGATTCTATACCTTTCTTTAAATCCCTACTAGCTGTTGATGTAGATATATCTTTGAAAGTATCCATATATATTTTACGAGTAAACTCTTTTATATCTAAAGAAACGAAGTAATTAAGTCTTTGCTCGGTATTCCAATTTCTATTATTGAAGTTAAGTAATTCTGCTAGAGACTTATTTATGACATCAAGCATATACTCAATAAATAATGTGGACTTACCAGCCTTGTCGCAGTTCGCTAAAGCTTTATAATATTTGTCTTGATCTTTACTTATTAAAGTTTCGAAGGGAATATATTCGAAAACAGGATATTTAGTCATTAATATCAACGTTTGCCATAATCTCCCCATTCTCCCATTGCCATCAAGAAACGGATGTATAAACTCCATTTCATAATGAAATACACAGCTCTTTATTAATTCAATTTCATCACTTTTTAAGTATTCAAATAAGTCCTTCATCAAAAAAGGGATATTTTGATAAGGGGGAGCTAAGTGTTCAATTTTAGAACCTTTAACAATTCCAACACCTTGCTTTCTGTATTTACCTGAGTCAACTATTAAATTATCCATCAAATTTTTTATGAGCTTCAAGAAAAGAACTTTCTTTAGTTGAATCATAATTTTGAATTACTTCATAAGTATTTATAGCATTTAAAACTTCTTTAATATCCTTTTTTGGCCCTAGGACTCTTTTATTTTCTAATAGTGCTGTTATTTGTTCTTTGGACAAAGTATTACCTTCTATTTTTAAAGACGAATGAATAGTTCGAATCTTATTTTGTTTTTTAAGAGTTGGGGATGGTTTATCTAAGAAATTAGCATTTATCTCGCCTAATTTTTCTGAAATACTGCTTATCAATTTTAGAATTAGCGGAGTAATGTCATAAGGTGGCTTCATGACAATAGTATCATTTGATAGTATCAAAAATAACATCTTTGAGTTATAAAAGAAGGATAATTTGTTGTTTTTATTGGTCGTAATCTTAAATATATAGCAAGTTGGACAGAAATACACCTTTTGCTTTTTTTTAAGATTTTAAGATCAATGCCGTATTTTATTTCCATAGCTTGGGCTATGAAAATAAAACACAATGCAGCTATCGAAAAAATGAACAAGTATTTGCACCTATCATTTTATGATCTTTTTGGCATTGGTCAACATCGTATTTATCGTCTAGCCTATTGGCAAGACGAATGCTTTAGGTGTTATATATAGTGCTATCCTTTCAGTTTAGCTACCGCATTCAATAATTTCTCTATTGCTGGAATTGATAAACCCTCAGTATCTTTTAAGTCTAAAAAGTCATTATTTTTGTTATTTCCAAAATACTTTTCCACCAGTTTTTCTTTAATTATTTGTTTTTTATCGTCAGCAAGACCTTCAATAAATGGATTAATTGAAGCTAATTCCAATTCAGCATTTCGATTAATAGTTTCTAACTTTCTATGTTTTGAAGATTCACGAGCAGCGTATGTAGCTGGATATGATAACGCAGCAGCTGCAAATAATCTTATTAACGATTTTGTCCAATCAAAACCTTCTGCACTTAGGTCAATTATTGTCCAAACTAATAGCCCTGAAAACACAGACATAAATACGATTGCCATAAAACGCCAAAAATTTGCACTAGACTTATGACTGTTCGCTATGTTTTGATAATTTCCTGTTACTCCTACATTTCCAATTAGATTCACTAATTTTTTAGCCTCTGTATACTTAGTTTCTAGTTTAGTTACTAGATTTGAAGTATCAGTATTAATACTACTTTTTAATTGATCACTATCTTCGCGAAAAAGTTCTTTGATAGTATCAATTTCATTTCGGAAAGTTGTTTTGTCGTTCTGAAAGCTTTGGTTATGAGTAGTTTTTATATTATCAAAATCTGTCCTGAAAGTTGATGAAAGATTTTGAATTTCTATTTCTTTAGATTCAATTAATTTTAATAGTCTTTGAATTTCTGCTTCCTTATTTACTAAATCTTTCTCAAATTCGGAAATTGAATTTTCAAGTTTTTCTTTTTGCTTTTCTAGTGAGTTGTATTTGCTTGTAGCTGTTTTTTCAAACTCCGAAATCTTACGAGAAAAATTAAAATCAGCTTTTGCTACTGGTATTGGAAATCCTTTAATTCTGTTTATTGCTGTATTGAAATTATTAACTGCATTAGTTAAATGTCCGACATTGTTACTACCTGAAAAACTATTTATTTGTGTAATTCCTGCATTTAACTCATTACTTAGTGCATCCAATTCAGCTTGTTGGACTAAATCTGGAATTGTCAACTTGACCCGTTGATTGATGTATGAGAACACAGTCTGAAAAAAAGAAAGCTTTTCAAGGTCAATTTTATCTTTGACATCATCATTTCCCAAAATCTCTTTTAATGAATTTAATCTGTCAAATATATTATGATTTGTAAAACTTTCTGATGTCATTTAATTACTGTTTTTGTGCGTTTTCCGCATTATACACGACAACTAAATACGTACACCCAGTTACACATATCTTTTATATCTCAAAACTATCATAATTTCAATTACTACCCAACAATTTAAGTTTCTATTTCTAGTCAACTATCTATATTTCAATGATATAAATCCCTTAGATTTGGATTTGTAAGTAAATTTTAAAAAATATATAGTTGAGTTTGATAAAATTAGTCCTAGAATTAAAAAGCGAACTACTATTCTATCATAAAAAAATCAAATGCCCTGCTATAATCAAAAGCATCATTATTGACTATTTATAGTAAAAAAAGTTGTTTGTACTACCAAAATCAATTAATTAGTAACTAATGGCTTGCTAAGCTCATGAAAAAACTCAATCATTTAATTTCAATTGAATAAACACAGGAAAATGATCGCTATAACCTCCTTTGTAGCGTCGGCCTACATAGGTACGAAATGGCGTGCCTTTATAGCGTCCGCGGTAGATTTTTAAAAAGTCGTCGTCAAATATTTTAGCATTGGCAAAAGAGTGTGTTCCGGCTTCGTATTTATGAAAGCTGTTGCTAAAAATAATTTGATCAAATAAATTCCATGCGCCGCGGTAGGACAAACTTCCGCTTGAACGGGTCAATAATTTTTCCATAGGATTGTAAAAATCGGTTTGTACCAAATGCTTTTTCACACTAGTATCAATAGGATCATCATTAAAATCGCCCATGATAATAATTTTGGCTGCTTCGCCTTCTTCTCCTCTTATTTTGTCTACAATTTCACGGTTTCTTTCTGCGGCAGCAATGCGTTTATACTCGGTTAAATCGGCACCATCCCTGCGCGAGGGCCAATGGTTGACTAACACATGTATTTTTTCTCCGTTAAGGAAACCACTTACCCATAAAATATCCCGAGTGTGATCCACCTCGCCCTGGTAACCTTCCACGTAAAGTGATACAGCTTCCTGATGAGTTACCTTAAAATAGGCTTTTTGGTAAAGTAGCGCTACATCAATTCCGCGCTCATCGGGGGAATCAAAATGTACAATTCCGTAGCCTTTATTTTTTAAATGTCGGGATTGGGTTAAGTCTTGTACTACCTTTAAGTTTTCTACTTCGGCCAAACCAATTAAAACCGGAGCCTTCCCAGTTTGCTCAAAACCAATATTTGAAATTGCCGTACCAATTTTAAACACTTTTTTACTGTAGCGTTTTTCGTTCCACTGTTTTTCAGATTCTGGCAAAAAATCGTCATCTAGTGTATTTGGATCATTTGAGGTGTCAAATAAGTTTTCAATATTGTAAAAAGCTACCGTAAAAAAATCAGTAGTATGCTTGGTTTTATAGTTTTTGTATTTCATGAATGAAACGGTAATTTTTACTTGTGGATATCAATTTCAAACGATGTATGTACAGCTCGTTTATTATTTTATAACACGCAAAATACAAAAATACAAGACACTGCTTTGTTGTATCTTTGTACAATAATTAAAAGTGCATGTTAGAAAAAACGGAAATAGCTTACGAAAAAGCCATTTTAATAGGAATTGTTACTCAAAATCAAAACGAAGATAAGCTTACTGAGTTTTTGGACGAATTGGAGTTTTTAACCTTTACTGCTGGTGGCGAAGTGGTCAAACGCTTTACGCAGAAAATGCAAATGCCAAATTCCAAAACCTTTATTGGTTCGGGGAAAATGGAAGAGGTACAAGCCTACGTGGAGCAACATGATATTGGAACGGTAGTTTTTGATGATGAACTTACCCCCTCGCAACAAAAAAACATTGAAAAAATACTTAAAGCAAAAATTATTGACCGTACCAATTTGATTTTGGATATTTTTGCGCAGCGGGCACAAACCAGCTATGCCCGCACCCAAGTGGAACTGGCACAGTACCAATATTTACTACCCCGATTAGCGGGTATGTGGACGCACCTGGAGCGCCAAAAAGGAGGTATTGGTATGCGCGGACCTGGTGAAACGGAAATTGAAACGGATAGACGTATTGTGCGGGATCGGATTTCGTTGCTTAAAAACAAGCTAAAAACTATAGATCGCCAAATGGCTACGCAGCGCGGTAATCGTGGTAAATTGGTACGTGTGGCTTTGGTAGGTTATACCAATGTTGGGAAGTCCACCTTAATGAATGTGATTTCCAAAAGTAACGTATTTGCCGAAAATAAACTTTTTGCCACCCTGGATACTACGGTACGCAAAGTAGTTATTGGTAATTTGCCTTTTTTACTGAGTGATACCGTTGGATTTATTAGAAAATTACCCACGCAGCTGGTTGAAAGTTTTAAGAGTACGCTGGATGAGGTTAGAGAAGCAGATTTGTTACTCCACGTTGTTGATATTTCGCATCCGCAATTTGAAGATCATATCGAATCCGTAAACACTATTTTAAACGAAATTGACTGCAAAGACAAGCGTACCATCATGGTATTTAATAAAATAGACGCTTACACGCACGAAACCATTGAGGAAGATGATTTAACTACAGAACCCACTAAGGCACACTACACCCTTGATGATTGGCAACAGACTTGGATGAGTAAAATTGGGGATAAAGCTTTGTTTATTTCGGCGGTAGAAAAAGAGAATATGGAAAGTTTCCGCAAACGGGTATATCAGGAGGTTAGAGATATTCACGTCACTCGATTCCCTTACAATAACTTTTTGTACCCCGAGGAGTACGTGGTGTACTCAAATGGCGAAGAGAATTAGTTGTTTTGATGAGTTGTCTGTTTTGGAAGGTGAGATGTCTATTATTCGTTTAATTTTAAAAGGTGAAAGGCTTTATTTTTAAACTTAATAACCAAATTATCTTATACTTTTATTAAGTATAAATGAAATCAAAAAATAAAAATGAAAATCATATCATATAACGTAAACGGCATACGCGCGGCATTAAAAAAAGGATTTATTGAATGGCTTGTTAGTGCTGATCCAGATGTTATTTGCTTGCAAGAAATAAAAGCGCAGGAAGATCAGTTGGATTTGTCCCTTTTTCATGAAGCTGGTTACAAGTACTGCTATTGGTATAGCGCACAAAAAAAGGGGTATAGCGGAGTAGCTATTTTGTCTAAAACCGAACCCAATCACGTAGCTTACGGTACAGGTATTGAACATATGGATTTTGAAGGGCGCAATATTCGTGCGGATTTCAATGATTTTTCAGTAATGAGTATGTATTTGCCTAGTGGGACAAACGTAGCTCGGTTGGAACACAAATTTAAATACATGGATGATATTTTAGAATACTTATCGGAACTACGTAAAACGATTCCTAACCTACTAGTTTGTGGCGATTATAATATTTGTCATCAAGCTATTGACATTCATGATCCAGTGCGTAACAAAAAAGTATCTGGTTTTTTACCTGAGGAGCGCGAATGGTTGAGCAAATTTATTGACAGTGGTTTTATTGATTCTTTTAGGGAATTTAATACTGAACCTCATAATTATAGTTGGTGGAGCTACCGTGCCAATTCCCGTGCAAATAATAAAGGCTGGCGATTGGATTACGGAATGGTCACTGCACCCTTACGGGAGAAGTTAAGCAGGGCATTAATATTATCGGAAGCAAAACATAGCGATCATTGTCCTATTTTGGTTGAATTAACTACTTAGTTCGGCTAATTTTTGCGAGGTTTTCCAATTTCGGGTAGTGGCTGAAATTTTCAGTTTACTTTCAAAAAACTGATTACTCAACTTTGACTTATGATATTTACCCTGGCAATACAAATACACTACGTTGCCCAAAACCTTGAACTTATCTTCAGTTGAAACAGCTTCTGACATTTTTAAAAGCAACTCAAGATCTGGTGTTTCTTTTAAAAATGTCAGGTGCAATTGTTCCGTTAGTACCGTATCATCCGTTAAAAAAGGATTTTCCTGTACCGCATTTTTTAAAGCTTTGGCTGAAATAACAACTACAGGCACATCAAAACCATAGGTTTTGGAAATTGCAGCTTCAATCTTGTTAGCAACTTTAACGGTAGGCTCGCTTTTGGTAGCATTAAAAATTACATTTCCACTTTGGATATAAGTAGACACCTCAGCATATCCTATATTTTCAAAAAGTAACTTTAAATCCTGCATAAGTACTTTTCTTTTTCCTCCCACATTAATACCTCGGAGTAGGGCTATTGATTTTTTCATTAGCTGTTATTTTAAAAATGCAAAATATTCTAGAGTTTAGAATCCAAATTTAACTAATTAAAGATGAAACATGTATAAGACTACTGTTATAAATTAATACGATTTCCCTTGGGGAATTTTACTCGATAACTAAATTCTTTTTTAACAACTTGGTTGCTCGGAATGGCAAGCACCCATTTTAAAATACCCTTTTTGGAATCGTATTTAGCATCATTAATCACTACATCTTCAACTTTAATTTCTTTGTTGTCAGAAATGGGGATACGGTCTTCCAGAATTAAATTGATACTGGCAGATTTGTTATTCTTCACAGTAATCTCGAAACTTTTATCTACAATTCGATTAGTGCCAATAAAGGATTTACTCTTCAAATTTTGGGGTGATTTACGCGTTACACTAATTGTTGGATCCACTCCTAAAGAAAGCACAAGTTTTTCAGTAGTACCGTCCGGCTCAATAAGGGCTTTTCCGGCATAATTGCCTTCAAAATATACATTAGCTTCGCCAGTAAGCAAATTAAACTTTTCCCAATTGGATAACGTAGCCGTTAAAAATACACGCTCGTTTAGTTCTGGAGCTACGTAATGCGTGTATTTGGTGGGTAATTGAAATTTGTCAATTTCTATAGCCGTAGTTTCATTATTGGAATCGATACTGTATTGTTTTTTAATTATAAACGTAGTGTTTGTTACCCCTTCTTCTTTAGCTTCTACATTTTGATTATAGCTTTCTTGTGCTCTTTGATTAATAAACTGAGCACCTTTTACTTGAACTCCTGCAGCTCTACTTGCCAAGGCTTTACTAATTGTTGATTTCTTTTTTTCGCCGTAACCTATAATAACCACTTCTTCCAATGCGGCAACATCCTCCTGTAAATTGACATTAATGATAGATGAATGAATGGGAATGGTTTCGGAAGTAAAACCTACATAGTCAAATGTGATGATTTTAGAGTTTGAGGGAACGCTAATTGCATAATTTCCATTAAAATCAGTCACTGCGGAATTACTTGTGCCTGGAATAGTTACCGTAACGCCAGGCAAAGGGTAACCATTTCCAGTTACAGTACCTTTTATGTTTTTTACAGTAGGATTGTATTTGTAATTCAAATTCGTAGTCTGCTTTCGATTAGGTGATCTGCGACCGTATACAAAATTAAGCCGTTTACTTTCCAACAAAGGCTTGTTATTATTTAAGCTAGGGTCCCCAGTAGATAAACTTACATTAACATTGTTCCAAACAGTTCCAGTATTTTGATACACGTTTGCTTTATAGGTGATGTCCAAATCTGAATTGATATTTTTTGATTTTAAATCGTATTCAGGAAACCACCCTGCATTTTTTACGTTGTAATGGATCATTAAATTTAAAGAAGTAAGGGTATCGGTATCTAAGATTAAAAGGATTTCGCCGCGTTCCTCTTGGGTATTTCCTTCAAGCTTATTGATTTCATTATTTAATTGCCCTATTTTTTTATTCAATGCTTTAATTTTAATATTATTAGCATATTTACTGTTTAAAATGGCTGTAGTGCGATCACGATAATAGCTAGAAATTTGTTTAATTTTTTCAAGTGATAAATCAGTTTCATTACTATTCACTTGTTGGTTGGACTGTAACAAATTGAGCTCTTTTTCTAGCCCAGTTTGTAGATTATCCAACTGATCCTTTGTAAGTAGTAACTGTTCTTTTTCAAGAAATAACTCTTGCAATTTTGTTGAGACACTTTTCTTTTCCAAGTAGTTGATGCTGTAGTTTATTGAAAGGACATTTACATTTTCTAATCCAGTAACCTGGATGCTACTTTCATCAATATCAGTGGATAAATCAGGTAGTATCAATTTATTTTTGCCTTTTTTTAATTGAACAGTAGCGGTACGTTTTAAGCGTGCTCCGCTCAAGTACAGGGTAACATCTTTTATTGTTGATTTTATTTTGACACCATCATTTGCCAAAGCACTCATAGCAGTCAAAAATAATAATGTAATGATGTATAGTTTTCGCATAGATTTTAATTAATTTACGAGTTTTATGGCTATTTTCTTTAAAAATAAGGATTAAAAAACAATTTGGTTTACTCGTGCATTGTAAAATCATGTTACCTGCAAGCATAAAAAAACACCAATTAAATATAAATATAGTTGCTTAGCTAACTATATTTACTATATTTGCATTATGATTAATAATAATACTTACTTTCAAATAGAACTTACTGCCAGGAGAATAAGACAATATGGACAAAACGTACTTAAATCTCAAGGTATTGACATTACAATAGAACAATGGTTAGTAATGAATGTGATAAATGAAAATGAATCTATTAATCAAATAGATGTTGGAGAAAAACTTGTAAGAGATAAACCTACTATCTCAAGAATGGTAAATCATTTAGAAAAAAAAGGGTTTATTATAAAAACTTCTTCTTCTACAGATTCTAGAAAAGTTGAACTAACTATATCCAAAAAAGGGGAAACAATGATTAATAACCTTTATCCCATTATTGAAAAAATTCGTTTCACAGGTTTAAATGAGCTGTCCGAAAAAGAAAAAGAAATTATTGGAACTATTCTAATGAAAATTCGAAAAAATTTAGATAAATAATTTTTAACAAAAATAGTTGTCTAGCTAACTTTATTATTAACTTTTAAATACAAAAATTATGAAAACAAAAATTTTAACTTTTTTAGCAATCGCTATTTTATTCTCTTGTAAATCTAATGCGCAAGATGACTATGTAAGTGAAGTGAAATCATCATTGGAATCTTATCTAAATGCTGGAGATATTAACGACACAAAAAAATTAAAGCCATATCTTCACTCTGACTTTAGAGTAGTTCTATATGATGATAAAAAAGACGCTACTTCTATTCTCGATAAATCTACCTATATCTCTTTTATAAAAAATAAAAAGTTTGGTGGATATAAAAGACATATTAATTATAAGGACATTCAAACGATTGGCGAAAATATGGCTTCTATATACGTTATATTAACTAGTGATGGCAAACCTACATTAAAGAATTTTTATTCATTAGTAAGGATTAAAAATAAATGGTTAGTTCTTCAGGATTATGTGATTCTAATTCCATAAAAAATTAATCCTACTAAAAGTTAGTTTAAACCTTAATTAAAATTGAAAAAGCCACCTGGTAAGATGTATAAAAAAAATAGGGCGTTTGGTGTTTAATCAAACGTCTTTGTTTATTTACGAAGTCCGCTAAATACAAAATTTAGCATTTTAAACTCAAAATAAAAGCAAAACATTTATTTTTAGCTTAGCACCAATCCGAAACGTACCGCTGATCATCTGCCCTACGTTTCTTATACTAACCGATAGAGTTACCCACTTAGTTCTCAAATAATTGTTTATGGATATTTTACTTTGTGAACTATAAAAACCCTAGCGAAATAAAAATCCTAAAAGAGATTGGTAGTCAGTTATTTTAAAACAAAACCCGTACAAAAAAATACTATAGATTTCTAGTAAAAATCAATTGACCAGCAACTTACAACTACAAACGATGCCTCTATGAAAAATTTATTGCTAGTCCCACTAAAAACACAAGCAAATTATAATCAATGCAACTTAAATGGGTAAGTCTACAGGTAAATTAAAGTGGTGAAATAAGGAGCAACTAATTATAAATTAAATTTTTGTCAATTAAAATTAGTTTTTAAATCAATTTTGTAGTAAGATCTCCTAAAAATTGTTTTATTTCTAAAAATTTGTATCAACTTTAATTTTTAAAGCGCTTACCCAAAGTGAGTTCAAAAAAATAACTTAACTTTAAGAAATTGCCAGTTTAATTACTCGCATTAATTTTATAATCGGTGTTTATTTAAAAGCGGCACAAAAACACATTTAAAATCACATTTAAAATCACATTTAATTAACTCAAACTTTCAACTATAATTGATTAAACTATTAATTTTAATTTATACAGCTCAAAAGAAATCTTTTAATGCATTTAAGGTCAATGCTCCTAAATCCTTATAGAATTTTCTTTGTGCGCATATTTCAATTATCGAATAAAACATAAAATCAATACTCATGGCATTAGTAAAAAAACTACAACTAAAGGTTCCCAAACAGTAGTCACATTTAAAATTGAAGCTCATGAAGCTTCAAATTCATCAGAGGTTTTGTTATTGGGTGATTTCAATAATTGGCAACAAAACAACAGCTCCAATGAAATGGAAAAAGAAGGTAGCTTTTTTACTAAAAGTTTAAAATTAGAAAATGGCAAATGTTATGAATTTCGTTATTTAGGTAAGGAAACTGGATGGTTTAATGACGGTGCTGCCGACAGCTACTTCCCCTCACCCTACCAAGGTATTGATAATTGTGTAGTGGATTTAAGTGATATTCCTGCTGCAAAAAAAACAGTTAAAAAGACAAAGAAAGGCAAGAAGGATGATTTAAAAAAAATTGAGGGTATTGGTCCTAAAATAGCAGCAATTTTAACTGAAAAAGGCATTGAAACATTTGAAAAATTAAGTAAAGCTTCAGTTAGTATTCTTGAAGATATATTGAAAGAAGCTGGACCTCGTTATTCAATTCACAAACCTGGGTCATGGCCAAAACAAGCTAAGTTGGCATTTAAAGATAAATGGGAAGAGTTGAAAAAACTACAAAGTGAGCTGAATGGCGGTAAATAATTTTTACTTTTTAAATAGCAAAAGAAAATTATTTAGCTAATTTTTAAGTACAACATTCCATCAATGACCACGATTAATGACTACATTTATTTACTTTTAAAAGTTTGCTAAAATTATCAATTAGCATAAAATTAAAAAGAAATGAAGGCATTATATTTAGTGGTGTTGTTTTTATCGCAAGTAAGCATTGCGCAAAGCGAATTTCAAAAGGCGATTGCCAGTAATTTAAAACCTTCAAGAGTAAACTTGAATATTAAGTTTGCTGATAGTATGGGGAATACAAGCAACTTACCTATTGCCGTACTTAAAGGAAAAAGTGATGGCCCGATTTTTACTATTGTTGCTGGAATACACGGATTTGAATATCCGCCTATTGTTGCTACTCAGGCTCTTTTGAGCGAAATAAATATAGAACAGCTACATGGAACACTAATAGTTATACCTATTGCAAACACAGCATCTTTTTACAACAGGTCACCTTTTGTAAATCCGCAGGATGATAAAAATTTAAATAATGCTTTTCCGGGTAAAAAAAATGGCAGTATTACCGAGCAAATAGCACATTTTATAACCACTGAAATTATAGCTGCTACTGATGTTTTTCTTGATGTTCATGGTGGTGATGCTTGCGAGGATTTAATTCCGTTTGTATGTTACTATAACAATATTCAAAAAAAGGAGAAAACCGCGCTTGCCCGAAAGCTATCTGAAAAAAGTGGTTTTGAATTAATTGTCTCCTACCCTTATACTATTTCAAACACCGATCCTGCAAAGTATGCGTTTAAGCAAGCGGTACAACATGGTAAAACTGCCTTAAGCATTGAATGCGGAAAGCTGGGTAATGTGCAACAAGAAAATGTGGCACTTATAAAAAGTGGAGTGTACAACATGCTAGCCACTCTAAATATGTATGCTGAAGGCAACGGCCCTCACAAAAACATTATCCGAAGTAACAGCCAGTCCTACATTAAATCAAAAGCCAAGGGAATATTTTACAGTACACATAAGGCTGGGGACGCAGTTAAAAAGGATGAAATAGTTGGCTATACAACCGACGAATTTGGAAAAATTATTGAAGAATATAAAGCCCCTACAAACGGTCTAATATTGTACAAATTAGCCACACCACCAATAAATATTAGCGATACGGTAATGTGTATTGGTGCCTATGCGGATGCGGATGACGAATAAGATTGAAAAAAATCGCCCAAATAAATTACTGATTTAAACAAATACCGTTTCCAATATTGAATTTCCTAGTTAAATTGGAAATTTAAAATCAGAACCGGTATTACTTTTAAAAAATTATTGATCTATTTTGTATTTGAAGGCAATGATAAAATTTAAAAACTACTTTTAAATTGCTCTAAAAAGCGCATATCATTTTCGTAAAACATACGGATGTCCCCTATTTGATGCAACAACATTGCAATACGTTCTATCCCCATTCCAAATGCAAATCCGGAATATTCTTTAGGATTAATATTGCAGTTTGTCAATACATTAGGATCAACCATACCACAGCCACCAATTTCCAACCAGCCGGTACCTTTAGTTATTTTATAATCAGTTTCCGTTTTTAGCCCCCAATAGATGTCAATTTCGGCACTAGGTTCCGTAAATGGAAAATAGGAAGGACGCAAACGAATTTTACTTTTGCCAAACATTTCCTTTGTAAAGTAAAGTAAGGTTTGTTTCATGTCGGCAAAGGACACTTCTTTATCAATATATAAGCCTTCCACTTGGTGAAAAATACAGTGCGAGCGAGCGGAAATAGCTTCGTTACGAAAAACCCTACCTGGCGAAATAGTTCTAATAGGTGGTTTGTTTTCTTCCATGTAGCGCACTTGCACTGAGGATGTGTGCGTTCGTAATAATACATCTGGATTTGTTTGTACAAAAAAGGTATCCTGCATATCGCGAGCTGGATGATACTCTGGCAAATTTAAGGCTGTAAAATTATGCCAATCATCCTCTATTTCAGGGCCTTCGCTTACATTAAAGCCAATTCGCGAAAATACATCTACAATCTGATTTTTTACTAACGAAATAGGGTGGCGTGACCCTAATGCAATAGGAGCTGCTGGACGCGTTAAATCGCCCCATTCGTTTTTGTTAGTTTCCTGACTTTCTAAACTTTCTTTAAGTTCGGCAACTTTGTTTTCAGCAATATTTTTCCAAGCATTAATCGTTTGTCCAAACTCTTTCTTTAATTCATTTGGCACGCTTTTAAACTTGGCAAAATAATCTTTTAAAAGACCTTTGCTACCTAACACTTTTATTCGAAATTGCTCAACTTCTTCAAGTGTTTTAGCCTGAAAATCTTCAGCTTCAGCTATATATTTTTTTATTTCATCTATCATTAGCTAGTCCTTTTTGCGGTGCAAATTTAGAAAAATATTGCTGAACAATGTTTAGTTGCGCAATGAATCCTTATTTTTTGTTTCTACAGCTCTATTTACATGAAAATGAGCAGGTACGAGGCTTTTATTCTATTAAACGTTATTTAAAAATACTCAGAGTAATAGTATTTTGACCACATCAAATAAATTTACACTTGCCGTAATCCAATAATTATTTTTAAAAATAGCCATCAACTCTTTATTTCTTCATAAATTTGTAATGTATACAAACTAGGTCTAATGATAGTACAAAATATATTTTTAGGATTCATAGGGGCTCCTCAAGTTATTCTTATTGTAGTAGCTATTTTATTACTTTTTGGAGGGCGAAAAATCCCTGAACTTATGAGAGGACTTGGAAGTGGCATTAAAGAATTTAAAGACGCTTCTAAAGATGATGATGACAAGGATGAAAAACCTAAACTAGATTAATTTCAACTGGCAACAGTTATTACGTTTAGACCTTTTTATATTCTTTATAAAACAAGTTAAAAAATGCTATTCCCAGTAAGCATTCAACTTCTTTTCCTTAAAGTAACTTGTTCTTTATTTAAATTGTTGTTTATAATTTTGTACTGAAGTCCATCTAAATGAACACATCTGCTATTTTTTCAATAGAAAACAAAGCACAATTTGACACTTTGTGTTTACAGGTTTTTAGGCATCAATATGTAAATAATGAGGTGTATAGGCGATTTTGTAATTTACTGGGAATTTCTAAAAAATCAGTAACCAACGTTTCACTAATCCCGCACTTACCTATTGAATTTTTTAAAAAACACCCCGTAGTTTCTACTACAAAAAAGGCACAAATACAATTCACAAGTAGCGGCACTACAGGTCAACAAACCAGTAAGCACCATGTTTGGGATATTGATTTGTATCGGCAAAGCTACACAAAAGGGTTTGAATTTTTTTACAGCCCCATATCAGACTATTGTGTGTTAGCCCTTTTACCCGCTTATTTAGAAAGAGAAGGCTCCTCATTAGTATATATGGTGGATGACTTTATAAAAAAAAGCAATCATCCTCAAAGTGGATTTTATTTAAATAACTTATCATCCTTAGTGACTACGCTTAAAAACTTAGAATCTAAAAAGCAAAAAACTTTGCTCATAGGGGTTTCATTTGCGCTATTAGATTTGGCGGAACAGTTTCAACTTGAGCTAAAACATACTACGGTAATAGAAACTGGTGGTATGAAAGGGAGGAGAAAAGAAATGATTCGTCAGGAGTTGCATGAACAGTTAAAAAAAGGATTAGGAGTATCTAAAATTCATAGCGAGTACGGAATGACCGAACTACTTTCGCAAGCATACTCCACAGGTGATGGCATATTTAAATGCCCCCCATGGATGCAAATAACGACTCGGAATACTGAGGATGCACTACAATCAGTACCCGTAGGAAAAACAGGCGGAATAAATGTCATTGATCTGGCTAATTGGCACTCTTGTAGTTTTATTGCCACTCAGGATTTAGGAAAAGTTTTTGAAAATCGCAGTTTTGAAATTTTAGGAAGATTTGACCATAGTGATATTAGAGGCTGCAACCTTATGGTATTTTAATTTCTTAAAAAGCTTTACCATTAGTAGGCTAACCCAAAAAATTAAAAAGCATTGCTTAACTATATGTTTACAAACTTTTTATTAAGGAGGTTTATTAAATTAAGCATTTAACTATCTGAATATTACCATTAAAAATTCTTTTTTTATTTTTATTTTTTGTAAGAAAATAATTCATCAATCGACCCAATAAAAAAGCAATGTATGAAATCAATTTTAGCAATTTTAGCAATTTGTTTTAGTGTGGTAAGTACTGCACAAACTAAATATTTGACCAAAAAAGGGTTTGTGGCCGAAGGATACGATGTTACAGAATATTTTAATGGCACTGCCGTAGAAGGGAACCGAATGTATAATAGCACTTACGAAGGCGTAAAATTTGCATTTAAAACAGAAGCAAATAAGAAAAAATTTGAAGCCGAGCCAATGAAATACATTCCGCAATACGGTGGTTATTGTGCTTATGCATTAGGCGTTAAAGATGACCTGGTAACTGTTGACGCCGAAACTTTTGAAATTAGAGACGGAAAGCTTTACTTATTTTACAACTCCTGGGGAATAAACACATTACATAAATGGCAAAAAGAAAACCCTGAAGAGCTAAAAAAGAAAGCTGATAATAATTGGGGAAATAGATTAAATGAAAAATAATATTTTAATAAAATAATTGCTATATTTTTATTAAATTAGCAATATTAAGCTGAAATTTATAATTATTTAAGCCTTTTTTGCCCCAAAAAATCCTCATTCAGCATGCTAAATGAGGATTTTTCATTTAATAATTTTATTGAACAATTAGTTACATCGTAGAATAAAGTAGTTCTTTTTTCCACGTTGTAGTAAAATAAACTGATTATTGATTAAATCCTTTTCGCTAAGGATAAAGCTATCGGAAACCTTTTCTCTGTTAACAGAAATTGAATTTTCTTTTAAAGCACGCCTAGCTTCACCATTTGATTTCAAGAAACCTGTTTTTTCCGACAAGGCAGCAATAATACCCAGTTCAGATAATTCAGCAAGAGCAATTTCATGCTGGGGCACTCCGTCAAAAACATCTAAAAAAGTAGCTTCATCTAATTTTTTAAGGTCGTCCGCTGTTGATTTTCCAAATAAAATACTGGAAGCAGCTATGGCATTGTCCAAATCCTCTTTAGAGTGCACAATTAACGTAATTTCTCCGGCTAATCTTTTTTGTAAAACGCGTAAATGAGGTGCTTCTCGGTGCGTAACAATCAAACTTTCAATAGTTTGCTGCTCTAAAAAGGTAAATATTTTAATGTATTTTTCAGCATCTTCATCGCTACTATTTAACCAGTATTGGTAAAATTTGTATGGCGAAGTACGGTTTTTGTCCAACCATACATTTCCACCTTCGGATTTACCAAATTTAGAACCATCGGATTTTGTAATTAATGGACAGGTAATTGCATACCCTTTTCCACCTCCAATGCGTCGGATCAATTCAGTACCTGTAGTAATATTACCCCATTGGTCGCTACCTCCCATTTGTATGGAACAAGAATTATTTTGGTATAAATGTAGAAAATCATACCCTTGTACTAATTGATATGTAAATTCCGTAAAGGACATGCCATCTACAGATTCACCACTAAGCCTGTTTTTAACCGAATCCTTGGCCATCATGTAATTTACGGTAATGTGCTTTCCTACATCCCTGATAAATTCTAAAAACGAAAAGTTTTTCATCCAATCGTAATTGTTTACCAAAGCAGCGGCATTGTCGGTATTTGATTCAAAATCTAAAAAACGAGCTAGTTGATTTTTTATAGCCTCTTGATTATGACGTAGTGTAGCTTCGTCCAATAAATTACGCTCCGAGGATTTTCCTGAAGGATCACCAATCATTCCCGTTGCGCCTCCAACCAAAGCAACAGGTTTATGCCCACAACGCTGATAATGACTAAGTAGCATGATTGGAACTAAGTTTCCAATATGTAACGAGTCTGCAGTTGGATCAAATCCAACATAGGCAGCGCGCATTTTTTCTAATAAATGCGCTTCGGTACCAGGCATGGCATCGTGCAACATTCCTCTCCACGTTATTTCCTCTATAAAATTTTTAGGCATCATTTGTTTTTTTCTGAACCAGCGCAAAGATAAAAAATGAAAGTAAAAGCTCCCGTTAAATTCGCAGGTATTAAGCTGGATAACTTCATAAGATATTCCTTATTTTTACAATGTAGTTATACAGCAATAGCCAAAACATGATATTAGTAACGGGAGGTACAGGATTGGTAGGTATTCACCTGCTTATGGAATTATCAAAAAACAACAACCTTCCTATTCGGGCTATTTACCGAACTCTATTTAAAAAATCTCAGGCAGAACAAGTATTTAAAACTTGTAATCCAAATGCAGATTTTTTAACACATTGGAAAAGGATTGAGTGGGTAAAAGCCGATATTACAGAAATTCCATCCTTACAAAAGGCATTTGAAGGAATAACTGAGGTGTATCACTGTGCAGGATTTATTTCTTGGAATGTTTCTGATTTTGAGAAACTAAAAAAAGTAAATATTGAGGGTACAGCCAACATGGTTAATTTTTCGTTAACCGAAAAAGTAGAAAAATTTTGTCATGTAAGCAGTATTGCTACTTTAAATTTAAATCCAGGCGAATCGGTGTTTACCGAAGCTTCTAATTGGAATGCAGAAACAGATAATTCAGTATATGCTTTAAGTAAGTTTGGTGCTGAAATGGAAGTGCAACGCGGTATTCAGGAAGGGCTAACAGCGGTAATAGTTAATCCAGGAGTGATTATTGGCCCTAGTTTTTTTGAATCAGGGAGTGGTGAATTATTTAAAAAAGTAAAAAAGGAATACCCTTTTATACGCCTGGGAAAAGTGGTTATGTGGGGGTTTGGGATACAGCAAAACTCATGGTAACTTTAATGAGTAAAAATAAATTTAATAATCGTTTTATCATTGTATCCGAAAATTTAACCGGCAAATTGGTTTTAGAAACCATTGCAACGCTTATCAAAGTTAAACCACCCACAAAAGGCATTTCTAAAAACTGGGTCCGCATTTATGCTTATTTCGAACTCTTATTAAGTAAAATCTTTGGACGAAAACCTACCATTCCTTTAGAGCTTGTCAACAGTTTGTATTCAGAATCGGTATATGATAATAGTAAGGTGATTAAAGCCTTAAATTGGGATTTTGAACCAATGGATATAGTTTTCAAAAAAACTGCAAAGTATTTTGTGGATTAATTCCACTACCAAAACAACCTTATTTTCAAAGCTCATTATTTCTATTTATATCACCGCATATGCGTTGAATACAATCCAATTCGGTATATAATTCATGGTATTTGTTTTTGAAAATTGTAGGAGTCATGCAGTGTTGTTTAAACCATTCAAAGGCAGGGACATAATTGTCCAAACTACCATAATATAAACGGGTATTGCAACTTGGTTTTTTGCTTTCATGCCTGAGTCTAGTAGCAGATATAGCGTATAAATTTTTAATTTTTAATCCTTGTAAACACGCTTTCCAGGCGATTGTACCTCCTACACTGAACGCTAGAACGTCAACTTCTTCTTTTTCTAATTGGGTTAAATTTTTTACAGCAACATCTATCCCTCCGTTTGTAAATTGGCAGTGTAAGTCACTTTTAGTGCTTATTGGCCTTTCAATTCCGCCAAGAGTTCGGCAATCATAAAGCCTAAGGTCGAATGCGCTTTCTAGCAGTTGCTCATACGCATAGACCCATTCGGATTTATTCAACCCCCATAAATCGGAAAGTATAATGAGTTTTGTTTTCAGCTTTTAGGACTTTATTAAGGGTATCAACTAAAATTTAAACATTTCAATCCTCCAAAAGATTATTAATTGAATCACTAATCTTACTGTATTTTAATGAATCTTCTTTCGCAAAAAGCTGTTCTCTTTTTTTAACAATGGCATCAATTTTCTGAGTGCGAATTTCAAGGGAATCAGCTACACGCTGAAAGAGTTTTTCGTAATTTTTTAAGTCGTTAGAGTAATATTTGGTGTTTTCCTTAAAAACATCTGAATTGATATCGTATTTGGCACACATGAATTCTTTAGGGTAAATGCCAGATTCCTCCAGTTCTTTCCTGGATACGGATTTCATGGCATTTAAAAGCGTCATATCCACTAGCATAGTAACCATTAAATCCTCGGAAAGAAGTTTTTCAGGTACAGGAAATTGTTCCACACTTTGGCAACTTACCAACGTCCAAATGGCAACTATGCTAATCAGTTTTTTCATTAACGGTTAAATGTTAGGCGTTTTCCTTGTTTAGGTTTATCTAAAATTTTAAAATTATGATAGACTAATTCACCATTTACAAACGTATGTGTAATGCGCGAAGTAAAAGTAGTATCCTCAAAAGGAGACCAACCACATTTGTATAAAATATTGTCTTTGGAAACACGCCACGGGGCGTTTAAATCTACTAAAACAGCATCGGCATAATAACCTTCTTTAATGTATCCACGTTTTTCAACTTCAAATAAAATAGCTGGATTATGGCAGGCTTTTTCAACAATTTTTTCTAACGTAAGTTCGCCTTTGTGGTAAAATTCCAGCAATGCGGTTAATGCATGTTGCACTAATGGTCCGCCCGATGGTGCTTTGGTGTACACATTGCTCTTTTCCTTTAAGGTGTGTGGCGCATGATCCGTAGCAATCACATCAATTTTATTATCCAACAACCCCTTTAACAAGCCTTTTCGGTCTTTTTCAGTTTTTACAGCCGGATTCCATTTAATATGTGTGCCTTTAATATCGTAATCATCGCTATTAAACCATAAGTGATGCACACAAACTTCAGCAGTAATCTTTTTTTCTTCTAGCGGAAGCTTACCATTAAAAAGCGCTAATTCCTTAGCAGTTGATAAATGAAATACATGCAGTCTGGCTCCAGTTTCCTTCGCTAAGGCTATGGCTTGCGATGAGGATAAATAGCAAGCCTCTTCACTACGAATAACAGGGTGTAAATGAATTGGAATATCATCACCATATTTTTCAATGTGCTTAGCCAAATTTTTACGGATTGTACCCTCGTCCTCACAATGTACTGCAATTAATAGTGGCGTTGAAGCAAATATCTTTTTCAAAACATCAGGGTCGTCCACTAACATATTTCCGGTGGATGAGCCTAAAAATAATTTTAAAGCAGCCACTTTTTTAGGATCAACCTTTAATATTTCTTCTAAATTATCGTTAGTTCCCCCAAACATGAAGGAGTAATTGGCATAACTAGATTGACTAGCAATGTCAAATTTATCTTCTAAAAGTTCAATTGTAGTGGCTTGCGGTACGGTATTCGGCATTTCAATAAATGAGGTAATCCCTCCGGCGATAGCAGCCCTAGATTCAGATTCAATATCTGCCTTGTGGGTTAACCCAGGCTCTCTAAAATGCACCTGATCGTCAATCATGCCTGGCAATAAATGTTTTCCTTCGGCATCAATTACCTGAATTTCGCCGTTTTTGACGCTGATACTTTCGTTGATTTCTACAAAAACACCATTTTCAATATACACATCATATTCATTTATACGACCTTCGTTAACAACTTTGGCGTTTTTTATAAGAATTTTACTCATCTTCTATTAAAAATACTATTTAGTTTCATTTGTATTACACCAAAAATAGCTTCGGAAATAATTCCCTTTGACATTTTTGAATTTCCTCTGGTTCTGTCGGTAAAAATCACAGGAATTTCCTTGTAAGCGCAATTTTTTATGTACGCTTTAAATTTCATTTCTATTTGAAAAGCATATCCCACAAATTTAATATTATTTAAGTTGATTTGCTCCAAAAGCTTACGCGAATAACAAACAAATCCTGCGGTAGTATCCTTTATGGGCATTCCTGTAATAAATTGCACGTATTTTGATGCCCCGTAAGACAATAACACACGACTCATTGGCCAATTAACTACGTTTACCCCCTTTACATACCTGGATCCAATAACCATATCCATTTGCTGATTTACAGCCACATCATAAAGTTTTACCAAATCCTTTGGGTTGTGAGAAAAATCAGCATCCATTTCAAAAACATAATCATAATTACGCTGCAAAGCCCATTTAAATCCATGAATATAGGCAGTTCCTAAACCTAATTTTCCTTTTCGATTTTCTAAAAACAGCCTGTCTGGGTATTGCGGCATGAGGTTATCAACTATTGTTGCTGTGCCATCGGGCGAATTGTCATCAACAATAAGTAAATCAAACATAACAGGAAGCTCAAACACAGCTTTGACGAGAAGTTCAATATTTTCAATTTCGTTGTACGTGGGTACAATTACAAGTGGTTTGAGCATTTATACTAAATTTGCATCAAAGATAATTATAGCAATTAAAACTAAAACTAGATTTTTGTACTAGAATTAGCATTAACTTATAATTTGGATTTACATTTGTATAACTAACCCGCTTTGAAGGTTAAAATTACAAATCTTTATTTTTGGAAGTTTCACTTAGGCATATTTCATCGCACGATTGGATTACGATAATTTGTTTTGTTGCATTTAGTCTCTTAGTAATTGCAAAAAAAATAAATGGGTATCATTTTAAAAACTTTATGCTACTTTTAGTTACCGATAAGTATGTAAAAATCCATAATTCAGATAGCTCGAGAAAAAGCATACTTACAGTGCTAACACTGTTTCAAGTGCTCATTATTCCATTAGTTATTCAAGTAATTTTATATCATTTAAAAAAATTTGATGCACTGATTTTTTCCTGTTATTTAAAGATTTTGATTGCATACCTCGTCTTTTTCGGGAGCAAATTTTTATTGCAAAAAACGATCATCCTTGCATTTAAACTTGGAGACCAATTAACATACTATATGTTTGAAAAACAGACGTATGCGAATTATTATAGCATTTTATGCTTTCCTGTATTATTAGTACTTGTATTTAATACTAATAATGTATTGCTCCTCAGTTATGCCGTGATTATAACAAGTGTATTATTATTCTTACTTGCTATTACGCTTATAATTAGCCACAATAGAAGTTTATTTTATGCGGCTCCATATTATTTTATTTTGTACCTTTGCACCTTTGAAATAGCCCCCTACGTTCTAGCTTGTTATTGGGTTAGAATAAGTTGTTAATTTATGACGAAAACATTAGAGTCTATGAAAGTGAAAACGATTTTGGTTTCTCAACCAGAACCTAAAGTGGAGAATTCACCATATTTTGAATTAGAGCAGAGACAACGTGTTAAAATAGATTTTGTTCCATTTATTCATGTTGAAGGGGTTGAATCTAAAGAGGTTAGAAATCAAAAAATAGATTTGAGCCAATTTACTGCCATTATATTAACAAGCAGAAATGCGGTTGACCATTTTTTTAGAATAGCTGAAGAAATGCGTTTTAAAGTTCCTGATAGCTTAAAATATTTTTGTCAAAGCGAAGCGGTTGCTTATTACTTACAAAAATATGTAGTGTACCGTAAACGTAAAATTTACGTTGGTAAGCGAACTTTTGATGATTTATCCCCACTTATTAAAAAATATAAAAACGAAAAGTTTTTATTACCTTCATCTGACCAATTAAAGCCAGCAGTGCCAAAAATGTTAGATGATTTAAAAGTAAATTGGAAACAAGCTGTTTTTTACAAAACGGTAGTTAGCGATCTGTCTGAACTACGTGATGTATTTTACGATGTGTTAGTATTCTTTAGTCCTTCGGGAATAAAATCATTGTTTGAAAACTTTCCTGACTTTCAGCAAAACAAAACGCGTATTGCTGTCTTTGGAAACTCAACAATAAAAGCCGCTGAAGCCCATGGCTTAGTGTGTAACATACAAGCACCAACGCCTGAAACACCTTCCATGACAATGGCGTTAAAAAAGTATATTAATGAAGTAAATAAGAAATAAACCTTTTACTCACATTAATAAAATATTATTTGAATAATAAAGCTCATCATTTTTGGTGAGCTTTTATTGTTTTAGAGGCAGTTATTCGGAACTAATTTTAAGCAAACTCATTAGCATATAAGACCAGGCAGCTATTAGAAACACCCCACCGATAGGCGTAGCAAATACAATAGCTTTTACGTTTGTGCCAATAATATATTCATCAAGATTAAGTATGTAAATTGAACCTGAAAAAAGCACCACCCCCGTTAATGTGAGCATCCAGATGATCTGTAGTTGCTTTGCTGATAAAAAATCAGCAACTCCTACAAAAAGCAATAAAAAGGCGTGGTAAAATTGATATCGCACACCCGTTTGAAATGACTCCAATTGTGCTTCGGTAAGTATTGTTCTAAGTCCATGAGCAGCAAAAGCACCAAGCACTACGCCAAGTATACCAAAAATAGCAGCTGTTACTAAAATGATTTTCGATGATTTATTCATGTTTAATTTTCTGCTTTAGCGAATTTCCTTTCTTTATACCATTTCCAACCTTAAATTTCCCATTCAAAATGGTTCTTTTTCGTTTGGACAAGAAATAAAACACCACCATAACTAAGGCTACACCTATGTTTTCTTTCTTGTCCAAACAAAAAAATCAAATTTTTATTTGAGTGATTTTAAATAAGAACCAGTATTACTTAACAATATAAGAGCGTATATAAACATAGCAACTTAATTGCAAGGCGTATGTTTTAAATTCTAGTCTCTGGAATTACCCATGTAGCGCAACACAAAATACATTAAAGTGGCTAATGACCCTAAGGCGGCTACCAAGTAGGTACGTGCAGCCCATTTTAAAGCATCTTTTGCCGCTGCATGCTCTTCCCTATTTAACATTCCTGGCGAGTTTTCCAACCATGCCAAAGCTCGGTTACTAGCATCATACTCCACGGGTAGTGTTATAAATGTAAATGCAGTAGTAACCGCAAATAATAATATACCGACTAAAAAAATGGTATTTCCTAAAGCGTTCCCGGTGGCACTCATTCCAACACCAACCATTAATATAATATTAGAAAATTTGCTGGCTATACCTACTACAGGCACAATTTTAGAGCGCATTTGCAACCATTGGTACGCCTGAGCGTGTTGTACAGCATGACCAACTTCATGAGCTGAAACCGCAGCCGCAGCTGCATTGCGTTGATGGTACACGCCTTCGCTTAAATTAACCGTTTTATTTTGCGGGTTGTAATGATCCGTCAACATTCCAGGAGTTGAAATTACTTTAACATCACGTATGCCGTTGTCACGAAGCATTTTTTCGGCAATTTCAGCACCGCTCATTCCATTTTGCAAGGAGAGTTCGGAGTATTTTTTAAATTTACTTTTAAGTTTGTTACTTACAAATGAACTTACTAAAAAAATAAGTCCAGCAATTACATAATATCCAATCATGATAAAATCTTTTGTATACTAAATGTACAAAAGATTTTATCATTATCAGAAAAAAAGCTACAGTTTACGCCACAATTGGAGCTTGTAACATAGGAGCTACTTCGTCATACGCAAACCCAAAAGCATTAGCTATTGCTGGGTATACAATTTTACCATCGACTATGTTAACTCCTTTTTTTAGCGCACTGTTTTCTGCGCAAGCTTTTTGCCAGCCTTTATTAGCAATTTGCACTGCATATTTGATAGTTACATTAGTAAGTGCTAATGTTGAAGTATAAGGTACAGCACCCGGAATATTTGCAACCGAATAGTGTACAATATCATCAATTATATATGTTGGGTGCTCATGCGTGGTAGGTTTTGTTGTTTCAAAACAGCCTCCTTGATCCACTGCCACATCAACAAGTACAGTTCCAGCACTCATTTTTGCCAACATCTCTTTGGTTACTAATTTAGGCGCTTTAGCTCCAGGAATCAAAATACTACCAATGACCAAATCGGCAGTCTTTATATTACTTTCTATAGTGTATGCACTGGAAAATTCAGTAGTTACATTTGCTGGCATTACATCATCTAAATAGCGCAAACGTTTCATATCAATATCTAAAATAGTGACCGAAGCACCCATACCCGCAGCCATTTTTGCTGCTTGTGTACCAACTACACCACCACCTATAATAACCACTTTTGCAGGGGGTACCCCTGGAACGCCTCCAAGTAAAATACCTTTTCCTTGTAATGGCTTTTCTAAAAATTTAGCCCCTTGTTGGATGGACATCCTTCCGGCAACTTCGCTCATAGGAACAAGCAATGGCAAAGAACGGTCTGATTCCTCCACAGTTTCGTAAGCAATACATGTAGCGCCCGAATTTATCATGGCTTTAGTTAACGTTTCATTGGAGGCGAAATGGAAATAAGTAAATACAATTTGATCCTTTTTGATCAGTCCATATTCTTTTTCAATAGGCTCTTTTACTTTAATAATCATTTCAGCCGTACTGTACACCTCAGCAATAGTCGAGAGTATTTTAGCACCAGCATCAATGTAAAGTTGATCTTCAAAACCACTTGCTTTTCCTGCATTTTGTTGCACAAAAACTTCATGATTGTTTTTAATTAGCTCAAGTACGCCACTTGGTGTAAGACCAACTCTGTTTTCGTTGTTCTTAATTTCTTTAGGAACTCCAATTATCATAGAAATAAATTTTACTGTAACCTAAAATTAAAGATTTACAAAAAATTTAACTGGCTTTTTAACATTATTAATTAATCATTGATTTGAATATTAACAATTTGAAAAAAATGTCGTTTCATAATTACCAATGCCTCTATTTATTTTATCAATAATTATTTTTTTCTGAAATATCAGGGGGAAAAATTGAGACTGTTTTTAAGAAAATTTGCTTTTATTTATAAGATTTAATGCTTTTTTAATACAGAAAGCTTTTTAGAGATTCAAATTTGTACTTTACAACCGCTTTTAATACATTTTTATTTATGTTAGTTTGTGCAAGGCCATGAAGCGGTTCTCGATACTTTTTTACTACGCTATCGCTGCATAAAAATACTCGAACTGATAAACGTATTATTTGTATTTTAATTTGAAATATAAAAGAATACCTGAACACAGTGCAGTGATACTATTCGCAATTAAAAGCGGCATACTATCAATACGAAAAGCGTAATATACCCACAAACACACCCCAGTAAAAAACATGGAAAACATTGGCAAGGACAAGCTTTCGGTTGACTTTGTTTTCCATGTTTGGTATACTTGTGGCAAAAATGAACCTGTGGTTAAAATGGCTGCAATACTACCAATCCACTCAATAAGGTTTGTTTCCATAGCTATTAACCTACAATATTTATTATTTTACCAGGAACTATAATTACCTTTTTAGGTGTACGACCTGCTAATTGCTTAGCAGTTTTTTCATGTGCCATGACTATTTTTTCGATCTCATCTTTACTCATATCTAGCGGCAACTCCAGTTTAAAACGCATTTTACCGTTAAACGAAACTGGGTATTCCTTAACACTTTCCACTAAATGAGAAGCTTCAAAAACCGGGAATGTCGCTATAGCAATCGATTCATTATTACCGAGTAAGCTCCACAGTTCCTCTGCTATATGCGGTGCGTACGGCGAAATGAGTATGGCTAATGATTGTAAAACTTTTTTACTGGTACATTTTTGAGCGCTTAATTCGTTTACAGCAATCATAAAAGTACTCACCGAGGTATTGAAAGAAAAGTTTTCAATATCCTCCACCACTTTTTTGATGGTTTTATGAAGCGTTTTTAAATTTTCCTTGGTAGGAGCTGCATCGGTAAATTTCACCCCATTTTCGCCCACATATAATTTCCACATTTTTTTAAGGAAATTATGCACCCCAGTAATACCAGCGGTCTTCCAGGGTTTAGCTTGCTCTAAGGGACCTAAAAACATTTCATATAAACGCAAGGTATCGGCACCATACTGCGTACAAATATCATCGGGATTAACTACATTAAATTTTGATTTTGACATTTTTTCAACCTCACGACCTACAATGTATTTTTCATCATTTAAAATAAATTGAGCTTCCTTAAAATCCGCCCTCCAATTTTTAAAAGCAGTTATATCCAATTCATCAGAAGCATTCACAAAAGAAACATCTACATGAATAGCACTTTTAGCAATAACTAGGACATCAACATCTAGGCTGCTTATAACTTTATTGTCTAACAAATAGTCTATTACTACTTTTTCAAACTCATCATCAGATCTAAAAGCGCTTTTTGATACAAAAATTGAAGGAATCTTTTTGGTGATATCCTCAGAAGTACCATCATCAAGACTGCATCCTTTTTTTACAAAAGGTGTTGCTTTGTACACAAATGCAGAAGTTCCTAAAATCATTCCTTGATTGATCATTTTTTGGAAAGGCTCTTCTACCGAAAGGTATCCTTTATCAGCTAAAAACTTTGTCCAAAAACGACTGTACAATAAGTGTCCCGTACCATGTTCGCTTCCTCCTACGTATAAATCTACATTTTTCCAATACTGTAACGCTGCTGCTGAAGCGAATTCTGTGGTATTATTAGCATCCATATATCGGAACAAATACCAAGAACTCCCCGCCCAACCTGGCATGGTGTTTAACTCTAAAGGAAATACCGTTTTATGGTTAATATTGTTGTTGGAAACTACCTTGTTGGCTTCCGTGTCCCAAGCCCAAGTGGTTGCTCTACCTAAAGGCGGTTCGCCTTCTTCGGTAGGTAAGTATTTTTCAACTTCGGGCAAATTTATAGGTAGATGCGTTGTAGCTATCAACTGCGGCATTCCATCCACATAATAAATAGGGAATGGTTCGCCCCAATAACGTTGACGACTAAATACAGCATCACGCAAACGGTAATTGGTTTTCCTTTTCCGCAACCTAAAGATTCTAATGTTTTTACTATAATTTTAGTGGCCTCTTTAGGGGATAAGCCATCTAAAAAATCAGAATTTGCAATAATTGCATTGACTTTATCGGTGTAAGCGGCTTCGGACACATCCACATCCTTAAAGATATTGATGATTGGTATGTCAAAATTTTTCGCAAAATCATGGTCGCGTTGATCTCCGCAGGGTACTGCCATAACCGCTCCCGTACCGTAACTGGCCAATACATAATCGCCAATCCAAATAGGAATGCGTTTTTTACTGATAGGGTGCTCCGCATAACTTCCAGTAAATACACCCGATATTGTTTTAACATCAGCCATACGCTCACGCTCGCTACGTTTTGCGGTAGCTTCTACATAAGCCGTAACTGCGACTTTATTTTTACTGGTAGTAATTTCAGCAACTAACGGATGTTCTGGGGCAATAGTCATAAAACTGACTCCAAAAATAGTATCAGGTCGGGTGGTAAAAACTTCTATTTTTTTGTCAGAATTCTGAACTTCAAACACTACCGAAGCACCTACCGATTTCCCAATCCAATTACGCTGTGTTTCTTTAATACTTTCGGTCCAATCCAATCCATTTAAACCTTGAAGCATACGTTCCGCATACGCAGAAATACGCATACTCCACTGGGTCATTTTTTTACGCACCACAGGGTGACTACCTCGTTCGGAAAGACCATTTATGATTTCGTCGTTAGCCAAAACCGTCCCCAAAGCTGGACACCAGTTCACTTCCGTTTCAGCCAAATATGCCAAACGGTATTGTAGTAAAACTTCTTGCTGTTTTTTTATTGGAAAAACTTTCCACTCTATTTCGGAAAACACCTCAATATCTTCATCACATACGGCATTTACTTTTAAGTTTCCACTGATTTCAAACTTCGCGATAAGCGTATCAATGGCTTCCGCTTTATCAGTTTCAATATTGTACCATGAGTTGAACAACTCACCAAAAATCCATTGTGTCCACTTATAATATTCCGGACTACTTGTTTGTACCTCGCGAATCCAATCAAACGAAAACCCTATTTTATCCAACTGTTCGCGGTAACGCTTAATGTTGGTTTCTGTTGTAATGGCTGGGTGCTGTCCTGTTTGAATGGCATATTGCTCAGCAGGCAATCCAAAAGAATCATATCCTTGCGGGTGCAAAACATTAAAACCCTGATGGCGCTTGTAACGCGCATAAATATCACTGGCAATATAACCTAGTGGATGGCCTACATGCAAACCTGCTCCAGAGGGATAAGGAAACATGTCCAAAGCATAGTATTTTGGTTTTTTGCTAGTATTGCTTGCTTTAAAAGTTTGGTTTTGCTCCCAATATTTTTGCCACTTACTTTCAATGGCATTAAAATCGTAGTTCATGGATTGAATTTTGAATGTGGCAAATTTACAATTTTTAGGTAGTCTTAAAACTTTATATGAGATAAATGGTTTTGTTAAAATCTTTATGTTAATTTTTGTGACTATTTCTGGATAAAAAGAAACTATTGCAACAGAAAAAAAACCATTGTATTTACAATAATTTTCACCGATTTAGGTGAATAGTAAAAATTTTAGTGAACTTATTGTGGGAATTTGTATGTTCAAAAAACTAAATCTACAATTTAAATAGCTGAGTTTTCAAACAAAAAATTAACCAAAGGAAGATTAAAACTTAAAAATTTCCTTGTGGACTTTGGGATTAAAAACAATACGATATTAAGGTTTAAGGTCACACCTTATATATTATTTATTAAAGAAATTAAAAGGATATGGTAAACGTTGTTCCAACCCCAACTTCGCTTTGCACCGTTATGCTGCCATTTAAAGATTCAATTTGGTTTTTTGTAATAAATAAGCCAATGCCTACAGCGTCGGTATTGTTGTGAAATGTTTTGTACATTCCAAAAAGTTGATCACCAAATGTGGCTAAGTCAATACCAATACCGTTATCAGTTATTTTAAGGTAACCCCCTTTGTTCACCTCATCTTTACCAGTTTTTAAATGTATTTTAGTGTCTCGCTCTGGATGCTTGTATTTAATTGCGTTAGTAATCAGGTTAAGGATAATACTTTCTAAATAGGCAGCAATATAACGTACTTGCGGAAATTCAGTAAAATCAGAAGTAATGGAAGCATTTCCGCTGCTAATTATATTTCGAATAGAATTTGTTACTAATAACAAAGTGTCTTTAAAATAAATATCCTTTCGCTTTTGCTTTTTATTGGTATGTATGGTTACAATTTCATTAAGGTGTTCAATGGTTGTATTTAAATTTTCGCCAATATTTTTAACCTCTCCAATGAGTTCGCCTCGTTCGGTTGGATCCTCAACGCTTTCAATAAGTTGTACAAGTAAGCTTAAATTACTTGAATGCGAACGCAGGTTATGCGATACAATATGCGCAAAATTAAATAGCCTATTATTTTGAGAAGCAATGATATTTATTGATTTTTGAAGTGTTAACTCTCTCTTTTTAGCCTCATTTATATTTTGAAAAACACCTTTTATACCAATTATTTTATGATTGGTGTCATGTATTGGTTTTCCAATTGAGCGTACCCAAATTTCTTCCCCCTCATTGGTGAGCATTTTAATTTCAGTATCAAAAGGTTTTCCAGTAGTAGAGCAGGATAAAAATAAATTTGCGGCTTGCTGTCGGCAATCTTTAGTATAATATAAATGAGACTTGCTTAAGGAGGGTTCATAATCTTCAGGATAACCAAGAATTTTTTTTGCTTCGGGATCCCAATAGCTCTTTTTGTTTTTAAAATCGACAAACCAACTCCCTGTGGATGACATTACAGCGGTTTCCTGATAATGAAAAGGATTGCTAGATTCGTTAAACTCGGTTATTTTTTGAAAAAATAATAGTTTAGTGTCCGATTTAATGTTTACCGGAGCTTCATCAGCCGTATAACATATAAATTCCTGATAGGTATCAAAGGAATCTTTAAGTCGGATCTTTTGTCTGAAATTTAAATTATTGATACGGTAATTATTGTAGTTTTTATCAAAAAAATCATAGTCCTCGGGGTGAATTATTTCATTTTTAAAAAAAGTAATCGAAGGCTTAACAGTGTCAATATCTAATTTGAGATTATTGTAAAACTCCTTGGACCATTTATCGTCAGGTAAAAGCTTTCCTAGTTCCCAGTAACCTATATCAAATTTTTTCAACGTATTTTCAAATAGTTTGTTTGCGAGCATAATAGGGGCTTAATAAGTTTTGTTTTCCTCTAAAGAGTTTAATTGAACTGACAAAGCTTTTGTGGATAGTTGGACTTCGATCAACGAAATAGTAAGCGATATTACTAAAGCAATCAGACTTAAACCAAACACAAAATTTGCTGCATTATTCATTTCAGCATATAAAAAGCTCATAGTAATTACAGCTCCTAAAAAGCTTAATATTGCTGTTGCTTGCATATTCCTAATTAAGTATAAACGTTTCCTTAGTTGATTAATTTGTATTCCAATACTTTTAGAATTACTACTAATAAATTCTTTATGTAATTTTCTTATCAATGCAGCTATAGCCAAATAACGTGCATTGTAAGCAAGCATTGTCAAAGAAATAGCAGGAAATAGTAAAGCAGGTATGCTCATTTCTAAAATCATAGAAAAAGGTTGTTATAATTTTGGTCTCTTAAACAAAAAATTATTTTGCAAAAATACATTATTTAATAGTTAAAAGGCAAATAAATAGGATAAAATGCATAATTATGATTTTTTTAATATTTAATTTGTAAGATTTAACTTTTATTTTTTGTCTTAAAATAAATTAACTGTTTTTAATTCAAAGATTGTTATTAAAACGTTAATCCTAGCAATTTCGTCTTCAAAATTGAAATAAGTCACCATTAATTATTAATTTAAAGTTACTAGATTAACGTAAATTTACAAATCACTTATAATCAATTAAATGAAATATAATCCTGCAACAGCTTCACTATTTATAAAAAATAGAAAAAAGTTTATTGCCCAAATGAAAAGCAATAGTTTGGCTATTTTTAATAGTAACGATATTTATCCCGTTAGTGCAGATAGTACCTTGCCATTTCAACAGCACAGAGATATTTATTATTTAAGTGGTTTAGACCAGGAAGAAAGTATCGTATTATTATTTCCTGATGCTAAAAATGAAAAACATAAAGAAATTGCTTTTGTTAAGGAAACAAGTGCGCATATTGCTATTTGGGAAGGTAAAAAGCTTACCAAAGCTGAGGTTACCGAGCGGTCTGGTATTGAAACAGTGTATTGGTTGGACGATTTTTATAAGATCCTTGCCTTACTTCTTGCGGAAGCATCCACCATATATTTTAATACAAATGAACACGCCCGAGCTAATGTAGAAACACAAACACGTGAGGATCGTTTTATTGAATGGTGTAAAAAGAAATATCCTGCGCATAGTGTAGCAAAAAGTAATCCTATTTTACACCAGTTGCGTGCTGTTAAAGAACCTGAGGAAATTGAAAAAATTCAACAAGCATGTGATATTACCGAAATTGGTTTCAGAAAAGTTTTAGGCATGATTCGCCCTGGTGTTTGGGAATATGAAATTGAAGCTGAACTTATTTATGAATTCACTAAAAATAGAGCCGATGGGTTTGCATACACACCAATAGTTGCAAGCGGAACAAATGCCAATGTGTTGCATTATATTGAAAATAACAAACAGTGCAAAGCCGGCGAAGTGATATTAATGGACACTGCTGCTGCATACGCCAAATATTCAAGCGACCTTACAAGAGTTGTTCCTGTATCAGGAAAATTTACCAACAGGCAAAAAGAAGTGTACAACGCTTTACTGAATGTAAAAAAGGAATGTACAAATTTGCTAACCCCAGGCTTAATATGGGAAGAGTACAACGCTGAAATTACAAAACTAATCACTTCGGCTTTAATAGATTTAAAATTACTTGATAAAACTGATATTAAAAATGCACCAAAAGAGGCGCCGGCTTACCGAAAATATTTTATGCATGGGACGTCTCACTTTTTGGGACTGGATACGCATGATTATGGGTTACAATCCGAACCGATGCAAGCAAATATGGTATTAACGGTTGAACCAGGTATTTATATTCCTGAAGAAAAAATGGGATTTCGTTTGGAAGATAATGTAGTCATACAAAAAGAAGGTGCGCCACTGAATTTGATGAAAAACATACCTATTGAAGCGGAGGAAATTGAAGCATTAATGAATTCATGAAAATAGCGTATAAAAATATTGAAATTGGATATACCCTTTCTGGAAAAGGTCCTACTGTTGTGTGGTTACACGGTTTTTTAGAAAATAGAAACGTCTGGGATACCCAAATTCCTTTTTTTGATAATCATTTTACCAACATTTGTATTGATTTATTAGGTCATGGAGAAACTGGAAACTTGTGTTTTCTGCATTCTATGGAAATGCAAGCTGAAGCAGTCAAAGCAGTACTACATCATCTAAAAATAAATGAATTTGCGGTGATAGGTCATTCTATGGGAGGATATGTAGCGTTATCACTTATACAAATATGCAGTACTATGGCAACACATATGGTATTACTCAACTCCACAAGTAATGCAGATTCTTTAGAAAGAAAAGCCAACAGAGATAGGGCTATAGCCGTTATTGATAAACAAAAAGATGTTTACATACGAATGGGGATTGTAAACTTATTTGCGGAATCATTTAAAAAACTGCATAGTCAAAAAGTTGATAAATTAATTGCTGAAGCCCAAAAAATTTCTTCCGAAGGGATAAAAGCTGCATTGATGGGTATGAGGGATAGGTTAAGCAAAACTAAGGTATTAAGTTATTTTAAAGGTAAAAAATTAATAATTGCTGGAAAAAATGACCCTATTTTGTCGAGCAAAAAGTTATTTGCCGAAGCTGAGTTAACAGGCTCCAAGTTTGTAGCAATTAATGGCGGGCATATGACTCACATGGAGGCTACGGCAGAATTAAATGAAAAATTACTGGATTTTTTACAAAAATAGGATGTTACATACATTAAAATTGGGTTCAACACTACATTTATGAAAACATTACGCTATCGTTCTCGCGGAGAAGCAGTTTATTTTTTGGAAGAAATTTTAGTGAAAATAGGCTACAACGTTTATATATCCAATTATTTTGGAAAAGATACCCATGCAGCCATTATTGATTTTCAACAAAAAAATCACTTAGTGGCCGATGGAATTGTGGGGGTTAAAACCTGGTCAAAACTAATAGAAAAAGAACAAGACTTAGTTGCTTTTAATGATAAATTACTTGCAGAAGGTGACATTATTCGTTTTGCAAAAAGCTATAATTTGGAAGTCGCTATTGTTAAGGCAGTAAATGAAATAGAAAGTAGCGGAAAAGGATTTCTGGTAAACGGCAAACCAAGGATATTGTTTGAGGGTCATGTGTTTTGGAGACAGTTGAAGACTAAAGGAGTTGATCCATTGCTGTTTTCCGATGAGCAAACTAAAGATATCCTTTACGCTAAATGGACCAAAAAATATTACAAAGGGGGAGCAGGAGAATACATCCGATTGGAAAAGGCAGCTGGGTTGTCCAACATTCCTGCAGTACATGAAGCCGCTTTTGCTTCGGCTTCGTGGGGAGCATTTCAAATTATGGGATACCACTATGAAAGTTTGGGGTATGAAAGTGTGGATCATTTTGTATCTGAAATGTACACGCATGAAAGAGCACACTTAAAAGCTTTCGGCAAGTTTTTAGAGGTTACAAAATTTAAAGGAAACACACTATTGGAGTGGGCAAGAACAAAAAATTGGACAAAGTTTGCCGAAGGATACAACGGAAGTGGATTTCGGGCTAATAAATACGATATCAAGCTTGATAAAGCTTATAAAAAGTATGTAGCATTCTAATTACATTTTTATAATTTGATTGTTGATGTAGTTGCAAAATACAGTTGAAGTTTTTTAGCTTTCAGAAAGTAATTTTCCATTACTTTCGTTCGACGAATTGAAAAGTTTAAAAGCATAAAATTTTCATCAATTCCATAACCATATTTATTTTCCTGGTAAAGACGACTTTAATAATATGAAATAACCTTAATTCTTAGTTCAAATTATTAAAATAGAAATTTCTTATTTGGACAAAAAGAAAAAATTTCTGGCTTTAGCTTCGGCGTGAAGTATCAAGCTTTAAAGAATCTTCAAATTAAAAATTACTGTCGTAAACGGTATAAGCAAGTTTCATATCCTCTGATCTTTGAATTATAGGTGTTCTGAGTATTGCGATATAAATCTATTAAGGCAAATAGCTAAAGTGAATTATTCGACAACAAACGACTACAAACGGAAGTAAACTTTTACCAACCACTTATTTTTTGATGCTCATGCTATGTTTGCATTGTTGGTAATCATAAGGTTATCGTAATTTAAAAATAAAATCATGAGTTCATTAAGAAACAGAGTACAGTTGATTGGTAATTTAGGTCAAGCGCCAGAAATAATAAATTTAGATAGTGGAAAAAAACTAGCAAAATTTAGTATGGCTACAAACGAAAAATATAAAAATACACACGGTGAAGTGATCACGGAAACGCAATGGCACAACGTGGTTGCTTGGGGAAAAACGGCGGAAGTTATTGAAAAGTACCTTGAAAAAGGAAAGGAAGTTGCCGTAGAGGGGAAACTAACCAACAGAACTTACGAAACCAAAGAGGGTGAAAAAAGATACATTACAGAAATAGTAGTCAATGAACTTCAGCTTTTGGGTACAAAATAGCATTAAAAATACATAGTAAAGAGTAGTCAATTTTGTATTAGCTTGCTTTATGTATTAGAACTTAGTTATGGGGTTGTGAAATACAATAAATACTAGTGTTCTCTTAATTTTAGTTTAGCATCACTATAGTCAAATTAAAAAACCCAGTTTACGTTAGTGTTTGAAATAGGCGTTTACTTCTCTAGAAACTGAAGCATTAATTGGGTTTAGTTCATTAAACAAAAATTACATTTGCTTTAATGCTAAAAAATAAAATAATATTTGCAGCATAAATTTAAATTACTGATATTTAGTGTTTTATGAAATATTGTATTTATTATGGAAAATTTTAGAATAGGAGATATCGTAAAATTAAATTCTGGCAGTCCACAAATGACCGTAAGTAGGGTTGAAGAACCTATAATTACATGTAGGTGGTATAATTCAGATGGTAATTCAATTGATACTGTCAAAATTAATAAAGGTGCTTTGAGGAAAATTAATGTTTAGTCAAAAAAACAACAGTATTGATAAAAAATAGGTTAGTAAAATTACACCAAATACATTAAGTAGAACTATACTGATCAAGATAAATTCTGAAAGTATTTAAAGATAATCCAGACTGTGATTTGAATTATATAACGATTAGATTTTATGGAATTTGATAAAACTTCATAAAAGGAAAATCACGAGTTATTCTAGTGATTTTAGCATGTAGCGAAGCCATAAATTTTTTATGCGCTTCGCTTTTTGGGTTAAAAGCTTTGTGTTGTAATCCACGTTGAATTTCTATAACTTGTTTAATTGTTTTTTTTGTGTCATCATCATGCATGTAAGTTGCCGTAAAATGTTCCCATATAAAATCAATAGCCGTTTCATTAGGGTGTAGTAAATCAGGGGTATAAAAACGATAATCACGTAAACAATCCACAACCAGTTCATAAGCGGGATAGTAATGGGTATCTGCATTTTTGTTAATTACTGAATGAATAGCACTAAGTAAATGTGCCTTACTCTGATTGTTTGCTACAATACCATCTTTTAAATGACGTACCGGAGAAACCGTAAAAAGAACAGCGGCAGTCGGATTTAATTTTTTTAGCAAATTTACAGATTCCGTGATATCATTTTCTAATTGGTCTATTGGAGTGATTGTTTTAGTAAACTCCTTTTGAGGAATTTTATGGCAGTTAGCAACAATTGTATGATTTCTTGTATACCCCCAGGCAGTACCATAAGTAAGTACAATGTGGCTTGCAGTAGTGATCCAATTATAAGTGTCTATAATCTGTTTATTAAGCAAGGAAACAAACTCACTTTTATCGGGATTACTTAGTTTTGAATGCACTTCAAAACAATGCCATTGTTCGTTTTGATAAATAATATCCTTTTCAGTAAATAACCTTTGCTCAATAACACGCTTGATTAAATTGTTTAAAGCCACAGGATGAAAAATAATTCCGAAAGGATTTACTTTCGTTTGAAATTTGTGGTATTCTAAGCGTTGACCGATATTTTCCACAAAACAAGACCCCATCAATAACACTTTTGAAGCATAGTTGATATCAGGTGTTTGTTTTTTTGGTGGTAACGTGGTAAAAAACTGATTCATTTGGGATAAATAAGAAGTCCCTAGAAATTTCCAAGGACTTTTAAAATGCGCTACAAATAATTTTTAGCTTCTTCTAAAGCTTTAGCGATACCATCAGGATTTTTACCCCCAGCGGTGGCAAAAAATGGTTGTCCACCACCACCACCTTGGATGTGTTTTCCTAGCTCGCGAACAATTTGTCCGGCATTTAGTTTTTTGTTAGTCACTAAGTCTTTAGAAATATAACAACTTAGTAAGGCTTTTCCGTTTTGAGCACTTCCAAAAATGATAAAGGCGTTGTTGCGATCATTACCCAAATCATAACATAAATCTTTAATACCTTGCGCATCCAAGTCTACTTCTTTAGCTAAAAATTGTACTTCGTTGATTTCAGTAAACTGTGTGGCTAATTCGTTTTTTAAATTTCCTGCTTTTTCTTTTAATAATTGCTCAATTTGTTTTTTGAGACTGTTATTTTCATCTTGCAAGCTGGTAATTGCTTTTACTGGATCTTTTGCATTTTTTAATACCGCTTTTACCTCGCTAAAAGCTTTTGCTTGCGTAGCAAAATAGTCTTTGGCAGCATCGCTGGTAATGGCTTCAATTCTTCTGACACCTGATGCCACGGCACTTTCGGCAGTAATTTTAAAATGCCAAATATCGGCAGTGTTTGGTACGTGAATTCCGCCACATAATTCCATTGATTTACCAAAGCGGATGGAACGTACGGTGTCGCCATATTTTTCACCAAACAGAGCTATGGCACCTTGAGCAATGGCATTGTCATAGGTATTATTTCTATTTTCTTCTAACGGAAGTTTTTCCCTTATGCGTGCATTGACAAAATTTTCAATTTCTTGTAATTCGTTAGTACTTACTTTTGAAAAATGAGAAAAGTCAAAACGTAAATTTCCACTGTGTACCATGGATCCTTTTTGTTCCACATGTGTTCCTAAGACACTACGTAAAGCTTGGTGTAATAAATGCGTAGCCGAATGGTTGGATGCGGTACGAGTACGCTGTTTGGAATCAACAACAGCAGTAAATGTTCCGTTGATATTTTTAGGAAGGTTTTTAGCAATGTGGATGATGAGGTTGTTCTCTTTTTTGGTATCAATAATGTATACCACATCGCCATTAGCGGCTTCCAGATAACCTTTATCACCTACCTGACCTCCACCTTCGGGATAAAATGGCGTTTGATTAAATACCAATTGAAATAATTCGCCATCTTTTTTACTAATTACCTTTCGGTAACGCGTTAGGTTTACTTCAGCGGTAAGCTGGTCATAACCAATAAAGGCTTCATTATTTTCTATGCCTATTACTTCCCAGTCACCAGCTGATATTTTTGCTGCGGCGCGGGAGCGGTCTTTTTGTTTTTGCAATTCGGCCTTAAAGCCAGCTTCGTCCAATTGTAATCCTTTTTCACTTAAAATAAGTGCAGTTAAATCAATAGGGAAACCGAAGGTGTCATATAATTCGAAAGCTTTTTCACCAGAAATGGTATTGCCTTTAGTTTGTTCAATAATTTGATCTAATAATAGTAAGCCTTGGTCTAATGTTTTCAGAAATGAATTTTCTTCTTCCTTAATCACATTTACAATAAGGTTTTTTTGTGTTTTTAACTCAGGAAATGCTTTACTTAATTGACTACTTAACGTATCAACCAATTTGTAAATAAAAGGTTCTTTAGTATCTAAAAATGTAAATCCGTAACGAATGGCCCTACGTAAAATACGACGAATTACATAACCTGCTCCATTGTTACTAGGTAATTGCCCATCGGCAATTGAAAAAGCTACGGCACGGACATGATCGGCAATTACACGTATGGCAACGCTTACCTTTCCATTTTCATTAGTCGGTAAAGAGTTTTTGTCGTAAACGGAATTCGTTATGGTTTCAATTTCGCGAATAAGCGGTGTAAACACATCGGTATCGTAATTGGATTTTACATTTTGCAACACCATACACAAACGTTCAAATCCCATTCCGGTATCTACGTGTTGTGCGGGCAATTTTTCCAGTGAGCCGTCTGCTTTTCGGTTAAATTGCATAAAAACTAAATTCCAAATTTCAACCACTTGCGGATGATCCATATTGACTAAATCACGACCCGAAACCTTAGCTTTTTCTTCGGCAGAACGAATATCTACATGGATTTCAGAACAAGGACCACAGGGGCCTTGATCACCCATTTCCCAAAAGTTATCCTTTTTATTTCCCATTATAATTCGATCCTCAGGAACAATCGCTTTCCATAAATCAAAGGCTTCCTGATCCAAACCTAATCCATCATCATCGGCACCTTCAAACACTGAAACGTAAAGAATGTCTTTGTCAATACCGTATACTTCAGTGAGCAGTTCCCAGGCCCATTGTATAGCTTCTTTTTTAAAATAATCTCCAAAAGACCAATTCCCCAACATTTCAAACATGGTGTGGTGGTAGGTATCCATTCCCACTTCTTCCAAGTCATTATGTTTTCCGCTTACGCGAAGGCATTTTTGAGTATCAGTAATTCGATTATTTTTAGGGGTTCCGTTGCCTAAAAAGAATTCTTTAAACTGATTCATTCCGGCATTAGTAAACATCAGCGTTGGATCATTTTTAATTACCATTGGGGCTGAGGGCACTATGCTGTGTTTTTTTGATTCAAAAAATTCCAGAAACTGTTTACGGATCTCTTGTGATTTCATGTAAAAAGGGTGTTGTTTTTAGCAATTTTCATTGAATTTATAATGAAATTAATGCTTCATTACAAATTTAGTATCTTTGAAAATTAAACTCTAAATAATTAGCCATCTAGGCAAGTGCAAAAATAGTATAATTTAAATTATGTCAAAGGTTAAATACTACTACGACAGCGAAACATTATCGTACCGAAAAATTGAACCTAAAAAAGGACGCAAATTGGGAATTGCGTTACTTAGTCTTATTGGTTTGTTTTTGGCCTCATTTGTATTATTAATTACCTATTATAGTATTCCTAAAATTGAAACACCTAAGGAGAAAAAATACCGAAGGGAGCTGGAAAACATGAAGTTGCAGTATAAAATGCTGAACAACAAAATGGATCGACAGGAAAAAGTACTTAATGAAATAGCGGATCGTGATAATACCATTTACCGATTGTATTTTGAAGCAGAACCAATTACCGAAGAGCAGCGTAAAGCTGGTTTTGGAGGGGTGAACAGGTATAATAAATTTGATGGTTTTGAAAATTCAGAATTGATTAAAGAAACCAATCAACGGGTAGACCAAATTGCAAAACAAATTGCTATCCAATCGAAATCGTTGGATGAGGTGGCTGTGTTAGCTAAAGAAAAGGAAAAATTACTGGCAGCCATACCAGCCATACAACCCATACAAAATAAAGATTTAAAGCGTATGGCTTCGGGTTACGGAATGCGAAGTGACCCCTTTACCAAAGTGCGAAAAATGCATCGTGGTATGGATTTTAGTTCGCCAAGGGGAACCCCAATTTTTGCTACAGGCGATGGTGTGGTTACCAGAGCGGATAGTCGATCATCGGGATACGGAAATCATATTCGTATTGAACATGGTTATGGTTACAAAACATTATATGCACACCTTTATAAGTATAATGTTAAAAAAGGACAAAAAGTAAAACGAGGTGATGTTATTGGCTTTGTAGGCAGCACAGGAAGATCACAAGCACCACACTTACATTACGAAGTTTTTAAAGATGGCAAGCGAATCAATCCAATAAACTTCTATTACGGCAACCTTTCTGCACAGGAGTTTGCTACCTTGCTACAGAAATCGCGTGAAGTAAACCAATCTTTAGATTAATATGCACATTAACCTACCCGAAAAATTGTATTACAGTATTGGTGAGGTTGCAAAAGCGTTTAATGTAAATGCTTCCCTAATTCGTTTTTGGGAAAAGGAATTTTCTGTAATTAAACCCAAAAAGAATACTAACGGAGTTCGTTACTTTACTAAGGAGGATATCCAAAAAATAGAATTAATCTATCATTTAGTTAAAGAACGTGGTTACAAATTAGAAGGGGCAAAAACGTATTTAAAGTCTCATCAAAACGAAACGCTGGAAAATTTTGATATAATTCGTAAATTGAATGCTATTAAGGCATCGTTATTGGAATTAAAAGCGAGTCTGTAAACAAAAACACTTAACTACACTATCATGAAATTACTATTACGTATTACTGGGCTTATTTTAATAGCACTAACCTTAAATTCCTGTGATTATAATACTTTTGTATCACTCAATGAAGACACGGCAGAAGCCTGGGGGAATGTACAAACAGCCTATCAGCGAAGAAATGATCTTATAGGAAATTTGGTAAAAACAGTACAAGGGGCTGCTGATTATGAAAAAGGTGCTTTAGTGGAGGTAATAAATGCCCGAGCAAAAGCAACTTCGGTAAACATTGACCCTTCCAACATTACACCCGAGCAATTGGCCGAATTCAATAAGGTTCAAGGGGGATTAAGTGGGGCTTTAAAAAGTTTACTTGTCACCGTGGAACGTTATCCCGACCTAAAAGCCAATCAGAACTTTTTGAAATTGCAGGATGAAATAGCAAGTACTGAAAATCAAATTTTAACTGTTCGTACGCGTTTTAATGCGGCAATAAAACCTTACAACAATAAAGTGAAAAGTTTCCCGGGTTTAATAACTGCAAAAATCTTTGGTTTTGATGCCAAACCTTATTTTGATGCCGAAGCAGGAGCGGAAAAACCAGTGGACGTTAATTTCGATTTCAAATAATGGCAAGTAGTGTTGCAACCTTTTTAACTTCAACACAAGAACAACAAGTTGTTGACGCAATCCGCAAGGCTGAAAAGCAGACTTCTGGCGAAATACGTGTGCATTTGGAAGACTATGATCATGCTGAGGTGTACCAACGGGCGCAGCAGGTATTTCATATGCTAAAAATGGATAATACCAAGTTAGAAAACGGTGTGATCCTTTATGTGGCTGTAAATCAAAAACAATTTGTAGTGTATGGCGATAATGGGATTAACAAAAAGGTAGGTCCCGATTTTTGGAACAGTACGCGCGATGTTATTCAAGATCAGTTTAAAAAACAACATTTTGCCAAAGGGTTAATTTTAGGGGTTACCCAAATAGGAGAAGCTTTAAAAAAATACTTTCCGTGGGATGCTGATGACACCAATGAACTTACCGATGAAATATCAAAGTTATAATGGGTAAACTAAAAATAGTACTGGCATTACTTTTCGTATTTGTTATAAAAATAAATACAATACATGCGCAGTTTGATATACCGCCAAAACCTGCAAAAGCCACTGAACAAGTTGCTGTGTATGATTATGCCAATATTTTAAGTCCAGCCGAAAGGCGCGCATTAGAAATTAAATTAATCAAGTATTCCGATACCACAAGTACACAAATTGTTATCGCTACCATTAATAGCTTAAAAGGCGAAGCTATAGGAATTTTAACACCTAAATGGGCTCATAAATGGGGCATAGGACAAGCAGATAAGGATAATGGGGTTTTTATCTTGCTATCTAAAAATGATCGAAAAATTCATATATCTCCAGGATATGGTGTAGAGCAATATTTAACTGCTGGGCAAGTAGGAACGCTTACGCGAGAAATTATATTACCAGAGTTTAGAGCAGGTAGTTACTACCAAGGGTTGGATAAAGGAACTTCGGCAATTATACAAATGTTGAATGGGACTTATAAAGGTACTCGGATTCGTAATCGAATTAAAGGGGAGGGTGAAGGTATTCCGTTTATGTTTATCGTTTTCTTCTTAATTTTCCTCTTAATCATATGGTCATCCAAAAAGAATAAAGGGGGTGATGACGACGATCGTAATAGTGGAAATAGCCGAAAAGCACGCAGTTTGCTTGATGTGATCATTTTAAGTAACATGGGCCGCGGTGGCTACAGTGGCGGAAGTTTTGGACGCTCATCAGGTGGCGGAGGCTTTGGAGGTGGTTTCGGAGGCGGAGGATTTAGCGGTGGAGGTGCCGGCGGGAGCTGGTAGTTTATTTACAGTTTATAAGTTACACCAAATACAATATACCCTTCCAAGGTTTCAGTAATACTACTTTCAAAATAGTTTACGTCATTTCTGTTTTGAGAAATGGTTACATTGGATCAAGCGTAAATGTTGTGGAATTATTATTTCTAGCTATATATTTTTGATAGTATATACAAGAAAAATGGTACAGATTTCACTCCTCTAAATTGCGTATCAAAAGCTTTTATTTTAGTATTTAAGGATTAGCTGAAGCATATATTTGTACTTCGGTTATCAAAAAAGTTTGAGGTATTACGGTAGTCCAATATTAAAAAGACACAAAATATTTAAGACATTTAATAACCGAAATGAAAATATATCCTCACCTTCTTTAATAATTTTTCAGCTGTATTTTGACTGATAACCATACAAAAAAAGCTAAATGATGTCACCATCATTTAGCTTTTTGTTTAGAATTCGATTCCTATATAATTACTAATGATTAATAGGAACTACACATTAAATTTTAATGCTTTACTACAATTTTAAGTGTTCTTTCAATAGCGTCTTCTCCAAATAATTTGATGATGTAAATACCATCGCTTAATTGGCTTACATTAAAACTATCTGATTCAGTAAGATTGATTGAACTTATTACAGCGCCATTTAAGCCAATTAAAGTAGCTGTTTTAAATGCAGTTGCATTGCTTATTATTACAGCCTCATGAGCTGGATTTGGATACAAACTCACTTCAGAATCATTCGAATCTAAGGTTTTAGCTCCAAAATAACTACTAAAATTGTTGTAATAGTAATTAAACCCTAAGAATCCAATAGTTGATCTAGTTGTTGCTACTCGTTTAGATTCTTTAGTTCTTACTAATAGTATCAATCTAAGTCTATGTCCTCTAGGTAGTCTGCGTAAATTAGGTATTAATCTACCGTCATTAAACTGTGTTGGCAATGTATAAGCTACTGATCTAGTGTCTATATTTGGTGCTCCTTCAGTTAAAATCCTTGCGGTTCTAGTACGTCTAATTATTTTACCTTTTCTATTTACTTGAACAATTCTTGCCCTTACGGATTCTAGTTCTTCTTCAATTCCGTCAACAATTGGTGTTGAATAACTCAAATTTAAATTAACCGTTTCTCCAAAGAAAAATACAGGAAAGTTTCTTCTTCCTGATACAAACTCATCTCTGTTGTTCCAAGTAATGAAAGCTTCTCTATCTTCAATAAAACGTTCAATACTAATTTCTTCCTGAACCTCACTAAATGCGGTATCATTATCTACGCCCAATTTAGCTGCTAAAACAAGACTGTGACCATCAGGCAATGCTTCGGATACTAACACAGGGTCTCCGTTATTGTAAATAGTTGGTAATGTAAAATCTACAGTAACGGTGTTTTCATTTGGCGCAGTAGTCACGTCAACAATAAGGTTTCCACCTACATTTACGGTATTAACTACACCATTTTCTTGATCCACCTGACGCAATTCAATACTTAAACTTGATACATCTTCAATTCTATTAGGGTATTCAGCTGTATTGTAAGTGATTGAAACTGAAAATTCATCTCCTTCAACAAATGTTGGCACTATGCCTCCTTCCGGAATAAACGCATCTAAACTACCAATAGTTACTGTTCTTTCTCGATCTGCTTCTGGTTCGTTGATAAAAATTTCTCCATCTGCATTAGCAAAACCAGCACCTCCATCAACTTGCATAAATATCAATAACTCTAATTTATGTCCATCAGGTAAGTTTTCAGAGTCTAAAACTGGGTCGCCACTTTCGTAACTAACAGGTAGTGTATAATCAAAGGTTACTGTATCCTTATTTTCTGCATCAGCAGTAACTACAGCTTCAAAAGCACTTATATTTACCACGCCTCCTGCTTGATCTATCTGGCGCAATTGCATAGCTACATAGTCTAAATCTTCAATAGTCTCGTTATCAAAAATACCTGTAGTATAACTTAAAGTAGTTGAAAATGTTTGTCCAAAATCAAATGTTGGCAAACTAGTTTCTTCAGAAACATAATCGGCAACGTTATCAAACGTTACTGTTCTTTCTCTGTTGGCTAAAATGATTTCAATTTCAGTATTTGCATCTGCAAAACCTGTATCCCCATCAACTGACATAAATATCAGTAAAAATAACTTATGTCCTTCTGGTAGTTCTGATGACAATGGAATCACCGTATCATCATCAAACGTAGTTGGTAACGTGTAATCAAAGTCTACTGTTCCCGTATTGGGATCATCACCACTTACTACCGCCTCAAAAGTACTTGTATTTACTACAGCAAAGTTTTCATTAAACTGACGAACTTGCATTGCTATATAAGTCAAATCCTCTTCAGTTTCATCATCGTTTAAACCTGTACTATACGTCAAAGTTGTAGGTATAGTTTGTCCTTGCTCAAAGGTAGGTAAACTAGTAACCGATGGCATGTAATCCGATTTGTTATCAAAAGTAACTGCTCTTCGGCGCTGCGGCTCAATAATAGTAATTTGAGTGTTAGCATCCGCAAAACCTGCATCGCCATCAACCGACATAAAGGTTAATAAAAACAAGCTATGCCCTGTTGGTAAATCTGCCGAAAGCGGAATAGCTTCGCCGTCGTCAAAAGTAGTTGGCAATGTATAATCAAAAGAAACTGTATCGCTATTTACTGCATCATCACCTACTACTGCTTGAAAAGTACTTGTATTAACGATATTAAAATTTTCGTCAAGCTGACGTACTTGCATAGCTACGTAGCTCAAATCTTCTTCAACTCCTGCGTTTACACCTGTAGTATACGTTAAAGTAGTAGGGATAATTTGACCTTGTTCAAATACAGGAATGCTTGACCCTGAAGGAATGTATTCACTTAGGTTATCAAATGTAATTTCTCTTGTTCTATCTGCGGCCGCGTTTAATACAATTGATGTATTTGCATTGGCAAAAAGAGTGTTATTTTCAGTAGACATAAAAATTAACAATACTAATTGATGTCCTTCTGGCAACTCTGCTGTTGTAGGTATCGGACCTACAGCTGGTGTTTCAAATTCAGTTGGGATCGTGTACGTAAAATTAACCGTACCTGAATTTGGAGCATCATCAGGTAAAATTGTAGTGAATGTACTATCACCAATAATATTACCATCTGCATCAATTTGTCTTACTTGAGTTGCAATGTAAAATAAATCTTCTTCAACCCTGTCGGTCAATCCTGTTGCGTAGGTTAATTGTAATGTCACTTCTTGTCCGTACCCCACTGTGGGTAATGTTCCTCCTGCGGGTATAAAATCAGCAATGTTATCAAAAGTTAATGAACGTTCGCGATCAGGAACTTCGTTAATAACAATTTCAGTATTTGCGTTGGCAAAATTGGTATCACCATCCACAGACATGAATAACAAAAGGAATAATTTGTGTCCCTCAGGTAAGTTTTCCGTAGTAGGAATTAAATCAGTATTTGGTGTTGCAAAATTTGTTGGAATTTTATAGGTAAAATTTTCAGCTACACCTGCATTATCAGCTTCGCCAGGAGCTAAAGTTATAAATTCACTAGTTGCTACGGCATTTCCTAATTCATCTACCTGACGGATTTGCGCAGCAATGTATGTTAAATCTTCTTCCACGCCATCAGTCAACCCTGTTGTATAAGATAGGCTTAAGTTTATATTTTGACTAATTGTAAACGCAGGGATAGCTTCTCCAGCAGGAGTAAAATCAGCTATATTATCAAAAGTTAATGAACGCTCTCTATCACCTATTGGTGTTCTGGTTACCTCACGAGAAAAATCAAATGTTTGTAAAGCAACACTACTTATAAATCCTCCATCATCATTAAAACTAACGGTAACCTCATTATTGCCAGAAACCAAATTTTCAAAAGGTACTGGAATTTCCAAAATACCAAAAAACGAATCTCTTTGGGTTTGAACATCACCTCGGTAATCTGTAGGAACTGAAATTGGAGTTCCATTTACTGTTACTACAGGCACTCTACTTGCATCAATGGTTCTACCCACACCTAATCTTAATAAGGCTTCTCCATCAGTACCTAAAGTAATGTTTGGTATAGTAAATGAAATAGCCTGATCCGCGACAATTGCTTGCTTGTAGGTAGTTGCATAGGTTTTACTTTCTGTAGAAGTTTCTGAAATAGCAACTGCGTTATCAAAAGTATACTCTATAATAAGTGTTCCCTCCTCATTAACCACAACTGATTCAGGTGCTGTATTACTTTCGGTAATATCTAATACTGGTACATTGTTTGCTCCAAGAAAAAGGTGTTTGATTTTTACGCCAGTAACATTACTTGTTCCTAAACCAAACTCGTTTAAGTTTACACTCAGGTTAGTTTCTGCTAAACTATTTAAAATTAAATATGCCTTATTTTCAGGGGTGTCCACGTAAGCGTCAACTAAAATATCTAGATCCGTGGATTTTGTATCTACACGTGTACCATTTACATCACTCCATAATTGGTAAAATTTAACCACATCAGTAAATACATATTCATCGCTATTGCGAGAAGCTGGTTCGTCTTTTTTACGCATCATACGCCAAGGGTAAGCAAACCCTTCAGCCTGTTCACCAAACAAAAATTCTGCCTTACCTAGAGCAAATGGTACTGTTTTTTCAATAACATCAGGCCTTTCCATAAACTGCATCATCATTGAAGAAAATGATTTAAGGATTAACCAATCTCTTGCTGGTGACCATGGTTGCGCATAAAAGTCATTTAGTTGCCCACCGTACTCTGATATAACCCAAGGCTTCACTTCGCCATACTGTAACGTATTGTAATGCTCAATCATATCCATGGTAGCTTCCATATTACTACCTTTTCTTAACTGCTCTTTTCCTCCAATACTATGAAAGTCATATAAATGAATTGAATAAAAATCCATTTGTGGACCAACCTCGTCAATGAAACGTCTCCAACGCTCTTCCCACTGACCAAAAGGCACTTTATTTTGTGCTTCAAAACCTTCGGCTTCTAAATCAGGAAATGCATTTGTAAATCCTCCTATTTTACTTTCAGGCGAATATTTCCTAACCGAATCTGCTACGGTTTTATGCATTTCAAAAATATCAGTAGCGCTTGACTCCTCCCCAGCGGAAGCAAAATCAATTAATGGAAAAAATGGCTCGTTAATCACCTCAACATATTCAGGTCTTGGAGCACCAGTTGTTCCTCCCTCGCCATAAAGTTCTTGCATGAATAATCCCATAAACTGACCTGTGGCTGATGCAAAAGGCTCTTCAGCAGAATTTGTTTCAGAAAAAAACCAACCTTGTCCAGTTGCATGACGTCCATTTGGGAAAAATGGCGCATCTTGAGCTGCTGTTATTGTAGTTCCTTTTTCAAAAGGATGTTTTGACGTTCTGTCAGCATAAGAGTTATTTAAAATAGTACCCCATTCAGCAATACTTGCTGGATCAGCAAAGCCTGGTCTGTTGGCGTTTTCTCTTACTTGATCCACTGTAAAACGCATACGCCCAGTCTCACGACCATAGTAAGCATCGTACAAATTGATTAAGGAATCAAGCTTACCTAGCTCGTCATTGTAATCGTTTTCAGTAGCATCTGCGTGCAAAACAATGTACTTATTCCTATCAAAAGTTTCTTTTCCTCCAACTGTATGTTTCATATCGAAGTTTATATCAACTTCGACCTGAGAGAACACAGAAGTGCTAAGGCCAATGGCCGTTACTAACGAAAATAATTTTGAATTCATGGATTAATTTTTAAATTTAATAGATTAAAGGGCACTTTATTTATTCGATAAATATATACAAAAAACGGACAAGATTATTAATCATCTTAAGCACGGATAGATATAATCTATTGAATTGATTTTTTGCATAAGCCTTACCACAAATATATGCGCTGTAAATCAGTTAATTATAACATGTAAGAATAATCTTATTTAAAAATTACGTAATAAAAAAAGTTTGAAAAATTATTTTATTTAAGGAAATTTAATATTACCGTAAAACTTAACATCGTCAATTTGGTATGTAGCTGTAGCTGTGGGGTCAAAACCTTTGTACTGAAAAGCAATTCTGACCTTCCCTGGCAGGCATGAAATAGGCTGTTTTAAGGTATTGTAATTTGACGACGCAACTGGTATTTGAACAGGAAGCAGTTCCCATTCCGTTGTTTTTACCTCCCCAGAAAAGTTATTGGTAATCCAAACATGCAATATTTTTCCATTGTTAAACTGCGTACGCACCCTAAATTGAACAAAGGCATCCTCTACATTAGTGAGATCAACTTCGGGTGTGACAAGCCATGCTTCCAAAGGGCGCAAATTACTATTAAAAGCTGAAATTGTAAGTACTCGATTAGCTACGTTAGTTATTTTTTTGTCAGTCCAACGCTCTTCATCGCCTGTTACATTTATATTTAACCAACCTAGGGGTTCGAGTAAATTTTCATTGGTAATGGTTTCAAAGTCCTCCGAAAATAAAAGATCTGTGGCATCAATACTTGTATTGGTACACTCAAAAAATGTGGGGTCACATCGGGTATTTTCATTAAAACTTAAATCACTGGCTGTATTCATTTTCAAAACAAAAAAATCATCTCTAAAATCCCTACTCAATACTCCCATAACATCGCCTGACCCACTTGCCAACGTTAGCGTTTTAAAACTTGCAAACGTACTTGTACATAAGGCGACTTCTATCCCTTCATCGCAATTTTTCATGAGCCGTAAACCATCAAAATTATCAGTAGACTCAGCAGCAAGCGTTTTGGGCGTATCGCCCAAAAGTTCTGGATTAAATTGCATGTTTGATAACCTCACTAACAGTGATTCCTTTTCTCGCGTAAGCGTTTGCAATGTTACATTTAAAGGTTGGATTGTTGCAATTTCGTTTGTTCTAAACACATGTTGATCAATTTCAAATGCTGTTAAGGCTACAATTTCATTTTCTAATAACTTTCCTAATTTTACTACGCCATTGCCAAAACCAACACTTAAACCGTTCAACTGTACAAATAGTTTACTTCCAAAAGGAAAACGATTATGCAAAGCGCGCTCGTCTATCAAAAAATGAATACCAGCAGTTGGATTTTCGGGTTTATCCTGTAAAATCAACTCTTTAAAAAAGTTCCCTCCCTTGTCAGATGACACTACATAAGCTTCTAAAAACTGGTCGGAGGTAAAGGTGATGCTATTGTTTTCGGCACGATCTAACCCTGCTTTTGCAGCACTTATGCTTACCATAGTACCATTGGGAATTTCAATATTTTGAGGTTTAGGCACTTCAATATTATCATCGCATGACATAGCGGTGAGTATGATAAACAAAATACTTATAATTGGCTTTACTAATTGTTTTCTCATGCTAGTTATTTTTTAAAATCTATAATAGGTATTTACGTAAAATGTAGTGCCTGAACCATACCAGTATTTAGAGCCAAATAAGGGATTTGACCTATTGCTATCAGCACTTAAAGTGCTAAAATTTGAATTGCGAGATTGCTCAAAACCACCTGTTTTGAATACCTGATTTAGTAAGTTTTGAACCCCTAAAACAAAACCGAGGTAATGTTTTTTTATTTTCCAGGACTTTCCGCCTATAGCGTTCCACAAAAAATATGCAGGAAACTGTTCTTGTTGTAGTAGCTCTTTTGCTTTTGCTTCATTAAAATTTGCAAAAGCGCGACCATCAACATCAGTTACAAAATTTTGAGTACGTGTAAACGGACTTATATTACTAAAGGAATTTGAAAAGCAATTAAGCTGTGTGCTAAACCACCAATACGTAGGATCGCGGTAACTAAATCCTACTCCATAAGCTTGTTGGGGTCCCGTTGCTAAATGATAATTTTTTAAAAATGTTTGACCAATAAGTAACGGTTCTACAATGGTATTTGATGTTACATACAAATTTGGATTATTACTATACCTGTGTTTGCCGTAAGCTGCTGCCAAATTTAACGTAAGCGTACTTGTCATTGCAATTTCTGCTCCAAATTCTAATCCTATGTTTTGTTTGTCAATATCAGTCATAATTTCCTGAAAAAAACCTGCATTATCAATACGACCCAACCCAGCTAAATTGTCAGTAAAAAAGAACGAACGATTGGTACCGCTTTTTTGTTGAATCCAATACGCTGAAAATCGAGTCTTAATACTCCCATATTGATACACCACACTTATATCGCTTGACATCAATTGTTCGTTTTTTAAATCCAATACGGTGTCGTTATTTTGCCTAGGATTGGTAAACGAATGTTGCAATAACGGGGGCTGGCTATTTACCAACACCGAAGCTTTAGTATACCATTTAGGATTTATTTGTCGCTGCAAACCTAATTTAAAACCATAGCCTAAAAACGTAAGTTTTTTACTTTTTCCCAACGATAAACTGCCCGGATAAAATCCGTTTTCAAATTTACCAATGCGTTGATACTGCTGTGCCTTTGCTGCAATGGCTGAAGTTACATCCCATTTGTTTTTACTGTAACTAACTTGTATAAAACCATTTGCAACATTGTTTGTTAGTACGTAATTATATTTGTAAATATCTCCTACACCTACTACTCTATTTGGGTTTTGTAAATCATTTTGCGCCTGATCACCTTCAGAAAAACCATCGATATCCAAGTAACCGCTCCCTCCAAGTAAATCAGTTAATTCTGCAAAATTGTTGCTTTTTAATCTTCTGAAAGCTGCTTTGGCCTGTAGGTTTATATTTTCGGAATAGTGATAATCTACTATTGTATTAGCTGCTATAAAGGTATCGTCGTTTCGATCCTCATATAAGGCAAACGTGGCATTTTCGTTAGTATTTTGATTTGAATTATATAGGAATTGCCAATTCAGTTGCCCATTTGCTCTAAAATTTCGATCAGCTAAAAATGCTGCTTCAAAATTTTCGTTGCCCTTATTTCTTAAAAAATAGCTTGGTAGTATTTGATAATAGGACGGATCAGGATTTCGTCCTCCTCCTTCAAAAAAAGTTTGCTCATTGACCTCTCTTACCACCTTGCCTGTATAATCTAACCTGCTATTACCAACTTGCCCACTTTGAAAAAGTAACGTGCTTTGTATATTCCATTTTGAGGTTGGTTTCCAATAATGAGACATGGTCACAATAGGCTCCTGCACTCTTCTGATTCTTGAGTTTCGAATATTTCCATTTTGAATTCCCCAATATGAATTATACCGTGTACCCTTAAGTTCAGTTACCTCATTGGTGTTTGGTGAGGCTTTCCCACGTTCAATAGGCGTATATAGTGCTGTTAAACTCAAACTATGTTTTTGGTTAAATTGCTTTTCAGCACTAGCGAATACACTAAATGATTGTAAACTTGTGCCGTCAATATAGCCTTGTTTTGCCCTTCTGGCGGAAGCAGAAAAACTATAAGACCATCCATTTTTTTGTACACCACTGTGGTATGTTGCCATTAACCGGCCTTGAAATGATCTGTTTGTACTAGCTACAGCTACCTTTTTACCTGTTGCAAAACTTGAAGCATTTAATTTTAAATTTGTTACACCTAAAGCCGATCCAAAACTTAATGGGCTTAAGCTGTTGTAAAAGGTGTTTTCCTGAGACCTTAGTATGTCATTCAGTCCTGTCCAATTATTCCAATTGGGGCGATTATTATAAAGGCTGTTCATTTCCACACCGTTAATCAACATTTTGTTATGCTCATTCCCCAATCCTCTTATCCTAAAAAAAGTAGCGCTCCAGTTAAAAGCTACGCTATTTAGAAAAGCATCACGAGAGGCTTGCAACAAAGTTTGATTTTGCTCATTGTTTTGATCCGTTTCCAGTTGATCATTTGTTAAATCAATAGTGGCAAATGTTTGGTGGGCATTCACTAAATCAACTTGTAATGTCAACTGAGGTAACTGTAGTACTTTATCCAACTCTATTACAATGGGTAGTTGCATTACTAAAAAACCATTTTTTTGAATTTTAAGCACTTGTTCTCCCAACGGAAATGTTCCAGATAAACTAAATATTCCCTCGTGGTTTGTAGTGGCATTAAAATTAGTATGCAATAAGCTTACGCTTGCGTTTTCTACCGGGTTTTGGGTAAGCTCATTAATGATTTTACCTACTATTTTTTGCTGTTGAGAATACCCTGAAATACTCAGAAAAAGAAATAAAATGCAATAAGAAAATCTAAACATTAAAAATATGATTAATAGACAAAACTAATTGTTTTAAAGTAGACGAAACTACAATATTTTTTTTAATTTGCTTAAATACAATATTTTATAATCTTGAAAACGCTACTTACGCTACTATTTATGGGCTTTAACTGTCATTTGATTTTTGGACAGAAAGCCCTCTATTCCGTTACGACTATCGCTTTTTACAATTTAGAGAACCTATTTGATTGCATTAATGACCCACTTACTTTTGATGAGGATTATACACCTGAAGGAAAGCATCAATGGACTGAAGACAAATTGCAGATTAAGCTTGATCACTTGGCTGAAGTTATTAGTGCAATTGGAGCCAAAAGCAGTAAAAAACCTCCTGCTTTATTAGGTGTTGCAGAAGTTGAAAATAGAGAAGTACTTGAAAAACTAATTGTGCAACCTCCTTTAAAAGCGTACGATTATGATATAGTGCACTACCAATCCCCTGACCGAAGAGGTATTGATGTAGGATTACTTTACGATCGGTCTGTTTTTACACTAAAAAATGCGCAAAAGCACCGATTATTTTTAAAAGATGAATTTAACAATCCTATTTACTCCAGGGATCAATTATGTGTCTCTGGTTATTTAGGCAATGAACTTATGTATGTAATTATTAATCATTGGCCTTCACGAAGGGGAGGTCAAAAACGAAGTCAACCACGACGTATTGAAGCAGCTAAATTATGTAGTAAAATTGTTGATTCCATTCAAACAATTACCCCTAAAGCTAACGTAATTATTATGGGTGATTTTAATGACGACCCCGCTGATAAAAGCTTTAAAAAAATACTACAAACAAAAGCTGTTACTAAGCCATATGCTAAATATCATTTGTATAATACTATGGAAATATTACACAAAAAAGGCTTAGGCAGCCTGGCTTATCGAGATAAATGGAATTTATTTGACCAAATTATTATTTCCAATACATTGTTGGATAGCATTGGTTTTAGGTTGTACAAATCATATGTATTCAATCCTAAGTTTTTGGTACACTCTAAGGGGAATTATAAAGGGTACCCTAAACGCACCTTTAGCAGGGGAAAGTATACCGCAGGTTACAGCGACCATTTTCCAGTTTATATGTATCTGATTCGACCACAAAATTAGTTCATGGACATGACTGATTTTAAAAACTCATTTTCCTTTGCCAGCTACAACAATCACAAGTTCACCTTTCGGCGGTTTATTTTTGTAATGTGTAGCAACTTCGGTGGCAGTGCCTCTTAAGGTTTCTTCGTGGAGTTTAGTAAGTTCTCGGCTAACTGAAACCTGTCGGTCTTCGCCAAAATAGGTGGCAAAATCAGTGAGTGTTTTAACTAATTTGTGCGGCGATTCGTAAAAAATAAGCGTGCGTACCTCTATTGCTAAAGCTAGTAAACGCGTTTGTCTTCCTTTTTTTACGGGTAAAAACCCTTCAAACACAAATCGATCGTTAGGCAAACCACTATTGACTAGGGCAGGTACAAATGCCGTAGCACCAGGCAAACATTCTACCGTAATATTCTTATTTACCGCAGCACGAGTCAGTAAAAATCCTGGATCCGAAATGGCCGGCGTTCCGGCATCACTAATTAAAGCAATTTGTTGTCCAGCTTCCAACTTTTTTAGAATGCTATCTACCGTTTTATGCTCGTTATGCATGTGATGACTTTGCATATGCGTACTTATTTCGAAATGCTTTAAAAGCTTACCGCTGGTTCGGGTATCTTCAGCCAAAATTAAATCCACATGTTTAAGCACTTCAATTGCCCTAAATGTCATGTCATTCAGGTTGCCAATGGGTGTAGGAACAAGATATAATTTACTCACAGTATTTTTTAGTCCATGTTATAAGTCAACATTCAATTTGCAACTTCTTGATAAAAAATCAAATTTGTTTAAAACAATTCAAAAAAATCGTTGTTTAAATCGGATGCTAATTTAAAGGTCAAATTTACGAAAAACCACTTCTAAAAAACGTGTTTCAAACGCTTCTTTATTTTCCCAATTATTGTATTCAGGTTTTACCATATGATTGATAAAATTTGAAGCTTCGGTATGAGTTTCTAAAGTATTTAATTGCGAAAGTACTCGAGTATAATCATCCTGATTGCCATCAAACAAATGTTTTACAAATCCAATACGATCATTCAACCCAATTTGAATGGTTTTTTTTAGGCTATCATTTAAAGAAGACCTTTGTTGCAATCCACCAACTTCATTTACTTTGGTAGGTGTTGGATCAGCTATAGGAGCAGTAGCGTTTGAAAACACATCTGCTTCAGTTGGCGTCGCTGGAACTGTTGTTTCAATAGTTGACGTGGGTGGTGGTACTGGATCAAACTCAGGCAAATCAAACCCTGCCGTTAACGCTTCTAATTCATGTAAAAGCTGTGGCGCATCAGTTGGTGGCGTAGGTATTTCGTTGACAATAACTTCGGGAGTTTCTTTTATAGGAAATTGCTCCAGTTTTTGTTCTGTAGCTTCAAAAGATTTTTGAGCCTCTTCGGGATGCTGCTCAGCCGCTAATGTTGATTCTAAAATTTGCTCTGATGTTTCAGAAACATTTTCAACGGTTTTTTTAAATTCAAAAAGTGTTTCTTCGGCAACAGCTTCTGGCAGTACATCAGGTATAATTTCCGAAATTGATTTGGTTTCTGAACTAGACACCACTGGCTCAGGCAGCGTTGGCGTTTCGGTAACAGCTGCCTCCATATTTTCAGTAGTCACTGTTGTATCTTCTCCCGTAAGGGAAGTACCAAAATCAGTCCCCTCATTTTTGCGGTCAAATTCTTTTTCGGATGCCGTTTCCACAGCTGCAACTATTGGCACAACAGGCTGTTCAGTTTCCTGCTTTTCGGCATAGGCAAGTACACACAATCGGTCATAAATATCAGCTACTTTTTGCTTTAAATCCTCCGTATTTTGGTGCTGTAGGCTTAATAAATCAATGGCTAAATCCTTAAGTTCTTTTTCAAGTTGCGCTTTCATAAAGTAATTTTGTTCCACCATGTGGTGTTAAATGAGTTTGAAACAGCTATCGAAATTTCAAATATGTACCAAACATTTGGCTTTTGCAGTTGCACTGCAGCTAATGACTAGTCAATGAAAAATGAGTATGAATCAGTCTTTATTGCATACATTTGTATAACAACAAACAGGTTTTATTCCTTTAAGTCGCTTTGCGCGAAAAAAAGAATTTAACCGGCTGAAAAATACGAAATGTTTCTTGAAAATACAGTAAATCCTGAAGCGCAATTTGGATGGATAGAAGTTATAAGTGGGTCCATGTTTTCAGGAAAAACGGAAGAACTGATAAGGCGTTTAAAACGAGCGCAATTTGCAAAGCAAAAAGTGGAAATTTTTAAACCTATGGTGGATACTCGCTATAGCGAAGAAAATGTAGTATCGCATGATAATAATGAAATAGCGTCCACTCCCGTACCTGCCGCGGCAAATATTCGTATTTTGGCGGATACTTGCGATGTAGTAGGTATTGACGAAGCACAATTTTTTGACGAAGGCATTGTGCGCGTTTGCAACGACCTTGCCAACAAAGGCATTCGGGTAATTGTAGCAGGGCTGGATATGGATTTTAAAGGAAATCCTTTTGGTCCTATGCCGGCACTTATGGCAACTGCGGAGTATGTAACTAAGGTGCATGCCGTTTGTGCAAAAACTGGAAATTTGGCACATTACAGTCATAGGAAATCTACGGATGAAAACTTGGTCATGCTTGGCGAATCCGATGCATATGAGCCATTAAGTAGGGCAGCATTTTACAAAGAAAACCATAAATAGACTAAAAAAACACTCGGATGAGCGGAACCGTTTTAACCATAAATCTAAATAATTTAACCCATAACTATGAATACCTGCGCAGTAAAATTAATGCAAAGGTAAAGTTATTGGCGGTGGTTAAAGCAGTGGCCTATGGCAGCGATGCTGTACAAATTGCACGTCATTTGGAAACTTTAGGGGTAGATTATTTTGGTGTTGCTTACGCAGAAGAAGGAGCAGCATTGCGCCAAAGCGGAATTAAAACTCCTATTTTAGTACTGCATCCACAGCCTCATAATTTTAAATTGCTACTCAAATATAAATTAGAACCTGGTATATACAGCAAGCGCGTATTAACCACTTTTGCGCAATTTTGTATGGACAATCAACAGGAAAATTTTCCAGTACACATCAAATACAATTCGGGGCTCAATCGCTTAGGATTTTCGGATGCAGATATTCCTATAATTTTAGATCAGGTGGAGGAGGCAAATTTGTCAATTAAGTCCTTATTTTCGCACCTGGCAGCAAGCGAAGATAAAAATGAAAGGCCTTTTACAATGCAACAAATCAAACGATTTAAGCAATTTTCGGGAGCCTTACAATCGCAGATGATGAATGATCCAATGGTGCATCAATCCAACACATCGGGTATTTTAAATTATCCTGAAGCACATTTTAGCATGGTGCGCACGGGAATTGGTTTGTACGGTTTTGGAAATGATGCTAAGTATGATCAAAACTTGAAACCAGTAGCTAGTTTAACTTCGGTAATTTCGCAAATTCATGAAATACCTGCCGGTGGCTCCTTAGGATATAATCGCGGATTTATAGCTGAAACTACCATAAAATCCGCAACCATTACACTCGGTCATGCCGATGGGATTACCCGAATCTACGGTCATAAAAAAGGATTTGTATTTATCAACGGACAAAAAGCCCCCATTTTAGGTAATGTCTGTATGGATATGATTATGGTTGATGTTACAGCTATTAATTGTAATGAAGGAGATACAGTGATAATTTTTGATAGCGAACACACGGCTGCTGCTTTGGCAGAAGCTGCGGGTACAATTTCATACGAATTGATCACAGATATTGGCCCTAGAGTAAAACGAATTATAACGAAAAAATAGGGCGTTGATCGTATAAATTTCACTGTTATTTTAACAAAAGTTTAATTTCATTTGTTTTTTTAAGTACATTAGTAGTACTAACAATTAAAATATAATCAAATGGCATTTTTCAGTGACTTTAAAAAATTCCTTTTAAAAGGAGACATTGTAGCCCTAGCAACAGCAGTTGTAATTGGAGGCGCATTCAGTAAAATAGTAAATTCAGCGGTAGCTGATATTATAATGCCTGTTGTAGGTTTAATTACCGGGGGTACTGATTTTACCCAAAAGTTTATTGCTTTAAATGGAGAAAATTACGAAAGTTTAAAAGCAGCAAAAGAAGCCGGAGCTGCTGTAATGACTTATGGTAACTTAATCCAAGCAATTATTAATTTTATCATTGTAGGTTTGTTTATTTATATTGTACTTAAAGCTTACGAAAAAACAAAAGAGCCAGAAGCACCAAAAGCACCAGCTGGACCGACAGAAAAAGATATTCTTATTGAAATTAGAGATGCTTTAAAAAAATAATGAATACAAAACGTAGCTAACCGCTACACTACTTATTTTATAAATGTAAACCCCAAGATAGTGATCTGCTAACTTGGGGTATTTTTTGATTAATTTTTGAGTAATAAAATCGTCACAAATGGCGTAGTATTGGCGCAGATTTTAAATTAGTCATAAAAACTAACCCTTTTTTAATAGTACATTCATTGGTATTACTAATAACTAAAAATGAACCACTATGGACTAAAAGTACCATAGTTTTGGTTATGACTAAAAGTCATTACTTTTTTAAACATCCGTTTTTGCAATTAACTACTAGCCTTTGGCTATTAGCAATATTTTAAAACCAACAGCTAATTACTAATTGCCAATAGCTCTTGTAATATTTTTAGAAGCTAAAAGCGAAATGCATTAAAAATGCAAAGTTTTAACTAAACCTGAGACCAATAAAGTCTTAAAATTTCGAAACTTAACATGAATTATAAAAAAAGCTCTAAATTCATCATCATATTAAAACTAAACTGCCGCTATCTCTTTTTTTAATACGGTAGCTCAACACCCTGATTGAAAAGGTTAGTTTTAAAACTAAATATTATCATACGCACTATTATGCTTATACTTATAACCCCTGAAAAAGATATTGCTAACGAAATTGAACTACTAAATTCATTTTTTGAAGCTGGGCTGCAAATTCTTCATTTACGAAAGCCACATAAAAGTTACGCACAACATATGGCTTACTTAAGCGCTATTGATGAACAATATCACAGTCGTATTGTATTACACTATCAACATGATTTGGCAGAGGATTTTATGCTTAAAGGAGTGCATATACAAGAACAACCTCGCATTGATATGGGCGAAGATTTCGGGTTTTATGTGGCTAGATTCACCACACAGGGTTATGATGTAAGTACGTCATTTCACAATCCTTCGGAAATTATGCTGTATGCACAAATTCCGTTAATTTACAACCTACTGAGTCCTGTTTTTAACGCCATTTCACAACCAGATATGAAAGGAAAAACCTTTGATGTACGTCCTATTAAAGTTCCTGTAATTGGCATGGGAGGCATACATGCCAACAATATTGAACAAGTAAAAAGTTTAGGCTACGTTGGTGTAGGCGTACTTGGAGGTGTTTGGAATGCTTGTGATCCACTTAATGCCATGAAGGAACTTATTCAGGCAATCAACACCACCTATTAAATTAACGAGTAACACTTAAAACACTCCCTGATAGCCTAGCCCTATACATTCGTAAAGGAAATGCATTTGTTCCTTCAGCTCCATGTTTTGCACCATCGACAAAATTGTATTGGGAAGTGGTTTCTCCACAAGTATATTGTAAAAAAACACCTGTTACCTTATCAGGTATAGTACATGTTCCAATAGGGTTATTTGGTTCTGCTAAATCAAAAACTACAAATCGGTCATTTCCTTGATTTCTGATATACACCCCGCCTACGGAACCTAAAGCGATTGATGGTGGAAGGAAAATTTCTCCTCCAGTAAACTGTAAATCAGCATTAGTTGCCAAAGTTAAGTTCAACGTAAAATTAGGAGCGCTTTGTCCTAAAAAAAGGATTATTATCGCGGGACACCAAATCGTCACTACTGCATGAAAACAACGTTGTCAAAGCACAAAAAAAAGAAAAAATCGTAACATCATACCCAAAAAATTTACTGTTGTAAAATTAATCAAATAATACGAATACGTAATTTTTTTGTATATTTGATTTTAGCAGAATATCCCATTTAAGTGGGATATTTTGTGTTTATATAACGTTTATAATTATGAGTAAAGTATCTTATTATACCGCTGAAGGACTTAAAAAATTACGTGATGAATTGAATCATCTAAAAGATGTGATGCGACCAAAAGCATCTCAAGACATTGCCGAAGCTCGTGATAAAGGTGATTTGAGTGAAAATGCTGAATACGATGCCGCCAAAGAAGCTCAGGGAATGCTTGAAATGGAAATTTCCAAATTAGAAGAAGTACTTGCTGGAGCTCGTTTAATTGACGAATCTCAATTAGATACTACAAAAGCATTAATACACTCCACCGTAACCATTAAAAATCAAACCAACGGTATGGAAATGAAATACAAGTTGGTTGCCCAAAGCGAGGCTAATTTAAAAACTGGTAAAATTTCAGTAGACTCCCCCATTGGCAAAGGTTTACTTGGTAAAAGCGTTGGAGATGTTGCTGAAATTCAAGTGCCTAATGGCATCATGAAATTTGACGTAATAGCACTATCTCGCGATTAATTCTATATAAACCATTTATTTAAAACTTACTGAGCATGGCTTCAATTTTCACAAAAATCATTAATGGTGAAATTCCTTCATATAAAATTACTGAAGATGAAAATTTTTATGCCTTTCTAGATATTAATCCTAATACCAAAGGTCATACGCTTTGTATTCCAAAAAAAGAAGTTGATCAGCTTTTTGATTTGGATGAAGCCACTTACAAAGGTTTGTTTGATTTTTCGCGTAAAGTTGCCAAAGCTTTAGAAAAAACTGTTACTTGTAAACGTGTCGGACTAAGTGTTATTGGATTAGAAGTACCCCATGTACATGTACATTTAATTCCTTTAAATGAAATGAAAGATGCTACATTTTCTCACAAAACAAGTGTAACAGATTCTGAAATGCAAAAATTAGCAAACGATATTGCGTCTCATTTGTAGATTTTTTCATATAGTTTTATATGACATGTTAATGTTTTACAATTTTTTAAGTGAAACTTCAAAAACAGTACCTTTTCCTATTTCTGATGCCTTCACTTTAATTTTTCCTTCATGGTAATCTTCAATAATTCGGCGAGCTAAAGACAAACCAAGTCCCCATCCTATTGTTTTGGATGTGTATCCTGGTGTAAAAACAGTATTAAATTTATGCTTAGGAATACCAATTCCGTTATCGTGAACTTCTAATTTAACATGCCTGTCATCTTCCGCCAATTGCACATGTAATTTACCCCTACCTTTTACGGCGTCCACTGCATTTTTAACTAAATTTTCAAAAGTCCAACCGTATAACTGACGGTTTAAAGCAACTTTGATCTCTTTATCAGGAACATCAATGGAAAATTCAATTAAATTAGAAGTTCTGGCTTTTAAGTATTCATAAGCCTCCCTAGTTTCATGAACGATATCTCTCTCTTTTAAATTTGGTATGGAGCCTATTTTAGAAAAACGTTCCGTAATTGTTTGTAATCGGGTAATGTCCTTTTCCATTTCCACAAGGTGACTTGGGTCAATATTTTCCAATTTTAAATATTCCACCCAACCAACTAATGAGGATAAAGGAGTTCCTATTTGATGCGCTGTTTCCTTTGCCATTCCAGCCCATAACTTATTTTGTTCACTTATTTTAGAAGTATTAAAAAAGAAATACACTACTCCAATTAATAAAAATACTACCAAAACAATAGCAATTGGGTAATACTTTAATTTAATTAAAATTGGTGAATTTCCGTAATACAAATATTGCGTACCACCACCTAAAATATTGATCTTTATAGGTTCATTTTGAGTTCTAATCTCTTTGATATAGGCTTTAAATCTTTCAGGATCATCGGTAATTTTTTCCGAAATATTCGCTTTTAAATTTACCTCGCCATTTTGATCAACTACAACAATGGGAATGTTATTATTACTTCGGCTAATTAGTAAATTGAGTTCTAAATAATCATTTTGATCCTCGGTACTAAATGATTTTTGCGATTGCGCCCAAATTTCCATTTTATCCCGTTCTACATTTTTCAAACGTTCAAAAAACAAACTGGTATTCCATAAAATTAGTGCTATAATGCTTAGCGCCGCAACAATAATAAATACTTGCGAAAAATTTTTTCGAGCTACAAAATTCATGCGCTCAAATTACAATTTTAATTTGAAATTAAAACTTGCTCAAAAGTATCTTAAAATTGTTAATACTTAAACAAACAGAAGCCCATGTAACCATTGTAAAAATTGTATTTTTGTTCTTTAGAATTTTAATAGCTATTACCAAATGGAAGTTCAGGGAAAAATTAAATTAGTTGGAAATACAGAAACTGTTGGAAACAATGGATTCAGAAAAAGAGATATCGTAGTTACTACTGAAGAGCAATATCCACAACACATTTCAATTCAATTTGTACAAGATAAATGTGATCTACTAAACGCTTACCAACCTGGACAGGATGTAAAAATAAGCATTAATTTACGTGGTAGAGAGTGGGTTAGCCCACAGGGAGAAACTAAATATTTCAACTCCATCCAAGGCTGGAGAATTGAAGCTTTACAACCCGCAGCAGCACAAGGAAGTGTTCCTCCACCAGTACCCCCAGCAGATGCTTTTGAGCCTGCTACCAACTTTTCAGACGATCAAAAAGAAGATGATTTACCGTTTTAAATCATACTATAATTTTATAAAAAGCTATTTACAATGACTTCATTTGTGAATAGCTTTTTTTATTTTTAAGCCATGTACCTGTTAGACGAGCTTATATATTTCCCTCCCGTAATACAAGCTGATGACCATGGTTTACTTGCTATTGGTGGCGACTTAAGTTCCGAACGCCTTTTACTAGCCTACAAAAGTGGTATTTTCCCTTGGTTTGAAGCTGATCAACCTATTTTATGGTACAGCCCAAATCCCCGAATGGTATTGTTATTTCCCAACCTTAAAATAAGCAAGTCCATGCGGCAATTGCTTAAAAAAAAACCTTTTACAGTAACTATTAATCAAAATTTTGAAGCAGTAATTACGCGCTGCGCTAATCAAACCCGTAAAAATCAAACGGGCACTTGGATTACCAAAACCATGATTAATGCTTACACCAAATTACATCAACTTGGTATTGCCCTTTCGGTAGAAGTTTGGCAGGAAACCAAGCTTGTTGGTGGCTTGTACGGAGTAAATCTAAAAGATCAAAAGATTTTTTGTGGCGAAAGTATGTTTACTGAGGTAAGCAACGCATCAAAAGTAGCCTTTATATACATGTGCCAATATTTTCAGCAAAAACAGTACAAATTTATAGATTGTCAAATGCACAATGACCATTTGGAAAGTTTAGGAGCCATTGAAATTTCCCGAACTGATTTTATGAAAGCACTACAAAGCAAATAGAAATAACTTTATCAAAAATGGATTTTTTTATCGCCTGTATAACGTAAATGTAAGACTTTTGAAGAATTACGACTATAAAAACATAATAGAAGATATAATTATGGAAACAACTACATCAGCAACCGTAGAAATTTTAAATAACAGTTTAGCAAACAGTTTAAGCTATCCTGAATATCGCGAAAAGGTAAGCAGTCTTATTGAACAACATAAATCCACAGGAAACGATCCAGATAATGAAGCTTTATTGGAATATAGTAAGTTGAACGATCGTCGTATGAAACGCCTAGATAAAACAATAAAAATTGATGCTTCAATTAGCGAAAAAATAAGAAATGTAGCTTCGCCAATAAAATGGGTAGTACTCACTGAAAGTTGGTGTGGTGATGCCGCTCAGTCACTTCCTGTAATTAATAAATTGGCGGAATTAAATGAAAATATCGATTTTAGAGTAGTATTAAGGGATGAAAATGATGATTTAATGAATCAATTTTTAACTAATGGCGGAAAATCTATTCCTAAATTGATAGCGTTTGATGCCAAAAAGAATGAAATTATAAACTCTTGGGGACCTAGACCTACTAAAGCTACCCAAATGGTTAATGATTATAAAAAAGCCCACGGAAAATTGACGCCTGAGTTTAAACAGGACCTTCAAATTTGGTACAATAAGGATAAAGGTGCCAATATAGCTGAAGATTTATCCAAATTGGTATAATATACGTCTACTGATAAGAATTGCAGACTAAATTTAAGGCTTGCTGTATTTTCAGCAAGCTTTTTTATGCCATACTATAATGCATAATTAACACCTAAAGCTATCATTTGACGCACTTGGAAACTTCCTGTAGTATCATCATCATATATGGTTTGAAAGCTAAAATTAGCGGTCATGTGCTTATTAATAGTTGATACCATATTTAGCGTATAGTTTATATCCACATTAGAAACTTTTTCCAAGTAATTAGAATACAATTTTAATATATTTTCCAGCGTTACGTTTTTAAATAGTTCAAATTTATGTGCACCTGCTATGGAAGCTCCAAATTCAATATTACTGGTTTCCCCTTGGTCCACACCAAAAGCTTCCTTTTCTCTAGTAAAAAACTTATCTACCAATATTAAACGTGTAGTTGCTGGTGCTAAATTTATTTGGAAGTTTTCGTTTTTCTTCCATAAAAGACCTGGACCAAGTTGAAAATACGCTGGCGAAAAACCCCTACTGACTAAAGTTCGTGAATCATTCTTGTCAAAGTTATACCCTTTGGCAAACTGTGTTTTAAAATTAAAATAGCCCGAATAGCTCCAATAACCGCTACCTGTATTTTTACCGACTACTGAGCTAATTTCTATCAAATCATCCGTTTTACGTACACGATCTTTCTCTTTTAGCTTAGTAATTCCGTACGCCATATTTATACGGTTATCCCAGGTCCATTGTGCCTTTTTATAATTCATTTCATACTCCAACCTACTATTTACGGCTAAATTGGAAATCCCTCCACCAACCCAGTCATCGTTGAATGAGGTTTGATTTCCTAATACGGAAAATGATCCCTTCCCCTGCCAAGGTGATGTACTTACTGCTTGGGGATGAACTGTTACTGTGTCAGTTACCTTAATTGTATTTTCCTCTTCTTGGCTATAGCCAAAAAATGAAAGTATTAAAAATACGTAAAGTAGCTTTTTCATAAGTATTTATGTCGTTCAAAGATAAAAATATCCTTTTTAACGACAAAAGCTTGTTGAAATTTACCTCAACAAGCTTTATCAACTATTACTACTATTATGAATCTTTATGTAATTTATACACTACAAAATAATCCTATTGTATTATTACCATTTATTAAAAAGCATAGCTCAGTCCTAAATTCCAAAAAGATTGCAACTTATTATCTGCATTTTCTAATTTAAAAGTTTCAGGATCAGCTACTGTTAACAGCTGTGCATTAAATGCCTCTTGCTTATTACTCCTTAAACCAAAGTCAAAACCTACACCAATTTTTTTCCATAAAGTGTAACTTAAACTATTTGTCCACTGCCAGTTAGAAAAATCAGAATCTTCATAACTTAAAAATGCTGATAAATTAGTTTTAAAACTTACACTTCCTATTTTACGAGTATAATCTGCTACTACTTTAGCTCCTAATGAAGATTCATACATAGATTCTCCATCACTGAACACAAAATTATAGTTTAATGGGTGAATAACAACTACTAAGTCTTTTATTGGAGTCCAAGTTCCCCCAACTCCTATATCAAGATATCCAGGATCATTAAATGCACCTTCAAGTACAGCTGTTCTGTATTCACTTAACACAGAAACAGCAAAAGTTTTACTCAATTTATAGCCATATAAAGAACTTATATTGAATATATCAGTAGATGTTTGAAATGAATCATCATCAGTGCTATCATCTTTATCATCGAATTTTACCCATCCTAAATTTATATTCAAAGAATTTCTCCAAAAATATTTTTCTTTATTTAAATTGGCAAATGCGTTAATTGATAGTCCAATAGTACCTGTAGAGTTGTTTGGTGATGCTTGTGTAAACCAGTTATCAAATCCACCTATACTACCTCCTATTGTACCAAAGACTCCTTTTTTCCATCCTGGTAAAGCGTCAATTTTTGCTTGTATAGCTGCCGCCTCTCCTTCTAAAGCTGAAATAGAAGCTTTTTTAGCACCTAATTCTTTTTTTAATTCATCTTCGCTTTTAGATTCTTGTGCAAAAGCTGAAACACTTATAGCAATAATGCTTATTGATAAAATAATTTTTTTCATGATAATGATATGTAATTTTTATATGACAAATATAAGCTATGATTGAAAAGAGCATTTCCAATCAAAAAAAATGTTCAAAAAATTTAGGTTAAATACATATAAATCAGTTTAAATGCGATTTTGATTTAAAATTTGTTCAAATCATATTCAAATATAATATAAAATTTAATTAATAATAAAATAAATTATTGATAATCAAATATTTACGTATAAACTAAAAATTTAGGCTTTTGATTTATACAACGGCACTGAAGAGCATGCCTCACCATACATTATACTTTTAACCACAGGCTGTAATTTTTGTACTAGGCTTATATATGCATTTTCGGGTACAGGTTTATTGGAGCAGCCTTTAATTATTACGGGTTTGTCTTTATATTGAGCTATTGAAATAGCGGCTATTTGAGTTTCATATAATTGTGTTTCTAGTAGCGTTAAATCCCCTATGACCACTTTTTTTGCGTAAGGGGCAATTGCAGTAGTAATTAACATAAATGCCCACCCAGGAATAATAGCATCGGTGGAGCACGTTAGCGCTACAAAATGATCCTGATATTGCGACCAGTCATGCGCTTTTACTTTCTGTCTAAAATCTTTTTCACGTAGCAGGAGCCCTTCAAAAAGCCAATCTTTAATATCAAAAACGGTACGCACTCCTTCAACGTACCAATCCTCTAAATCGATTGTAACTAATTTACTATTGGCTACTCTGTTTACTATTTCGTCCATAAAAAGGTTGAAGCTTTAGGGTTGAAAGTTGAAAAAATTTTATATACTCTCTAAATATTCAATTCTCTTAAGTCCTACGTCTTACTTCTAGTTTCTGTACTCTATTCTCTATATTCTAAACAATCAACTTAAAGCATTCCCAGCTCTAATTTTGCTTCTTCGCTCATTAGATCCTGACTCCACGGTGGATCAAAAGTAATTTCTACTTCACAATCATTTACAGCATCAATCGATTTTATCTTCTCTTCCACTTCTACCGGAAGAGTTTCCGCTACCGGACAATTAGGAGTTGTTAATGTCATTAATACTTTTACGTCATAATCTTCGTTCACAAAAACATCGTAAATTAAGCCTAATTCATAAATATCAACAGGAATTTCAGGATCAAAAATGGTTTTTAGTACTGCTACTACTTTTTCACCTAATTGGTTTGTATCTATATCTGTACTCATTTTTTTAACTATTGGCCGTTAGCTAAGCTACCAGCGCTATTTTTAACTAAGTTACTTATTAATTTTTAAGCTTAATCGTTGCTACAAGCAAATAGCTTTAATTTAGTTGCGTTTGGTACGCCACAGCATACATTTTAAGCTGTTTGATCATACTTACCAAGCCATTGGCTCGTGTTGGCGACAAGTGTTCCTTTAATCCAATTTTATCAATAAAGTCGGTGTCCGCCTCAATGATTGCCGCAGGGTGTTGTCCTGAAAATGAACGAATCAGTATGGCAATGATTCCTTTGGTAATGATAGCATCACTATCGGCAGTAAAATTTAATTTTTCGCCATCCAAATCAGCATGCACCCACACTTTGCTTTGGCAACCTTTAATAATATTTTTATCGGTCTTATACTTTTCATCGATTAGTGGTAAATCTTTACCTAAATCAATCATATACTCATATCGCTGCATCCAATCGTCAAACATTTCAAATTCCGATACGATTTCGTCTTGTATTTCTTTTATGCTCATATTTTTAAGCTGTTTGCCTTTAGCATATTGCTACTGGATTTAACTATAATTTTCTATTTTTGTGTAGTAGCTTTAATACCATAAAAACCACTAGCTCAACATCATTACTGCTTTTTTAACCGCGGTAACAAAAACATCAATCTCTTCTTTAGTATTGTAAAATGCAAAAGAAGCTCTAATTGTTCCAGGGATTTTATAAAAATTCATGATGGGTTGCGCGCAATGATGACCTGTGCGTACCGCTATCCCTAATTTGTCAATAATTGTACCAATATCATATGGGTGAATCGCTCCCACATTAAAGGAGATAACGGCTGTCTTTTCGTCAGCCTCTCCGTAAATCTGCAAACCTTCAATTGCTTTTAATTCATTAGTCGCATAGTCCAGTAATTCTTTCTCATAAGCAGCAATATGATCAAAACCAACACTATTCATATAATCCAGCGCCACTCCAAAGGCAATACCGCCACAAATATTTGGTGTACCAGCTTCAAACTTGAAAGGCAAACCTGCATAGGTGGTTTTTTCAAAGGTAACTTGGTCAATCATATCACCGCCGCCTTGGTAGGGAGGAAGCTTGTTTAACCAAGTTTCTTTTCCGTATAATAATCCAACGCCAGTGGGTCCACAAAGTTTGTGAGCTGATGCTACGTAAAAATCCACATCAAGCGCTTGTACATCAGGTTTCATATGTGGAGTTGCTTGTGCACCATCGATTAAAACTGCAGCACCAACAGCATGGGCTTTTTCAATAATAAATTCAATAGGATTTACAGTTCCTAATGCATTAGACACATGGTTTACAAAGACTAGTTTTGTTTTATCGCTTAGTAATTGCTCGTAAACGTCCATCAACAATGAACCCTCTTGGCTCATGGGAATCACTTTTAAAGTGGCTCCTGTACGCTCACAAAGCATTTGCCAAGGCACAATATTGGAGTGATGCTCCAGAGCAGAAACAATAACCTCATCACCTTCACCCAAAAACTGAGTAAATCCTGTAGCCACAATATTAATTGCATGGGTAGTTCCTGCGGTTAAAATAATTTCGTGATCGTGTTTTGCATTAAAATGCGCTTGCACTTTTTTTCGTGCTACCTCATACGCATCCGTAGCTTCTTGCGAAAGCGTATGCACGCCACGATGAATATTTGAGTTGTAATTACTGTAATAATCCGCTATCGCATCAATAACTACCTGTGGTGTTTGCGAGGTTGCCGCATTGTCAAAATACACCAATGGCTTTCCATTAACTTTTCGTTTTAAAATTGGAAAATCAGCTCTTATTTTTTGAATATCCAGCATAGTATTTTTAATTAAAAGTGCCAGTTAATTACCAGCATTATTTGTAGGCTAGTTTTAGATTTCATTACCAAACCTAAAGCTTTAAAATACCTACATAAATTAGTTAACAAAGTTAAGATTTGTGCAGTAAATACATTAAAAACAGCTATTAAAAAAACACAAAATCTAAAAGATTGAATAATCAATTTTAGTGGTAAACTTTTCCAAAAATTTAGTGCCCAAAAACGAGTTCCCTTTAGCGTTTAATTTTGGACTCCACACGGCCATACTAAACTCATGCGGACGCACTACTACAATACCTCCACCAACACCACTTTTGCCAGGTAAGCCCACTTTAAATGAAAACTCTCCAGCTTCATCGTAAAATCCGCAAAGCTGCATTATGGAATTTATTCTTTTTGACTTGCTATGGTCAATAATTTCTTGCTCCGATAATGGACAAACACCGTCATTTGCCAAAAAAAGGAATGTTTGCGAAAGTTCCTGGCACGTCATTTCAATTGAACATAAATTGAAGTATAAATCCATAACCTGATCAATATCATTTTTAATATTGCCAAAAGATTTCATTAAGTTAATTAATGCTGTATTTACATAAGCACATGATTTTTCAGAAGCTGCTACTTGTTTGGAATACGAAACTTGAGTATGACATAATTGATTTACAAAAGCTAAAAAATCATCGTTAGGGTTTTTTAATTCTGAAACTAATACATCAGCTACCACTAATGCTCCCGCGTTAATGAATGGATTACGCGGTATGCCTTTTTCGTATTCCAGCTGCACTAATGAATTGAAAGCCGTGCCTGAAGGTTCCACCCCTACACGTTCCCACAACTTTTCACCGCAAATTTTATAGGCTAGCGTAAGTGATAACACTTTTGCAATACTTTGTATGGAAAATTTTTCCTGAGCATCGCCAAAATGAAAATTTTCAGCATTTAGCTTTACTAAACTTACTCCAAATTTATTGGGATCTACTAGTGCCAACTCAGGAATATACTGTGCTACTTCACCTGAGTTTGGTGTTTTTTTTATACTGTGATAAAGTTCCGAGAATAGGGTACTAAAAACCATGAAAATTTATAATTATACAAAAAAAGCTGCAAGTTAAATACCCGCAGCTTTTTGTTTAAGTTTAAAAATAGTATTACAAATCAAAACCAAGATTAACACCTAGTTTTTTTGCTATTATTTTATTAATTCTTGTTTTTAACTGAGGTACTTTTACTGTTTCCAATACATTATTTGCAAATGCATACATCAATAACGCTTTGGCTTCCTTAGGAGCAATGCCTCGTGATCGCATATAAAACAGCGCACTTTCATCTAACTGACCAATAGTACATCCGTGCGAGCATTTTACGTCATCGGCAAAAATTTCAAGCTGGGGTTTTGAATTTACAGTAGCTTTGTCACTCAATAAAATGTTGTTATTTGACTGAAACGCATTTGTTTTTTGCGCTTCCTGATCTACAATAATTTTACCATTAAAAACCCCTGTGGATTTTTCATCAAAAATACCTTTATAATCCTGATGACTCTCGCAATTTGGTTGCTGATGTTCTACTAATGTATTGTGATCTACATGAGCTTTCCCTTCCAGAATAGTCACTCCGTTTAATATGGAATCAATTCCTTGTCCTTTTTGAAAGAAGTTTAAATTGTTACGTGTAATTTCCCCTCCAAAAGCAAAAGTATGTACTGAACACAAACTATTAGAGTGTTGCTCAGCAAAAGTATTATCGATTAAAGTTGCAGTATCGGTATCATTCTGAATTTTGTAGTAATCAACATGTGCGTTTTTACCTGTATATATTTCAGTAACCGAATTAGTAAACACCTTTTTGTCCGATAGATTTTGGTGACGCTCAATAATAGTTACCTCGGTATTATCTTCCGCAACTATTAAATTACGTGGTTGTAACATGCTTGCTTGTTCCAAACCTGTAGCAAAATGTATGATTTGTATTGGCTTATCTGCTGCCGTATTTTTAGGGATGTATATATATGCGCCTTCCCTTGCGTACGCTGTATTTAAAGAAACCAACCCATCTTCTTTGGCAATTTTGTTGTAGTATACGTCGATTACAGCTTTAAAACGATCTTGCGTTAAAGCGGATGACATTAGGCATACATCAATTTTATCATGGGTAGTACCTGATAAATGTGAAGAATACACGCCGTCAATAAACACAATTTTATAAGAATCTAAATCGCTTATAAAATATTGCTTAACATCTTTAAATTCAATGACAGCTTCCTTTTTTGGAAACAATGAAAAATCATTTTTTAGTACACTATTTAGTGAAGTATACTTCCAGGCTTCAAGCTTTTTGGTAGGAAACCCGTATTTTTCAAAGCTTTTTATGGCTTCCGTACGGATATCATGTATGTCATTAGTAGTGTCAACTTCTGCTTCAAAAGCTAAAAATGAAGAGACTAATTTTTCTTTTAATTCCATTCCAATTTGGTTTTCAGTTATTTGTTATCGGTTTATAGTTTTTTTGATTATTTGACAACAACCAAAAACTGAAAACTATGCACCGAAAACCAATTTATGCTTTTTGCTCTTCCTTAATCCAGTCGTATCCTTTTTCCTCAAGTTCTAAAGCAAGATCTTTAGTTCCTGATTTTACAATTTTACCATCGTATAATACGTGTACAAAATCAGGCACAATATAGTCTAACAGACGTTGATAGTGTGTAATTACAATTACCGCATTATCCTTACCTTTAAGTTTGTTTACTCCGTTAGCTACAATGCGCAATGCATCAATATCTAAACCTGAATCAGTTTCGTCCAAAATAGCCACTTTAGGCTCAAGCATTGCCATTTGAAAAATTTCGTTTCGCTTTTTTTCACCACCCGAAAAACCTTCGTTTAATGAACGCGATAAAAACTTGCTGTCAATTTCAAGCAACTCCGACTTTTCTTTAATTTTTTTCAGCATATCACGCGCAGGCATTTCTTCCAGCCCACGAGCTTTACGCGTTTCATTAATTGCCGTTTTCATAAAGTTTGTTACTGAAACTCCAGGAATTTCAACAGGATATTGAAATGATAAAAAGATTCCTTTATGCGCTCTTTCTTCCGCAGCAAGTTCTTCAATATCTTCACCATCAAGTAAAATAGTACCTGAAGTAACTTCGTATTCTTCCTTCCCGGAAACAACTGAAGCTAAAGTACTTTTTCCTGCTCCGTTAGGTCCCATGATTGCATGCACCTCACCAGCATTCACTTTAAGGTTTAATCCTTTTAAAATTTCTTTGTCTTCTACACTAGCGTGTAAATCCTTGATCTCTAACATTGACTTATATTTTGACACTCATTCCTTTTACAGGAAGGTATCCATTATTCATTTTCATTTTTTGGACTTGCCGCTTTAGGCAATACCGCAACAATATCCTTAATTTCCACTACTTGCTCCCAACCTTCTGGTGCAGGATTTGGTTTTATTAACCCTTTTACAACCACACCTACCATGTCGTATTCATCCTTTTTTAAGGGAGCTACTTTTTTAGATAATTCTTGTGCTTTTTCGTCTAAAACCACGCCGTAAATAAAATCTTTACCTTTAAGAACAGCTGCATCAGCGACATGAATAAATTCTGCATTTAATGTAATTTCTGCCTCAGCGTTTGTAGCTGTTGTTTCTGTTTCGGTTGCATCAGGTGCTGTTGTTTTCGGATCGTTTTTACATGATAACATCGTTAAAAGGCAACCTGCAAGAATGACTAGTTTTTTCATAATTGGTAATCGTGTTTGAATAGTTAGTTAATTTGAGTGCTTACATATTCCTTATATTCTACAAAGATTTATCCAACAGAGCCTTCTAAACTAATTTCAAGTAGTTTTTGTGCTTCTACTGCAAATTCCATTGGTAGTTTATTCAATACTTCTTTACTAAAGCCATTTACAATAAGTGCAATTGCTTTTTCAGTATCAATACCACGCTGGTTACAGTAAAATATTTGATCTTCTCCAATTTTACTTGTCGTAGCTTCGTGTTCTATTATTGCCGATTTATTCTTGGCTTCAATATAAGGAAATGTGTGTGCACCACATTCATTTCCCATTAATAACGAATCACATTGAGAAAAATTTCGTGCATTTTCAGCTCTTGGACTTATTTGAACCAAACCACGATAAGAATTTTGTGATTTTCCAGCAGATATTCCCTTTGAAATGATGGTACTTTTTGAATTTTTACCCAAATGTACCATTTTTGTTCCCGTATCTGCTTGCTGATAATTATTGGTTACTGCAATGGAATAAAATTCGCCAACTGAATTGGCTCCTTTTAGAATACACGATGGATATTTCCAGGTTACTGCTGAACCAGTTTCCACTTGTGTCCATGAGATTTTTGCATTTGTTTCGCATAAACCACGTTTTGTCACAAAGTTAAACACGCCTCCTTTACCCTCTTTATCGCCTGGAAACCAGTTTTGAACGGTAGAGTATTTAATTTCTGCATCATCCATAGCTATAAGTTCAACTACAGCGGCGTGCAGTTGGTTTTCATCGCGACTAGGTGCAGTACACCCTTCCAGATAACTCACGTAACTTCCTTTATCCGCCACTAGAAGTGTGCGCTCAAACTGACCTGTACCTCCTTGATTGATTCGGAAATAAGTGGAAAGTTCCATAGGGCATTTTACTCCTTTGGGGATGTAACAAAAAGATCCATCAGTAAATACTGCTGAATTTAATGCTGCATAAAAATTATCTGTTTTTGGAACAATACTTCCAATATATTTTTTAACTAATTCAGGGTGTTCTTGTATCGCTTCCGAAATGGAACAAAAAATAATTCCCTTTTCGTTCAATGTCTTTTTAAAAGTAGTAGCTACAGAAACAGAATCTACTACTACATCGACAGCTACTCCGGACAATTTCTTTTGCTCATCCAAAGAAATACCTAATTTTTCAAATGTTGCCAATAATTCAGGATCAACATCATCCAGTGTTTTATTAGGATCTGCTTTTTTTGGTGCAGAATAGTAACTTATGGCTTGAAAATCGGGTTTAGAATACTTTACATTTGCCCATTCTGGCTCCTCCATTTCACTCCAAATACGAAAGGCATCCACGCGCCAATCTGTCATCCATTGTGGCTCATTTTTCTTTTTAGAAATAGCAACAACAACTTCCTCACTCAAACCAATAGGAAAAGTATCCGATTCTATATCTGTATAGAATCCGTACTCATACTCTTTAGTTTCGAGTTCTTTTTTTAAATCGTCTTCTGTGAACTTACTCATATTTCAATTTGCTAGGTAAACCCAGGGTGCTACCCTCTTTATTATTAGTTATAATGAAAAACTTTCGCCACAACCACAAGTTCTACTTGCATTGGGGTTATTAAACACAAAGCCAGTACCATTTAGTCCACCTGAATATTCCAGAGTGGTTCCCACTAAATATAAAAAGCTTTTTTTGTCAACAATTATTCGTACTCCATTATCTTCAAAAACCTTATCCTCATCTGCCGCAGCATTGTCAAATTTCAAATCATAAGACAAACCAGAGCAACCGCCACTTTTAACACCAACACGTACAAAATCAGTTTGGGCATTAAAACCTTCATCTTCCATTAAGGATATTACTTTCTTTCTTGCTATATCTGAAACTTTAATCATAAGCACTCCTATGTTACGCAATTATTTTGCAAATATACGATATAAGTAGTTTTTACATTCAAATACTTACATATTATAATTTATATGTGTATTAATAATATTTATTATTAATAACTACAATTAGTTATGTAGTCAACTCAAATTTTATTCATGTATTAGCTTTACAGTTAATATGATGAATGTTGCTTCATCCAATTATTTGTTACTTTTTAACCCTTTTTTGTTATTAAATTACAGCAAACTAACTTATCACCTAAAATCCGTGAGGAATTTTTTTTTAAATTTTCGTTTGGTTAAGCTTTTGTTTAAAAACTCAGCTGTTCGATTATAGATTTAGTTTTTGAAAGTAGGATTTTTAATTAGTAAATAGTATGCATGGCACACCATGAAAAAAGGCAACAATTTTTCAATTGTTGCCTTTTTATTTGAATTTGAATTTGAACAATATTGCATAAGCAATTCAAACTTATTTTTTAACAAACTTAAATGTTTTTGACTTATTATTATCTAAACTAATATAGTATAAACCAGCTGATAAATTTGTTACATCAATTGGTGCTGTTGTTCCTTCGTTTACGGTAGCTCCCGATAAGGTAACTATTTTCCAGGATTTGAAAGCTCCTGAAATAACTAGTTCTTTTTCAGTTGGATTTGGATAAAGACTTATAGCATTAGCTTCGTCACTAAACTCTGGATTAGATAATCTTGAATCGTCTTCAATAATAATTGTGCCGTTTGCATTAGTGAAAAGTAAGTTATTGGTCGGCATACCATTATCAGATTGCATAAACATTAAAAGTAATAGTCTATGTCCTTCAGGCAAGTCAGCAGTTGCTGGAATTGCCTCGGTAAATGGTAGCAGTGAACCTGGCATATCGGGATCTGGTCTGGTTGCAAAGTTTGATGGTATTTCGTAATTGTAGGTAACTGAACCACTATTTGGTTCATTTTCAAATACCGCTTGCGTAAACGCACTAGTGGCTACCGTACTAAAAGTTTCGTCAACTTGTCTTATTTGAACTGCTACATAATCCATGTCGTCTTCTACTCCACCTACTTTATTAGTAGCATAAGTGATGTCCAATGCCACCTCATCACCAAAGCTTACCGTTGGCTCTGTTCCTCCGTCAGGTATAAATGAGGCTCTGTTATCAAATGTTACTGACCTTTCTCTATCAGCTAGCCCTGATCCGTCATCTACTGGTTTGTACACGCGTATCCAATCCACCAACATAGTTTGGTCAGGAGTTTGCATTTCTGAAATTTCATTATTATTTGGTGAACGACTAGGAGTGGCATTAGCTTGAAAGGTTTGATCTTCTGTATTGATAATTATATCCAGCTCTTTGGAAAATCGACGTCCGTTGTTCAAATAATCGAAAGGGTCTATTACACTAATGTTTGAAGCTGATTGAGCAGCGTCTAAACAAGATTCGTCAAATGTAGAAAATTGCCCACAGGTTACTTGTGTCATATCTTGGAATCCGGGTCGTAATGTTTCAAATAATAATTTACCATCATTTCCTAAATTAGTTTCAACAATTTCACCAGCAGCATTTACAAGACCTGTAGGACGAGTATATTCCCATGATCCACCAATAACTTCTGATGCACTAGCATTGTTATCTAAAACCCGTACTAATTGACCATCAATATAATATTCAACTCTGGTAGGTGATACCCAATACACTCCGATATCTATTGTTCTACCACCCCATGACGCGATACCATTTCTTCTCCAAAAACTGTTAAAATCCCTTGGTTGGTAATCTTGAAAAGGATCACGAATAAATACATGGTGGCTTAAATGAATACGCTCAGCAAAAAACTGATTACGTCCTGCTTCAGTTTCTTCAGTTTCTCCGGGTACTGTTCCTGCTATACCAGCACCACCGTAAGCTTCAATGATATCAATTTCCTGAGTATCGTCAGGACTCAATAGCCATACATCAGACGCTGCTGTTGAGTTAGCAACAGTTACCCTAGCCTCAACAAATACTGGATACAGCACTTTTGTTAATCCTGTTATACATCCTCCTCTGGTTGCGTATGGATATTCATTTCCAAATTGATCCTTTTCTTCTCCAGCGATACGAGTATTGAATACTTGTAATTGATCCCCGTCTACGTATAAGTTTTCAGGCCTCCAAATAGTTGGGCCAGGACCTTGAAAAATGTTTGGCTGTCCGCTAGCTAAATCATGGTATGTATTATACCATTTATTTTCACCATCAGGTCCAAAATTTACACGCGTAGTGCTAGGATCAAAAATATAATTAAAATCATCCGAAGGTGCCTCTTGTAATTCCCATACCCTGCCCACTCCTGCATCAGGAGCAATTGGAATAGCATCAAATTCAAACTGGGCATGCATAACTGATCCAGTACTAAAAAGTACTGCCATCATTGATACATTTAAAAAGTGTGTAATTCTTTTTTTCATCATTAATAAATTTGGTTAAGTTCTGCAAGTCTCAATATCCTAAGATAATAAGTAAAAATCTTACATTTGTAAATATAACCAGCAATATTAATTACTTATACAAAAGAAGGAAAAATCTTATAAAATATACAAGGACAACATTATATTTAACATATTTTTTTAGATTCAAATTGTAAATAAGCTTCTGATTTAAAGAATATTTAAAATTAATTTAAAACATTAGTTTTTGAATTACCCTAAAATTTACCTATATTATCAACAACGATAGATTATCAACTTATCCATAAAAAGTGTATTTCATCTATTTTTTATATAGCAAAAAGGTTGTAGTTTCAGCATAAACAAACTATTTATTAGATCAAGCTAAGTTTGTATAGAACACCTTTGTATAGCTCTACTTTTAGTATATAAATTTTCCATAAAAATGGTTTTCTTACTTGGTATCTTAAATTTGGACAACGCTATTATTGGAATATAGCTGATGTTTTCTTTCTAGTCAGAACAAAAAATTCTTAATTCTCATTGCGGACAATTCGAAGGATGTGGTGCAACCCTTTTTTATACAACTTATTGAAAAACTTAGCGTATATGTTGATATGTGATTTGTGATTTGTGATTAAAACTTAAAAAAAATTGATAATCAGATATTTGAAATGTATGGAAAAGAGCAGATCAGTTGTAATTTTTAACGCAAGCTTGATAGGAAGTAAGATGAGCTATTCTTGTTATTATACATACTATTGATACCCTTTACAGTATTAAATTGCTCATTTACAATGACTCTTTTCGCTTGCTGTTTTGTTTATTAACCAAACGGAAATGCTAATTTTATTGGAGTAATTAAAAATCAGATTTAATAGAATTCCTTAATCATATTTTAGCAAACATTAAAAAGCTTGAAAAAAAATTTTTTTTCAAGGCTTTTTAATGTGATTTTAAACACAAAATATAATTTGATAATTTTACTTTTTTATGAACTTGTATAAAATTGTTTTTTCCTTGTCAAGAAGTAAATAATACAATCCTGATGAAAGATTTGACACATTTATTTCAGAAGTATCTCCTGCATTTATTTCATTACCCAATAAGTTAAGTATTTTCCAGCTTTTGTAATTACCTTCAATTTTTAGTAAGTCTTGTACTGGATTCGGATAAACAGTAACAGGAGCTTCATTAGCTTTAAAATCAGAAGTGGTTAACGTTTTACTCTTTTCGTCATAAACAAAAATTTCAGTATTCGCATCGGCAAAACCAGTCAAGCTTTCATCCACCTGCATAAATATTAATAGTAATAATTTGTGTCCAGTTGGTAATTCATCTGTTGTTGGTATTTTTTCTGTAAAAATTACACCGTTGTTAGCCCCAGTAGTAAAATTTGTAGGCACGGGGTAATTTATTGTTACAGTATCATTATTTTTAGCTGTATCAGGCACTATAATTTCAAATGCAGTAGTAGCTACAGTATCTCCAGTTTCATCAATTTGCCTTAGTTGTAAGGCTACATAATTTAAATCTTCTTCTACACCATCAGTTATGGCAGTAGCGTAGTTGATCTCTAATGATATTGCTTTGCCTGTCATTAATTCGGGTAATGTTCCTGTTGGAGGTATAAATGTAGCTTTGTTTGAAAACTCAATTTTTCTCTCTCGATCAAGCACTCCGCTTTTGGCAATAATTATTTCACTTTCTGTACTCTGAAAATCTGCATCATTATTGACTGAAATAAATGTGACAAGTACTAATTCATGCCCTGCGGGTAAATCAATGGTTGATGGTATAGGACTACCATCCTTAAAATTTTCTGGTATCTGAAATTTAATCCCAATACTACTAGCATTAGGATTATCATCAAGCAACACCGCATTAAATTCTGTAGCGTTTACTGTTTCTCCGCTTTCATTTTTTTGTCTAATTTCAATAGCTACATAAGTCAATTCTTCTTCTACCCCTTCAGCTACTCCAGTGGCATATGAAATTCCTAAATCTAAAACTTCTTTTAAATCAACAACGGGTATTGACTTTCCTTCAGGGATGAAGTCACTTAAATTATCAACAGAAAGCGATCTATTTCTATTTCCAACTGGTTTTGGCACTACAATTTCGCCATCTACCCTATTAAAGGTCCACTTGGCATTTTTACCTAATGCTTTAACACTCCTTGTCCCGTCGGGATTTCCTACTTTTCCAAACAATAATTTTACCTCATCAGCATTTGTTGCAAGTGCTGATTGTCTTTCATTTCCACCTGCAAAAATATTAAAAGTACTCCCTTTCTTAAAAATAGTCCAGTACGGTAAATTTTCTTCGTCGGCAGAATAGCTGAACATATTTGGAAATAAATTTTCTTCGGTTTTATTAAATATATTGAACTCCGTATAAGGAACTGCTGTTTCCATATATTCGGAATTCCCCACATTTTGTATGATATATGTATAAGGCGTATTTGATGTAATTTTCCATTTTAAATGATCACCATCACCACTTTTTGTGGTTAAAGAATTTCCTGTGGCTGGACATAGTTTTTTGTTATTTTCAGTATTAATGATCTCATAGATTCCGTTTGGAAGCAATGGCTGTCCTTCGCTTAATCTTCTAATGTTTCTTTCAGCAGGCAAATAATCGTTTATTACCGATTCAGTATCCGTGTCTAATAAATCTACTTTTAGGTTTTTGTTTTGTGGTAATTCTAACCCTTTATTCTCTGAAATTTCAATGGTGTGGGATAAAATTTCAAAAGGTATAGGCTCAATGCCTCTATTTTCATAAAAAGTAAAATCAATAGAATTTTGATTTCCTGAATTTGCCTTGCTCAAGTCATTAGCTGTTATTGAAACCCTATTTGCTGCGTAAGCACTTATAAAAAACCCGTAGCTTCCGGTGATGGTGTTGCCTGAAATTTTAATATCACTTACAATTTGCAACTCACGGTCCAGTACCACTAATTTAGTCCTAGCATTATCACAATTAAAAATATTGTTACTAAGCGTAAAGTTGCTCGAAAATTCTTCGACATGTGCCATATCAACTTTCCCTTTAGTATCATTAAAAGTTGATTGTGTGACTATCATATTTTTACACCTTGAAATTGCAATACCAGCATCAGTAAATTTACAATTTTTGACTGTTGTTCCTTCCAAATCCCAAACTACAGGATATTCCGTGTTACCTGCATCTAAAGAAATTGCTCGGTCATCAAATCCTATAATCGCCTCTGGCTCAAAAACGCATTTATCAAATGTAATTTTTTTTGAAGTATCCAAGCGTCCTTTTCTATCCGTCCAAAATCCAATTCTTCTATAATTATCAATGGTTACATTTGTAAAGGTTGCACCGATTCCGTTACCTGCGTGAAACGGATAAGCCGTACCATTAAAACTTACGTTTGTAAACTCCAAACCAGTGTATTGAATTTGTGTTTCATTGTGAGGCTCTTTCACCAAATAAGAAGGGTGTCTAGCGTCAATCAAAACGTCAAAAACATCTTCCCCCATATTCTCTCTTTTAAATTCAATGTTTTTAAACTTTATGTTATTTGACCGTATTGTAATATTTGATTTGGTAGTAATGGTGGTCTTTATACCGCTGGCACCTCTTTCTCCACTTTTAAAATCATTGCCTGGGTTTAAACCTTCAAATGTAAGTGCTTTGTTTAATGCCAATAATTTTCCATTATTTATAGTATAGTTAGCACTTTTAAATAAAATTGTAGCTCCTACGGGAGCATCTTCTATGGCTTTTTGAATTTTTGAATAGATATCACCATCATTGGTGTATACCGCATCAAAGTCGATAATTTGTGCATTTCCAACACAAAAAATAAAAAAACTAAGCAGTGTAACTACAAACTTATTAAAGGGTTTTAATTTAATTTCCATATGCAATTCATATTTATGTTGTTCTATAAGCTGCCAAATATAATTTCATAAATCACTTAATTAACACCACCTCTATAATTCATACACCTATTTTAGTACCATAGCTTTATTTAATGACTAAAACCTATATTTAGGCAAGCCATTTTATTCAATTCTTTTTTTTAATTGATGACTAAGCTATCTTTTGAATTCAATTCATTGAAAATTAATTTTTTACAACAAAAAGTCCAACAAACAATTAAGTTATTGGACTTTTTGCATCACTATGACCGTGTTAAAATTTACTTACAGTACTTGCCTGTTTTACGCTAGTTTTTTATCAATTTGTAAGAATTTGTAGTGTTATTATCAAAAATAACGTAATACAAACCTGGTATAAAATCGGCAACATTTACTTCTGGGTCAGTTCCTTTTGCTATTTCAATTCCTAGTAAATTGTAAATTTTCCAAGTGGTAAACGCTCCTTCAATAGTCAATTTTTTGTATGCTGGGTTGGGATACACTGCTACAGCAGTATTATTTGTATTAAAATCACCCACTGTTAATGTATTATCACCCTGCTCCTTTAAAACTATATCCGTATTTGCTTGAGCAAAACCCGTATCACTTTCATCAACTAACATAAATACTAATAGTAATACCCTGTGCCCTGCGGGTAACTGCGCCGTAGTAGGTACTTTTTCAGTAAAAATGATACTATTATCTGCCCCTGTTGTAAAATTGGATGGTATGGTGTAATCAACAGTTACCGTATCATTATTTACAGCGGTTTCGGGTACAACAGTTTCAAAAGCTGTAGTTGCTACCGTAGCACCAGAACCATCAACCTGACGCACTTGTACTGCTACGTAATTTAAATCTTCCTCTACCCCACCTGCTAATGCAGTTGCATAGGTAATATTTAATGCGGCTGATTCACCAATAACAAATTCAGGAAATACTCCTCCTGGTGCTATAAATGAATCTTTATTGTTAAAACTAATTGATCTGGTTCTACCCGCTTTAATAACAATAGTATCATCGGCATTTGCAAAACCAGCATCACCATCAACAGACATAAACATTAGTAATATTAATTCATGGCCAGCTGGCAGCTCCTCAGTAGTTGGTATTTTTGTCCCATTTTCAAATTCAGTAGGCACAGAATAATTTATAGTTGTATTTGCTCGGTTTGGACCTTCGTTTGGAATAACTGCCTCAAATTCACTAGTGGCTACCGCATCCCCGTTTTCATCCAATTGCCTGATTTGTATAGCCACATAATTTAAATCTTCTTCTACCCCACCTGTACTTGCCGTTGCATATTCAATATCTAATGGTACTACAGCACCTAAACTAAACGCTGGTTCAGCTTCTCCAGCAGGAATAAAAGTATCTCTATTTTTAAAGGTAATTGATCTTGTTCTATCACTAGCACCTGAACCATCATCTACTGGTTTGTATGTACGTACCCAATCCACTTCCATTAAATTCTTAAGGCTATCTTCAAGATCAGCTCTAGGCGAAATTGGACGGGCATGATGACTTTCAATATCCATAATCATAAACACCTCTCTAAATACTTGATTTTTTAGCAACCCTTTATCAATTGGCAAATTACCATCATTTGGTATGGGACTTTGCAAAATTGCCGACTCGTATGTACCGTCCAAAAGGCTGGCATTTCGGCCTTCCACAAAATGATTTCCATTTTGAGTTGGCTGACCATCTATATAAAATGTTACCTCGTTTGGGCTTTTCCAATATACCCCAAATTGATGAAAATCATCCCTCCAAAATCCCGTATTATCTGTTTGGTAATTTGGAATATCCCTGTTTGTTTGGAAAAAAGTTTGATAGGTATTATCTACATTAATAGCGCCATTAGGTCCTTGACGATCAAATATGTGAAAATTGGTAGACATCTGTTGGCTAAAAAAAGGATCTGGTGAGCCCCCGTATACTTCTAAAACATCAATTTCGTTAAATCCACCACTGTCAAGCATCCAAAAGTTAGATGAATTTTCAACATTGGCTACTTTAATACTCGCTTCCATATAAATTGGGTAGCGCACCTTAGTTTTTGAAGAAACCACTCCGCAAAAAACACTATTCACATTTCCATCGCCGTCCAATGTGTGTGGAGTTGCTCTGATTTCCAATCGATTAGTTATATTATTAATTGCCGAATTGGCCGTAGTCCAAAAAGTAGCTCCTGGTCCTTTAAAGGCGGGGTCTGGATTGTAACTATCGTCCCACTTTGAAGTAAATAAAGGACTTTGTTTTCCCATTCCATCTGGATAATTAAAGTCATCTGAAAAGTCATCTTGTAATTCCCATTCAAATCCGTCATCAGGTGCAACCGGAATGGCAATATTTTCAAATTCGTAAGTTCGTTGAGCATTCACTGTAAATGCTGTAAAAGATGTAAATAAAGCTAATTGAAATATTCTTTTCTGCATAAATAATAATCATTTTCTGCAGCTCCGATTTTTAGGTATACGCAATACAAATTATGATTAATTAGTACAACTATTGCCTACAAAACCTAGCTACAACCTATTGCTTTTTAAAATAAATAACTGTTTGTAACCCTTGTGTTTACTGGAGTTTAATATTAAAAACAAAAAATGACACTATATTTTGTGATAGAAGTTTTCCTACATAAAAAATAAATAAAGCATAAGTTTTGGTTAAAATGACCAATTTTAATTTAATGCTCTTTTATGAACCCTATAGCATTTTGGTTAAAAACTTCGTGACGCTCAACGTTTACTACATGTCCACAGTTAGGAATAATAAATAAACGAGCTTGTTTATGAATATTTACTATTTTACGAATAATCGGTAAAAAAAGATAATCTTCCTCTCCCATGATATAAAGTGTAGGAATATTAACATCCTTAGCTCTAAAAAAACGTAACAATGGATTAATTTCTGCCGTAAGTTTAAACCATTTAATAAATTCTTTTTGGTATAATTTTTTTGCTTCCCTAACAAACAATAATCGTGACTGTTTGTGGTTTTTACGTGGCATAATGATAAAAGCAAATAGCTGATATAGATATATATAAGGTACTACCGATTTAAACCAAACACCTAATCGCATAAGTACTTGCGACCTGAAATTCATTTTCATTATTGCGCCTCCCATAATCATACTTTTCACTTTTTCGGGAGATTTTTCTGCTAAATTTCTTATCAGAATAGTACCCAACGAAATACCGATAAAATGCGAGTTTTTAATTTTAAGGTAATCTATAACCTCAAAAATATCATCCGTAATCGCATCAAAAGTATACGTTGAGGCATCAGCAGTTAACGTTTTGGATTTACTATCGCCATGTCCGCGCAAATCCAATACCAATACATTGAAATGTTTCGTAAAAGAGCGTAGCTGCTTAAACCAAATATTTGAACTGCCTCCTGCTCCATGTACAAAAGTTACCCATTCGGTATTGCTTGGATGTAAATATGTATTGTGGTGTAACAATGGCTCTTTTTTAGCAAATATAACTTACTCTTTTAAATTTTTAGCTTTGTTTAGCAAATGAGTAAATAATTTATAACAAACTTAGTTTTTCAAAAAATAATGCATTCCAAATGCCTTTAAATAAAACTTATCAACTACAAATCCAGCGCTTATTTGTCCTAAATAACTATCCCCATGCTCAAAACAGTTTCACATCAAAGCATAAAAAATAAAATTTATACATAATTAAAACTTAGTAATGTATACAAACGACTAATAGCCTAACTTTGTATGCTGTTTATTTTTGACGCTTATTATTTGAATTTGACATTAAATATAAGTCAAAAAACTAATTTATTTTATGCGCTGGTCTTTAAAACCAAAACCAAATTCTGAAAACGTAACCCATTTACAACAAGTCCTTACTGTAAGTAAAAGTATTGCGCAATTACTAGTGCAACGCAATATTAACAATTATGAAGAGGCCAAACATTTCTTTAGGCCAAATTTAAACCAATTGCATGATCCTTATTTAATGAAGGATATGAATTTGGCTGTAGCCAGAATTATAACAGCTATTGAAACGCACCAAAATATAATGGTTTACGGGGATTACGACGTTGATGGCACTACCAGCGTTGCTTTAATGTCATCCTATTTAAAATCGTTGTATCCAAATGTTACTACTTACATTCCTGATCGCTATGCGGAAGGCTATGGAGTATCTTTTAAAGGTATTGATTTTGCACATGACAATGATATCCACCTGATCATTGCCTTAGATTGTGGTATAAAAGCCATCGATAAAGTAGCCTATGCAAAAGAAAAGGGTATTGATTTTATTATTTGCGATCACCACAGGCCTGGGCATGAAATTCCAAAAGCAGTTGCTGTACTGGATCCAAAACGAACAGATTGTGAGTACCCTTACAAAGAGCTTTGCGGTTGTGGCGTTGGTTTTAAATTAATACAGGCCATACACCAACATTTAAAGCTTAATTTTAATACTATTATACCCTATTTGGATTTGGTAGCTACTGCTATTGGTGCGGATATTGTTCCCATTACTGGAGAAAATAGAACGTTAGCTTTTTACGGACTACAAATAATAAATCAACAACCAAGACCTGGTTTTAAGGCGCTTATTGCGCAAACAAAAAAACAAAACCTCAGTATCACCGATGTTGTTTTTATGATTGCCCCACGTATAAACGCAGCAGGAAGAATGAAACACGGATTACACGCCGTGGACTTACTTTCCGAAACAGATTACCCTACCGCAGTGAACTACGCAAAAGCCATTGAACTGTATAACACCAACCGTAAAGATGCCGATAAAAAAATTACTCAGGAAGCCCTGTTGCAAATAGAAGAAAACAAGGAAACTGAACAGTTTTCTACAGTAGTATACCAACCACATTGGCATAAAGGTGTTATAGGAATAGTAGCATCGCGCCTAACCGAAACTTATTACAGACCCACACTTGTTTTTACAAAAAGTGGTAACAAATTAGCAGCATCAGCGCGCTCCGTTATTGGGTACGATGTATACAATGCCTTAGAAGCAAGCTCCCAATTTATTGAACAATTTGGAGGGCATAAATATGCTGCTGGGCTAACGTTAACCGAAGAAAACTATCCTAAATTTAAAGCCAAATTTGAGGAAGTGGTAAAAAAACAAATTGATCCCAAATTACTATCGCCAGTGATTGAAATAGATCAAATATTGTGTTTTGACCAAATTGATGCCAGGTTTTACCGTATTTTAAAACAATTTGCCCCTTTTGGACCATTAAACAGAGCGCCAATTTTTATGACAAAAAATGTTGTTGACACTGGTTACGCCAAAACTGTTGGTGCTGACAATAAACACTTAAAATGTCATTTTAAATGCTTGCAAAAAGGTATCCAATTTGCGGGCATTGGTTTTAATTTAGGGCAAAAATTAGACTTGCTTAAAAATCAAACACCAGTTCATATTGCATATACCTTAGATGAAAATGAATGGAACGGCACGGTAAGCTTGCAACTCAGAATTAAAGATATTAAGGTTGGTTGATGTTTGTTTGTTACACGTTCTAGCTGGTTTTTGCCTAAATGAATACATTTAAATATAAAAGTTATAAATCTTTCCTATTATCATTTTTTATTTTAAATTTGTAACCAATGTGTAAGGTTGTATAATATGGTTATGAAAAATTATTATTCGCTAGCTGATGCGGCAAAAAAGTTAGGAAAAAGTAAAGAAACTTTGCGTAGATGGGATAGAGATGGAAAATTAGATGCTGTTCGCGAGCCAGTTAGCAATTATAGAGTTTATCGGAAAGAAGATATTAATTCTTTGATTGATCCTCTACTTTCCGAAATAGATAATAATATTGTCAATACTGAAATTCCAATTAAAGACTATAGTGTTCTTGAATTATTTGCTGGAGCTGGTGGTTTAGCAATTGGCTTAGAAAAATCTGGAATAAAATGTAAAGCTTTAAATGAAATAGATAAATGGGCTTGCAAAACTTTAAGAAAAAATAGACCTCATTGGAATGTTTTGGAAGGTGACATAAAAGATTTTAGTTTTACTAAATACAGAGATAAAGTTGAAATTGTAACTGGAGGATTTCCTTGTCAAGCTTTTAGCTATGCAGGAAAAAAATTAGGTTTTGATGATGCTCGAGGAACTTTGTTTTATGAATTTGCTAGAGTTGTAAAAGAGGTTGACCCATTGATTTGTGTTGGTGAAAATGTAAAAGGATTACTTTCTCACGATAAAGGAAAGACCTTACTAGGAATGATTTCTATTTTAAATGAAATTGGATATAATGTTGTTCCAGTTCAAGTATTAAAAGCCATCAATTACAATGTGCCACAAAAAAGAGAACGATTAATTTTAGTCGGTATTAGAAAGGATATTGATATTGTATACCAATACCCTAAAGCTTATAATGTAATTTATAATCTATCTGATGCTCTTAAAAAAGGAGAACTTTATAACACAGATGTTCCTAAATCAGTAGGTTCTAAATATCCAGAAAATAAAAAGCGGATTTTAGACTTAGTGCCTCCAAAAGGTTATTGGAGAGATTTACCATTTGAAATCCAAAAAGAATATATGGGTAAAAGTTTTTATCTAGGTGGAGGAAAAACTGGTATAGCAAGAAGAATAGGTTGGGATGAACCTAGTTTAACTTTAACTTGTAGTCCTGCACAAAAGCAAACGGAAAGGTGCCATCCAGATGAAACAAGACCTTTTACTGTCAGAGAATATGCTAGAATTCAAACATTCCCAGACGAATGGAAATTTGAAGGTTCAATTTCTCAACAGTATAAACAAATTGGAAATGCTGTGCCTTGTAATTTAGGAAAAGAACTTGGTTTTTCCATTATTAAATTTCTTAATAGTGTTTACTCAAAATCAAATAAATCTGAGTCTTCTATTTCTTTAGCTAAAGTCATGTAGCCTTTTTTAAAAAAATCTTCTGTATCAAGACTTAAAATCATTTGGTCAAGATTAGTAACCAATTTATCATAGAAATCCTTAAAACCTGTGAGTCTGTGCCAAAACTCTTTACCAATTATTACTGGGAACTGTTTATCAATTTTTTGATAGTGTGGACTCAATTGATCTTCTTCTCCATAAAGAACACCTAAAATCAAATCTGAATTGTTAAGACTCATTGAGTTTGTTCTTGCTAAATTGGTGACCGTTGTAAATTTTTTTAAGAGTGGATTCACATCCTCTGAATTAATAGTGTTAGGTCCCGACTTAAGTTGACACCATTTTTTTCTCTTATCAACTTTATCTATGAATTCAATATCCATTCCTTTTATTAATGAACCTTGAGCGAGTTTCAATTCAACAAACATATTTTGAATTCTTGTTCCAAATGATGTGTTAATCGAAGTTCCTAGAATTCTAGGATAATAAAGAGCTTTTGCGATTCCAATAGGAGTAAAATCATTATCTAATATTTTTGATAAATACTTAACAATAATTGGATTGATTTTATAAGATTTAAGTTTTGAATGAGTCTTTATCGAACTTATTTTATGATTTTCAAAAATTTTATCTTTAAAATATTCTGTAATTATATTTAGTAGTTCATTTTCGGTCATTTTTTAAAGATAAAATTTTATTCCAAATGAAAATAAAATTGCACAATTATATTCTAATTATCATAATATCAAAACTTCACAAAACTAATGCTTTCCAATTAAGATGTAACTGGTGCTGCAATACCATTTGTTTTTGATTCTTCCAAATCAATTGGTCTTCCTAAATAAGCTAAAATACTTCCGTCAATGTAATTTTCAATGATTGCTCCAATTGAAGAAATAATCTGTATTTCGCCATCAGGCAAGCGGATAAATAACGGCACAATATATTCATCCTTTTCGGTAATTTCCATAATGCTACGCAAATGTTCTTTATTTACCAGTGGCACTTCGGAAATAGCTGGGTACATACTCGCCACTTCAGATAGTTTATTAAAATCGTGGGTACTTGAAAATAAGCCCAATTCAGGAGTAGCTACTTCCTTATTCATTTCTTGCTCAGTAAGCATGCGGTAAGTACCATTTTCGCCAAACTGCTCTTTAAATTTGGAAATTGCTTTTTCATTAATGGCATCATTTCCGGTCAGGGCCATTAAAAAACCTACGTTACTTAATTCAATATTATCAATCAAATAGTCATTAAAAATATTCGCTTCAATGGCGTCCAATCCTAAATCTTTAGCCGTTTCAATATTATCTTGATTACTATCAACTAACACTAAATAACGTCCATTTTGTTGTAAATAGGAAGCAATTAAACGTGATACTTTGGAAGCACCAACAATTAAAATACCTTCAGATTTGCGTTGGAACACTCCAACTAATTTTGCAAACATGCGTGCTGTTGTAGCATTTAATAATACGGTTCCCAATACAATCATAAAAACCAAAGGCGTAATATATTCGGCTCCAGGTTCGCCTGCCAAACTCAATCGTGTTCCAAATAACGAAGCAATACCTGCGGCTACAATACCACGCGGTCCCATCCAACTTATAAATAGTTTTTCGTTTAAACGAAGTCCAGAATTTATTGAGCTTATAAAAACACCTACTGGCCTTACTAAAAAAACTACTACCACAAATAAAATTACGGTTTGCCAATTAGCAATAAGCAGTAAATCATCAATATTGATATTTGCCCCCAAAAGAATAAATAAAATGGATATTAATAATACACTCAAAGATTCTTTAAAATAAAGCAGCTCTTTTAAATTTGGAATATTTGTATTTCCTAACACCAACCCCATAACTACTACGGCGAGTAAACCAGACTCATGTGCAAACGTATCCGACAATACAAATACACCTAACACTGCGGCAAGTGTAAATACATTCAATAAATAATGCGGAATCACTTTTTTCTTAATCGCAAAACCAAGTCCATGTGCAAATGTAAATCCAAATGTACCTCCAAAAAGTAAAATTTTACCAAATTCTAACAGTGCAGTTTGGGTAAAACCTGATTGATTTTCAACACTTATAAACTCAAACACCAAAACGGCTACTAAGGCTCCAATGGGATCTATAAGAATACCTTCCCACTTTAAAATAGCTGAAAGGTCCTTTTTTAAGGGAATATTTCGTAAAATAGGTGTAATTACGGTGGGTCCCGTTACAATAATTAATGCTGAAAATAAGAATGATATTTCCCAGCTTAAGCCAATAATATAATGTGCAGCAAAACCTGCTCCAAAAAAGGTAATGACCACAGCTAGGGTAATTAATTTTAAAATTACGGGACCAACATTTAGTATTTCGTCACGTTTTAAGGTCAATCCCCCTTCAAACAGAATAATACTTATGGCCAAAGACACAAAATAAAACAAACCATCACCAGGAAATAATCCATTTTTTCCGTTCCAAATAGGCTCTAATAATTTACTGTGATCTACCGTGTAAAGTGTTGAAATTGGACCAAATAAAAGTCCTATCAAAATTAATGGAAGTATTGCGGGTAATTTCAATTTCCAACCCACCCATTGCGCCAAAATGCCCAAAATTACAATACCAGCTAGTTCTAACATTCATTTTTGTGTTAAGCATTAAAAATACAAAACCTGCTCGAAATTTCAATGTTTAATTATACAATTGTAGTTTTTATAATATTTATCTGTACATTTAATATGAATTTGTTGGTCTAGGTCATTTAAGTTTAAATGACCTTTTTATTCGTTTTAAGAAACCTAAAATTTCTGACTAAATCTAAACCACTTCAATACGAGTTCAAAGTATTTATTTATGAAAATTTACCCTGTGGAAGCCGGTTATTTTAAGCTAGATGGTGGTGCTATGTTTGGAGTAGTTCCAAAAACTTTATGGCAAAAAACTAATCCCGCTGATGCAAATAATCTTATCGATATTGCTTCCAGATGTTTACTCATAGAAAGTAAGAACAAACTCATTTTGGTGGATGCCGGAATGGGATCCAAACAATCGGAAAAATTTTACAGCTACTATAAACGTTGGGGAGACTTTTCCTTAAAAAAATCCATTGAGCAATTAGGTTTTAGCACTACTGATATTACTGATGTTTTTTTAACACACCTGCATTTTGATCATGTGGGTGGTGCTACTCAAAGAAATTTATCCAAAAATAGTATTGAACCAACTTTTAAAAATGCAACCTATTGGAGTAATAAATTACATTGGCAATGGGCAACGGCACCCAATGCCCGAGAAAAAGCATCTTTTTTAACTGAAAATCTACTCCCTTTACAACAAAGCGGACAATTGGATTTTTTAGATGTTACTCCAAAAAACTATAGTGCTAGTCAACAACTCCCCTTTTCCATTTGTTTTGTCAACGGACATACCGAAAAACAAATGCTTCCAATTTTGCAATATCAAGGCAAAACTATCGTATTTATGGCTGATTTGTTACCAACAGCTGGGCATATCCCTTTAGCATATATCATGGGATATGATACCCGCCCTTTGCTTACTTTAAATGAAAAATCTGAATTTTTAGACAAAGCGGCAGCCCACGAATGGTATTTATTTTTAGAACATGATGTCGATAATGAAATTATAACTGTTGAACATACCGAAAAAGGAATTCGACTAAAAAACACCTATACTTTTAACGAACTATTTAATGCTTAGTTTATGAAACGAATATTTAAAATAGCACCTGTTACATTTAGTGCCTCGCTACTTTTAACCAGTTGTTTTTCAACAAACCCAACAATAATTAACACTCCTGCTGAAAAAGTAGATAACTTACCTTTAAAAACAACTGCAATTACCCAGGAGCAGTTAAAAAACTGGAATCAAAGCGATTTACTTTTGGACACCATTCCAGGTATGAGTGTTGATCGGGCTTACAGCGATTTGTTAGCTAAACGAAAAGGCAAAACAGTAATTGTAGCAGTAATTGACAGTGGAATTGATATCAATCACGAAGACTTAAAGGGGAAAATTTGGGTCAATAAAAAGGAGCGTCCTAATAACGGAAAGGACGATGACAAAAATGGATACGTTGATGATGTAAATGGCTGGAATTTTTTAGGTGATGTGGTTGCCGAAAATATGGAGTTTACACGCATTATTCGCGATTATAAGGATAAGTTTGAAGGTAAAACTTTGGCCTCCATTTCTGAAAAGGACAAGGAAATGTTTCAAACCTACGAAGCTGCCAAAACTGAATATGCGCAAAAAGTAGATCAAAACAATCAGCGTATGGCACAGTACGAACCCTTGGCTAAAAACTTAAAAAGTGCGCATACGTATGCTACAAAAAAATTTGCTACCGACAAGTATACCCAAAAAGATTTATTTGCTTGGAAACCTACTGCCGATGAAGCCATACAGCACAGACAACTATTGGTTGGAATGTACCCTAATGTAGAAGAAGGCAAATTTTTTGGCGATTTTGTAACCGATATTGAAGAATATGTGGAATATTTTAAAGAACGTCAGCAAACTCATTTCAACCTGAACTTATATCCACGTAAAATACTAAATAACGATCCTGATAATTTTGAAACTCGTATTTACGGAAATAATAAAGTAGGTGGACCAGATCCTAAGTTAGAGGATGCCGAACACGGTACGCATGTGGCAGGAATTATTGCGGCAAACCGTAAAAATACTATTGGAATGAAAGGAATTGCCGAAAATGTAAAAATTATGCCCGTTAGGGCTGTTCCCGACGGTGATGAATATGATAAAGATATTGCCATGGCAATACGCTATGCCGTAGATAATGGAGCAAAAGTGATTAATACCAGTTTTGGTAAGTACTTTTCAACCCACCCTGATTGGGTGCGCGATGCCATCCGATATGCCGCTAAAAAGGATGTACTGATAGTAAATGCAGCCGGAAATGAGTCTAAAGACTTGGATGTAACCACCGTGTACCCTAACGATCAAACCTTAACTGGTGCTGAAATTTCCGATAACTTTATCACCATTGGTGCTTTAAATTATGATTACGGAACACGCCTGGTGGCTGATTTTTCAAATTACGGAAAACAAAATGTAGATGTATTTGCCCCTGGTGTAAAAATTTATTCTACGGTACCCAATAGCAAATATGAATTTTTACAAGGAACCTCTATGGCGGCACCAGCTGTTTCAGGAGCCGCGGCGGTTTTACGCTCGTATTTTCCTAATTTGACAGCTAAACAAGTAAAAACAATTCTTATGGAAAGTGGAAACGCCTCCAAAACCAATGTTGTAGTTGGTTCAGGAATAGGAAAATCATTTCAGGAAACCTCAAAATCAGGTAAAATGGTCAACCTGTACAACGCCATTTTGCTTGCCCAGCGCTACTAATCATTAAATTAACCAAACTGATCTAAATTAGGCAGTAGTTTGGATCAGTATATATTACCTTACGGGAGAAGAAACCCCTTTTTATTATGTCTAAAAACTACCTTTTAGTATTCGCCCTGCTCAGTTCACTTATCGGACTGGCGCAACCAAATCCAAGTTACTGGCAGCAACAAGCTGACTATAAAATGGATATTGACGTTAATGTCAAAAAATTCACCTTTAAAGGCAAACAAACACTTACTTACACTAACAATTCGCCTGATACAATACAACAGGTATTTTATCATTTGTACTTTAATGCCTTTCAGCCTGATTCTGAAATGGATATCCGAAACCAAAATTTAAAGGACTCGGACAAACGTGTTAAAGGACGTATTGAAAAATTAAAACCCAATCAAATAGGCTTTTTAAAAGTGAATTCGCTTTCACAAAATGATCAAAATGTGACTTACAAAGTAGCAGGAACTATTTTACAAGTGGCATTAAAAAACCCTATTTTACCTGGACAAACGAGTGTTTTTAAAATGGATTTTGACGGTCAGGTACCTATTCAAATCCGAAGATCGGGTCGTAACAATGCGGAGGATGTTGCATTTTCCATGACGCAATGGTACCCTAAATTAGCGGAATATGATGTGGAGGGCTGGCATGCCGACCCTTATATTGGAAGAGAGTTTCATGGGGTTTGGGGAAACTATGATGTACACATAAAAATTAATGGAAATTATACGGTAGCGAGTTCAGGAGTGCTACAAAACCCTGAGGAAATTGGACACGGTTATAGCACTTCTGCGAAAGCGAAAAGTGACAAAAATTTGAATTGGCATTTTGTGGCTAATAATGTGCATGATTTTGCCTGGGCCGCTGATCCGGAATATATTCACGATGTCCTAGCGGTTGATGGGGGTAAAAAGCTTCATTTTTTCTATAAAAATAATCCTGATATCATTGATAACTGGAAAAGGTTACAGCCAAAAACTAAAGAATTATTGGAGTATTATGAAACACATATTGGTCCTTACCCTTACCCGCAATATTCCGTTATACAAGGGGGCGATGGGGGTATGGAATATGCCATGTGTACTTTAATTACTGGACACCGTAAATTTGGGAGCTTAGTTGGCGTTACTGCGCATGAAATGGCTCACGCTTGGTTTCAGCATATTTTAGCTACAAATGAGTCCAAAAACGAGTGGATGGATGAAGGTTTTACTACCTACATATCCAACTTGGCAGAAAATGAGGTGATGCAAAACGGCCAACGTTTTCCTAATGAAGGAAGTTATAAATCCTACCAAAAATTAGTAGAATCAGGTTTGGAACAACCACAAACAACACACGCTGATAGGTACCGATTAAATTTTTCGTACGGTATTTCGGCTTACAGTAAAGGTGCAATTTTTATGGAACAATTGGGCTACATTATTGGACAGCAAAATTTGGAAAAAACAATTAAAGAATATTACAAACACTGGAAATTTAAGCACCCAAATCCAAATGATTTTAAGCGTATTACCGAAAAAGTATCAGGGATTCAGTTGGATTGGTATTTGACTGATTGGACTAAAACAACCAATACCATTGACTACGCGATTGCTAATGTTGAAAAAAAGAAAAAACAACGGAAGTTACCTTACAACGTATTGGGCTAATGCCAATGCCAATTGAGGTGTTAGTCACTTTTCAGGACAATTCAACGCAGTTGTACTACATCCCTTTACGCATGATGCGCGGGCAAAAACCAGTAGCTGCGGATACCAAAGTACTTGCCGATTGGGCCTGGGCGTATCCAACCTATAATTTTACAGTGGGTAAAGAAATGAAGCGTATTAAAACCATACAACTAAATCCAACTAAAAAAATGGCGGATGTTTATAAAGCAAACGACACCTTTACAGTAATTGATAAATTGTAAATTAAAACTACAATTCGTAAGTACAAAGTGATGAAGTTTTAGGAGTACGTGACCACTAATTTAAAATGCCATAACTTTGTACTTACTATGAATGAAAGATTGCCTAAGCCTAATAAATTAAAAAGTAAAAAACTTATTGGGTCTTTATTTGAAAGTGGTAGCTCCGTAAAAGCGTACCCGTTGCTTTTAGTGTATAAAAAGGAGGCAGCTATTGATGTTGATTTTAAGGTTGGTTTTTCTGTAAGCAAGCGAAATTTTAAACATGCTGTTGACCGAAATCGTATAAAACGCTTATTACGAGAATATTTCAGAAAAAATAAGTATATTATTGCCCAGGAATCAAGTCCGTTTTTATTCATGTTTATTTTTACTGGTAAAAACTTACCAAACTACGACGATGTTAGTAAAGCCATGGAAAAGATAGCTCGGAAATTTGAACAACAGATACAACAAAATCAGAAGTCATGAAAAAATCATTTATTGTTATATTAAGCACCCTATTTTTAGGTCTTGGTTTTTTAAGCTTTAATAGGGATAGCGATGGTTTTGAGTTAAGTAAACAGGTTGAAATTTTTGTTACTTTTTACAAAAAATTAAACCAAAACTATGTGGATAAAACCAATCCTGCCGAATTGATGAATATTGCTATTAAAGCAATTACGGACGAAATGGATCCGTACACCAAATTTTGGACAGAACAGGATGTGATTGCCTCTAAAATTAGGAGCAGCGGTCAATATACAGGTATAGGCGCCGGTGTTTTTGAAAAAGACAAACGTTTATTTGTTTCTGAACCTTTTAAGAACTTTCCTGCCGATAAAAGTGGACTGAAAGCAGGTGACGAAATTATTAAAATTGATGATATTGTTGTGAGCGAGTTTGAAGGTGAGGCTAAAGAACTTTTAAAAGGAGAAGCAGGCTCAAAAGTTGTGCTCACTTATAAAAGGCAAGGAAAAACGCAAATAACTTCGGTAAACCGTAGTTTGGTGGACGTAGCAGCTGTGCCGTACTATAAGTTATTGAGTGATAATACGGCATACATTGTACTGCAAAAATTTAATAAAAAAGCTTCCGCAGAAACTATTGCAGCGCTTAAAGAACTTAAAGCACGTGGTGCGGATAAAGTAATTTTAGATTTGCGTGGTAACCCTGGTGGACTTTTGGTTGAAGCGGTAAATGTGTGTAATATTTTTATTCCTAAAAATAAACTGGTAGTATACACCGAATCCGTAATAAAATCAAGCAACAAAGTTTATAAAACCAAAAAAGAACCTATTGATACTGAAATTCCTTTAGTTGTTTTGGTCAATGGACGTAGTGCTTCAGCCAGCGAAATTGTAAGCGGCGTAATGCAGGATATGGATCGTGGCGTGGTTATTGGCGCACGTAGTTTTGGTAAAGGACTGGTACAAACCTACCGTCCGTTGGTATATAACACTAAATTAAAAGTAACCTCGTCGCGTTACTACATTCCTTCAAAACGCTGTATACAAGCCTTAGATTACTGGCATAAAGACAAAAATGGAAAACCAAAAAGAATTAAAAATTCTGATTATAAAGCTTTTAAAACCTTAAACTCCAAGCGTACGGTTTATGACGGTGGTGGTGTATCTCCTGATGTTGAGGTTGAAGCTACCAAACGCAGTGGTTTGGCTACTGCACTAATTAAAGAAAAAGCCATTTTTGATTTTGCTACGGACTATTACCACAAAAATTCATACAAAAGTTTAAGCGAGTTTAAATTTAAAGACAGCGATTTTCAGGATTTTAAAAACTATTTGAAAAGTATCAATTTTGAATACGAAACTAAGACCGAAAAGTCGTTGGACGAAGCCATGACTTATGCAATTAAAGAAAAGATGGATAAAAGCATTAATAGCGAATACCAATCGCTACTTAAGCGTATTGATGCCTTTAAACAATCTTCCTTAAAAACACAGGAAAAGGAAATTAAAGGGTTACTAATTGACGAAATTTTAAAGCGTTATTTTTACAGAGAAGGTATGTATGAGTATAATACCCTAAAAAGCGACGAAATTATAACTGCACAAGCTGTTTTAAAAGATGAAGCGCGCTACAATAAAATTTTGGGTAAGTAGTAATTATTAACTCATTATTCTATTTTACTATAAATCTGAGTTATTAAGGTATTTTATATTTATGCTAATTCTTAAATAAGCAATACTATAAATTATACGATACCGAGGTAACTGTTATCTTGGAACTAAACTTTTCCTGATTTTTTTGCACAAAAATTTGAGCTACAATTGCTAGTAAAATTGACACCAGCAGCACTCCTATTTTCCAGCTTGATTTTGGATTATTTTTCATGTTGAGTGTTTTATTTAATCCCATTTTCTGTTTGTATTTACCTTAAAGAAAAATGATGGTTTTAGGAATTATACAAATCAGAAAAAATAAGCATAACATGTGTTACGGTTTTTTTATGTTGACTTAGAATTTCTAAAGGTGCATTTTAATTCGGTAAATTCATACAGATAATGGTATAAGATAGAGGTTGAGTATTTATATAACGCACCAACCCCTTTTTACCCTACCAATTTTCTGATAATTATTCATAAAAAAAGCAAGAACATAGCTAAAATGCTCTCGCTTTTGATTTTAGCATTACTGCTATTTTAACCTCTTTTACACTTTTCCTAAAATTATTCTTTAAAAAACTTTTTGGTGTAAGTGGTATTTGAATTGTCAGTTAACTGAATAAAATACATTCCTGCTGATAAATTTTCTACAAAAACCTCATCAGTAGCAGTTACATTCCCTTTACTAATCACTGATCCATTAAAATCATAAATTTTGTATTCCATTGTTTCATTAGGGTGAATCCCATACACTGAAATGTAATTTACTGCTGGATTTGGTGAAATTACTACAGACAGCTTATTGGTGTTTTCAATTAACTTTGCTCCAGTTGTTTCAATTTTTATTAAACTAATTTTATCCAAGTTCCATTGCCATATATTAGTACTTGTAGCATTTACCCTTAAGTTTTTTAAACCTGTTGTTAAATTTAACGTTGTAGTTGAGGTTAAAGGTGTAAAATTGTCCCAACTTCCATTGTTTATTACTGCATCTGTAGCAACTATTGCTCCATCTAATTCTAATTGAATTTCAGCGTTATCCGATGGGGTAGTAATAGAATATTCAATTTTGTAACTTCCGGCTTCAGTTACATTTACAATATAACTAGCCCAGTCTCCAGCATTTACAAAGTTTATATTTTTAGCAGTCCTGTTTACGCCCGTACCTGAACCTCCAAAAGGAGCATCATCAAAATCACCACCAGTCAATGCAAAATCTTCAGCTTCAATTTTTAATGAAACTAAAGGGGTGTCTACTGGAGTGCTTGGTGTTAGTATACTTTCTATCGCTGCCAATGTTTCTTTCTCCAGCGCCACTAATTCATCTTCAACAACTTGATTGATTGATTCGCCATTAGGCAAAGGAATAAATCCAAGACTGTATGCAATAGTAGTGTCAATTAAATTTAAACCTGCAACATTTGCCTCGGCAGTGGCGGCTCTAAATGAAGGATCGTAGATGTCGTTTATAAAATCAATATCCTGCGTGTTCTGGTCACCAAATTCAGCAGTTCTACTACGACCAAGGCCTACCATGGTAGGTACATTAAAGCCAAAATCCATTAACGAAAATACGTTGTTTGAAGAAACGGTATGAAAACACCCTAAAAAATGACCAATTTCATGACTTGCAAAATTACCAACTCCAATAGCAATTAAATCTTCTTTAGAGGCTCCAGGGGCTAAAGCTATATTATTTAAACTATTGCTTTCGTTAGGGTTTGTATCACTTAATAATCCTAAGTGAATCACTGCAACATCATCTAATATAAAATTTCCTGGATCTACTGATGAAGCTTCGCCCTCAAAACCAATATTATTAAATTCAGTTGTTGTTCCACCTATGATGATTCTACTATATTTTACATTTTCATTTTCAAGCATTTCAGGTATGCGTTCCCCTAAACTTTTTATCCCATAATCACTTACAAAAAGCACCTCAAAATTAGGGTTGATGTTATTGGCTCTAAAATCAGTTTCAAAATTTTCCTTAATTACATTTACAATTTTGGTTGTAAGTGTCAATTTATTTTCTTCAGTATTTTCTAAACCCCAATTTTCAATAAATGTTTCAAAAGCAGATAAATCCCTCAAACGCTCTAGTGGTTCTCTAAAATTAGCATCAAAAACTGGATCTCCTGTAGGCGTTGGAAAACCTTGGATACTTCCTTTGGAAATTGACTCCCCCGTAAAATCAATATAAATTATTTGCTTTTGACCTTTGTTAATCTCAAAACTTGGTCTGGTTACTATAACTTCCGTTTCATAGTTTTCGGTTGTTCCTTCGGCACTGATAAAATAGGTTCCAGATTCAGGCGCTAAGTAGGATAAACTGATATTTCCTGATTGCAAAGGACTTAATTCAAAACCTCTTAAGGTTGCATTGTTGCCAAAGGACGAAGTTCCTATTTGATTATCGGGAGTAAAAAATTGCAACTTTTCCACAGTATTTGTAGTGGTACTTAACCCAACTACATCACCTTTTATTAAATCTATTGCGTAGTAGTCAATATCGGCTTGCTCAGGCTCGGATAAGGTAATTTGTATGGAATATGGTCCTTCATTACCCACACTACGATTTCTTTTTACTCGATTTATAAAGCGTCGGTTACCTCTACCTGAAAAAGTAGCAAAATCAGCTATTTGAAATACAAGCTCAGTTGCTTCATCAATTGCTTCAAATGTATACTCAACAGAATTTTCAGTTTCAGTAGTAATTGTAGCAATTGTTCTTACTCCCTGAATTATGCTAATTCCTGGATTAATAAGGTTATCAGTATCCGTTGCCGAAACAACAATACTTAATGTTGTATTGGCTGGTAACATTACCCTGTAATTATCTACATCGCCAATAATAGAATTGCCCGTATCAATATCCTTATCACCATCTCCAATAAATCCTGTAAAAGTAGATTGAGTGTTTACAGCTGCTAGCATAATTTCAGTTTCAGATCCTAAATCATCATTTGAACTGCTACCATTTTCTGAAAAATCCACTACATCAGGTAACGCAATAATGGTACTTTGAGCAGGTGTAAATGCTCCGCTTATAGTAAATTTATTTGCTAAACTACCGGGCGATTTAAAATTTGAAATTTTTTCAGCAGTTATAAGCGTATTGTTTGTTTGTGTTGCATCTATTTCTAATTCATCATAAGTTAAAGTACTCAGTAAGTTTTTGGCGCTTGATTGAATACTCCTGAACGAATTCGAATTGATTGTGGCTGATCCACATAAATGATCTCCTTTTTTTTGCTCAGTTTGACCAATTGCTGTTAAATAACTTGACAGCATAACAAAACCAAGGCAGAAATTTGTATAACCTCTCCTTTTCATAGTATAATTTTTTTACACAAAATTAAGAAACATTAGTATTTGTCCTACTTATGAAGCATAATAGTACAATTAAATTACTCCTATTTTTTTTTGTATGAGCTTATCCCCATTATCATACTTTTTTAGAAAATCAAAAAATAACTATCTCAAAATCAATACTAAAAAAATTAGCAATCTATAAAAATGTATGATTTTTCTTTCTTCAATAGTGTCTATTTTATAAAAATCTTAATAAAATTAAAATTTCATACTTTTTAAGGAAGTGTATTAAAAAACGTTGTAGCCAATAGTTTACCCGCTTTTTTTTTGGTATGTTTGCCTTTTTTAGCACAATTTTTAAAATATTACTAAATCAGGAAGATATCACAAAAATACTTTCTCATTAAAAGATTAAAAAGCTAAACATATAAACTTTTTTTATTTAATTATCACAATTTTATGAATTCGTACAAGAGAAATGCATTTACCTATGCTACCATTGTTGCGCTAGGTGGTTTTGTTTTTGGGTTAGATGCTGCTGTTATTTCAGGAACTACCAAATTTATAACTCAGGAATTTAATTTAACAGCCTTGCAAATTGGAACAGCGGTGTCTGCTCCAGGTTTTGGTGTACTATTTGCGCTACCATTAGCTGGTATTTTTAGTAATAAATTTGGTCGTAAAAAAGTACTGATCGGTATTGCTGCTATCTATTTAATGTCAGCCGTTCTCTCTGCACTAGCTACAAATTTTTATGGATTAGTTGCTGCTCGTTTTTTAGGAGGATTAGCTTTTAGTTCGCTATCCTTAGCCTCCATGTATATAGGTGAAATTGCACCACCTGAATGGAGAGGAAAACTAGTTTCCATGAATCAAATTAACATAGTGGTTGGTTTATCAACGGCCTATTTTGTAAACTACCTTATTTTACAACTAGCAGGCTCTGGTGCTGGCTGGGTTCAAAGTATAGGACTTGATGTGAATACGTGGCGATTTATGTTAGGTTCGGAAATTTTGCCTGCTTTATTGTGGTTGATTTTATTATTTTTCATTCCGGAAAGTCCATCGTGGTTAGTGTATAAAGGTAGAAATACTGAAGCCGCAGTAGTTTTAGAAAAAATTTATGACAAAGCTGAAATTCCTGCTCAAATTGAAGAAATGAAAGAGAGTATTGCCTCTTCAATATCCAGTGAAGATAAACAATCTATTGGCTCACAATTGAAAGAAATGTTTTCTTCGCGCTACAGTAAAATTGTAATTATTGGTGCAACTATAGCTATAGCCCAACAAGTATCAGGAATTAATGCTATTTTATTTTATGCCCCTACAGTTTTTGAGCAACTAGGAGGAGGAACTGATACTGCGTTTATGCAGTCAATTTATACTGGATTAGTTGGTATCTTTTTTACCGTTTTAGGCTTATTATTGATTGATAAAATTGGACGTAGACCTATTACTATATGGGGGTTGGCATGGACTGCTTTAAGTCTTTTTATTTGCGCATACGGATTTAGCCAAGCTCGTTACACACTAACTCCTGAACATATTACCGAAATAAAACAAGAAAATCTTATTGATACCTCAAAATTACAAAGTTTAGTCGGTGTAGAATTTGATAGTGATACGGCATTTAAAGCTGCCCTAGTAAAAACTATTGGTGAAAAAGATACACGTGATTACTCAAGTGCACTTATTCAAAAAGCGGGGGTTATAAGCGCTGGTTTAATTTTATTTGGTATTTTGAGTTTTATTGCTGCATTCCACTTTTCAATAGGACCTGTAATGTGGGTATTATTTTCGGAAATATTCCCAATTTCATTACGTGGTATTGCCATTCCTACATTTGCTTTTGTTACCAGTATTTCCAGCTTATTGGTACAATTCTTTTTTCCTTGGCAGTTAGAAAATATGGGAGCCACCACCGTTTTTGCTAGTTATGCAATTATGGTATTGATAGGTTTTATTATCCTTTATTTCTATTTAATAGAAACAAAAAATATGTCAATTGAAGAAATACAACAAAAATTAATTAAAGAGTAATACTCATTGAGTGCTTTATTATTCGTTATTTTAAACTTATAATAGTATTTTCATAACATAAAGTATTAAATTATGTCAATGAAAATATCTAATCGAAATCCCAAATCACAAAAGGTTCTTATAACAGGAGCTAATCGTGGTTTGGGATTTGGTTTTTTAATGCATTATTTAACCCAAGGGGAAACCGTTATTGCTACTTGCAGAAATGATGATACTTTAATTTTTGATAAGCTAAAAAAAGATTTTCCAAATCAATTGTACATTGAAAATTTAGAGCTTACCAACGAACAATCAATAATTGATTTTGCTCATAAAATAAAAGAAAATAAAGTCAGGTTTGATTTGGTTATTAATAATGCGGGAGTTTCTATTGAAGAAAACTTTGGAAATTGGACTTTGGCTACCTTTGAAACTAATTTTAAAGTAAATACTATTGGACCAGCGCTTTTAATACAGGCTATTAATCCTTATTTAAACCAAAATGCTAAATTGATTCAGTTATCATCAGGTTTGGGCTCTGTAGCACTAAATATTAATCCTGAAGGTCCTTACGATGCCTATGCAGCAAGTAAAGCAGCATTAAATATACTTACTAAAAAATTGGCTAGTAAATTATATACCCGAGGTATCATTGTAACTGCTATTAATCCAGGTTGGGTACAAACGGATATGGGAGGGCCTGATGCTACCTCAACTATTGATGAAGCCATTGAACAAATGACATCTACTATTAATACATTGACTATTAAAGATACGGGTACATTTATTTCCCTTACTGGAGAAATTTTACCCTGGTAATAAAATTTCAATTAGCCATAGTTACTAACGACAAATTAACATGTAGAAATTGCTAGCACATCATTTTATCAATTCTTCTTTTGTGTCTTCCTCCTTCAAATTCAGTAGCTAAAAAAGTATCCACCATTTCAATTACCTGATTTTCGGCAGTAAAACGTGCTGGAATGCCTAAAATATTGGCATTATTATGCAAACGAACAATAGCGGCAATTTCTTTGTTCCAACATAAACCTGCACGTACTTTTGGATATTTATTGGCAGTCATTATTACACCATTTCCACTTCCGCAAAGCAAAATACCTAAATCAACCTCAGCATCATTTACTTGTTTAGCAACTAAATGAGCAAAATCAGGATAATCTACACTGCTATCACCATCAGTTCCATGATTAATTACTTGATGGCCCAAGGTTTCCAAATGAGTAATTAAAGCCTTTTTATAACTAGTACCAGCGTGATCGTTTCCTATTGCTATTTTCATAAGTAATTACGTTTAAAAACTTGTAAAACAAAGTTAGGAAAAACTTTGTGTACAGCTACTAAAACCAGAAAACTTGTAAAAAATTTACAAGTTTTCTAGTATAAAAAAAAGGGATTGAAACTTAAAAGACTAACCTAGTATTATTTATAATATTATATTTCTTATTTCAGATGATTCTTTTTTACTTAATACTTTGAAATCAGAACCAATATATAAAGGTAAAATTATTCTTTAACAAACAATTTAGTAATATCTCCTTTATCCGTTACAATACTTACCAAATAAGTACCACTTGCTAAATTTGATACTGGTAATGAAACACTATCCGTATCTAATGAATTTTCTTTTAATAGGGGAGTACCTTGTAAATTACGCACAACAACTTCGTTAATTTGTACACCGTTAGTATTAATTAATACTGATTCTGAAGTTGGATTGGGATATACAATTAAATCCGAAGAAATATCTTTGACATCATTAATGCTCAAAACAGCTTGGTTGTTAGTAAAAATAGCTACTTGCCCTATATTTAATGTACTATTATTATCAAAATTTGGAGTTCCTATAGCTAAAATATCACCAGCTGCATTTAAGCTTACAGATCTACCTAACTCGTCATCCTCGGATACTCCTTCGATATCATTTTCAACTTGCATCCATACATCGCCAATATTTTCAAAAACACGCACTATACCAGCATCGTTATTGCCGTTGGAAGGATTTCCAGGATCACCAATGGCTACAATAGTTCCTTCGGCATTTAAACTTACTGAACTTCCTAACAAACCATTACCTGGAGCTGGAATAGCACTTCCTACTAATGTCCAATTGGTAGTATCATTTTTATAAATTTTTGTTTCGCTAGTAAAACCACTAATAGCAATAACGTTACCAGCATCATTCAAATTTATAGAAGACCCTATACCTGAAAAATTATTTGTTTCAAATGAATCGCCAATTAAATTCCAAGCATCACTTTCATTTTTGTAAATACTTACTTTTCCTCCAGTAAAAGCATTTTCTCCGTTTCTAGGTTCACCTACAGCTACAATAGATCCATCTTGATTTAAACTTACTGAAATACCAAAAAGATTTCCTGTAGCAGCACCAGAAAGGGTACTTCCAATTTGGGTCCAAATGTCACCTTCGTTTCTGAATATTCGCAATTCACCTGCGGTATCGTTATTCCCATTAATAGGATCAATTTCACCAGGGGCGCCAACGGCAAGTATATTTCCATCATTACTTAAACTAACAGATGATCCAAAAAAATACTTGGCAAATTCTCCTTGTATGGTATTACCTAACTGAGTCCAGATACCACTATTGTTTTCAAAAACTTGTACTTTACCATTATCTAATTTACCGCTATCATCACTAAAAGGCGCACCAATAGCTAAAATAGTTCCATCAGCATTTAAACTTACAGCACTTCCTAATCTTCCGTCAATAGCTTCTCCCTTAATAGTATTTCCAATTAAAGACCAATTTCCGCTGCTATTTTCATAAATATTAACTTCGCCAACATTATCATTACCTGTTAAATCTGCTAATGGAGAACCGACAGCTATAATTGAACCCTGAGCATTTAAACTTACAGCAAAACCCGATTGATCAAAAGTCTTTTCTCCAATAATTTCATTATTTACCAGTTCCCAACTTTGAGCCTGAATTAAACCAGTGCTTATTAATGCACTAAATACAATTTTTTTTAGCATAATATTCTTGAATTTAAATTTTTTAGTTTGGTTAACATTTACTACAACACCATAATCAACCTTTACCCTACTTTTTGATGCAAAATTTAACAATTCAATATTTAACTCATGTTTAATTATGAAAAGTTAAAAGGTAAAATAAAACAGATGAAATTATAACAGACCAATTTGAGTTTGTTTTAAATTGAATAGTAATGTTTCGTCAAACTCAAAAACATTCTTGCCAAAAGAGCTATAAAGTAATTCGTACAACTGTATTCTTAAAAAAAGAAACAAATTGCTGTTTATAACCACCAAATACTGTTTATAACGATTGTTACTAAATTGTGAATAACTTGAAAAAGTATTTTTGGAGAATCAAATTAAAAATTCCATACAGTACATGTTACCTAAAAACCAAATTTTTGTTTGATTTTAAATCTTCCATTTATGAAATGTAACTGTAAGTTTTTTCACAGTAAAAATTTATAAAACTTTTAAAAAATAACTTATGAATATAGGTTATTAACAGCTGTTGATAATACTTTATTTTTCCTTTATTTACAATAAATTAACATGGGTATAAGCTGTTGATAGCCTATCAAAAAAAGGCGAAAACAATTAAAACAACAAAAAAATAGAAAAGTTATACCGTTATTAACATCCTATAATAAACATCATTTTTATTTTAAATTTTAAAAAAGAAAAAAAGTATATTATTAATAATGTGAATAAGTCAATTTTTTGGATAGCTTAAAATAGCTAATTCTAAAAAAAGGGAAGTTTTTTAGTTTTAATTGAAGAAATTGAAATTAGTTTTTAATACTACTCACTCTGAGCTAAAATTACGCTTATGCTTTATTGGTCTCAGGTTAAGTTAAGACTATGCATTTTTAATGCATTTCGCTTTTAGCTTCTAAAAATATTACAAGAGCTATTGGCAATTAGTAATTAGCTGTTGGCTTTAAAATACTGCTAATAGCTAATTGCAAAAAAACGGATGTTTAAAAAGCAATGACTTTTAGTCATAACCAAAACTATAGTACTTTTAGTCAATAGTATCTAAGTCGCTTAGGCGACATTGCTATGATTTAAAATAGAGTAGTAATTGCAGTAGCATTCATAAATTAAATTTCAAAAGAATAAAGCTTTCATACAATGCGCAAATTGGCTTGTTTGTCATTTAAGTTTTTTAAAATTTGTAAGGCTTCTTCTTTATCGTTTTTATGTACTAATAAAATAATTCCTCCTAAAGCATTGGAATAAAAGGGTACCATGCCTACCATAGTTTCATTTTTAAAAAAATATTCAATTGATGCCTGCTCAAGTAGGTGTTTTAAAATTGAATATTCATGTTCATAAGTAAATTTAGCGATAGGTGTAAAATCCTTCATTAGTCATTTTTAAATTATGGAAACAAGTTACTGATTTTATCATTGACTTTATTTGAAACCATGCTCAGTATCAAAGGAAACACCTCAAAATTAATCATTGAATATATTTTATACTAAATGAAAATTAAAATAATAAATGTTGTTTTAAAGAATAA
>NZ_AFPB01000169.1 GCF_000218485.1 Aquimarina agarivorans | reverse complement strand
TATCGTATAGCTATCAGCGATGGAAGGATTACAGGTTTGGATAAGGAAAATAGGCAGGTAAGTTTTATGGTGAAAAATTACCGTAAAGGAGGTGAATTAGCAACAATAAGTCTTCCTGTCAACACCTTTGTTAATCGTTTTCAGTTACACATTTTACCCAAGGGTTTTACAAGGATCCGCCATTATGGATTGCTCAGTAGTACTACTAAGCGGAAGTACCTAAAGAAGCTGCAAGCGACATTGGCTAAAAGTCCACTAAATGTTAAAGCGCAAAAGATCAAGGACAACTACCGTATTTGCCCAAAATGTAAAAAAGGCACTTTGCAAATCATCGCTTACTTTGGGGTACGAGGTCCGCCAAAGCGCTGGTTAGAAAAACTAAAGGCTACATAGATTTTAAAAAAATCCCATAATAGGGACGGGACAAGTATTGTCCAAATTTAAAGGAAATAGCTCAAAATTGGATTAAACCCCATATAAAACTTATAATCGATGCCAATAGATTCGTTTTTCAATAGTCAAAGCGTATTTTCAAACCTTGAAATTTGTGAAAAACGAGGTTGTACTTTCTAGAATTGAAGATTACCACACATCACTTTCCCCATAAATCCACCACCGGGTCAGTCAACATCGCATTCATCTCTGGCCTATCGGCAAGACGAATGCTTTATGTGTTACAAAACGTTTTTTGTTCACCATTTTACAGGTACAGTTACACGTTCTCCTAATTTTTTTCCTTCTAAAAACTGTATGGAAATACTATCATTTTTTGTGAGTTTTTCAAAAAGTTCTTTGTGTGTTTTTTTGAACTCTTTAACGGTTCCAATGTGTAGAGTATCTTTATTTTGGGATAACATTTTTTTTATGAAAGTTTTAAATTGAGCTTGTGTAGAGCTAGTGGAATCTATAAAATGTCTTGTATATAAGATATAACTTAATTTGGTTTTGGAAGAAATTATTTTTTTTTTATTGTTTGAAATTCTTTCTAATTCATCGGTGTATAATTCGATACCTAAATTTCTCCATTTAGTTAAGGAATCTTCGTATTGATAATTTACCATAACAAAGGATTTATTTGATAAAGATTTATTTTCAAATTCTAATTTTTGAGGGAATTTTATACCAAAAACTGTGTTATATTTTGATTCCATTCTAAGAACAATAGATTCTTTAGATTTTTTTTGAGTTATCACTATGTTTTTTTTAGTTGGATTACATTCAACTAAAGAGAATATCAATCCCAAAAAAATAAGTGTTTTAAAAATTTTATTCATCAATAAAAATTGTTTCAATTACATATATAAATTCATCCCTATTACTATTTTTAGTTTTTCTATACAAAGCTTGAGTTTTATTATTAAAAACATCAATGTTTTCATCGGCATGATTTCTAAGTTCTTCAAACGTCTTAAATTCTCCTTGTATTAATTTATTAGCTGTATCACTAGAAATAGGAAGTAATTGCCAGTTAAATTTTTCATTATGATTCCAAGTACTTATAGCCTTACGAGTAGCTTCTAATCCTTCTAGTTTAGCCAGATCAATTTCGGTTTGTACTTCTTCTTCCAGCCACATATCCATTTCGGCTTTTTGCTCTTGTGCTAACACCCCTAATAAATCGGCTATTGGAGAAAGTGGACCAAAATTTAAAGGTATAGGTTTATTGGTATCTAAATCTTCGCCTACGGTTTTTACTAGGTTAAAAACATCAAATAAACTCCCTATAGGCTTTAACATTCCAAGTAATTTTACTCTTTTACCGTTTTTGGAAAAGTAATCGTATTGGCTAATTCCTTTGGTAGTATGCAGTGGTTTACCAGCATGTTTATATCCAAAATCTTTGCCTTGTTTTACATTTTCAAACAACTCCCCAGAGTTAGTATACATTTTTTTATATTCATGGATACGTCTTTGTCCTGTATATACCTTGCCAAAATTGTCTGCCATGTAGCCTTTTTCCATTTTAGTAAAAGCAATGTTACTAATTTTACTTGTAGCTTTTTCGCCTAAAGCCTCCAAGCCTTTGGAAATGGCTTTGTTTTTGGCAAAGTTTGCACTAAACTTCATCAAAAATAACGGATCTCCTTTATAGCTTATAAACTCAGGTAAATTGTGACCTATGGTTGGGGTTTTAAAAAAGAGGGTTTTGTTACTATAACCTACATAAAGCACCTCTTTTCTGCTTATAGGTAACTCTTTCTTTATATTATTATAACTCACGTTGCAGTAGAGCTCTAATTTATCACCTCCGTCATCAGCAATCATTCCACCCCAATTTTCGCTTAATTCAAATCTAGCAGTTGCTATCGTAGTTCCATCCATTTCCTGTACTATAGCTTTTGCATTAATTTCGTGTTTAGGAAATTTATTTTCATCAACATTTAAATAGTCTATTCCAAAAAAGTGGTCATATTCCCATAGTTGACAGTTAATGGACTCTCCAATTTCGATGTCTTTAGTTTGCACATGGAAGTATACAGTATCTCCAAGCATAGCATCTGTAATAGGATCGCACCCCTCACTATCACTCGTCCACCAGCCTTTAATTAAGTCAGGGTCTTTTTCTTCTATTACCGTTGGAGCAACTTGTGAGGCAAATGGGTTGCTAGGATTCCATTCGTTTTCATAGATAAAGCCATTAACCCTTAAAATACCAGGGCTTAGAATTATATTACAAGTCATGGGTTTGTTATCCTTATAGTTAAAAGACTCATGAAAACGTAACATATAGGCATTGGCAAATTCCCAATCTTTATGTTTATGCAGTCCATCACGTTGATAAAATCGGACAAGACCGCTAACCATCTGTCTAGAGGATACCGCTACAGTAAAAAATTCTACAACATCTTTAGGGGCGGGAATCGTAATATTTAGCTTACCACCATTAGTTATTGTTATAGGTAACCCTGTTCCATCATCTTGTTGGTTAATATCTGTATCAAATTTTAATACATCATATTCTTTTTCAAAGATAAAAAGCTTGGCTTTGAACATTGAGTTTTAGTTTGCGTTGATTTTGTAAATATAAATCATAACGTGCTAGTTATAAATATATTTTTTCAAGTTTGTTGAGTAATGTTTTGTAACGATTAATGTAAACGTTTGTGCGTGGTAGAGATTGCTACCTTCGACTCTAGAGTCTGCAGAATTTATTGTTTCTGATAATAAAGGTTTATATCCTTAGATAAATAGAGGTGAATACTAAAATTTTTAAGATAGGTTTGTATTCTTTGTCAAATGGACAATTTATAAAAATACTATTTTCAAACGCCATGTATATTATTCGGCTGTTTGAAGTTTCTCAACAGTTCCGTCAGTTTTATGAACTACTAAAACATTAGCTTGCTCAGAACTAAGGATTTTTTTACCATTCAGTATGGCATTTCTCTTTGTGTCAAATTTAGAAATTATTTTTTCCGAGCCTTCTCTAAAAACAACCCAATGTCCTTTTCTCGACATAACGTGAAATTTTCTTCCAGATGCTCCAGCTGTTCTAAATCTAGCGCTTAATATTTTTATTCTATCTGTTGACATAATAATTCAAATATAATGATTTAACTTTAGAAAATTTACAAAAGTTATTCCAAATCTCGACTAACGTCAATTTTTATTATTGAAAATCAAGACGTTGAAAAATCGAGATCTTCGGGTTTGATATCAAATTTATTGATTTGTTTTTTCATTCTTTTCACTAATCCCATTTTTCTTTTTTGATCGAGGAACAGATATTCATTTTTAGGTTTGTAGGGTTCTTTTTTAGTAGCCATATTCCAGATAATTACAGCTAGCTTTCTAGCTGTTGCGCTTATAGCGACTTGTCTACCTTTTTTAAATGCTATTTTTCTAAAGAAATTTGATAATTCAGTGTCTTTTAGATTTCCAATAGCATTAGCAGCTTGTCTTAGAGCAGTTTTTACCCGATTACTTCCTTTAGGAGTTCTGTGGCTGAGTACTTTGCCTCCAGATATTTTATTATTAGGAGCTAATCTCGCCCAAGAGGTAAAATTATAAGCAGAAGGGAATTTAAAAAAACCATCTGGTCCAATTTCATTAATTATCGTAAGTACCGCTGAATGACTGATTCCTTCAATTTTTAAGAAGTCTATGCCTCCAAAATATTTAAAAGCAATTTGATTGAGATCTATTTCAGGAGCATTTTTATTAGCTCTTTTATGTGGTTTAGGCTTGGTATTTAGTTTTTTTTACTGGATCAAGTTTGATCTGTTTTTTTAAGAATTTATCGATTTGTTTATCACAATCGGCAATTTTCTTTTGATAAAATTTATAGGATTCAAACTCTTGTTTTAGACCAAATAGAAAATCAGCTCTTTCATTTCCTTTAAGAGCTTTAGCAATTTCTTCTTCTGATTTTCTACAGTTGTAATGTCATCTTGAACTTTCGGGTTTATTGATTTGTAGTATTCAATCATTAATTTTCTTTAATAGTGTCTAACTTAAAAGTATAACTCACTTTAATAGTAGAAAACTCATAAGTATTAATAACTGGTTTGTTTTTTCTTAACTACAGTTGTTGCATTTTTTTTAAATTTTTTAATGTGATCTTTATTAGAAATAGTTGTATATGATTTATTTGCTACAGGCTTATAAATACGAATCCAATCTACTAAAAAAGTGTTGTTTTCTTCCATTTTCAATTGTTTTTTTGTTGGAGTTAAACCCTGCGCTGTTCTCCATGTTTGTTCTTCAGCATTGATAATGATATCCATTTCTTTATGAATACCTTTATTTTCAGCATAATTCATAGGATCAATCATATCTTTACCTTTGACAACCCTTACTAGTTCTCCGTCAATATAGTATTTTAAAGTAAAAGGATCCTTCCAATATAGTCCTACGCGCACCCACTCCTGATTCCAAATTTTACCATTTTGCGCAAACCAGCTTTCATCGTCAGTGGGTTGATAATCTTTAAAAGGTCTGCGTTCAAACATGTGATGACTTAAATGTATACGTTCTGAATACCACCTGTTTTTATCGGTGTTGGAGCCATAAGCTTCAATAATGTCAATTTCTTGGGTGTCATCGGGACTTAATAGCCATACAGCACTTGAAAGAGTAGAGTTACTTACTTTAACTTTAGTTTCAATAAAAACAGGATATTTCACTCGTATATTAGATGTGATACAACCTGTATTAATCATTTTAGTTCTTTTTTTCTTTTTGCCTTAATTTTTAAATATCCATCCGAAACTTCAGAAAAATTTTGATTCCACTCAGTTAACCCAGGTCCTTTCCAAGGGTTATGAAATGTATCGGTCCATCTTTTAGTAAAAAAATTATTTTTAGAAATGCCTTTAGTTTCATAATTAAAATCGTCTGATTGCGAATGTAATTGCCAATCGAAACCTTTCTTCAATTTAACTGGGATTTCAATATCTTTCCAATCTTGAGCAAATGAAAACATATGTACAAAAAATAGAATGTAGCTTATGTAAAGTTTAGTCATAGTTGTCTTATTTTAAAATCTAATTTCAGTCTATACCGATTGCAAACGTTTAAATAAATTCTTACAACTATTAGAGCTGTTCATTAGTGTAAGAAATTAGAATAATTAGGTATTTTTTTATTGATTTAGTGCAATTTAACGATACAATATGTCTATAAATATTATCAATTATTTCAAAAAAACATTAAAATCGTTGTAATGTATCTTTTTTAGGATTAAGTGTGTTAATTTTTTTAAATAAAGATATTTAAAGTAAGTCACTGAATGTTAGCTTGTATATTTTTCGTGTTAGCTATTATTTTTGTAGGAAACTATTGTTTCGTTGATAAAGTAACTATAAGCGTAGCTGAAGGTATGGTATACAGTATTAAATGATAAGAAACCATTTAAACGAAAATTTATTGTAGCAAATAATATCTAGAAAAAAGTTTTTCTGTTCATAAGATACTTAAGCAACCAAATAAAAAACGAGTAGGCCAAAAGCATACTCGTTTTTATACTAATTTTAAATAAAGGGCTAAAAATGCAGCCTCTTTTATTAATTTTTTCGATTGGTAGTTATCGAAAAAAGGCACAGGTTTCCCTGAAGTGTGTTACTACTTGACTTGTCAACTATTAAAAACAGTATTTATTTTCGGTAGTAATTTTATCAGCAATCGTGTTTCTTAAAGCAACTACATTAGGCATGTTTTGATATTTTGTAAAACGCTTAAGTCCCATAAGCATCATGCGTTGTTCATCACCTTCTGCAAAGCTAGCAATAGCTTCTTTTGCTTTTGAAGTAATATCCTCAACAGCGTTAAATAAGTACAATTGCGTCATGGCAATTTGTGGCGCTTGCTCAGATTCACTAGTACGTTTGATATTTTTTTCGGTTCTTAAAATAGCAGATTCTACCATGTAAATTTCAATTAAAATATCACTAGCAGCCAAAAGTAATTGTTGATGTTCTTCTAACTGTAGGCCAAATTTTTGAACAGCGCTACCAGCCACCATTAAAAACACTTTTTTTAGCTTTGCTAGTATAGCTTTTTCTTCTGAAAGTGCAGCAGAATAGTCAGGAGTATCAAATGAAGGAATTCCGGTTAATTCATCGGCAACAGCCATAGCAGGAGCTAATAGGTCTACGTGACCTTTCATAGCTTTTTTTACCAACATACCAACACAAAGCATACGGTTAATTTCGTTTGTACCTTCGTAAATACGTGAAATACGTGCATCTCTCCAAGCGGATTCCATTGGAGTATCGGCAGAGAATCCCATACCTCCATAAATTTGAATTCCCTCATCCGTACAATTTTGAACATCTTCGGAAACAGCTACTTTTAAAATAGAACACTCAATAGCATACTCTTCCACTCCTTTAAGTTCCGCTTCCTGATGTGAATTTCCTGCAGCTTCGCGCAAAGTAATACGGTCTTCAATATTTTTAGCAGCCCTGTAGGATGCAGATTCACCAACGTAACAATTGGTTGCCATATCCGCTAATTTTTTACGAATTGCACCAAACTGTACAATAGGCGTTTTAAATTGAATACGTTCCGATGCATAATTGACCCCACTTGTAATTACCCTACGTTGCGCATCCAAACACGCTGCGGCTAATTTGATTCGCCCGACGTTTAGTGCATTCATGGCAATTTTAAAACCATTACCTCTTTCCGATAGCATATTTTCAGCAGGTACTACAGTATCATTGAAAAATACTTGTCGGGTGGAGGAGGAGTGAATTCCTAATTTGTGTTCCTCCTCACCCATGGTGATTCCGTTACTAGGATTGTTTTCAACAATAAAACCAGTAATGTTTTTATCATTTTCAATACGTGCAAAAACTATAAAAACGTTGCAAAAGCCAGCGTTTGAAATCCACATTTTTTGTCCCGTAATGCTGTAAGTTTTTCCGTCACTGCTAAGTACAGCTTTTGTTTTACCACTGTTGGCATCGGATCCGGCACCTGGTTCAGTTAAACAATAGGCACCAAACCACTCGCCAGTAGCTAATTTAGGTACGTATTTTTGTTTTTGTTCTTCGGTACCATACAGCGTTATTGGCATTGTTCCAATACCTGTATGCGCTCCAAAGGCAGTTCCTACGGAACCAGTTGCTCCCGAAATATAATCACAAACCAACATGGTAGAAACAAACCCCATTCCAAGACCATCATATTTTTCGGGTACTGCAATACCTAAAAATCCAAGTTCACCAGCTTTGCGCATGACCTCTTCGGTTAAGGCATAGTCTTTCTTTTCAAAACGGTCTTTGTGCGGCCATACTTCTCGATCCACAAATTCAGTAACCGCTTCTTTCATCATTAATTGCTCCTCTGTAAAATCTTCGGGAGTAAACACATCTTCACATTTTGTTTCTTTAACAAGGAATTGTCCTCCTCGTAATATGTCTTTTTCTGTTGTTTCCATAAAATATTTTAAATTTTAAATGTTGAATTATAAATTTTGTTGAGAAGTTTTTACAATTTTAGTAAGAATACTTATTAAGTGATTAACTTCATTCAAATGTGTATCAACATTAGTGTTTGTTATATTTGATTTATTTAATAATTGCAGCCAATATTTAGTTTCTCTAGCTTCCTTAGATGCTATGGACATTTTGTAAATAAAATCTTTTTTTGAAAATCCAGCAGTAGCTTCTTGAATATTAGCTCCAATGCTAGTGCCACTTCTCAACAATTGTTTTGAAATAATAAATTCCTTTTCAATATTTAAAATTCTATACAGCTCAATAATTTTAAGTGCAAATTCAAAACTTTTATCGACGACTATGTTTCCTCTTTCCATTAAAAATTTAACATTTAAAATTTAGCATTTAGAATAATTAAGAAAGAAACTCAAATATCCCACAAGCACCTTGTCCAGTACCTACACACATAGTTACTGCACCGTATTTACCTTGCATGTTTTGCTTGCGCATTTCATCAAATAACTGTACCGAAAGTTTTGCTCCTGTACAACCTAGTGGGTGGCCCAATGCTATGGCTCCACCATTTACGTTTACAATGTCTTTATTAAGCCCAAGCTCTCTAATTACAGCTAAGGATTGTGAAGCAAAGGCTTCGTTTAACTCAATTAATGATAAATCACCTTGTTTTAAACCGGCTTGTTTTAATGCTTTTGGAATGGCTTTAACTGGTCCAATTCCCATAATTCTGGGTTCAACTCCTGCAGCTGCATAGTTCACTAAACGAGCTATTGGTTCTAGGTTAAGTTCTTTAACCATTTCCTCACTCATTACCATTACAAATGCAGCACCATCACTCATTTGTGATGAGTTTCCAGCAGTAACACTTCCGCCTTGAGCAAAAACAGGTCGCAATTTAGCCAGGACCTCCAGACTTGTTCCTTTACGAGGGCCTTCGTCTTTTGTAACTGTATAAGATTTAGAGGCTTTTTTACCATTTTCATCTACATATACTTGCTCCACGTTAATAGGTACAATTTGATCTTGAAAACGATTTTCGGCCTGCGCTTTTAAGGCTTTCATGTGTGAATTATAAGCAAACTCATCCTGATCCTCACGTGATACCTTAAATTGGTTGGCTACAGCTTCGGCCGTATTTCCCATTCCCCAGTAGTAGTCCTCATGACCCGATTGCGCAATATCGTAATTCAATTCGGGCTTATTTCCTGTCATAGGTACAGAACTCATACTCTCGGAACCACCAGCAATAATACAATCGGCCATTCCGGCCTGAATTTTTGCAGTGGCAATACCAATAGTTTCAATCCCCGAAGAGCAAAAACGATTCACCGTCACCCCAGGCACATCAATAATATCTAATCCCATTAAGGAGATTAATCTGGCCATGTTTAGTCCTTGTGAACCTTCGGGCATGGCATTACCAACAATAACGTCGTCAATACGTTTTTTGTCTAATTGTGGTAATTCTTTCATCATGTGTTGAATGGTTTCTGCGGCCAATTCATCACTTCGCTTAAATCGGAAAACGCCTTTTGGTGCTTTTCCAACCGCTGTTCTATATGCTTTTACTATATATGCTTGTTTCATAATTTTATAGATTTTAGATTTTAGAAGTGAGATATTAGATTACTCTTTTGTAAATTTTTGAATTAAAGAATAGTTTATCTTTTGCACTTCAATTAAATCTTCAATAATAGGTTGAACTAAATTTTCATCAACAAGTCCTAATTGTTGTGATAAAATGAGCTGAGTTAACAATTCATTTGAAGAGCCATTAGCAATACCTAGAAAATTTTTAAATTCTCCGTTTGTATTTCTACCAGCCCCTTCAGAAATATTAGAAGGTATAGAAATAGCAGATCTTCTGATTTGACTTATTAATCCATACTTTTCCTCTTTAGGAAAGTTACTTGTAAGCAAATAAACGTCTTTAGTTACGTTCATTGCTTTTTGCCAAATTAATAGTTTTTTAAAATCATGCATATTATCAGTCTAAAGTCTATTATCTAAAATCTCATGTCTCAGAAATTTTAATTTCTCAATGGTTTACCTCGTTTCAACATATGCTCAATACGCTCTAGTGTTTTACGTTCGGTACACAGGCTTAAAAAGGCTTCGCGTTCCAAATCCAGTAAATACTGTTCAGTGACTAAGGTTGGCTCTGATAAATCACCTCCAGCCATTACATAGGCTAATTTGTTAGCAATTTTTTTATCGTGTTCACTAATGTAATTACTAGCTTCCATAGAGTCTGTTCCTACTAAAAACATTCCCAAAGCTTGTTTTCCCAACACTTTTACGTCCTTTCGTTTTACGGGTTGCGTGTACCCTTGTTCAGCTAAAAGTTTAGCGTACGATTTTGCAAGACCAATTTGCCTGTCCTTGTTAACCACAACAATATCTTTTCCTTTTTGAAGAATTCCTGTATCGTATGCTTCATAAGCAGAAGTAGACACCTTAGCCATTCCAATAGTTAAAAAGTGTTCTTGTAAAACGTTTAATTCAACATCTCCCTTTTGGAAATTATCGCTTGCACGAAGTGCCATTTCTTTGGAACCTCCACCACCAGGAATAACGCCTACGCCAAATTCTACTAAACCGATGTAGGTTTCAGCCGCAGCAACCACTTTATCGGCGTGTAACGAAAGTTCACAACCACCACCAAGAGCCATTCCGTGTGGCGCAGCAATAGTTGGAATTGAGGAGTAACGCATACGCATCATGGTATCTTGGAAATACTTGACAGCCATGTTAAGTTCATCATATTCTTGCTCAACCGCCATCATAAAGATCATTCCAATATTGGCACCCACAGAAAAGTTAGCGGCTTGATTTCCTACAACTAGTCCTTGGTAATCTTTTTCAGCTAAATCAATGGCTTTATTTAAACCTGCCAATACATCACCACCAATGGTATTCATTTTGGATTGAAATTCAACATTAAGAATTCCATCACCTAAATCTTCAACAACAACACCTGAGTTTTTGAATACTTCATTTGATTTTCGGATATTATCCAAAATAATAAATGAATCTTGTCCTGGTTTTTTAGTTTGTGATTTAGAAGAAATATCATAAAAATACGTAGCGCCTTCTTTTACGCTATAAAAGGTATCGCTTCCGCTAGAAATCATATCGGTCACCCAATTAGCCACCTCTAAACCTTCAGCTTTAATAAATTCCATTCCTTTTTTTACACCAACGGCATCCCATATTTGAAAAGGACCGTGTTCCCATCCGAAACCAGCTTTCATGGCATCGTCAATTTTATATAGGGCATCAGTAATTTCGGGAATACGAAAGGAAACATATGAAAACAATGCAGCAAAGCTTTTACGATAAAATCCACCAGCTTTATCTTTACCACCTACTAAAACCTTAAAACGATCGACAACTTTATCAATAGATTTAGTCATTTCAAGCGTAGGGAAAGAAGCTCGCTTTTTTGTTCTGTAATCTAAAGTATCTAAGTCAAGCGAAAGAATTTCCGTTTTACCTTCAGGAGTTTTTGTTTTTTTATAAAAACCTTGTCCTGTTTTACTTCCAAGCCATTTATTTTCCATCATTTTTGTGATGAAATCAGGAAGCTTGAATAAGTCATGTTGTTCATCATTAGGGCAATTGTCAAAAATACCATTGGCCACATGTACTAAAGTATCTAAACCAACAACATCTACGGTACGGAATGTAGCTGATTTTGGACGCCCGATAACGGGTCCCGTTAGTTTGTCCACCTCTTCAATGGTTAAGCCTAGATCTTTAACAGCATGAAATAAACTTTGAATACTAAAAATACCAATTCTATTTCCAATAAATGCAGGAGTATCTTTGGCAACTACTGATGTTTTTCCTAAAAATTTATCACCATATCCATTAAGAAAATCTAATACAGACTGATCTGTTTTAGGCCCAGGAATAATTTCGAATAATTTTAAGTAACGTGCTGGGTTAAAAAAGTGTGTTCCACAAAAGTGCTTTTGAAAATCATCACTACGCCCTTCGCTCATAAATTTGATAGGAATACCTGAAGTATTACTAGTGATTAACGTGCCAGGTTTACGATACTGCTCTAGTTTTTCAAAGACTGACTTTTTAATGTCCAATCGTTCCACTACCACTTCAATAATCCAATCCACCTCACTGATTTTACTAATATCATCTTCAAGATTACCAGTAGCAATTCGTTTGGCAAAATCCTGATGATAAATAGGAGCGGGTTTTGATTTAAGAGAAGTGGTTAAAGCAGTGTTCACCAATCTGTTTCTGACTACCTTATCTTCAAGGGTAAGTCCTTTGGCCTTTTCTTTATCATCTAATTCCCGAGGAATAATATCTAGTAATAATACTTCCACGCCAATATTAGCAAAGTGGCAAGCAATACCAGAACCCATAATTCCAGAACCAATGACGGCTATTTTATTTATGTTTCTTTTCATGTGTAGGGATTTCTATTTTAAAAGTGTTTTACTTTTTTGTTTAAATACTTCATGCAATCGAATGAAAAATTGATCAAAGTGTGTCATAGGAGTGTGATTTTTTATTTAGAATTATAAATTTTTTTGTTTGAAATTAATTCGTTGATAGTATGAAAAACTTCAATAAAAGTGTCAAGTTTATCGCTGGGAACTGCATCTTTAACCGCATTATCGAATTTAAAAACTACTTCCTTTGAAAATTCACGCATTTCAACTCCAAAATCAGTTAAACCTATTAATACACTACGTCCATCATCAGGGTTTTTACTTCGGGTAATTAACCCTTTTTCTTCCATAGTTTTTAATGTTCTGGAAAGGCTTGTGGCTTCCATACCCATTTTTGGACCAAGTGAAGTTGAAGGAGTACCGCTTTCGGGATCGATACTTAGTAACGCAAATCCGGTGGACATGGAACTTCCTTTTTTACCCGCTTCTTCATTGTACATTTTGGCTACTGCAATCCAAGTGGACCGTAATAAATAATCTATGGTGAGTTCTCTCATTTATAATATTGTAGTTGTATTGCGCTTTAGAGTTCATAAAAAGAAACCACAAGCCGTTAGAGTTTACGTAAATATAAAAAATTTTATTATGCATGCATAGTAAAATGAAAATTAATTATCAATATTGTTCTTAATTTAAGTAATTAATACGTAAAAAAAAACAAACTCCCCAAAATTTGGAGAGTTTGTTTATAATTTAAGAATAGAATAAGCAATATTTTGTTTTTACAACTAAATTAAGGTGTAAAAATCAGGTATATTACTGAAATATTGCAAATTAAGCGTATATTTTGTCGTATAAATCTTTATGTAATTCTCTTATAATTTTACGTTTCAATTTAAAAGTAGGTGTAAGATGTCCAGAATCGACACTCCACTCCACGGGAGTAAGTTCAAAACGTTTTATTTGCTCCCATTTACCAAATTTGGCATTATGTTTGTCAATTTCATCTTTAATTCTATCGATTACATCTTGATTTTTACAAATTTCAATGTTTGTAGATCCCACTACCATATTTTTAATTTTTGCCCAATCTTTAATATAAGCGAAGTTTGGTTGTACAAATGCAGCGGGCATTTTTTCGCCTTCGCCTATAACCATAAGTTGTTCAATAAAAGGAGATTGTTTCATGGTATTTTCAACTAATTGCGGAGCTACATATTTACCACCTGAAGTTTTAAACATTTCCTTTTTACGATCGGTAATTTTTAAAAATCCTTCACTGTCAATTTCACCTATATCACCAGTGTGGAACTTGCCATTTTGAATAGCTTCAGCGGTTTTTTCGGGATTTTTATAATACCCCATCATTACGCTGGCACCTTCAACTAATATTTCACCATCTTCAGCAATGGTCACCTTAGTTTCATCAAGTATTTTACCCACTGTTCCAATTTTAAATCCTTTGTCTCGGATGTCATTTACTGAAATTACAGGTGAAGTTTCAGTAAGGCCGTAACCTTCCATCACGTTGATACCTGCAGCATTAAAAACACGTGCCAAGCGAGATTGTAATGCAGCACTACCCGATGCTATTACTTTTAAATTACCACCAAGTCCTTCCTGCCATTTACTAAAAATCAATTTTCGTGCAATGCCTAATTTAAATTCATACCAAGCGCCATTTTGACCGTAAGGTTCATAAATTAATCCCAGATCAATTGCCCAAAAAAATAGTTTCTTTTTTAACCCGGTTAAAGCTGCTCCTTTCGCGTATATTTTATCGTATACTTTTTCAAGTAAACGAGGTACGGCTGTCATTACATCGGGCTTAATTTCTTTCAAATTGTCGCTTATGGCTTCAATAGATTCAGCAAAATAAATGGATATTGATCGATACTGGTATAAATAAAGTAGCATGCGTTCATAAACATGACATACGGGTAAAAAACTCAGTGCTTTGGCATTTCCATCTTCTACTTCAAAGCGTTTAGAACTATTTAGAGCGTTACGAACAATATTTCGATGACTCAACATAACACCCTTAGGGCGGCCTGTAGTACCCGAAGTGTAAATTAGTGTGGCTAAATCATTTTCGTCAATGGAGTCCATTATTTTCTGTACTTCGTTTTGATTGCTTTCGTCTTCCCCCAGTTCTAATACTTCTTTCCAACTGCTGCAATTAGGAATAGCATCATAGGAGTATACTTTTTGCAAACTAGGAACCTGATCTTTAATTTTCATGACTTTATCATATACTTCTTGATCGGAAACGAATACAAATTTTGATTCGGAATGATTTAAAACGTATTGATAATCTTCCTCGGAGATTGTTGGGTAAATAGGTACATCCTGAGCTCCTGTTTGCAAAATACCAATATCAGTAATGTTCCATTCGGTTCGGTTGTTTGATGAAATTATTGCAATTTTATCATTGGGTTGTACTCCCATTTTTAGTAAGCCGCGACTGATTTGATTGGCTTTATCAATATATTCCTGAGTTGAGGTTTTTTCCCAAATACCATTAGTTTTGGTAACTAGTGCATCTTTAAGGTTACCTTTATTTAATTGATAGTAGGGGAAATCGAATAGGCGTTTTATTTCTGTCATGGTAATTTTAGGCTATATCTTTGATATGTTTTCTACTAAATATAAATAAAATGAAATTAAAAATATAATTTATTTCCAGATTATTAATAAAATTCAATTTTTAACGTAAAGATTAAATTTTACGTCAAAAAAAAATTAAAGATATAGTACCAACAGAAAGAAAAATTAGTTGGCGTTATTTTTTTACGAGTTATAACATAGTTTAGCGATTAGTTTTTTTACCAGAAGCTATAATATCAATCGAAGGTTAATCATTTTCTTAATTATTATTAATTATTGAGTAATAATTTCTCCACAACCAATTCTTGGTCCGGCGGCACCTGATGGTTGTGAGGTAAAATCATCGGGGCCTTTGTGAATAATTATAGCTTTACCAATAATGTTCTTTTTATCATCTTCGCAATTAATGCACCATAAATCAGTAGTTCTTGAAATGGTGCCATTTCCTTTTTCATTAATTTGTATGTTACCAATATCTCCAATATGAAAAGTTTCAGAATTCCATTTTCCATGATTAGTATTTGTAGGATTCCAATGGCCGCCTGCTGATTTCCCATCTTCTGAATTACAATCGCCAATAGCATGAATATGTATGGCATGCGGTCCACTGTTTGAAATATTATCCAATTGCGCTATCATTGTAACTTTTTGATCAATTTCGGTAAATGTAATTGTTCCTGATGTTTCTGTATTTGATTTTGAATCAATAGTAGCAACAGCTATTTTTTTTAAAGATTTCTTATTTTCTGCGGAAGCTTCTACTTTGATATTTGTATTTTTTTCTTTTTTGCAGGAAACTAAACTAATGGAGTAAAGAGCTAAAAAAATGTAAATTAATGTACGCATGATTTTAAAAGTTTAAATTTCACACTATTATTGAACTATCTTAAATGATTGACAAATTAGAGTAGGTAATAATTTAAGAGACTCAAATATTTGTGCTTTAACAAAGATATGTTGACGTAAGTATGCATGTTAACTCAAAAACCAAAAATGAGTTCTCATCTCATTTTTAAGAACAAAATTTTAAATAAAAACTGTTCAGTAAATTGAAACAGAAAAATAAAACACACGGTTCTTTTCAATTTAAAAACGATTTGTTTGAATTTCTTTTTTAATTTAATTTTTAAAAAAAATAGGGTAATCATTAATTGAGGTGTTATTATTAAAAATAATACACAAAACTATAATTATGAAAAAACTTTTTTTACCCTTATTTCTATTTTTCACAAGTATGCTATTGGCACAGACAAATCCTGATGCTTTTGTATTTAAATATAATATAACAAATGCAAATCAAGCTATTTCGTTTGATGTTGGAGCTTCAACAAAGGCTTTTGATTATAATGTAGATTGGGGAGATGGGACTACAGATACTAATTTGTCAGCTTTGGCAAATCATACGTATACTACTCCAGGTGAATATACAGTATCTATTACGGGAGTATTTCCAATTTTAAAATTTTCTTTAAATCCAATTATTTCTATAGAACAATGGGGAACTAATGAATGGGAGTCATGCGAAAGTATGTTTGGACGAAACAGAATGTTAACATCTATTAATGCAACGGATATTCCAAATTTTGCACCAAGTGCAAGCTTACAATCAATGTTTATTGATTGCGAGCAACTAGAAGCTAATATAAATAATTGGGATGTTAGTAATGTGACTAATATGTCAGGTATGTTTTTGAATGCTTTTAAGTTTAATAGTCCTTTAGATAAATGGGATGTTAGTAACGTAACTTTAATGTCTGCTATGTTTAATAATGCAGAGGCATTTAATCAGCCAATAAATAATTGGAATGTTAGTAATGTAACAGATATGACATCAATGTTTCAAAAAGCAGAAAATTTCAATACTTCAATAAATGATTGGAACGTAAGCAAAGTTACTTCAATGGCTAATATGTTTAGAGAAGCTGAAAACTTTAATCAACCTTTGGGTAAATGGAACGTTAGTAAGGTAACCAATATGCAAAATATGTTTAGAGGTGAACTTTTAAGAGGAAAAATGGTTTTTAACCAGCCTTTAAATACTTGGGATGTAAGTAATGTTACTGACATGAGTACTATGTTTGGCGATGCGGAAGTATTTAATCAGCCTTTGAATAACTGGGATGTAAGTAAGGTGGCAGATATGAGCAGTATGTTTGGTGGTGCTAAAGCTTTTAATCAAAACATTAATAGTTGGACAACAACATCATTAAAAGATACAAGGGGCATGTTTTTTAAAGCAGAGGCATTTAATCAGCCTTTAGATAATTGGGATGTAAGTAAGGTAACAGATATGCGCAGCATGTTTAGCGAAACTAAAGTTTTTAATCAAAACATAAATAGTTGGAATACAGGTAGTTTAAAAAATGTTAGCTCGTTATTTGAAAGTGCCGAAGCTTTTAATCAGCCACTAGACAATTGGGATTTGAGTAATATATCTTCAATTGAATATGAATTTGTATTTAATGGGGCAACTGCTTTTGATCAGCCTCTTGAAAATTGGTACCCTAGACAAGGAAGCGGAGTTAGGTTTATGCCATTTTTCTTGAACAACTCAGGAATGTCAAGTGCTAATTATACTAAAACTTTAATTGCATGGTCAAAGGCACCAGATATTTTGGATAACAGCAGTGAAAGATTTGGGTTTATATTTCAAGCTGAAGGAATAAACTATTGTGATGAGGCTATATTAGCAATACAAATTTTAGAAGACGATTTAAATTGGAGTGTCAGACATGGAGATTTAGATCCTGACTGTACTGGTCCTACTTTAAGTACTTTTGATTTTGATACAGAAAATTCTAATTCAATGTTTTATAACTATAACAATGATACATTGGATATTGTTACCGAAAAAAATACTAATTTGACAATTTATGATTTATTAGGAAGAGAAGTTATGGTAAAAGAAGTTGAGTCTGGTGCTACATCACAAAATTTAAGAGAATTACTACCAGCTGTTTACATTGCAAAACTTGAAAATCATGCTACAGGAAATAGTAAATTGATAAAAATTATACTTAACTAATCTGACTTCAAGAATTTTATATTCTACTAAGCAAAAAATATTAAGAAATAAAGAATTGCTATTAAAGAGAAGAGCCGCTTGGAAGAAATTTCATGCGGCTTTTATTGATTTATTAAAATAGTAAAGATTGTTTTTGTTTATAAAATCAAGTTTTTCAAGCACAAAATAACTCTCATGCGTATTTGACACTAAAATGATCTAAATAATTTATTGAAATGAATATAAAACTAACTCTAGATTGCAACAATTAAAAGTTTTTTAAATAATTTAAAAACAAATTTTTACATTAAAATTATGTAAGTCTTAGTTATATTGTAATCAATTTTATCATTTTTTTAGCGCTCATATTTCTACGTAAATACTGTGTTCAGAAATAAACATACGCAACCTTGAAATGTATTTTCTTTCTTTTTTTTGTAAGAATTAATTTTTAACCACATATATTGCCATTCTAAATTAAATACTTACTCATAATTGATGTAAGAATTATTTTAAAAGAGTTAATGTACAAATTTGTTGTAAAACGGAGTTTAGATTTTTTTGGAGCACTATTACTATTAGTATTCATTTCTCCGGTGTTTATGCTGGTTGCAGTTTTTTTGTTTATTACCAATAAGGGAACTCCATTTTTTGTTCAAAAAAGACCAGGTAAAAATGAACGCATTTTTAAAATTATTAAATTTAAAACAATGAATGATTTTAAAGATGCCAATGGTAATTTATTGCCTGATGGTGAGCGACTGACTAAAATGGGAAGCATTATCAGAAAAACATCATTGGATGAAATACCCCAGTTAATCAATGTATTAAAAGGAGAAATGAGTTTTATTGGACCAAGACCATTGTTAACAAGGTATTTGCCCTATTATACTGCTGTAGAAAAGAAAAGACATACGGTAAGACCCGGAATAACAGGTTTGGCTCAGGTTTCAGGTAGAAATTTGTTACACTGGGAACAACGATTGGCAAAGGATGTATTTTACGTTGAAAATTTATCCATGCTCATGGATATAAAAATTATTTTTAAAACAATTGTCAATGTATTATCGTCAAAGGATATAGTAATAGACCCAAGTTCAACATTACAAGATTTGGATGCGTACAGAAAAAAATAAAATCAACTGGGCCATTTTGGTAACAGGCTGGGGGCGTAATGCAAAAGATACGTTAGATTTTTACAGTAAAGGAGTGTTTAAAAAAAGTGCTATTTCATTAGTAGTTTATGAATCAGATCCGTGTGGTGCGGCCGATCGTGCTACAGAATTAGGTATTGAAACGATTAAGTTGATCAAAAATGATTTTTCTAATTTACTTGAATATCAAAAAGAACTTACAGCAATACTTCAGAGCAAAAAAATTGATTTCGTGTTTATGCTAAATTACAAATATGTAATAAAGCAAGAAATGCTTAATGCTTTTCCGAATAGAATTTTAAATATTCATCCATCGCTTTTTCCAAGTTTTTTAGGCACTAAAACCGCCATACAAGATGCATTAGCTTACGGCGTTAAAATTACAGGCATTACGACACATATCATTGATGATAAATTAGACGAAGGTATAATTTTAGCCCAAAAAGCTATTAAAATAAAAAAGAACGATAATTTTGATAGTTTGTATCCAAAATTTGCCGAACACGGAAAAAATTTAGTTGCAAAAACTATTAAAATTATTGAAAAGCAATATTTTTTATCGATCAATTAAAAGTAATTTTAAAATTTGTACTACATAATATCCAATGAGTAACGATTTACGAATCATTCCTGTAACAAAAGCAGCACTAAGAATAGCTGTTGAAAAAAACACCTATTGGGATAGGGAAAATGTTCCTATTCCTAAAAGTAAAGCTATTTGGTTGTTGTCAAATTTAAGAATTGAAGAAGATGATTATTGCGGTGTATTTGGGTTTGAAGGCGATCAAATGGTGGCTTTTATTTATATGTTTCCTGACTTATTTAACTTTGGAGGTAAAATAGAAAAAGCATACTGGGAACTTTTATGGTGGGTGAGTGATGCTTACAAAAATACCGTATTAGGAACCTATATTTTTAATGAAGCTTTAAATTTGGCAAATAAAAAAGTGGTTGTAAAGTCTTATGCTGAAGGTGTCAATGAATTTTATGCAAAACAACCTTTCAATTTAATAGAAGCTAGGTTACGGCATACCATTTTTTTTAGTTTAGATGCCAATATTTTATTGAGTCGATTTTCATTTTTGAAACATTATAAATTTATTTTACAAACAGCCGATAAATTTGTGGGTACTGTGGTAAAAAAAATTAATAACCTAAAGGTAAAATCAAGAACAGCAAACATTACATACCATTATTTAAATAAACTTGACCGGCAAACGTGGGAGTTTATAGCACCCCTTTGCACAAATGATTTGATTTATAAAACTGAGGAATATGTGAATTGGCAATTGGATAATGCACAATATACCCAAACTCCTGTTTCATCAAAATATCCTAAGCGCTCCTTGCAAGTAGGCATTGGTCAAAATATTCGTATACATAATGTAAAAGTTATTTATAATGAAAAAGTGATTTGCTTTTTGTCCTATATTGTAAATCACAAAGAATTTAATGTCAAATATTTTTTAGTGAATGAAAATAGCAATTATGACATTTGTGTTGATGTACTTATGGAACATTTTTTACAGTCAGGAATGAATTTTATTTTTACTGATGATACTGAATTATCAAATACGATAACAAATCGCTACAAGTCGGTATTTACTTATAAAATTGAAAAAAAGGCGCTAGCTCATGAATCAATTTCATTTGGAACTGATCATTTAAAAATTTACAATAGAGATGGACACTTTTATTAATCAAAACTCATGGAATTCGTAAAAAAACTACATCAATCAATACATACAAATGCAGCATTAAATGCTTTTTATATTGAAGAAACTTTTTATACCTATCAAGAATTCTCAGATTTAATTAATGCTATCCGTTTTGCCATACAGCAAACTATTGATGAAAAAGAAAAAATGGTTGGTTTGGTAACCAATAATGATTTGCAAACTTATGCAGCTATTTTAGCATTATGGTTTGAAGGTAAAACTTACGTACCCGTAAACCCTGATTTACCAAAAATACGCAATCAAAAAATTTTTGAACTTACGGATATTAAACATATAATAGACTCCTCTGAAACTACTGTTTTTTCTAATTATAGAGTAATACATTCATCAACTATTGCATCGTATAATGAGGATTTATCTTTAAAAAACATAAAAGAAAATGACTTGGCTTATATATTGTTCACCTCAGGAACCACAGGTTTGCCAAAGGGGGTACCTATAAGTTTTAGTAACGTAAATATACTTGTGAATGCTATTGATAAAGAACCCGATTTCAATTTAGTAGCTTCAGACAAATGTTTACAAATGTTTGAACTGACATTTGATTTTTCAGTAGTTACATATTTATTTCCCTTGTTAGCAGGATCGTGTATTTATACAATTGCTAAGGATGCCATTAAATATTTTTACGTATATAAGTTAATTAAAGAACAAAAGCTAACTGTTTTAACTATGGTTCCTTCAATAATCAATTATTTAAGGCCATATTTTAGTGAAATTAATGCTCCCGATGTTAGGTATTGTAGCTTTGGTGGCGGAGCATTGCATGCCGATATCGCCAAAGAATGGAGTGAATGTTTGCCAAATTGCAAAATTTTTAATTATTACGGTCCAACTGAATATACTGTATATAGTGGCTTTTACCCATATCACAAAGATACAAACACTAAAAACCATAACGGTATCATCGCGATAGGGAAACCTCAGGCAGGTACTCAATATATAGTTGTAGACGAAAATAATCAGGAAGTTCCAACTGGAGTTACTGGAGAATTATGTTTAGGAGGGGGGCAAGTCACTCCAGGGTATTGGAAAAATCCAACAAAAAACAAGCAAAGCTTTTTTTTTAAAGCGTATAATGAAAAAAAACTACGTTTCTATAAAACGGGAGATCTTGTTTTTAAGGATGAAGAAGGGGATTTTTTATACGTTGGACGATCTGATTTTCAGGTAAAAATAAGAGGTTATCGTGTAGAGCTAGCCGAAATAGAGTATCATGCTAAAAGCAAATGCGAAAAAAAAGTAAACATGGTTGCTTTAGATTTAAAAAATAAGTTAGGAAACGCTGAATTAGGACTTGCTATTGAATCCGACAAATTCGATTTTAGCGCTGTTTTAGAATATATGAAGACTAAAATACCAGATTACATGATACCAAGTCATTTAGCCTTTGTAAAAGAATTTCCACATAGTATTAATGGTAAAATTGATCGGAAAAAATTGAAAACACATTTTGATATAAATTAAATATGAATAAAGAAGACATTTTTAAAAAAATTGAAAACGCATTAAAAACAGTTTTGGGACACGATAATTTTCAATTATCTGAAACTACGACAGCTCATGATGTTGATGGTTGGGAGTCAGTAACACACATGATGATTATTTCGGAAATAGAAAATAATTTAAATATTAAGTTTAAATTAATGGATTTAATGAACATGAATAGTGTAGGTGATCTTGTTAAAATAATTGAATCAGAATTATAGTTTTATTATAACGAGTATTTGTGTTCGTTTATCTGTTTTTATGTATTTTAGATTAAATTTTTTTGGTGTAATTGCTTTTTTATATTCAATGAAAAAAAACTACTTTTCGCAATATGTATAATCCTTTTTTTAAAAGAATTACTGATTTTGTATTATCATTAATTGGTTTTTTAATGCTTTCGCCAGTAATTATTATCATAATAATGGTATTGCTTTTTGTAAATAAAGGAAAGCCCTTTTTTTTTCAGCAACGTCCAGGTAAAAATGGCAAGCCTTTCAATATCATAAAGTTTAAAACTATGACTGATATCGATTCTAAAGATGATCAAAAAGTGCATAATTTATCCAGAGTAACAAAATCAGGTGCATTTATCAGAAAGTATTCTTTGGATGAAGTACTTCAATTAGTAAATGTATTAAAGGGTGACATGAGTTTAGTTGGTCCACGACCATTATTAATGGAATATTTGCCCTTGTATAATGACATACAAAGCAAAAGACACAACATAAGACCAGGAATCACAGGTTGGGCACAAGTAAAAGGTAGAAATTCGATCAGTTGGTCAAAAAAATTTGAATATGATGTTTGGTATGTGGATAACGTAAGCTTCCTGCTTGATTTTGAAATTTTACTGCTCACGGTAAAAAAAGTATTTATTAAAGAGGGTGTAAATTCTGATGAAAACATAACCATGGAGGTCTGGAAAGGAAATGTGTGATTCAATCATATAACTCCGTATTTGTAAAAATTGTTGAATTAAATTTCTTTTTCATTTGAATCCAAAATATACATTATCAATTCATGAAATAGTTTCAGAAAGTGATGCGGATTTTTATAATGATCTATTAAAAAAGAAATGGGGTAATAATGTTTATTATTCCATAGCGCACATGAATTATTTTTTGACAGACAATCAAAAATTAATTTATTTTCTATTCAAAAAAGATAATGATATAAAGGTGATAATGCCATTAATATTAAGGCAAATTGAAATTGAACAAGAATTAACTTCATTTTTTGATGTCACAAGTCCTTATGGATATAGTGGTCCTTTATTTTGTAACTCAACAATCAATGAAGAAATCATTAATTTTTGGTTAGCAGTTGATGAATGGTACAAGAAAAATAATGTAATTTCAGAGTTTATTCGCTTTAGTTTAAATGAAAACCACAAATATTATTCAGGCCTGTTAATAGCATCATTAATTAATGTGCGTGGCAAGCTTTGTGAAAATTTTGAAGATCAATGGTCAGGATTTCTATCAAAAGTGCGGAACAATTTTAGGAAAGCGGCAAAACATTCGCTAGAATTTAAAATTTACGAAAAAGAACAATTGACCACTCAAGTTATAGCAATTTTTTATGATATTTACACGAAAACTATGGAGCGAAATAAAGCTGCAAGTTTGTATTTTTTTTCTCAAGCCTATTTTGAAAATTTAATTCTTTCCCACTCTACAAATTTTACTATTGCCATAGCGTATTATAATAATATACCAGCGTCGGTTGAGCTGAATATCCATCATAATGAAACAATTTATGCTTTTTTAGGCGGAACTGACTCAGATTACTTTTCTTACAGGCCAAATGATTTTTTACGCGTAAAATTAATTGAATGGGCAATTAATAATAAGAAAAAATATTATGTACTGGGGGGGGGTATAAAGAATGGGGATGGTTTGTATAAAAGTAAAAAAGCTTTTTTTCCTAAGGATGAAGAAGTTATATTTTATACAGGTAGAAAAATCATTGATGCAAAAATATATAATGAACTTAACTTCGCTACCAATGAAAATTACTCAAAAACAAAAGATATTGCTTTAACTGACTTATTTTTTCCTTACTACCGAATCAATAATTAGATTTGCAAAGTAATAAAGCAAATTTTATTATTTAACAGTTGATTTAATAGCTATATGTCTACATCAAAATTTAAAACTATATCGGTTAAAAATGAATGGCAAAAACTTTTGGATGATGTGGAACAATATGATTTTTATCATACTTATGATTATCACCATTTGTCAAAAGCCAAAGGGGACATACCAATTTTAATTAAATATGAGGAAGACGGTGTTATTATAGGTCTTCCTTTTTTAATGCGAAGAATTTTTGATACAGAATACTATGATATTACATCGGTCTATGGCTACGCTGGGACACTTCATAAAAATGTTGATGAAAATTATGATAACACAAAATTTATAGCTCAGTTAATTCATTACTTTAATGAAAATAAAATTGTTTCTGTTTTCTCCCGTTTAAACCCATTCATTCCTTTTCAGGAAACTGCCATAGCTAAAATTGGTAAAATTAGTACGCTTAGTAAAATTGTAAATATTGATATTACTAAAAATATTGATGAGCAACGTACTCTTTTTTCAAAAACAACTAAGCGGTATATTAATAAAGCTCGAAAACTATGTTTAGTTAAGTCGGGTGGGACTATGGAGGATATGCAAACTTTTAGGGATTTGTATTATGAAAACATGGATCGCGTACAGGCTAAAAAATCGTATTATTTTAATGAGGCTTATTTTAACAGCTTTATAAATAGCAGTGATTTTGAAACTGATGTTTTGTTTGCAATTTTAAAAGAAACTAATGAGATCATTTCAGCAGCCATGATGGTTAAAACTAATAATATTATACAATACCATATTTCAGGGACTCGTAATGATTATTTGAACCTAACTCCGATTCGATTATTAATAGATGAAATGAGAATAAAGGGAACAGAGCATAATTATACTTACTTTAATTTAGGAGGAGGTTTGGGTAGCTCTGAAGATTCGTTGTTTAATTTTAAAGCTTCTTTTTCAAAAGATTTTAAAGACTTTAAAGTTTGGAAACATATTGTTAATCAATCAGTGTACGATGAGTTATCAAGTCAATATGCAAACAAAAGCAATGATCAAAGTTTTTTTCCTTTGTATAGAAATTCAAAACTCTAATAGATTCCCAATAAAGTAATTTTATTTGAGCAAGCTTCAATTTACTACATAAACACATCCCTGTAAAATTACTTACATTTCTAAAACAAATAGTGCAATATGTCATTTTAATAGGTATTTTGTCGATAAATGTGCTTTAAGTTTTTTTTAAATTAAAAGAATTTTTAATCACTAGTTAAATTATACATTACTTTTTGTTTAAAGTGATACTATATTTTTTTTGTTAAAATTTGTTTTTTGTAAAAATATAATAAGCTGATTATCAATAAATTAATATTTTAGGCAATTTCACATTGTTGTGTTTTTAATAATATATAATCTTTTTTTTTAAACATCCTTTAATTATTTAACATTTTTTGTATTTTTTTAGGCTAAATTGTTAAATTTTGGTTGTTTGGCGAATTTTTAATGTAGTCTAACTAAAAAGTTAAATTTTAAGCATGTAGATCGGAATAATAAATTACATTTGTTACTGAAAATTAAGTTTTATATTGTTGAACCAACTTGTAATATTATACTTATGCTTATTAATTTTTATACTCAGTTGTTTTTTAAATAAACATAATTTGATTACATACTTATTAGCAAAATCCCTTACCCTCTTATAGTTTTACTTTATAATCAAAAAAATACAATATATGTCGTTATTTGATTAAAAAAATTATGCGTCTATGAATGAAGTTACATGTAAAAAAATTTGGTTATCATCGCCTCATATGGGTGGAGCAGAACAAGTATTTGTCGATGAAGCTTTTGAAACTAATTGGGTTGCACCGCTAGGTCCTAATGTTAATGGTTTTGAATCAGATTTACAAAGTTATTTGAATGATGGTAATTATGTGGCAGCATTAAATTCTGGAACGTCAGCGTTACACTTAGGTTTAAAATTACTTGGCGTAAGTAAAGGAGATGAAGTATTGTGTCAAAGTTTAACCTTTGCAGCTTCGGCCAATCCAATAATTTATTTAGGAGCCTCACCAATTTTTATAGATAGCGAAAGCGAAACTTGGAATATTTGTCCAATTCAATTAGAAAAGGCTATTAAAGATAGGATAGCAAAAGGAAAAAAACCAAAGGCTATCGTTACAGTACATTTATATGGCATGCCTTATAATGTTGATGAAGTACACCGAGTGGCTCAAAACTACGAAATACCTATACTAGAGGATAGCGCTGAAGCTTTAGGAAGTTCTTATAAAGGTTTCAAATGCGGAACTTTTGGTGAAATGGCGATTTTGTCATTTAATGGTAACAAAATTATTACTACTTCTGGAGGTGGAGCACTGATAACTAATTCAAAAGTATTAAAAGACAAAGCGATTTTTTATGCAACACAAGCAAAAGATAATGCTCCACATTATCAACACTCGGAAATAGGATACAATTACAGAATGAGCAACATAGTTGCTGGAATAGGTCGTGGCCAAATGCAAGTATTGGATAGTCACGTTAGTAAAAGGAGGGCTAATTATGCTTTTTATGAAAATCAATTAACTGATTATTCGGAAATTGAATTTTTAAAAGAACCTAAAGGAAGTTTTTCTAACCGTTGGTTGACTTGCATATTAACAGATGCGTTTGAAACTAGAGAAAAGATAAGGTTGGCGCTAGCTGAAGAAAATATAGAATCAAGACCATTATGGAAACCCATGCATAGTCAACCTGTTTTTAAAAATTCAATTGCCTATACAAACGGTGTTTCAGAATCACTTTTTGAAAGAGGTTTGTGTTTGCCTAGTGGTTCTAATCTTGAAACTGCAGATTTAGAGAGAGTTGTATCAATAATTAAAAATGTATTGAAATGATAAAAAATTACCTAATTAAAAATTTGGATAAACATGCTTCCCAATGGCTTGTTTTATCTGTCGATATTCTTATTGTAGTTATTAATTTTTTCTTGGCATATGTTATTAGGTTCGGGATTACATTTCAAAACATCGAATTTAATATAGCTTATCAGTTACCAGTTATTATTACTTTTTCTGCACTTAGTTTTTTATGGATCGGATCGTACAAAGGAATAATAAGAAAAGCAGGCTTGCAAGATGTATATAACTTATTCCTTTCCGTAAGTGTTTTATTGGCTATGTGCAGCATTTTGGTTTTGGCAAGCAGATTAGCAATCATTCCAGCATCATTCAATATTCCAATTTCTATTATTGATATGCACTATTTGCTAAATATTATCACGCTTATTACAAGTAGAATAGTGTTTAAATATTGTTACCATTATGTAAAATATAAATTGGGACAGTCTTCAAGGGTAATGATATACGGGGCAGGGCATTCAGGTGAAATAACGTTATCTACAGTAACAAATGATACTGAAAAATTTATAACTGTTGTTGGTTTTATTGATGATAGTGCTAATAAAATTGGAAAAACAATCAATGGAATTAAAGTTTATGCCAATAAATCAATTGATCAAAAATTTATCGATAAAAATGAAATTGATGAAGTAATTGTTTCTATTCCTCATATTGATAAAAAAGGGCTAAGAAAAATATCAGATTCGTTAATTGATCTAGGGGTTAAAGTAAAAATTGTTCCTGCATATTCTGATTGGCATGATGGGGAATTTGAAGTTTCTCAAATTAAACAAATTCAAATTGAAGACTTGTTGGAAAGGCCTGCTATTGATATAGGGAACAAAAGCGTTGTAAATGAAATCAAAGATAAAGTTATTTTAATAACTGGTGCAGCAGGATCTATAGGTAGTGAAATAGTAAGGCAGTTGACAAAATTTGAGTACAAACATTTGGTTTTAGTAGATCAGGCTGAATCGGCTTTATATGATGTGCAACAGGAATTACTTAGTAAAAATATAGGTGGTTTTACGGCAATTGTAGCTGATATTAGGGAAGCACAGCGTATGGAACTTATTTTCAAAGAGTATAAACCAAGTATGGTTTTTCATGCAGCAGCGTATAAACACGTACCATTAATGGAGCGATATCCAACGGAGGCTGTTAAAATAAATGTTTTAGGGACAAGAAAACTTGCAGATTTATCTTCTAAATATGAGGTAGATAAGTTTGTGTTTGTATCTACCGATAAGGCAGTTAATCCTACTAATGTAATGGGGGCAACTAAAAGAGTTGCTGAAATTTATATTAAATGTCTTCAAAAAAAGAGTGCAACCAAATTTATAACCACCCGATTTGGTAATGTGCTAGGGTCAAATGGATCCGTTATTCCGCTATTTAAAAAACAAATAGAAAAAGGAGGGCCTATTACGGTTACCCATCAAGATGTTACCCGTTATTTTATGACTATACCCGAAGCTTCGCAATTAGTAATTGAGGCAGGTACAATGGGTAAAGGAGGAGAAATATTTATTTTTGACATGGGACAATCGGTCAAAATTTTTGATCTTGCTAAAAAAATGATTAGCCTTTCAGGACTTCATTATCCTGAGGATATCGATATTAAAATCACAGGTTTGCGACCAGGCGAAAAGTTATACGAGGAATTATTGTCTAATACAGAAAATACCTTGCCAACCTATCACAAAAAAATAATGATCAGTAAAAGTGATGAAAATGAGTCGTTAGATATTGTAAAAGACAAAATTGATGACTTATGTATTATGGATTTATTTAATCAGGATAATTTGATAGTAGGTAAAATAAAGGAAATTGTACCAGAATTTATTTCCAATAACTCTAGTTTTGAAAGTATTGATAAAAAGAATAAGGTCAAAACAAAATTAAAAATGAAGCAAAGTATTTCACTTTAATTTTAAGATTTAGCATAAAGCTTCGTAAATAATTTTATTTTTGATATAATAAAATGTTAACGCTACTTCAGTTTTTTTATGAGACCATCAAATTTACTTTACAGTTTCTTATTTTTTCTAGTAATATTTTCATGCAAAGTGCCTGAAGATGTGGCTTATTTTCAAAATACAGCCAATAAAGAAGAAGTGTCATCAGTTGATTCATTTGAACCTGTGTTTAAAATTGACGACATTATTAATATTTCAGTATCTGCAGCTGATATGGATACAGCACGACCTTTTAATTTATCGCAAGGTTTTTCATCTTCAAGTGAAGAAGGGGCAAATTCATCATCTGGTAATTCACAGTCTCCTTCATATTTGATAGACTATGAAGGAAATATTGAGTTTCCCGTATTAGGCAAACTTAAAGTGGTTGATTTGACTCGTATTCAGGTAAAAAAAATGATTCGAGAAAAGTTAAAATCTTACATTAATGATCCTATCGTTACCGTACGTTTAAATAACTTTAAAATTACAGTATTAGGTGAAGTTCGAAATCCAGGTGCTTTTTCTGTACCAAATGAAAGAATTACAATTATTGAAGCTTTAGGTTTGGCTGGAGATTTAACCATTAAAGGAAAAAGGACAAACATAACGGTAATACGTGAGAACGGCGTAAAGAAAATATTTCATAAAATAGACCTTACGTCAAAAGAAATATTTAGCTCTCCAGGATACTATTTAACTCAAAATGATGTAATTTACGTGGAACCTAATGAGTCAAAATTAAGAGAATCAGAAAATAATGCTACCAAATTAGGGGTATTATTCAGTTCTGTTGGAGTCTTAATTTCGGTATTGACATTTTTAATAACGGTTCGACGTTAATCATTTGTATATTTGATATATGGCATTAGAAAGGACAGCATCTATTTCTTCAAAAAAAATAATTCCAAAAAAAATAGATATTAGGGAAGAGGTGTCTAAATACCTTAAAAAATGGTACTTATTTTTACTGAGTATTTTATTTTTTGGTACGCTAGCTTATTTATATATCCGATATACCGTTCCACTGTATAATGTATCAGCTACAATTTCTATTTCGCAAGAAGATAATATTAGTGATTCGGCATTAGGCGCATTTCAGGATTTGGGCGTTATGAATCAAGTTAAGGATGAAATTAGTAGCGAAATCCAAATTATTCGGTCTAAAACATTAATTAATAATGTTGTCAAAAAACTAAAATTAAATATTCAATACTTTTCAAAGGGTAGAATTTTGGAAACTGAGAATTATCCAAAATCTGTTGTTGAAATAAATTTTTTATCGGCTGATTCCATTGTAGAAACCAAATCAGCAGTTTTTAATGTATTGGTAAATTCGGAAACTTCTTTTTCTTTTTTAGATGACAAAGATGTAGTATTGTCAACGCATTCATTTGGAAAAAAAATTACAACAGATGCAGGTAATATTATTTTAACACCTGATTTAAATGGCATAAAGTCAGGCTTGGGTCAAAAAATTAAAATAAAAATTAATCCAGTAAAAAATGTTGTCGAAGGATATCGTAAAAGATTAGCTGTTTTTGAAGTTTCTAAAGGGACTTCGGTGGTTAAAATAGCGTTAAACGATGCTAGTAAGGAAAAAGCAAAAGATTTTATTAATACTCTTTTGGACGAGCATCGAACAGCTACAATATTGCACAAAAAAGAAATCTCGGATAAGACCTCGAGTTTTATAAAAGAAAGAATAGGCCTTATAAATAAAGATTTAACTAGTGTTGATGATGAAGCTGCAGGTTATAAATCCAAATTCGGCTTAACCAATGATTTGGGTGCTCAAACACAACGAGTGGCTGAATTTGACTCGCAAAGTGTTCAGGAAATTGAAAGAAACAAAACGCAACTACGTCTTATTGAATCCATGAGTAGTTTTATTCAAAGTCAAGAAGGTATGTTTAATCCAATACCATCTAACCTTGGGTTTGATGATGCTTCAATCGCCAATACTGTTTCTAGGTACAACGGGCTTATTTTACAACGAAAAAGATTATTAAAAACATCAAGTGTTCAAAATCCGGTAGTTGTTAATGTTGACGAGCAAATAAGTGGTTTAAGACAAGTTTTAACTGGAGGATTAAACAGTCTTAAAAGAGCTATTAATATTAAATTAAGTAGTTTGCAAACACAAGAAAAGTACTTTAGCGGAAAGCTATATGTGGCTCCTACACGTCAAAAAGATTTAAGGGTAATTGAGAGAGAGCAAACAATAAAGGAACAATTATATTTGTACTTATTACAGAAAAGGGAAGAAGCTGAAATTACAAGTCATATAACCGTACCAAATTCAAGAATTATTGACAGAGCTTCTTCTGTAGGTTCTTTACCAGTGTCGCCAAACAAAAAAGCAATATTTGCGGGATCAATTTTTGTTGGTTTTTTGCTTCCTTTTATGTTTTTGTATTTGAAGGATTTATTAAATACAAAAGTGAGATCTAAGGAGGATCTGGAAGCAATGCTTCCAATCCCTATGCTTGGTTCGATACCTGAAAATAAGAAAAAGAATAAAATTATAATTGATGAAAAAAGTAGAACTCCCATATCTGAAGCTTTCAGAATATTAAGAACAAACCTTGATTTTGTAATGGCAGGTGTTGAAAAGAAATCGGGGAAAGTTATTTTTGTGACTTCAAGTATTTCTGGTGAGGGAAAAACTTTTATTTCATCGAATTTGGCCAAAACGCTCGCCATTTATGGGAGTAAAGTAGCTTATGTCGGGTCAGATTTTAGGTATCCGAAGTTTCATGTTTTTTTAGATTTACCAAAAGGAAAAAAGACTAAAGGATTTACAAATTTTATAATGACTCCTGATTTAAAACCTCAAGACATTATTTATAAAGAAAAGTCTGAAAACCCTTTGCATATCATTCCTTCTGGTGATATACCTCCAAATCCTTCAGGATTGCTTGTGCAGCCAAGGGTGAAAGAAATGTTTGATTATTTGGGAAAAAATTATGATTACATTATTGTTGATACTGCACCCGCCACTTTGGTAACCGATACGTTGTTGATAAGCAAACAAGCAGATTTGACAATTTATGTGGTGAGAGAGCATTATACAGATAAAAGAATTTTGAGTTATCCAGAAACATATTACGAGCAAAATCGCTTAAAAAATATGGCCATACTTTTAAACGGTGCTAAGTTAAGTATTGAAAATAATTATGGTTATTAATTTTCGGTTACATTTTTTAAAGTAGGTGCTGTTTAGTTTACTTACCATAGAAAACTCTTTTAATAGGATGATTGTACTATTTTTGCTTGGCTTATTTTAATTCGCTAAAGTCGCTTAGTGGAAATACAGGTATCCTAAAAGCAAGCGTCTTTTTTCTGCTGAACGCCTAGTGGGCTATTGAAGAGTTTGTTTGTCAAATTAAAAAGCCATTACACGGGGAAGGTGCAATGGCTCAAATTGTTGGGGGCCAATATAATTTAATTGTATGTTTGCGTTTACTATTTGTCCTGTTTTTGTAAAACTAATGTTGTCACCTCTGGAGTATCTTCAAATTCTACCACTTTTGACATTTTTTGATCATCATTAGTGATTGTCACGTCATCCGTTTTAAAAATGATGATCATTTGTACTATTACAGTAAATAGAAAAACAGATAATAACTTTATGGGGGTTCCTTTTTTCATAAGTACGTTGATTTATTTCTACAATATAAAAATAAGTAATATTATTCTTATCACCAAAAAATATTGCATTTAATCTATTTTTTTAAGCATTTTATCCATAATTAAAATCTATGCTTTGATTGATGTAATAACTTGAAATTTATTATAAATGTAATTTTATAAATAGATTACTGTGTTATAAGTTGAATTTTAAATAATTAATTAAAAAAATTTATTATTTTACAATTATTTTATATTTAATTTTTAATTTTTGACTTATAATTAAAAAGAAAAAACTTACACTCTATTAATTTGTACATGAGTTTTGTATTTCAGATACCTGATTTATAGTTATTTATTTGTTTTATTGATGTTTATGTGTAGTTAGTGTCGATTAAAAGCTATAAACAGTGTAAATTAAATGAGCGGTAGGGGTAATTCATGCTTATATTTACAATTATGAAATTACTAGGTTTATCACATATAAAAGAAGCTGATCGTTTAACTTTAATAAATCAAAACATCAGTTATTTAGATTTAATGGAGCGAGCGGGAATTGCTGTTTTTGAAACCATACATAATCGCTTACAAGGAGCTCAAGTTCCCATTCATATTTTTTGTGGATTGGGCAATAACGGAGGAGACGGGCTTGTTGTAGCTCGTTATTTAGTGACACATGGGTATAATGTAACTACCTATATTGTTAATTTTAGTAAAAATAGAAGCGAAGCTTTCTTAGTAAATTACGACCGCTTAAAAGAAGTAGATGAAGAATGGCCAGTTCAATTAAAAAATGATGATAACTTACCAGCTATTGCTGCAAATGAAATGGTCATTGATGCTATGTTTGGTATAGGACTTAACAGATCTATGTTGCCATGGGTAAAAAAGTTGATAATACATATAAATGCTTCAAAGGCGTTTGTTTTATCAATTGATGTGCCTTCTGGTTTATATGCCGAAAAATCTCCCGACGATAAAGAATCGGTTATTTATGCAAATGTGTGCTTAACATTTCAGGCACCGAAATTAGTGTTCTTTTTACCAGAAACTGCAAAATACGCTCAAGACGTAGATGTAATCGAAATTGGTCTTGACACCCAGTATCTAAATGACGTAGAAACGCAAATGAGTCTTATTCTAAAAAATGACTTGTTGGGATTTTACAACCCTCGAGGTAAGTTTAGTCATAAAGGTACTTATGGTCATGCATTATTAATAGGTGGAAGCAAAGGTAAAATCGGAAGCATGTTATTAGCATCAAAAGCATGCTTACGAGTAGGCGCAGGATTAGCTTCGGCTTTAATTCCTGAATGTGGTTACTTTACCTTACAGGTTGGTGTACCAGAAGTTATGGTTATTACTAATAAGAACACAGATTATTTGGAAGATTTTCAATTTGAAATGAAACCCAGTGTTATTTGTATTGGTATGGGACTAGGGCTACACCCTGATACTATTAATACTTTTGCTGAATTTATTAAAAGAAATCGAAATCAATTAGTTATTGATGCGGATGGTTTAAATATACTTGCTGCAAATCAGGAGTTACTTAAGTTTATTCCTGAAAAATCAGTGCTGACACCACATGTTAAAGAGCTTACGCGTCTTGTGGGTAGTTGGAAAGATGACTTTGATAAAATTGAAAAGGTGAAGGCTTTTTCAAAAAAATACGATTCCATTGTGGTTATTAAAGGAGCAAATTCTATAACGGTTTATCACGAAGAAATTTTTGTCAATACTTCGGGCAACCCTGGGATGGCAACAGCAGGTTCAGGAGATGTACTGGCCGGAATGATTGCAGGGTTAATCAGTCAAGGGTATAACGCTTTGCAAGCGACAATATTTGGGGTGTATTTGCACGGTAGTGCTGGTGATTGCGGAGTTGAAGGTTTTGGGTACCAAGCATTGTTAGCTTCCGATATTGTTGAAAATATTGGTAAGGCATACTTGGAGCTTTTTAAGCAGCCAGAAGAACAAGCAAACGCTTAAAAATAAGAAACCCCAATTGTTACCAATACAAATGGGGTTTTATTTAGTTAAGAAGTTAAATTAGTTTTTCTTCTTTTTCTTCTTTTTCTTCTTTTTAGGTTTTCCTAATGTTACACCATCAATTGGAGTAATTTCATCAACTAAATGTTTAAAAACATTTTCAGGATCTGCCCACATTGATAATGTATACGTATAGTTCGATTTTTTTGTAAGCTGAGCAGCTCCTTCCCAAATCCATAAACTTAAATCAATAGTTTTTGTTCCTGCACCTTCAACTTTATAAACTCCATTACCAATAACCTTGCCATCTTTTTTAATTCCTAAATAAATGGTACCTGGTTTGCTAGCAGTATACTTAATTTTAAATCCAGGAATACTTTGAGCTTTTGGGATGTACATTTTTGGAGGGGTAGCAAATTCTACACTTTGCGCAAAAGCTACGGCAGAAAATAATAACGCAATGGTTAAAGTTAAAAATTTGAATTTTTTTTTCATAATTAATTCTTTTTGAGGGTTAAGGTTGCAATAATACATTTTTTTCAATAAAAAAATGAAACTTATAATATCATTTTGCAATTATTGAGCCAAATTTTTTATGTAAATATAATTTGAGATTTTTAGTAAAACTAATTTCTTTTTTTTGATCGTATAGCGGCTTCCAGTTGATCCCATAGCTCTTTAGGTATTTGCTCCAACAAATTCATTTGTCCTGCTCCTTTAAGCCATTCACCTCCATCCAATAGTAATTACTTCGCCATTCATGTAAGCGGAAAAATCGGAGACTAAGTAAGCTGCTAAGTTGGCAAGTTCTTGATGATCGCCTACTCTTTTTAAAGGAACTTTTTTTGCTAAATCAAATTTATCTCTAATATCTTCAGGGAGTAATCTATCCCAAGCTCCTTTAGTAGGAAATGGTCCTGGAGCAATAGCATTAAAGCGCATTCCGTATTTAGCCCATTCCACGGCTAAGGACCTAGTCATTGCTAAAACACCTGCTTTAGCTGTAGCACTTGGTACTACGTAAGCTGAGCCAGTCCAAGCATAGGTGGTTACTATATTAAGTATACTAGTATTTTTTTGTTTAGTATCAATCCAGTGTTTTCCGAAGGTAAGAGTGCAATTTTTGGTGCCTTTTAGTACAATATCAATAATAGTATCAAACGCATTTGCAGAAAGGCGTTCGGTGGGTGATATAAAATTACCTGCCGCGTTGTTAAGTAAAACATCTACCTTTCCAAAAGTTTCAATAGCTTTTTGGTGCATAGCCTCAACTTCTTCAATATTTCGTACATCACAAGCCAATGCAAGGCATTTACTTCCAGTTTTTTCTTCTAATTCTACCTTAACTTGCTCTAATTTTTCTAGATTACGAGATGTTATAACTACATTGGCCCCAAGTTCCATGAAGTAGGTAGTCATGGATTTTCCTAGCCCACTACCACCGCCAGTTACTACTATAGTTTTTCCTTTTAAAGCGTCGTCACGCAACATTTTAGCGGTATAATTCATGTTTGTATTTTTGATGAATTTACAATATAAAACCTTAGAACCACAATTTATTTCACGAAATAGAAATTTTAGGACAAATTTCAGAAATTAATGAAGCTGTATCTCTTTCAATCGTATGACTTCCTGATAAACAATCGATAGGTGTAGAACTTAATAAATTACGTATTTTTTTAAAACGATTTAACATAATGGGATCTACTATAATAAAATCAATTTGAGCCATGTTGGCTAGGTAATAAATGGATGCTACGGATGGGATGTTTTCTGCAAAAGCAATAAAATTGAATTTTAAATAGCTAGGATTGTCAAACAAATCATGGCAAATATAAGCTAACAAAAAGCGAAGTACTCGCGTATAAATAGTTGTATTTGTTGCTGTTGTTATGGGTATTCTTAAATTGACCTTGCTTGCTTGATCTAAGGTTTGTATGTTGGTCTTAATTTGTTTAAAAAGAATAACTAAATTATTTATTGAAAACTCAGCTAACTCAAAATGTATCGTTTGTGATGTTGTTAACGCTACTTTTAAAGTCGTAACAAATTGATGTGTTTTGTATCCGCGAGTAAAAGGAGGGAACCCAGCGGCTTGTTGCTGGTCTTGGTTTTGTAGTTCTTGAGCAATGTAGTTTACTGAAATACTATTCATTGGAATATAAATTGTCCCAAATGGGTTTTTCTTGTGGAGCAGTCAAACGCTTTTTTACTATTGGTTGCCACAGTTTTTTTTTAGTACTATTTTTTTTAAAAGGGTAATTTATAGGATTTTTAATCGTTTCTGGGCGCGGTACAGTAAATTTTTTATTGAAAGCTAATTGCTCTGCACTTTCCTTTTCTTTAATTTTTTTATGTAGCAATCCTTTTTGCAATTGATGGGTAAAACCTCCGCCTTTTTGAATAGTATTCATTAATGTTTGAGTTTTGTCAATAAGTTGTTGCGTCAACTTTTCAATAAAAAAAGCATCGGTTATGTTTTCAGTTTTATTTATGCTATTTGTTTTACGTATTAATTGATTGTGATTTTTAATAATGCAGGAAAAGTCTTCTTCAAAAAAATAATAGTCTTTAGGCACGCTATTGATATGATTCACACCAGAAAATCTACCTATTTCTTGTTCAATACTACTAATTTCACTGTTAATATCTTGATCAAATAAATGAATATTACGATAGCTTTTTTGCTGAATTAATACGCATTTTATAGATAAATTGTGATTGCTAAAATAACTTTCGGTTAAAACCCTTAGAGCTTTCAATTTGGCAATTTCCAAATAAAAATCCACGCCGGTAGAAACTATAAAGTTTACGGTTTTACACGTTGTTAAGTCAATGTGTTCATTATATTGAGTCAATTGTGTTAGGCTATAAGCTAGTTGTTGTACTGGTGATGCTCCAGCATCATGAAACAAGCTTTGATTTATTAATAGGCTATTAGGAGAGTCATTTAACAGCTTATTTAGTTGATCAAAATCATGTTTAAAGTTTCGGTACCAATTGCCAGTTTGTGTTATTTTACCAATGGGGTCAAATAGTATGGTAACATTTTTAAATTTTTTTTGAATTTCAGCACAAAACTCAACGTTCAAAAAAAGAGGATAAATAAAAATTGGAATCGTAATGTTTTGTAATAATTGAACAACGTCAATTTTTTTGTCATATACTGTAAAAAATACACTTGTAAACCCTAAAGAGATGCCTTTAAGTGCTTCCTTATTGGAAATGGTTTCACCAATTACGGCTATTTGTAAACAAGCATTTGTTTTTTTAGGAAAATGAACAACACTTTTCTTTTTAATAGCTTCCTGCGTATAAAATGGCAATTGCGGAATATTGTCGGTATTAACAGTCACTAAGGTTTTTTGATAGTCCTCCCCCTGTAATTCATATTGGATTTTTTGTTTCCACTGCTTAGCAGTTACAGAAGCAAATTTTTCAAAATTGAGCTTATTGATTTTCATCGATACTATTTTTATCGTATTCAATGATGTAAATATCTTCATTTTCTTTTTTCATGAAGTATTTTTCTCGTGCATAATTTTCTAAACCGCTGCTATCCTTTAAAATTTTAATTAACTTTTCATCTTTTGTAATTTCTGTTTGGTAGTATTTTTTATTTTCTTCAAGTACATTCAACTCTTTATCTAAAGTCCTATGAATTAACCATGAGTTGGTATCAAAAAAAAGCATCCATACAGTAAAAAACAAAGCAATAAATAAGTATTTATTACTTATAAATTTAAAGTATCTTTTAGTGAAAAACTGTTTTAATTTCAAGGCTTTGTTTCTATTTAATAGCGGTAAAGTTATAGTAATTCAACCATAATTTCCGTGGATTAAACTGTTATTTTACTAACAAACTGTTTCCAAAATTAAGAATTTTCTACAATAAGGAAATTTTGCGTTTCGCAGTTTCAGTAGCAAAAAATAAAGAAATGGTCAAAAAATTACTATTTAATAAGCAAGAGCTACTTGCAAAATAATGGAAGTGTTCAAGTGATACAGTTAAAAACACTTCACTTAATAGCTTAGTTAAATCATTATAAATACTAAGTGTAGACTAGTTTTAAATAATTATCTTTCAAAAAAATTATACTATGAAATTTGCTATCTGTGTATTTTTGTGTCTTTTTTATAAGTTATCGGTAGCGCAAACTTCAAAAACAAATAGATTACTGAAAAATAGTATTGGTGTTCCTTTAGAAATGGCTAATTATCGGACTAAACAGCTCAAAGACGTTCAATACCATTTAACATTTGATATACCTGAAAAAAAAGATAGTCCAATTCAATCAAAAGTTTTGATATATGCTACTCTTTTAGATTTATCAAATCCTTTATATCTTGATTTCAAAGCAGCTGAAAACGCTATTAAAAAAGTAATAGTCAACAAAAATAACGTACCAATAAATTTTGAGAAAGAGCATGTTATTATTAATCATAATGACTTAGTATTAGGCGATAATACTATTGAAATTGATTTTGTTGCTGGGGATTTATCATTAAACAGAAATGAAGAGTACTTATACACTTTATTAGTGCCCGATAGAGCGCGAACATTATTCCCTTGTTTTGATCAACCCAATATTAAAGCATCTTATTTTTTAAACCTTACTGCACCAAAAGCATGGCAGGTTTTGGCAGGATCTTCAATTGAAGAAAAACATATTGAGGGTAATGATAAAATTTCTTACAAATTTAAAAAATCTGATAATATGAGTACTTATCTTTTTTCATTTGTAGCAGGAAAATTTAAAACAACAAATGCCGAAGGATTAGTACAACCTATGAAAATGCTACATAGAGAAACAAATAATGAAAAGCTACTGGCAAGCGAGGAGTCAATTTTTAAATTACATCAGTCTTCGCTTGATTTTTTAGAAACGTATACGCAGTATAAATTTCCATTTCAAAAATTAGATTTTGCCGTTATTCCGGGTTTTCAGTACCGCGGCATGGAACATGTAGGGGCAATTCAATACAGAGCTTCAAGTCTTTTTTTAGATGATAGTGCAACCAGAAATCAAGAATTATTCAGAGCCAAATTAATTGCCCATGAAACGGCGCATATGTGGTTTGGAAATTTGGTAACCATGCAGTGGTTTAATGATGTTTGGTTAAAGGAAGTATTTGCAAATTTTATGGCTGATAAAATTGTAAACCCAGTATTTACAGATATTAACCATGATTTACAATTTTTAACCTCGCATTATCCCAGGGCATATGCAGTAGACCGAACTAAGGGAACGAATCCCATTCGTCAACAATTAAAAAATCTAAACAATGCAGGTTCCCTTTACGGAAGTATTATTTATCACAAAGCACCAATAATGATGCGTCAGTTGGAGTTGGCATTGGGTGAAAATTTGTTTAAGGAAGGGTTGCAGGAGTACATAAACAAATTTGCAAATTCCAGTGCCGAATGGAATGATTTGATACGTATTTTGGATAAAAAGATACCGCTTGATTTAAAAAAATGGAGTAATGTTTGGGTAAATTCTTCGGGCAGACCCATTTTTAACGGTGAAATTGCTTATTCAGACAAAAACACAATCAAATCATTTCGTATAAATCAACAAGCCGAAGATGGATCAGATCACATATGGCCTCAAATTTTTGAAATCAGTTTGGTGTATCCCAACAAAATTCAAAAATTTACGATAAATAGTTCGTCGGCATCAGTCGATATTCAAAAGCTAAAAGGATTACCAAAACCAAACTATATTATTTATAACAGTAATGGTTTTGGTTACGGTGTATTCCCCACCAACGCCACAGCAATAAATCAAATTGCTCAAATTAAGTCAGAGGTTTCTCGTGCTCATGAGTATTTAAATAACTTTGAGCTTGTTTTTAATGGAAGTATTCCAAAAGAAACAGTATTTGAAAGCTTAAAGAAAGGACTGATCCTAGAGTCAAATGAGCTCATTTTAAGAATAATCAGTAAGCAAATTACTGAAATGTTTTGGTATCATTTTACAGCAGCTGATCGTTTAAAAAATCAAGATGCATTAGAGGCTCTCTTACTTGATAGATTAAAAGGCAAATCTTCAAAAAATATAAAGAAAATACTTTTTAAAACGTATCAAGACATAGCATATTCAGAAAGCGGGGTAACAGAATTGTATAAAATTTGGAGTCAACAAGTTTCTATTAATGCTTTAGTGTTAAATCAAGATGATTACACAAAATTAGCATCATTATTGGCTTTATATAGTCACCCAAAAACAGCAGAAATTTTGGCAACTACTCAATTAAAACAATCGAATCTAGATAAAAAAGAGCGATTTAATTTTATGCTTCCAGCATTATCCAACAATTCTGATGTAAGAGCCTCCTTTTTTAATGCGTTACAAAATGCAAGTAATAGAGAAAAAGAAAGTTGGGTGGAAACAGCATGTGCTTACATCCATCATCCATTACGGCAGGGTGAAGCTATTAAGTATGTAAATTTAAGTTTAACGTTATTGGAAGAAATTCAAAAAACAGGGGATATATTTTTTCCAAAAGGTTGGTTAAATGCCACTATTGGTAAATACAATTCGCAAGAAGCTTATGAAATGGTGGAGCATTATTTGACTGATCATCCTGATTTGGATAGCAATCTAAAGCAAAAGCTACTGCAGGCAACGGACTTAATGTACAGAAAACAAAAAGAAAAAATAACGGACTAAGTTTTTAGTTTGCTTTCTATTGAAAAAAACTTAACGAGTTAGTAACACTTAAGAGCAACTTTTCTAAAATTGCCGCGTAACATCAATTATTTAGTAAAATCATCAATCCATGAAAAATATTTCTCTCGAATAGATTCTTTCTCCAGACTGATATAATCAATAAATGCTTTAGCAATAGGCGTTAAAGTTTTGTCTTTCCTCCATACAATATTCCATTCCGTTTCAATAGGTAATCCAGAATAGGGTAATATGGATATTTCATTATTAATAACGGCATTTTTAATACCTATCAATGGCATTATCGAGTATCCCATACCCGCAATTACAGCTTGTTTAAGGGCTTCATTGGAAGTTAATTCAATTTTTTTTACCGAGGGTAAATTCTTTTTCTCAATAAAAGCTTCCATTGCATTTCGTGTGGCAGATCCCTTTTCTCGATATAACAGGGGAGCATCATTAAAAATAAGTGCCTTTTTTCCGGTGCGTTTTTTTTCTCTTTCAGTACCACCTACTAAAAATAATGAGTTTTTTATTAATGGAATACTATTTAAACCTAAATGTTCAGGCAATACTGATACAAGAGCAAAATCAACTTCGTTTTTTTCCAAATGGTACACAACATTTTGTTTGTTAGTAACATCCATGGAAAAGTCAATAGCAGGATGATCATCCAAAAAAGAAGATAAATAATAGGGCATAACGTATTTTCCAGTGGATACTACCGATAATCTTAGTCTTCCCGCTAGTTTTCCTTGAAATGCTTGCGTTTTGTGATTAATAGTATCTACTTCAATTAGTATACGTCTGGCAGTTTCTGCGATTTCCATTCCAAAGTCAGTCACGTAAAGCTTTTTACTAACAATTTCAGTTAAAGGAATCGGAAATTGATCTTGAAAGTTTTTTAATTGTATCGACACTGCAGGTTGCGTTAAAAATAAAGCTTCAGCTGCTCGAGTAATGCTTTTCTTTTCAACAATTTCAATAAAAACGCGTAGTTGGTGTAACGTATAATTCATAAAATATGCTTATGATTCGTATTTTGATAATAAATATAGGCGAATAAAAATTACTGTATTTATTAAA
>NZ_AFPB01000170.1 GCF_000218485.1 Aquimarina agarivorans | reverse complement strand
AAGCCTATAATTAATAAATTTGAATTATGGCAAAACGCAAACATTCAATGATTTTAAAGTGATGATAGTAGAACTATTAAAATCAGGAAGAAGTACTAAGAGTTAAGTTCAGAATATGATTTGAACGTTAGTTTGATCAGTCGTTGGGACGCGAATATGAAGAAAAATCAGGTGATTTATCAAAACCAAAAATACTAGTAAAGAGGAACAAGAATTACGCTCACTACGAAAAGAATTAAAAGAAGTCCAGCTGGAACGAGATATATTAAAAAAGGCGGTAAGCATCTTTTCCAAGAGCGACAGATAAGGTATAATTTTATACTAAAACACAAGCAGTGTTTTTCTGTTGAAAAGATGTGTAAATACATGAGAGTGAGTAGGAATTCTTATTACCATTGGCTAAAGGCAAAAGATAATTTTAACGAAACATTACTCCATTTAAACAATAGGATTACCAGTATATTCTATGAAAATAAAGAGATTTATGGAAGTACTAGAATTCAAAAAATGTTAGCAAAAGAAGGCCTTAATTACAGTGTTTCTTATATTGGTCGATTAATGAATCTACTTGGCTTAAAGAGTATTTTGAAAAAGAAATTTGTGATCACTACCGATTCAGATCATGCTAATCCAATAGCAGAAAATATTCTGAATAGGGAATTTGATTGTCAAAAAATAGGGAAAAAATGGGTATCTGACATTACTTATATACCTGTAGCAAACCATTGGAATTACCTAACGACAATAATAGATTTAGCAGACAGAAAGCTAGTTGGATGGTCTTTAAGCAAAGATATGACTACAGAAAATACAGTTTACAAAGCTTGGTTAAATGCTAGGAATAATAGAGAAATTAAAGAAGGGTTTATTTTTCATTCGGATAGAGGTGTTCAATACACTTCAAATAAAATAGTTTCCTTACTAAATTCAAATCTTAAAATTACTCAAAGTATGAGTAGAAAGGGAAATTGTTGGGATAACGCTGTAGCTGAAAGCTTTTTTAAAACAATTAAATACGAATGCTTAAATAGGTATCATTTTTCAGATAGTGAGCAGCTTTACAGGTGTATTGATCAATATGTAAATTGGTACAACACTAAAAGAATACATTCTGCTTTAAATTATTTGACACCTTTAGAAATGGAATTGAAATTAACTCAAAATAAATATAGAAACGTGGCTTAGAATATTTGTGCCATATTTTGTTGGTAGTCCACTTATTTTCTTAAATCAATATAACAAAGATAGAAGATATAAAAGTTTTGCTGATTTTGCATATTATATAGTCTTAAAATATTCTTTGAATTTTCAAGATTATAAACCTCTTTATGATTTTTCTGTTGAATTTGGTTTTTTCCCTATTACAGATGCTATTTTGAAAAATAATCTAGTTGGTCAAACTAATTTTCAAGATTTTGTTGTTGGCTTAAAACTCACAGATTATAAAAAAGATATAAATACTGAATTAAATTACGTTGAAACATTCGAACAAAATACTGAGAGAATATCATTTGTAAATGATACTTCAAAAGAGAAGAGTTTTTTAGCTCCTACCTCTTTTGGAAAAAGCTCAGTTATTGTAGAATATATTAACTCATTAAAACAAAAACAAAAGATTGCAATAATAGTACCTACAAAATCACTTTTAATGCAGACCTATAAAATGATAAGAGATGCAAAATTAGGGTACAGAATATTAATGCATAATGAAATGTATAAAAATGAAACTAATTTCATTGCAGTATTTACTCAAGAGAGAGCTTTAAGGTTGTTGAAATCAGCCGAAATAAGTTATGACTCATTAATTATTGATGAAGCCCATAATATTTTTAAGAAAGATAATAGAAGCCTATTACTAGCAAGATTGATTAGACTCAATAAAAATAGAAAAGAGAATTGTAATATTGTATATCTTTCTCCACTTATAGATAAAGTACAAAACTTAAAAATTATCCCTAGACAAGAAATTAATTCTCACACAATTAATTTCAATATTAAATCTCCTGAAATTTTCGAATTTTCTTTAGAAAACAAGCTGTTAAAACATAATAGGTTCTTTATTAATGACAATAATACAGGTCTTAGTTTATCTTATTTTGACAATTATTTTGAACTTATTCAGAAAACTTCAAAAAGTAAAAACTTTTTATACAATTATAGACCGGTACATATCGAGCATTTAGCTAAAAGTCTAGTAGAAATAAGTAATGATAAAGATAATGATTCAATAAAAGAAATAATAACTATATTGAAAGATGAAGTCCATGAAAAATTTTATTGCATACCACTTTTAAAAAAAGGTATAATTTATCTTCATGGAAAACTTCCAGACCTAATCAAAGAATATTTAGAGAAAAAATTTAAAGAAGTAAATGACATAAATTATGTTGTTGCTAACTCTGTTATTCTTGAAGGTATGAACTTACCTATAGACAACCTATACATATTTAATACAAGAAGTCTAGGCGGCAAAGAACTCACTAATTTAATTGGACGTGTTAATAGATTAAATGAGATTTTTTAAAGCTGGAAATAATCTGACTAAACTATTGCCTAGTATATATTTTGTAAATAATGATATATACAACCTGCATGGTGCTAATGCAGTGAAAATGTTCAATAAAATTAAGCTCTTAAGGAACAGAACATTTAGTGATATAATTGACAATCCTGTATTAGATAAATTTGACATTGAATCAATAAAAGACTCTGATAAAGATACACAGCAGAAAAAACGTGAAAAAGTAAGAAAATTAATAGAGTATGAAGATTTTTTAATAAAGGAAAATCTTACTCCTCAGGAAAAATTAAAACAGTATTTTATAGAAAACAGTTTTAATATTTTTTATAATGACTTAGATTTTCTGGTTGATAAAATCCTCAAATCTATTAATAATAAAAGCTATTTAATTCCAGATTGGAATGAGAAAAATATTATTGATAAGATTTTCATTCTATTCATAAAAGACTTTTCAGAAATAGACAACTTTATGGTAGACTATGAGTTTTTTAGATTAAAGGAAGAAAGTGCAAGAAATTATTATAACACACATATCGAAAATAGAAAAAAGTCTCTAAAAGAAAATATTCAAATTATATTTAACTATTTAAAATCTAGAAAAATATCTAGAAACCCAAAAGACCATATTTACTATATAGGGACAACTTATGGAGAAGAAATATATCAATCTAAAAAGTACTTCAATGAACTTAATAATTATAAGGTAGCTATTAATTTAAAAGATAAAAATGACGAAGAATTAATAAATTATGCTATTGTAAAATTGAAAATTGAAGATGATTTTATAAGTTTTAAGTTAAATAAGTTTATTGTCTTCTTGTATGATTTTAATATTATATCCAAAGATGAGTATAATGAATATGTCTATGGTACAACTAATGAAGAAAAAATAGAGCTTACCAAATTTGGACTAACTATAGGATTAATAGATAGACTTACTAAAGACAAACAATTAGAAAACCTAAAATTTGACCAAAACAATAATTTAACTTCAAATGAAGATTTTCAAGAATATTTAAATACCTTAAATGATTTTCAACGATTTGAAATAGAACGCTTTCTTTCTTAAAACTCAATAACATCTTATGTTTGATAACAAAACCATAGAACGTTTAGGATATTATGTATATGCATTAATAGACCCAATAACGAACCTACCTTTTTATATAGGTAAAGGGGTTGGTAATAGAGTTTTTAATCATAAATATGATGCAGAAAACTTAGAAGATATCTCTACTTTAAAATTAGATACTATAAGAGAGATAAACAGTAAAGGGTTTGAAGTCAAGCATATCATAATAAGACATGGTTTAAAAGAAACAGAAGCTTTTGAGGTGGAAGCATCTTTAATAGATTTTGGAAATTACATAGGGTTAGGATTATCAAATATAGTGGAAGGACATCATGTAGGTTATAAAGGATTGATGACTACAGATGAGATTATTAGATTACACAATGCAGCCCCTTTACATGAACTACAGCATCCAGTAATTATTATTAATATTAATAGAAAGTATAAAAGAGGAGAGTCTGTTGAGCATATATATCATGCTACTAAACAAGCTTGGGTTATAGGTGAACATCGAAGAAATACTGTAAAATATGCACTTTCTGAATATACAGGAATAATTATAGAGGTTTTTGAAATACATGAATGGTATAATTTCATAACAGAAGATAAACGTAGTAATAGATGGGGGTTTCATGGAAAAGTTGCCAGTGATGAAGTGAGGAATCTGTATATCAACAAATCAATAGCTCACACCAAGAAAAAGGGAGCTGCAAACCCTATCAAATACAGATTAGACTAAAGGCTATGTTTAAGACAACAACTATTGAAGAATTAAAAGAACATCTTATTACTTTTAATGTAGCTGAGGTTAGTTATTTAAACACATATCCTTTTTTTGTCAAGTATTTTAGTGATATAGAAAGTATAGAAAAAGAGCATTTAATTATAGCGTCTCATTTTGTTTATGGTTGGATGCCTACCATTATTGATTTAGACTTAAAAAATATAGATGCTGTTTTAAGCGTATTAAATAAAGCCAAACAAGGAGAGCTTTTAAATGAAGATGAGTTATTAATCGGTAAGGAAGCTATAAATAACTCAATAGTTGGGTTATCTAAATTACTCCATTTTATAAATCCGAAAATATATGCCATTTGGGATAGTAGAATATTCAGATTCTTGACAAAGAAAAAATCGTCCTATGGTATTACAGAGCCTAAAAACTACATAGCATATTTAAACTACCTAGAATTGTTAACAAAAGACAAGCTATTTCAAGATTTTCAAATAAGTGTTAATGAACTTATAGGTTATGATGTTTCCGCTTATAGAGCTTTAGAGTTTACAATGTTTGAAGCTGATAAAAGAAACAAAACGCCTTAAGTTCTTTTTAATTTTTATACTGGAGCATCCAACCTTAAATTTTCTTCACTGAATTAGCAACAAATTCTTCTTGAGCCTTTGTCACTAATTCTTAAAAATTCAAGATTGGACTAATACATTTTAAGGGGTTAATAATAAATGAAGCCTTTATCGTTTTTCGGGACAGCGAAAAACGGGCAGGATATAAGCATTTCTAATTTGAAATCTTTTGCTTATATCGCTTAACTCACCGTACACGATAACACAAAACCCTTCAAAAGAACTGCTAAATATCCTAATAGAACTTGTCAAGACTATACAAGTTTTCTAAAGAAATGAGGTATCTACTTCCTTGAAAATACAAGTATTTTACTACGTCGCAAACACACCTAATTTCTTAAGAAAAGTCTTGACAAAACCTACTTCATTTATTGTGCTATGCACGTAAGAAAGAAACAAACACCCCTTAAAATTTAATAGAGGGATTGAAATTCTTAAAACGTGAATTATGGTATCATTGAAAACATTAAAAGAATACGACTTCAACAGGATAACGGATTATTACGAGTACATTCTATTGTCTATTGTAAACGGACAACGAAAACAAGCAGAAACACTTACTAAAAAGCTATCAACTACTCAAAAAATAGATGCTTTTGAGTATTTGGAGAATTACCCTAACAAAGCAGCTTTAGAGTGCAAAACTCTCATTTTAAATAGCATTTAACCTTACTAGTACAACCTGAAAAAATCATATAATGAAAATTCTAAATAAAACAGCCACTAATATCTTTTTAAGGTTAGTAGCATTAGCCAAAGAAAATAACGGATATATAAAGCTAGATAATAAAAAAGGAGTTATGCCTTTAATTGTCGAGAAAGTTGAGGAGATAGAGAATTATGAAATATACTCCCTTGCTCATTATGGTACACAAAATGGAGATTTAATGGCAGACCCTGAAATGTGTTTCCTTTTAGCCCAAAATGACAAAGACACTATAGTAATGCCTTACAGTTTTCGTAACGATTATATGGGTATAGATCAAATAGACTTATTTATTGAGAATGGAAAGATAAAAGGGATTAGGCATAAAGCAGTAGCTAAGAATGTTGCCTTTGCTAATACATGGCTTAAAAACATACAAAATCAACAACTAATTTAAAATCAAAATGTATGAATGTTCGTGAAGAAATCAAGCAAAAAGGAAAAACCATTTTACAAGGCAATGAAGGAAGTTTAAAAGTAATTTTTAATAACCTAATAGGTGAGAATATAAAAGGAGTAGTATATCAAGAATACCTTAAAAATATAGCTTTCAATGTCGGTTTTGATTATGGTAAAATAATGTTTTTTAAAGATAAAAAGCTAATTGAAATAGGAATAATAAAAAAACAAGCATGATTATGAAAGTCTTACCAAATACAATTATAAAAATACTGCTACTTCTAGCACTAGGATATTTACTATCAAATATCATAACAAGAGAAGCAATTGTTGTTATTGCTCTTTTAGCTACGGTTTCTATAGTACGTTGGTTGTTCAGTTTTGCTTTTTCATTATTATTCATAGTGGTTAAATGGGCTTGTATTATAGGTGGGATTGCTTTGTTAGCATCAATTATTTGGTAGCTAAAGAAAATGAAATGGGTAGGTGATTTTCAAGTGAATTGCCCAAATGAATATCGAAGGGAGTTTACAAATTACGATTCAAAAAAATAAAAATAATGAAATTACAAGTCAACGAAATAAAGATTAGTTATAAACAAGGTTTGCCATCTTCTAAATGGTTAAAAATTAATAGTTCAGATTCTGCTGCTCAATTACTTTTCGAGCATTGGGATAAAGACACTATCGGGATTCAAGAAAGCTTCAAAGTACTTTTATTGAACAATAGTAATAAGGCTAAAGGTATATATCAACTTTCACAGGGAGGAATTACCTCTACGTTAATAGATCTTAGAATTTTGTTTGCAGTTATTCTAAAATCGTTATCCGTAGCTGTAATTTTAGCACACAACCATCCAAGTGGAAAACTAAACCCTAGTGAGGCAGATCAAAACCTAACAAGAAGAATTAAACAAGCCGCAGAGCTATTTGATATTAAGGTTTTAGACCATCTTATACTTGCTCCTAATGGTAATTACTATAGTTTTGCAGATAACGGAATTTTGTAAACTATAAAACTAAATTATAGTTTGTAATCACATGCTAAATGAAGAGAAATTCATTTAGTATATGATTTTTAAAAAATAACCAATTAGTGAATTAAAAAAGGAGGTATTTTTATGTACCCCCTTTGAACTTCTTTTCTTTAGTAATTGCGAAGAAAGAAAAGAAGCAAAAGAACTTCGCTTGGACGAATTGTTTTTTCTTTATTTTCAATACATCTAGTACGGATAGGCTCTTTTAATTTCTTCCAATTAAGATTTAAAAATTGATTTTTCTAAAAAGGGATATGCCTTCCTAATAGTAATATCATTTTCCTTACTCTTAAAAGGCTTTCCTATTTTGCCCCAAAAAAATTACCTAGCGTACAACAATTCAAGAAAATTGAAAATTAATCGTCCGTTTGTATCTGTGTTCTAAATTCAAAACTCACCTTTTCAGATTGCCCAAAGTTGTCTTCTATATATACATCAAACTGATGGTTTTCTGTAGAATTAGCGGTGTAATATAAGCGAAATGTGTCTTTGTTTAAAGGATATAAATCATTAGGAGTTTCCAATGGTTTATCTTCTAAAAATAACCATCCCTTTCCTTCATTTTGGAAAAAACGAATCTTAAAAATAGCATCTTTATAGTCTCCTTGTTTATCCAAAGTACAACGTATCTCTACGGTTTCATTTTTAACAATCTCTTCAGGAATTGGCAAATGGGTTAATTGGTACGAATAGGCTTTTTGAATATCTAATTCTTCCTTGCTACAAGCAGTAGCTAATATGGAAGAAATAATGAAGATAATGAGCCCTATAACTGATATGATTTTCATTTTATTTTAAATTTTAATTTATAAATATGCGTGTTCCTATTCCGAACTGTGATTGCCATTGTGACAATCCACTTTTGGGGATATAGTTTACTTCAGAAAAAGCAAATAGCACCCAATGGTTTGATAGGTAGGTTTCAATTGAAAGTGTTGCTTTTCCTCCGTAAACAAATCCAGAGCGGTTGTTAAGTGTTGCTCCATCTTGTAATAATGAGGTGTCGTTATTAAACACTTCGTAGCCAGCTATACCTGAGATTCCTGTATACACTAAAAAATTCTTTTGATAATTACTAAAAGTTTGTAAAAAGTACCCGATGTTCCCATTATAAAAATCGTAGGGCAACCTTTGGTTTTTGTAATCAAAAGTTTTTCGCTGATACACTGTTTCAAACTTCCAGTAATTCCCTTTTTTGGTGTTAGTAATTACCCCTAACTGAAAACTAAAATTTTCTGATATAGCATCCGTTGAGTTTGTGGGAATTGCACCAGATAGTTGTATAGCCGTTTCGCCTTCTAATAAACGTTGAGCATGAACAGGGATTATAAGTAGTATGAGCCCTGTTAGAATTATGAATCTTATTCCCATCTCAACTGTAGATTTTCAATAGTACGAGCTTTATCCCAATCTTTACTTTCTAATAGAAAAGTTTGATGCCTACCTCCATTCTTTTCAAATACACTTACTTCTAACAGCTTGTCATTAGGTAAAGTCATTTTCCCCAAACAAAATACGGTACGTTCCTTACTTTTTTTATCCACCTTATCCATGGAATGAAAAACACGAACTGGAGAAAGAGGCACTTCTTGTATGGCTGTTTGTTTCAAAAGTTTTTTATCAACTACTTTAAAACTAATGAAGTCGATCTCAAAAGGTGTTTTAGAACGATTTTTTAGTTCTGTGTGGAAATACAGCAAGCCTTTTTCTACATACAAACCTTTTAAACGAAATTGAATTCGTGCCTTTTTTGCCCCAATATGACGGATATGCGTGTCATTATTATTGTAAATAGTGCGCATTACTAAATCTACCCAACGAGGAGACTCATTGCCTAATTCTTCGAAAAATACAGTTTGCTTATTGGGTTGTACTTGGGCATCTTTTAATACCACCTCGTTCATGTCAATATTGAGTTTCTCTGGCTCATCAACATACTTTACATTAAAGGCATAGAAACTCCCATCCGCACAAATAACAGTAAGACTTGTTTCAGTATCAAAATATTCTTTGTTGGCTTTGATACGTAGTACATTTTCTGCTTGTTTTGCTTTTCCTGCAATAATATTATTACTACCCAAATCAACATAGCGAATAGGAGATTTGAATAACAGATGTGAGGTTTTATGAAAACTAACTTCTAGTCCATAAGGAACGATCATTTCTTGGTAAGAAAAAGATTGGCTCAATCCTTTAAACAAGTCATTAGATGCTTTTTCTTGCGCGGTTAAATTGCTACATGTCATTGTGAAGATGATACTTGCTAAAATTAAATGTTTCATACGATTTAAAGTTTGTGATACTGTGTAAGCAGTATCGGTTAATAAAAAATTATTGTACCTCAGAAAGCAGTAGAACATCGTGTCCTGCTTTAATGGTGATTTTGGTTTGTTGGATTTTGTTTTTTAGATAATTAGAAGTGCCTTGTATAGCCCCTCTTCCTAAATCGGTTAAGAGCTGCTCAGATGCCGAATTATTAAGTGTAAAACCATTCCCTGATGCATTACCTAAACTTGTTAATACTTCTTTGACAGCATTTTGCTCCAGTGTGCCAGGAACAGAAATTCCTTCTTTTCCGTCTAAAGCATACACATTAAGTGCTACAGGAACTAAGACTCCTTTGTACTGTATCGAAGCAATAGAAAGCTGCAAACGATTCCCTTCCAATTTCGGTGTAGCGATTAGTATAGTTTGTGTAGGGACAACTATATTGGCTACTTGTATGGGTTCTAAGAGCCGAATAGGTACATCTATCCCTTTAGTAATTTCCATAGTTTGATGTATACAAGCCTTGATAGTATTGCGCCTTATTTGCTGTGTAGTTCCTACAGGAGTTGAAAATAATTGCCCGTTAGCCCAATTACTTTCTTGTAAACTTGACACGATACGTTCTTTATATTGCTGTACTGATTTTACATGTCTTTTTTTTGTGCTTCCATTCAAAGGAGATACGGTCATTCCTTGGGTATTTGTAGGTAAATATTTTGCTGCCATTTGATAAGACTTTTCCATTAAAGCCAACTGACGATCTTCATTATTAATAGGATTGTCTTTGGCATTTAATTGCTTTTTTAATGACTCTATTTCTTCCTGTAAAGCTTTGGTTTCAGTATCATCTTTCATATAAAAATTATCTAAGGTTTGATGCATACTTTTATAGGCAGTAACAGAGGAACCAATAGCGCTATTAGATGATTTGAGTGCATTAGATTTATTATCAAGAGTATCTGAAGTATTTTGAAATAGATCTGAAAGTGTTGCCATTTCTAATTTTTTACGAGTTTGTTCTTCTTCGAATTGCTGCTTTTCATAAGCTGATTGTTTATCATCTAGTAGTCCTGTATGTGCAGCTTCTGGAATAGAAATATTCATTCCATGATTTTCATTGATTAATGCTTTTTTATCGTTACTACCAGTAGCGAACAATAGATACATTACTCCCATAAACAAGAAGGAAAGCCCTGAGTAAACCAGTATTTTTTTATGCTTTTCTTGCAGTTGTATAGGTTGCTTTTTGTTGTTATTTGGATTTTGTTTCATCTTATTTTGATTTAAAAATTAGAGTCATAGACCACTTTATGAGAATGTGGTTATAACCACTGCCAAAGTGAGTAGGATATAGCTTATAAAAAGTATCCATAGTAGCACTTTGGCTTGTCGATTTGTTAAACTTTCACATTGGTTTCGAAGCCATTTTGCTATTCTTTGTAGGAACAATAAACTCATCGCTTAATAGTTTGGATATCAGTATTTACTAATACTCTAAAGCCTTCGATAGTAAAACCTTGAGGGTTGTTGTCTGAACGAACAGAATTGACGAGTTGGCAAGTAGTTACTAAACTTCGCTCTGTTTTGTTACTTGCTCTTATGATCCATTGCTTGGCATGCAATACCATTTCATAGGGATAGGTATTAAAATTGGTTTGAATGCTATCAACTACAATACGCTGATGAATATTTCCAGAAATGATACGATTGTAATACCCTTTTTCAGAAAGGTCTTTGTAATAATCAAAAGCACTTTTGTCTGCCATGAATAAGGCTCTTTTGATATTGGATTCAATGGCTTTATTATCAGGAGCAAGTGTGAAAAATAGTTCATGAAACCTACGCATATGCTCTCTAGCTTCTACAGGTCTATTTAAAGATGCATCTTGGGATAATGCTAACATCAAAGACTTTCCTTTGTCTAATACATAAATTTTTTCACGTTGTGCTTCGGCAAATCGGTAGGAACTAAATACACTGTAACCTACAATTGCTGTACACAAAACAATAAAGAGAATACTTAATAAGCGGATTTTCTTAAAACTACTTTCTACAGTAGTTAAGGTTTTAAATTCTATATGTTGTTTCATCTTATTTTATTTTTAATCGCCCTCGAATATTTCCAGAAGTAGCCCCTGCCGTAGCTCCAGCTAAATTCCCTGCTTTCTTAGAAGATTGATTTATATTTCTATTATAGTTCCCCATTCCGCCAGCTTGAATAACCCAATTTGCAACCGTTGGAATCGTGAAATAGCCAATGATTCCGATAAGCATGAAAACCGTATAAATTGTATTTGAGCCATCAGGGATATAGTTAGGGTTAGATAGTGCTTCAATATCTTTGGTAAGCATGAGTACTTGAATTTTACCAAGCATAGCTCCAAACAAATTGGCTACAGGTAACCAGAAGTACACACTGATATAGCGGTTAAGCCATGCAGTAAGTGTAGATTGAAAACCATCCCAAATTGAAAGCGCAAAGGCTATTGGACCAAGAATAGAAAGTACAATAAGGAAGAATGTACGGATGGTATCAATAATTAAAGCAGCCGCTTGAAAAATAAGTTCCAATAGGGAACGAAATGCATCTCTCATGCTTTTTTCAAGTTTATACATTCCTTTCTCCACATGCATTCCTGCCATAGTAGCCAAGTCTGAAGGAGACCAACCTAGCGATTCCAGTTTTTTATCAAACTCTTCGTTACTAATTAAATAAGCGGTTTCAGGATTTCTGAGTAAGGCTTCTCGTTCAAGCCTATCTTTTTGCGCTTGATAAGATTGCATATCAAAAGTCTGCGTTTCTAAAATTGTCGCTGTTCCCTTGACCACAGGGCTAAGGACACTATTAATTGTTCCAAGCACTATAGATGGAAAAAAGAGGATGCACATTCCTATAGCAAAAGGACGTAGCATAGGATATACATCAATAGGTTCTGCTCTTGCTAATGATTGCCATACCCTTGCAGAAACGTAGAACAATGCTCCCAAACCAGCGATGGCTTTTGCAATACCTATCATATTACTACACAAAGGCATCATCTCGTCGTATAAACTTCGTAATACTTGATGTAGATTGTCGAAATCAGCAATTAAATACATAACTGTTATATTTTACCAATTACGTTCGTTAGCTGTTCCATATAAAGCCAATACACGTTTCGTATTGCCTTTTTCCTTTGCTCTCAAATAACTAACTCCAATATTTTTTCGGGTGTAGTAATTCACTAAATCCCTATTGGCTTTAATTTCTTTGTAAATACGATCTATAATATCCATACGCTCCTTATCATTCATGGATAAGGTTGAAGGATTTATAATCTTTTTTAGCTCTTTTACTAAGCTGCCACTTTCTTCCAATAGTTTAGAATATCCAAATGCAATAGCAGAGAGTTCTTGAGGTGCGTAATTTTCATCATTAAGCATTTTTTGAAAATTATTTACGTAGATATCTGAAATTTCTCCAACCATAAGAACTGCTTGTTGTACCCTTCGAGCATCTTTAACCAAATTGTTTACACGCTTTAGTTTGTCATAATACTTTTTCCCTTGCTCATAGATTTTCACCGTTTCTTTAAAATTGTTTATCATGTTGGTAGCGGTGGTGGAAGTTTGTACAATTTGCTGTGCTGTATTGGCAATCCCTTGTGCCAAATTAGTAGGGTCGGTAACTACCCATTGTGCTTGTGTAGTATAAAAACCGATCATACACAATATGCTGAATATGTATTTTTTCATGATGTATATTTTTAAAAATTAATGTTGCTTTTTACCTCTATTACAAGAGGTTTTGATAAGATTATCTTCGTTGTTCTGCCAATTGCTTAATCGCAGATTCAATATCTCCTCCTTTGGTTTTAGCAAGTTCTAAGACCTTCATTTTTTCGGTTTCTTCAGTAGTGTAGGTCAAGTATTCCTCGGCACTTACTTCAGTAGCATAAACAGCCGACTGTGTTCCGCCTAATCCAATCCAAACTTCTTTGTATAATCGGCTTGGATGGTTGTTTAGGTTTATGGATAAAATCTGTGCTTTCTCTTTTTCGGTAAGTCCCAACATTTCTTGAATACCGTCGAACTTGTTCAAGTACTTGCGCTGATCAAGAAGTATCTTACAATCCGAATTATTAATAATGGATTCTTTAACAATAGGAGATTGAATAATATCATCTACTTCCTGAGTAACTACAATAGCTTCTCCAAAAAACTTTCGTACAGTTTTAAATAGATACTTGATGTACTCCGCCATGCCTTCTTTGGCAATGGCTTTCCATGCTTCTTCAATTAATATTAGTTTGCGAATTCCTGTAAGTCGTCGCATCTTATTAATGAATACCTCCATGATTATAATGGTCACTATAGGAAATAGGATTTTATGATCCTTAATGGCATCTATTTCAAATACAATAAATCGTTTGGTTAACAGGTCTAGTTGCTCGGTTGAATTAAGTAAATAATCGTATTCTCCACCTTTGTAATAAGGCTCTAAAACATTTAGGAAGTTGGCTAAATCGAAGTCTTTTTCTCGTACTGATTTTTCCTCTAAAATGGTTTTGTAGTCTGTTTTGGCAAATTCATAAAACCCATTGAAAGAAACTTCTGTGGTATTATCGTTTTGAATTTTTTTAATGAATAGGTTTACGGCATTTGATAAGGCTACTTCCTCAGAACGTGAAGCGGGTTCGTCGTCTCGCTTCCACAAGGTCATAATAAGTGTTTTGATACTTTCTCTTTTTTCAATATCAAACACATTATCATCTGTATAAAATGGATTAAACGCAATAGGATTTTCTTCCGTATACGTAAAATAGACCCCATCTTTACCACCTGTTTTTTGACGAACGAGTTCACATAATCCTTGATAACTATTACCTGTATCTACTAATAATACATGTGTGCCTTGTTCGTAATATTGACGGATTAAATGATTCGTAAAAAAAGATTTTCCACTTCCTGAAGGACCCAAAATAAACTTGTTTCGGTTGGTGATGATTCCTTTTTTCATTGGTAAATCAGAAATATCTAAATGGATGGGCTTGCCTGTTAATCTATCCACCATTTTTATTCCGAAAGGAGATAAGGAATTGCGATAATTTGTTTCTTGGGTAAAGAAACATAACGCAGGGTCTATAAATGTGTAAAAGCTTTCTTCCGCAGGAAAGTCACCTGCATTGCCTGCCATACCTGCCCAATATAATGTTGCAGTATCTACTGTATTATGATGAGGACGACATTCCATAAGAGCTAACTGACTACCAACGTCATTCTTAATTTGTCTTAATTCTCCTTGGTCATCACTCCAAGCCAATACATTGCAATGGCATCGTACCGAGGTTAGCCCTTTTGAATGTACTTCATTAAGGTAATTCTCAATCCACTCTTTATTGATTTGATTACTTCGGCTATACTTGCCTAGTGAGTGCATGTTACGTGCTGATTTTTCAAACTTGCGTAAATTCTCATCACTGTTATCAATAAAAATATATTGGTTGTAAATGTGGTTGCAGTTCAATAGCAACCCTACTGGCGAAGCAAAAGATAATCGACAGTCACTTCGGTCTGTAGATAATCGTTCAAAACGTTTGTCAGTACTTACTTCATTGGGTAAATCTTCAGTATCTGATAGTGTATGTAAGCATAGGATTTTATCCCCAACTTTTACCTCATCTACTCCTAAATGAATATCTTGTAGTGTAAAATTATCTTGCTCAGAAGTAAGCGATAAATATTCTTCTAAAAGCCCCTTTTTAGTTGCTGATCCAACAATGTCAGAATCCGTTAAACGCTCCAAGCTTACAAAATCAGAATCATTAATAATACGTTCAAACTGATCTACCGATTCTATAAATTTGAGCATAGCTTCTTTGTCTTGAATCTCCTTTGGAATTAAATGCTTGCGAGTGAGTGTAGAAAAACTACTTTGACGACGCGTGCGCTCTTTGGTAGTTTTTGTCACATAGACGTAACAATGATGTGCTAAAAAAGGACGCTCATTAAAATGCTTTTCAAAACTTCGAGACAAAAAACTTAAATCATCTTTTTGAATCTCTGGTTCATAGTTTTCTTTTAGATACCAATCCTGTTTATGGACAATACTAAAATCGGGTAATACTTTAATGGCTTTATGCCATGCAGCATGGATCGCTTCATATTCTTTTGCCGTAATGGTAAACAGTTCAGGTAAAGTAACTTTAAAAGCAATGGTTATATCTGCATCCTTGCTTAAAATACAATTGTGTTCTACTGCCCAAATCGGAAATTTATCAGCAAATGGACTACGTTTAGCTATTGGTCTCATATGCTTTGATTTTGAAAGTTGATAAGAGATAGTACCGTGTAATGACGGCTGATAAATTTCGGATGCCTTTTACGAGCTGAAATTTTCATTAATCCATGTTCTCCATATTTTGTGTTTAGCTCAAAAGTTTTCCATATCAAAACTCCTGCACTAATAAGCCCTAGTATTAAGCACACATATTGGTTTATACCAATCATATATAGTATGACTATAGTAATAAACAGTCCCAATAATCCTCCAGCAAATATGAATAGATATTGTGCTTTTAAACCTTTGAACTCTACGGTTCTTCCTATGCCTTTATTGATTTGAAAGCTAGCCATAGTTTATAAGAAAAATGAGCGTAAAATGGTTGCAGAAACAATTAAGAAAATACATGCTCCAAACCATGAAGCTGCTGTTTTAGAAGTGTCAGGATCACCTGATGAGAATTTGTTATACACTTTAACCCCACCAATTAATCCTACTACTGCTCCAATAGCATAAATAAGTTTTGTAGCGGGATCAAAATAAGAAGTGACCATTTGTGTAGCTTGGTTAATTCCGCCTACACCATTTTGTGCTTGTGCTCCTATTCCGTATAATAAGAAAGCAACTAGACTAAAGATTATTTTATAAATTTTAGTTTTCATAATGTGATAATTTTTTAGTGAATTGAATACTTAGAAATCCCTGACTCGATTCAGGAAAAAGTGATGAGCAGTAAAAAATTATCCGTACTCAAAATGCTGTTGTAGAAAGCGTTTTTCTTTCATTCGTGTGTATTTGATAAGCTGATTTTTAGCTTGTTTTACACGAATGTATTTTAAGAATACAGCCCTTTTTGAGAAGCCGTTTTTATGGCTTTAGTTGGCTGTTAGAGGTAGTTTTTGGAATAAGGTTGTATATTTATACAGCGCTTTTAAGGTGTGTTTAATTATATATAAAGAGTTGTAATATAATTAAGCCAAAAAGATTTTTAAATTAGCTCTCAATATTGGTCAAAAGTAAATTTCAAGTTTATTTATATGTGTTTACATTAATTAGTTAAAGAAAAATGACAATAGTAGAATCAATTACATACTTAAATAAAATATTTAAAACTAAACGATGGACTGACAAGGATATAGATGAACATGTATTTGATAATTTCTGTAATCTTCTAAATAATCTAAATGATAGAGCAAGAGAATTGATAATTGAATTAGTTGAAAGGTATCAATGGATCAATTTTATTGAATATCAGGAAAAGATTTTTTCAACTTTAGAAAGTGTAGAAGACGAAAAAATAGAAAATTTAAAGACGGTTTATCTATTTCCAATAGTTAAATTCGAGGATGAGGGAAAGGCTAAAAGTGGAATGTTCTTGTTATATCAAATAAAAGTGTTTAAAAAGTTACTCGTAAAATATTCTAAAGTAGAATTTAAATATGTTACAAAATTTGAAGATTTAAATAATGCTCATTTTCAATTAAAAGATAATGAAGCAATTTTCCTAATTGACGATTATATTGGTTCTGGCGAAACTTTAAATGATTGTTTGAAAGAATTAAAGAAGAATGTAAATATAACTAATGATAAATTAAACATTATTTGTATTGCAATTCAAAAAGATACATCAGATTTATTTGTTGAAGACGGAATCTCTGTTTATGCTGATTATCTTTCTTTAAAAGGTATTAGTGATTTTAATGATTCACCTATTCTTGAAGAAAAAATCCAAGTAATGCTAGAAATTGAGAGGTTAATTCCTGGAGGTAGTCACTTTAGTTTGGGTTATGATGGGTGTGAAGCCCTAATAACACTTGCTAGAACTCCTGACAATACTTTCCCTATATTTTGGAAGAGACACAGGATTGGAAAACAATATTTTGAAGCACCATTCTCTAGAGAAGAAACAGTTGAATTATGACAGAAAAAAAAGAAATTCTAGTGCTCAAAATGATTGAGAATTCTGGAAATATTAAAAAATTATTGAGAGAAAACCTGTCATACAGAGAAATCTCAGAAATTACAAATAAGCTTGTAGATAATGAACTATTATCTTATGTTGAGAAGAAAATAAGATTAACGCCAAAGGGAAAAGAAGTTCTTGCCGAAGGAAAACATTTACTTAAAGAAACTAATAAAGTGAATTGGATACAACCAGAAAATCAAAGTAGAATTAAAAAACATGAAAGGAATTTTATATATTTACCAAACCAGACAGAGCTTGATTTTTAAAAGAAATGGTTGGTGATGTCACCATGCCAAATAGTGAACATTCTTTCAAGCTGGCGAATTTTGAAAAGGCAAAATCAATAGATATTTCCCTTTCCAAAATTCTTATTCCGAACGGGGGCTCTGAGTAGTCCCTCGTTCTTAAGGACAACATCTCCACAAGTAAATATGAATAACCAACAATTATACTTAGAAAAGTTTACTCAAAAAGCATTGGAACATGGTTTTTCTTCTGAATATATCAATAAGTGCTTATCATATGCTAACCCTCTATTAGAAAATAATCTCCCTGTAATTTATAGTATTAACCACCTTAGTGGTCTAGTCGGGTACAGTGTTTCTTATCTCAAACGTGCTGTAAAATTTCAAAAATACTTCTATCGTGAATTTGAAATTAAAAAACGTAATGGGAAAAACCGAACATTATATGAACCTTTGCCTAGTCTTAAAGAAATTCAATTGTGGATTTTAGATGAAATTCTCTACAAACTAAAGGTAAGTAGATATGCAAAAGCTTACGTACCCAAAAGGAGTATTAAAGAACATACAATTTATCACACAAACGAGCCACTAGTCCTAACCTTAGATATTAAAGAATTCTTCAATTCTATAAAGTTTGAGTCTGTTGAATATCTGTTTTTTAGTATTGGTTATTCAAGAAAAATGTCAAATTTATTTGCGAAATTATGTTTTCGAGAAAATGAATTACCTCAAGGAGCACCTACGAGTCCCTATATTTCAAATTTAATATTGAAAGATTTTGATACTGAAGTTTCCAAATATTGTATGAAAAATAAAATAAAGTTCACGAGATATGCGGATGATTTAGCTTTCTCGGGGAATTTAAATGCTGAAGAGATTAAAAAATTAGTTAAAAAAGAGCTTTCTAAAATTGGTTTGGAGTTAAATGAAGAAAAAACTAAGTTGATGAAGCCAAATCAACCTCAAATAATTTCTGGTATCGTGGTCAATAAAAAAGCTCAATTACCAAAAAAAATCCGTAACTCTCTGAGAAATGAAATGTACTACATAAAAAACTATGGACTTGCCAGTCATATAGAACGAACCAATCAAAAAAAATCGAATTACTTAAAGCATCTTATGGGCAAAGTTAATTATGTTTTGCAGATCAATCCTAGGGATGTTGAATTCAAAAAGTATAAAGAATATTTGCAAGAACAATATAAATCGAGTTAGATTATAGTCTAATTGCCATAGTTATTAGATATAAATTGTAATAGTTAATATTTAATCTAACCAATCTTCATTTATTCCCTTCTACGAAATCTATAAAAAATCCCCAATATCAAAATCACGCCAGTCATCATTTATTTTAGAATTGTTATGAGTGGCTAAATGCGTATTTAATAAATCAGAAACATGTTGTTGTGCTTTTGGAATTTGCTCATTTAGTATTTCTAATAATTCGGTGTTTTCAATTTTCATAGCTATAGGCAAAGTATCATTAGTAAGTTCCTTTTGATTTAATAGCTTGGCTATTTTTTGTAATTCTTCAAAGCTCAAACCTGTATTAAAATCTTGATCTACTTCACTTGGTGGATTCGTTTTAAATTCTTCTTCTTCCTCCTCTAATTTCAACTCATTAGAATCCATATTTTCAGGGGTTGTAGAATTAAAAACCGCTTCTAAAGCTTCTGAAGGAATTACTTTTGATGTTTTTATTTTATCATCACTATCTACCAATACTTTTTTAGTTTCTAGTTGCTTTATCCCTTCTTTACTTTCTCCCATTACACTATTGGTGTGCTTAGGTTTGGGTTTTTCACGGGGAGGTTTTGGAGGAGTCGATTTATTATAAAATCGATCTACTAATAGAACAATTAATAGCAATAAGATCACAACTTGGATATACTGTTCCATAATTTATATAATGGGTTTAAAATTATCTTTAAAGAGTTTCTTAATTTCAGTTTCAAATTCGGAGAAGTGATATTGTAAAATATTATCTAAATAATTAGATATAGACATATTATTTTCTCCAATTACTCGGGTAATTCTAAATAAGCGTTCGTGAAATTCTGGACGGATGTATATTGCTTTTCCATTACGGGCAATTAAATGGCTTTTTTGTAAAAACACTTCCTGATAGGATGTTATCTCTTTCTTAGAAGTTGCAGTCGTCTTAACTGTTTGTTTCGCCTTGGACTTGGGTTTAGGTTGAGGTTCTTCTTTTGTTTCTTCCGCTTTAGGAACTTTTCTATCTTCTGAAAATGAATGTGCCATCATTTTCATTAATTCCTTTTCGTCTATCGGTGTTTTATCTTTTTTCATTTTGTATCATTTTTAGATGGGTCGTAAGAAAATTTATTCGCTTTTTCTAAAACTTGTTTAGCTTCTACCCAAGCCATTCCTTTATTAATGGCAGTTTTTTGTTCATTTATATTTTTCGATAACCGCTTTGCATTTGTGAGATTTCGATCTGAAAAAATGACAAAGACATTTTTTCTGTATTTAAAGCAAACCGCTTTAGGGTAGTGCTCTAATACATATTTCCTAGCTTGTTCCCAATCTGTATTTCCCATAGCTATTGGTTTAATAGATGTAAAAATTCATTGATAAAAGCGTCTAAACGAGAAGATTTAATTAAACGGTTGTGAGGAGGAAAGAGTGTAGAACGAAATACCAATCCATTGCCAATTTCAGGAAGCTCTTTTCGAAAGCGTTTGCTATCTGAAAAGTAATGTTGCATTTTGTGTAGCCCAAGCTCATTAATAACCTTTTCATAAGTATCATAAAGGGTAGATTTTTCTCGACCATCTACCATATTCCAAAATAGATGTAAGCCTTTCTTATCAGGTTTACTCGCAAATATTTGTGCCATTACTTGCGAAAACGAAAGGGTACTTTCCATGACTAATCGATCCGCAGTCATCGGAGAAAAAATGGCATCCATTCCAATTAGGGTTTGTAATATTCCTGTAGAATTTACTGTTCCTGTGAAGTCGAAAAAGGCAAAATCATAGTTTATAGGGCTATTATCTAAAAACTGTTTTGCTTCTTGTAAAGCAGTATCTGCATTACAGGAAATTATGGGGTATGCCTTTTTGTTTAAACTTGAAAATTGTGTATGTGCCATTCGCTTAAAATGATCATTCTCCATAATCGCTTTTAACTCACGTTCTCGTTGTTTGGCAATACTAAGTTGGGGAAAATCACAATCGAAAATTACAACTTGATATCCCATTTTGTAATGTAGCATTGCAGCAGTTAGTACAGTAATTGCACTTTTCCCTACACCTCCTTTTTGAGATGAAAAACTGATTTTTAATGGTTCTTTTTTCATTGGTTAAAATTTTACGGTTTATAAGTTTATATAGTTGTATGATTATCTAGCTAGCTAGTGATACATATAGCTCGTTATACAATTAGCTAGTTGACTAACCAGTAGTCTTTTTAGCTAATTACTCATACGCTCGGTTAGCTAAATTTTTGTACAGCTAGTAGTAGCTATCTCTAGTTGCACGATTGACTTATTATTCAAATAATTAGTTAATTGGCTAGTGATGTTTTTATGCTCACGCCTAACTAAATGACCAACTGTATTTCTGTTTAGCTGGCTATACAGTTCTACGTCGTTACATCAAAAAAACAATGCTTTCATTTCATTTTTTCAGGGATTCCATTTTGTGGTTGTAAGTGGCTTTAGATGGCTCTTTTTGTCATTGATAACCATGGTGTTATAACCGTTTTCACGCTTTTAATTTGTAGAGATCAGTTTTGGGATTTGTGATATCATATCACCACATAAAATTCTAGTTAAAAACTGTTCAGCGGAACAGAGCAAGTTGTGTAATGAGTGCCTCAAAAATGCTTTTGTGCCTCTCATTACAAACTTGTCCTACGGAGTTAAAATCCCTCCGAAGTCGAGGATTTTGAAAATAGATGTATTGGATTTTTACTTAAAACGAATTAAAGATGAAGGAAAAACAAATTAAAAAAGGACGAAAACCTAAAGAAGCTCCTTTAGTGTATCGTTATGTATTTCGCTTAAATGCTGAAGAAAATGCAGTGTTTTTAAAGCGATTTGATATCTCTGGTGCTTTAACCAAAGCCGAATTTATACGTGCCATTTTATTTGAAAAAGAAATCAAAGTAGTAACCATTGATAAATCTGCTCATGATTTTTATGTGAAACTAACGGCTTTACATGCTCAATTTAGAGCCATTGGAGTGAATTACAATCAAGTTGTAAAAGCCTTACATACCAATTTTTCTGAAAAGAATGCAAAATTTTTACTAATAAAATTGGAAAAGCATACTGTAGCAATGATTGCTATTCTTGAAAAGATCATTCGTTTAATCCAAAAATTTGATGAAAGATGGTTGCAAAAATAGGAAGAGGAAATCATTTAAAAGGAATACTAATTTACAACTATGAAAAGGTGAAAGAAGATCAAGGTAATATTTTGCATTGCCACAAAATGATATACCCTTTAAAGGGAGAATTTACTATTCCCTTGTTGGAACGTTCTTTTGAGCCTTATCTCATAGCTAATAATCGTACTGAAAAACCAATTCTTCATATTTCATTAAATCCCAATCCTAAAGATGCGGTTTCAGATGAACTTTTTAGTGAATTGGCAGATCATTATATGCAGGAAATGGGGTACGGTGACCAACCTTATGTAGTATTTAAACATACCGATACTGGACGTGCTCATATTCATATTGTTTCAGTTTGTGTAGATGAATATGGCAAACGTATTTCAGATAGTTTCGAGAAAGTACGTTCAATGCAACTATGCCGAAAACTAGAGAAACAATTTAAACTCACTTCTGCAATTGGTACAGCTGACAAAAAAGATATCCCATTACAAAAAGTTGATGTTAAACAAGATAATGTAAAGCAACAAATTGCTTCGGTACTCACATTTGCAAACGAAAACTATAAGTTTCAAACTTTAGGTGAATACAAGGCTTTACTATCATTTTTTAATGTGACTGCACAAGAAGTTCGAGGAATTATTCACGGAAAAGAAAAACGAGGATTGGTCTATTTTGCTACTAATGATATAGGAGAAAAAGCAAGTAACCCTTTCAAATCTTCCCGTTTTTCAATGCCTGTTGGTTTAGCGGATTTGGAACAAAAGTTTAAAAAATCGAAAACTTATATCGATACACATAAACCTCAGAAGAGAGTACGAAAACTGGTGCGTGATGCTATGCAGAAGCATCCCTCTAAAGATCGTTTTAGAAAGTATTTACAGGATCATAAAATATCAATGTTTATCAGAGAAAACGATCAAGGCAGAATTTATGGGATCAGTTTTATAGATCATACTTCTAAAACAGTATTAAATGGTTCTCGATTAGGAAAAGATCTTTCGGCTAATGTATTTCATCGCCTTTGGAATGAAGAAAAAGAGACCACTTTAATAGCCAATGCAGCAACCTCTATAACACAACATATGGAGTATATGGAAAATGAACTTACAGCAGAGGCAATGCCTCTTTTTAATGCTGGTGTTATGGAATCTTTAGGCGGTTTATTACCAACGGATGTTCCAGAAGAAAACGATATGAAAAAAGTAAAGAAAAAACGTAAAAATAGAAAAGATGCAAAACGAAGATGATATTAGAGGATTAGCCAAAACAATGGAATTTATGAGAGCAATCAGTATTCTGTTTGTGGTAATACATTGTTATTGGTTTTGTTATGAAACATTCAAACAATGGGGATTTACTATTTCAACTGTAGATCGAATTTTATGGAACTTTCAACGTGATACAGGATTGTTTTCGTCCTTGCTATGGACTAAATTATTTTCACTAGTATTTCTAAGCTTATCTTGTTTAGGTACTAAGGGAATTAAAGAAGAAAAAATAACATGGACAAAGATTAATGTTGCACTAGTTACAGGACTACTATTTTTCTTTTTCAATTATTGGTTGTTACAAGTTTCATTACCCAAATTACAAATCGCTATATTTTATATTGCCACGTTAAGTGTAGGATATATTGGCTTATTGATGGCTGGTGTTTGGATGAGTAGGTTATTTAAGCATCATCTAATGGATGATGTTTTTAATCTCGAAAATGAAAGTTTTATGCAAGAAACTCGCTTGTTAGAAAACGAATATTCTATCAATTTACCTACTCGATTTTACTACAAAAAGAAATGGAATGAGGGATGGATTAATATTGTAAACCCATTTAGAGCAACTATTGTTTTGGGTACTCCTGGTTCTGGTAAATCGTTTGCTGTAGTAAATAACTACATCAAGCAACAAATTGAAAAAGGATTTTCGATGTATATCTATGATTTTAAGTTTGATGACCTATCGGTTATCGCTTATAATCATTTACTAAAGCATACAGATAAGTATAAAATACCTCCAAAATTCTATGTAATCAACTTTGATAATCCTCGTAAAAGCCACCGTTGTAACCCAATCAATCCTATGTTTATGACGGACATTTCGGATGCTTATGAGAGTGCCTACACGATAATGCTCAATTTGAATAAGACATGGATACAAAAGCAAGGAGACTTTTTTGTGGAAAGTCCTATTATTTTGTTGGCTTCGATTATTTGGTATCTCAAGATCTATGAAAATGGGAAATATTGCACATTCCCCCATGCAATAGAACTACTCAACAAAAAGTATACAGACATATTTACAATTCTAAGAAGTTATACAGAATTGGAAAATTATCTTTCTCCGTTTATCGATGCATGGGAAGGAGGGGCACAAGATCAATTACAAGGACAAATAGCCAGTGCCAAGATTCCATTATCTAGGATGATAAGCCCTGCCTTATATTGGGTAATGACAGGAGATGATTTTTCATTGGATATCAATAACCCAGAAGCTCCCAAAATCTTGTGTGTCGGGAACAACCCTGATCGTCAAAATATTTACTCTGCTGCTTTAGGTTTGTACAATAGTAGAATTGTAAAATTGATTAATAAGAAAGGACAATTAAAATCTTCAGTAATTATAGATGAATTACCGACCATTTATTTTAGAGGTTTAGATAATTTAATTGCTACAGCTCGTAGCAATAAGGTAGCAGTTTGTTTGGGTTTTCAAGATTATTCACAGTTGACAAGGGATTATGGAGACAAAGAAAGCAAAGTAATTCAAAATACCGTAGGGAATATTTTTAGTGGTCAGGTCGTTGGTGAAACTGCTAAAACTTTATCGGAACGTTTTGGTAAAGTACTGCAAAAAAGGCAATCGATGACTATTAACAGGCAAGATAAATCCACTTCTATTTCTACTCAAATGGATAGTTTGATTCCACCAAGTAAAATATCCAATCTTACACAAGGTATGTTTGTTGGTGCTGTTTCAGACAATTTTGATGAACGTATCGAACAAAAGATTTTTCATGCTGAAATTGTTGTAGATGTGGATAAGGTTACCCAAGAAACAAAACAATATAAACCTATTCCCGAAATTATCTCGTTTTTAGATAGTGACGGAAATGATACCATGGAGGAACAAATTAATGCAAACTACCGACAGGTAAAAGCAGATGTAGAAAATATTATTTTGTTAGAATTGGAACGCATCGAGAATGATCCAAGTCATACAGATTAAATACTGTCCATTACATATTAGCTAATGCACTCAAAGATAGAAAAGGAGTTCAATGATGAATTCCTTTTCTTTTTCATATTCTCAAAATTAAGTCCGTTCTATTACATAAGTCTTCCAATCGTAGCCTAACAGATCATTCATGCTATCTAAAATAAGAGCTCTTTTTTTATCAAAAAGTTTAGGGTCTGATCGATAGATTCTGCGATGTCTTCTAAGCCAATCCTTATCTTCTATTGTTAAATTTAAAGTATCCTTTGATACTGATAAATGCTTTTTAATAAGAATTGCTCTCTCTTCAAAATTGTGTTTTTGAGGGTATGGTCTTCTGCTATATTTCCAATCGTAATTTAATAGTGGAATTAACCTTTCTAGTGCATCAAATTTATGTTTAGGATACGTTTCAGGGTTTTCGCTATAATAAATACGTTGCATTCGTAAATAAGCTTTTTGCTTTCTAGTTAAAACAATATGATTTTGCAGATTACATCTAATTTCGCTTAAATGCTGTTCAAAAGTTTTAGCTTTAGTGTAGCTACGTTTGTTTTCTTTCCAATCATAGCCTAATAATGGGGTTAAAGAATCAAGTGTTTTTATTGATCTGCTGCTAAAAAGAATGCCTTGTCTATATTGCGTACGTTTTTTTGCTAAATACGCTTTTTCCTGTTTTGTTAGATGTTCACCCCTTTTTAATTTTCTTTTTATAGTGCTACATTGCTTTTGTAGAAGTTCAAAATTATATCTAATATCTACAGACCATTCTGTTTTTAAAATAGAAGTTAAACTATCTAATTGTGAAATATTTTCTTTAGAAAGATACTCTTTATCTGCAATATATAATTCACGCTGATTTTTTAACCAATCTTGATAGCGTTTAGGTAATTTGTCTAAAGAGGTATTAAGTGTTCTTATTCGCTGAATGTGATCCTCAAACGACGTTACATTTTTTTCAATTTCAGAGGGTGTTTTATGCCATGGTCTTTTTAACAGCGGATTAAGTTCTTTTAATTTCTTTTGTTGAGTCGCGTTTAAATAGGCATTATCTTTATTGTATTTGCGCCGTACACTAGTAAGCCATTGTTGATCTGTTTTTGCTATTTCCTTACCTGCGTAAAGTGCTTTTTTTATACTTACGACCCTTTCGTTTACGTAAATATTGTATTCTCTTGTTCGGTATTGTTTCCAATCGTAGCCTAAAAAAGGAATTAAAGTGTCTAATAACTTCTTTTTTTCAGTAGCATACTTTTTTGAATTTTGAGTATATAAACGTCTTTGAGTTCCTAACCAAGTTTTATCTATATCGACTAATGTTTTATCTCCCTCCAATTCTTTTTGTATTCGAGATACTCGTTGTTTGAATACTTTTAATATGTGAGAATTGTTATTTCTCATTATTCTATTGTAATAAACTATTTGTGACTATTCCTTTTCATATTTAGATATTCTCTTGCTAAAATAACTTCTGTAATTATAAATCCAATATTAAAGCTGATGATTGCAACGGTAATAATATGTTCCTCTATTTTAAATTTAAAATTATCAAACAATAAAAGCTTATCAATAGCTAATAAAATAAGAGTGATTAAAAACACAATGATTACCAAGTATTTTACAATCCAAAACACCTTAAAAATCCTCTTATAAAAAAGTTGCACATGGTTTTTGTCTATTATTAACAAAACTGTATTTATAACAATAAAGGCTACAACTCCCCATTTTAATTTATTAGGAATTTTACTTTCACTAAAAAAATTAATAACTGTAGGTATTGTTGCTATTAAATCAATGTAATGGTGCCGTACGAAAAAGTAAGCTATCAAGCATATAGTTATATCTGAAAATAAGTAAAAAAGAAAGCTTTTTTAATGGTTTTCTTCCTGTTATTTAGATCAGGTTTTAATATCAAACTTATGATGTTTCTTTTAGGACTAGCAAAAAGCTCCTCCATATCTGATTTAGCTTTTTTCCATATTCTTATAGGATTCATACAGTAAAAAATAACAAGCCAAATAATAGCGATTGTTTCAATTAATAGTACCACTATATTCCTAAGCTCACTACCGTCAGTAGTACTATTTGTAAACAAATTAATGAATAACAGAATTGTGATATATAGATAATAACCAATACCTGTTGCAAAATAGAGTTGAGGTACTTTTTCAAGTATTGAAAAATTAGTTGCTTTCAAATGAGTTTATCTCTGTAAAAAGTGATCATACTATTTTCTAATGATCTCAAAAGTATCACTTCCTTTAGGTTTATGAAGCTTAAAGCTATAAGCAAAATATCTAGTATTATCTTCAATTCTCTTTCTAGCTATAAGTGAATTGTTTTTAAACTTTTTAATTCTCTCAATAGCTATAATTTTACCATAACCATATATTTTCAAATTATAATCCTCTTTGTTAATAGGTAGCATATTATCTTTACAATCATTGATTATTTCATTCTTCCTCTCGTCTGAAGTATACCATTCTAAATCATTATCAAAAGTCGCTACTGCAATTTCCTTATCACTTTTAGAATTCATGTTAAAGTATTTTTCAACATCTCCATTATTCATCACTTCTCTTATTTCATTATAAAAACTAAACACTCCCTTGCTTAATTTGTCTTCATCTATTTTAGACAAATCTTGGCTATTACTCCAACCTTCTAATTCATAAGGTAAATCTTTTATATCTAACTCAAATACTTGATCCCAAAAGGGTACTGCATTTGGAGGAGGCACTACTGTTAACTCACTATTTTCGTAATCAATCTCTCCTTTGTATCCTAGAGGATCTGTAGTGTCTTTTATATAACTCACAAAAAAGATATTCCACTTAGCATCTTTATTAAAATACACATCACTTGGTTGTAATAAACCATCCTTAGCGGTCTCTAAAGGCAAGTAACGTACTTTTAATTTATGTATGCCATTACCCAACAGATAAGGATTTAGCTCTAAAGTGGTATTCATACCACTTTCATAGCATCTACCAAAACCAGGTAATGGAATATCATCAATATAGATCTCATAAGGTGTTTTGGCATTTACATGAATGGCATAAGTAATTTGTTTTGCTTTGGGTACTTGTTTTATATCTTTCATTAGATCACTACTTACCATATTATTTTTTGTGTTTTGCGCGCAGCTTGTAATAATTGAACAAATAAATATTAATTTTAAAAGGTCTTTCATAAAATATTAAATTTTACGGGTTTACCAGGAGCTATTAACTGGCGAATAGCGTTAGGTTTTCTTTTAGGTTCTTGTGTATTATTTATGACTTTTCCGTTTTCATCATAAACTTCATTCCTTTTTGACTTAGCATTAAAACTAAACCAAATTTTGACATCAAGTCCTTTAAAAGTAAACTCCATAGGTAATTTATTATTACGTTTATCTAAACTAATTTGTAAATCCATATTGGCTTCACCATGTAGTTCAACATCGGCATCTGCAGAAGCAACACCTTGTAGGCTTACATCTACATTTACCCCTGCTTCTAACCATACTTTAATAGGCATTACAGCATTTACTTCGCCACCGCCCCAACCATCTACAGAATGGTAATTTACTAAACTAACATCTATATTCAAATCAACCTTAGCGGCTAAATTTAGAAAATAATCAATCTTTATAGCTCCTAAAGTTAAATAATCTACACGCTTGACTACTTTGCTAATTTTGTCTAAAGCTATACCTATGGGTCCTATAAATTGTGCAAAAAATAATAAATCCAATTTTCCTTGTATCCCAAAAAGAGGGTTTGCTCCAAATTTACCCTCATACATAGAGCCATAAGCACTTACATCATTTTTACTTTGCTTGTAAGCTCCATACAAACCACCGCTAAAAGAAGGTCTGGAAACTTCTATTCTAATAGGTAAACCTTTACTCTTTCTTGCCTTATAACGTTTGGTCATCTTTTTAGCAAGGAGTCCTTTTGAGCTTTCAGCGTCTCCTTTTGCTATTGGATTTTCTTTATCTGCTGTTTCATCAGCAAATGTTATCTCTTTAAATATTTCATAGGCTTTAATTAAAAAATTAATAGCATTAATTACTGGAAAACCTTCCCCAGTATTAAACTTTATTGGAGTTCCATTATTATATTTAAAGCCTGCTTCAAATTCTAATTCGTACTCATTCTTTTTTGAGTTAGCCTTATCTTTCCTATACTTTGCAGCATTTTTTTGATTTTGATTTTTTTGAGTGGTTATCACTCTATATCCATAATTAGGTTTTTGGTAAACATGTTTGGGGTTTTTAGCTTTATAATTAAAATTGACCCACCATTCTACATGAGGGAATATTTTAACTATAGCTGATTGATTAGGGTATCTACACGTACCAATAGGAACAAAATATTTTTGAGCATAATCCTCAGATAATATAAAATAACGAACAATCCATGCTATATCAACTAAATCGTTTGTCCATTCTCCTATATTATTTGCCAACCATTTTTTCGCCTTTGGGTAAAATGTTTTATTATACAAATACCCTACAGAAAGCTCTATACCATTTTCTAAATATTTAAAATCTACATCTTGTTTGGTAATATCTATGGTTTCGTCACCTGTGTTTCCTTGAAGATCTGAGGTTGGTGTCATTGCATCGGGGAAAAGCGCATACGCCTTTTCCATAGAGAATACATCTTTTATTGTATTGTGTTTAAATTCTTCTTGATCCTTATGTTTAGCATCTTTATTTTTAAATAAATTGTTTTTTAAACGTTTACGAGCCGTAGTTATTCCGTGGCAAATAGGAGGGTTTTCTTGGTCTGGGTGATGATCTTGTATAACTAATCCTTCGGCTAATATTTTTATGGTTTCTTGTTTTTCTCCTGCTACAATGCCAAAAGCAAGATTGGTGTGATCTATGGGTTTTTGTGTCTTTTCTTCTTCATCAAACAATGTAAAAGGCTTTCTGTCTTTATTACCTTCATGTTGTATTGTTATTTTGGAGTATTTACAAGGATGTGTTCTCTTAGAGCTATATTCCACATCACCTACTACTGCTAGCATATTCGTTTTGGAAGCTTCATATTTTTCTAAAATGACATCCATGGTATTATACTTGACCTTGAAGGTTGCTTGCTGATTTTTAATTACAGTACCATCTTTTGTAGTATAAACTTCTTTTAATTTTTTTTGTTCGTATTTACTGGCAATACTCCTTGCTCTATCAGCATCATAAAATCCCCAACTTTTACTTTCATCAAAATCTTTCTTGTCCATTTTTACAGCTATATTTTCGGCATTGGGTGCTAGGGATTGAAACTTTTCTCCAAACCGAGTAAAATTGTTGCCTGTGAAGCTTTTAGCTTCTTCTCCTGCTATAGCATCTTCATTACTGTAAATCGTAGTTTTTATAGTTGCATAAAATGTTTTTACTGTCTTTTCCTTGTGGTTACATTTATCGCGCCATTTTTCATCTATTACAAAGTCCAATTCTGTTAGTGTATTTACAGTAAATTTTCCAGAATTACTTTGTTGGAAAAACTGAAGGGGGGTGTCTGTTACTTTTTTGTCTCCATCGGCATCAAAAATGTCCACTTCAAATAGCGCAAAATTATGATGGTTAATAGTATAATTAGGTAGCATGTGACCAAGCACAAATAGTTTTAGTGTGCTTTTGTAAGTAAATACATTGCCACTTGCTTGTTCTCCTATATACTTAAACTCATCTTTATTGCGAGCAAAGTAGGCAGATAGTATTTTAGGAGTGTCTACAGTTGCTATGTAATGCCCTGTCTTTAGTGTAGGTTCACTTATAAAAGGTTCTGCATAAAATATGGTTCCTTTTATTAGATCTTCTGCTGTTTGTGCTTTAATTCTTACACCATTAGAGTACACATATTGCTTGCCTATTCCGTAGACACCTATAAACTCATCAGTTTCTTTATTTTTCCACTCTCCCCATTTGGGATAAGATTGGTCAAAAGGATAGGTTTCAGCAATACCTAAATATTGTGCAGCAATCCATACCCAACGAATTTTAGCGTCTTTTTTTTGTTTTTTATAGATAAGGTTTTGTCTTCGCCAAGCTTAACTATGGATAACTTAGCTTCTTTTCCTATTTCAACTTCATTTACTCCGTTTGTTTTAACTACAATGATGTCTTTTTTTCCATAATGTTTACAGCTAGATGTTGAAATTATTAGTTCTGAAAACTAGGTTTTCTTACTTGTAGGTTATACAAATTTCTAATAGATTTTACCCAAACTAACCCTTTTCCATACAATGCAATGGGATGGCTGTCTGCTAAATAATCAGGTAGACTTTCCTTAATCCAGTTTTTCCCATTATCCTTACTATAGTAATAAAATATTTTACCATTATCACTTCTTAAAACTGCTATATAATTTCCAGAGATATTTACTCCTACATTAGTTTGGTCTCTATTGTTTTTAAAGTCGTAAGTAATTAATTTTTGGGTAGTATGGTTATATAACATTAACGGGTGTAATTCACCATACTTTAATACTTCAGAGTACAGGTTGCCTGTAACATCATCGTTAAAAAAAACGTCGAAACGATACCCTTTGGGTAGATTGCATTGATGCACTATAGTTTTACCTGTATTAAAATTAACTGTTGCTGTTGCGTTAGTATCCTCTGCTTCATAAGTAGTATATAATTCATTTTCGTTTATAAAAAAAGGATCATTAATATCAACTCCTTTTACTTTTACAATTAAAGTTTCCCATGTTTTACCACCATCTATTGTTTTTAGTAATTCTACTCCTTTTCCTTTTTCTATACTTACAATTCCTTTATTAGCATCGTAAAAACGAACGTTAAAAATCTTTTGGGTGTTAAACCCTCCTATTTCTTGCCATGTTTCTCCTACATCAGTAGATTTTAAAATCGTGTATTGAGGGGGAGTATTATCTTTCTCATAGACTTCCTTTATAACATATAAATTCCCTTGGGTATCTTTAGTCATCTTACTAAGCGTGCCTTTTCCTACCGTTATTTTTTTAAAAGACAATCCGCCGTCTTCTGTTTTGAATAGAGTAGTTTGATAGTTTTTTTTGTAATAAGGTCTATCTTCAATAACGGAGTTATGAACTTCTGCTCCAGAGTTATTACCAAGCATGAACCCCATTAAATTATCTACTAAAAAGTATTGATTTAGTCGATAATCAAAACTAATAGAACCAGTTTCGGTAGGAATATTTGTTAAGTGCCAATTCATAGGGGTTTCTTTTATAGTAATATTTTGGGGTTGAGAATTACAGCTCATTAGAAAAAGACTAAATATGAACGGTAATACAAGTTTTTTTAGTTTAGCCATGGCATATTTCTGTATTTATCTAATTCTCTATTAATTCTTCTCCAGATATCTATACTATCTTTAAATAATTCTAGATACTTTTCAGCTTCTTCTATTGTTTCTTCTATATCTTTTTGAACTTCTTTTAGTCCCGCTTCTGCTTGTTTATACCAATCATTGATTTGTTCTTCCATAACAAGCATGGCTTGTTCCCACGTTTTCCCAGAAGCCCACTCTTTAAAATCGGGAGTTAGACTTACCTTTATTTTATCGGATATTGGGATGCCAGTTAAACCAGCATCTAAATATGCATCGGGATGTGTGGCAAAAGCAAAATCTCTAAACTCATCATTCCTGTTTTCTATTCCAGTATAAAAAGCTTTGGCATTATTTGCTAAACTATACCTCTCATTAAAGTCTGTATTTCTTACAGAAATAAATTCCTTCTCTACGACACCTTCCTCCATATATTTTTGTAACAATTTTTTAGCTTTTTTTAACCATTCCTTACCCTTGGGACTTAATTCAGGCATGAGTACATTAGTAAAACGTACACAATATTTGTACCCATAGCTTTCAGAGGGTACACCTCTAAATGTACCATGAGGTTTTTTGTATTCCACTAGTTTTTCATTGCCCATTTCTTCTTCTAAAGAAGGTGTCCACCACTCATTAATAGTATCTACAAAACCTAAACCACCTTCTATTTCGCGTAGAGGACCATAGTAATAATCTGGGGGATCATGCTGGCATTTATCATGACGTTCCATAAAATTATTAAATCTCCATTTATAATATTGGCAAGTTCCTATAATACTGAGAGGTGCTTCTGGAGGAGATCCTGCTGTACAGTGCTTATTCTCTTCGTCTAATTCTGTTGAATCATCCACTATTTGTAATGCCCCATAGGGATCGGGAGTATCAATTTCATTTACATTAATTAGTGGCATTATTTGGCTGAGTACTTCGGGATCGGCATTGGCAATATTTTGTGCAGAAGGTACAGCTACTTGACCGTGAAAAGTAATCTCTACGCTAGGAGTGCCTCCAAAAGAACAAATCCCTTTACTATTTTCTAACAACGGAAAACCTTGGTTACTCTGTATTTGTGTTTTCTCAAAAAATCCATTCCAAGTAGTAATGGCAGGCATACAAGGTTTAAAACTGCTTCCTGTGGGTTGCATTTTGCACTGTCCAAACGTCTTTGTTTGGAACGGAGCACCTAATTCTTTATCAGTTGCCATTAACTTTTGGCTTCCTCTAGTATCATTAATATAGTGTTTTTGCTGAGAGGATACGACTAATTTATCTGGAAAATCACCAAAGCTACATTTGCATATTGCACCTTGACAAACTAATTTTTTTTCGCTCATTTGGTTTTGCTTTTAAAAATACTAAAGAACCCTTTTTTCTTCTTGGGTGTAGGTACATTTTCTACACCTTCCTCTAATAACACTACAGGAGCTTTTTTAGTCGCTTCTTTAGCTATAAATACTTCAATAGTTTTTAAGTGAGTTTCTTTCTCATCAAAAAAACTAGCAACCATTTGTATCATTTCGGGTAAACGTGTTTCTTTATTTAAATCGTATGAAACTACTAAATCTCCCGAGTTTTTTTGGTTGCTTTGTATCCTTCTACTTAATTCGTGATTTTTATCCAACTCACAATTACCTTCGAAATTAACAGCAATAGTTTGATTTTGTGTTGTTTTAGGAGTTATCGTATTTAATCCTTTAAAAGAAATAGGTACTGTACTTCCTTCAACACTTAAAAGCATTGTATTGCTAAATTGATAATCTGTTTTATAAGTCTGATAGTTATTATGAAAAAAGACTTGATAAAAAATATCATTATGTAACAAAGCTGTTAGTCTTGCGCTATTCCCAACAGCGTTATCAAATTGTTTTATTATTTTACCAATGACAATACCTTTGTATTTTTGGTTAAATCGTTTTTTTTCTTTCTGCCACCTTTTTTGAATATCTTCTATATTTTCTACAGCTATTATTTTGCCTGTATGCTTAATTGATAGGTTTAAGGGGTAGAGTACTTTATTAAATTCATTAGCAATTTGTTCCATTAATAATGAGGGCTCCTTGCCATTAATAAATATATCTTTTTTAATAACTTCACATAGGTAGCCTTTTTCGGTAGGTAGATAAGTTATTGTGGTTTCGTAATTTAACCGATTCACTTCTTTGTCGGTTTTATCAAAAAACGAAAGTGTTGTTAAATACGTGTTTACGGTATTAACTTGAGGGTTAAATGTTAGTAAATTATTATATAAAAACGGTACTTTTTCTACAGTACTTTCATCTTCATTTATAATACTTGTTCCAAAATCAAACATTGACTTAAGCTAAAATGTTTTTCTCTCCACTGTTAGATACTACTTGTTTAGCACTTGATAATTCCATGTTGTCTTTAGTGCTATTAATCGTTATTTTTTCTGCATTTTTCTCCAATTCTTTTGCTTGAAAAGCGGCATTTTCTTCGATTAATACCGTGCTTTTTTTTGCAGTTAACGATTGATTTTCACTAATAGTCTCATTTTTGTCCTTACCTACAATTACATTCATGTTTTCTGCAACATCTAAAGTTAAATTTTTAGACTTTAGTGTCATATTCTCTAAAGCAGAAATTTCCATATTATTATTGGCTGTATCAATTAAAATCTTGTTACCATTTTTATCGGTAATCGTAATCATCTCACCATCCTTAGTATCGTTAAGTTCAATTACATGCCCACCCTTGGTGGTAAGTCCTTTAAAATCGTTGTTTTCACTTTGCCAAGCATTGTGTTTGTTTACTCCTGTATATAGTGCCGATTGCATGTAAGGGCGTTCTACATCACCATTTTCAAAACCTATTAATACTTCATCATTTTCCTCAGGTAATAAATGAAACCCTCTATCGCCTCCAGCATAGGGAGTGGCTACACGTATCCATGGGGTAGTTTTATTGTACATTTTTTGCCAAGGAAATTGTGCCTTTATGCGACTCATCCCATTAGGGTCGTTAACAGCTATTACTTTGGCTACTTGTGGATGAGAAGGGTGCATTAAATCGATATCCGTTAAAGGATAAACGTCAATTTCTAAGGGTATTGCCGTAAAGTTATTGGTATATGTTCCTCCTTGCTTATAACTGTGCGTAATTTGGATTACCCTGTAGCGTCCAAAGTCTCCTTGACCACTCTTAATAACAATAACTTTTCCCAGTGAAACTCCAGTATTGGTGCTTTGACCTACAATGCTTACTTGTTTTTGTTCGGCTAACTTTCTTTGCAATGCTACCGAGCTGTCTAATTGTTGTTGCAACTGTTGGCTCTCGAACCCGTAAAAAACTTGTTTATTGTCTTTTTTAGGGAAAAATTGCTTGCTCACATTGTTGGCAAATGCACTATATCCGCTAGCGTTTGAAGCAATACTGTTACTAGAAGTTTCTATAGTGCTTTCAGATGTATAATCATTGCTATAATAATTAAAATGTAAAGGGTTAACTGTTAAACCCAAACTAAAATCCTTTAAATCGACACTGTAATTTAAAGGTATTTCGTCTCCTAAATCGGGTTTCCCAAAATGTAACGTATCCCTACTATATACTAAATACTCTCCTTGTGTAGCGGCTAAATATTGTAAATACTGGAAGGTGCTTTGGTGATGTTGCACCGAGTAGGAGAGCAATGTGTCATTTTCAGGTTGTACTCTTATACTGAATTCTGAGCTATTGTAGTCTTTTGTGACTTCTTCAATGATATCGGAAACTGATTTTTCTAAAAAGCTATCTATATTAGAACCATCATCTAAAAGAATACTGTTACTCATTCCTTTAACTTCTATAAGATCTCCCATTCCACCATGCTCGTTTCCTTTTTTACCTTTTATTTCAGTAATTTTTCCTTTAAAATATAGGGTTTCCCTATTCAGCCTACCACCTTCGGAAACCTGTAAATAGAAAGGTTTACCTAAAAATG
>NZ_AFPB01000171.1 GCF_000218485.1 Aquimarina agarivorans | reverse complement strand
TGAAGGATATGGATTTTAGATCAGTAGATTCTGCAAGCAGAAAGGAAATACGCAAACGAGCGATCAAGCAAATTAATTCAGGTGTTCAAAAGAAAAAAGTAGCTATGATGTACGGAGTTAACCCAAACACAATTACTAATTGGGTTAAAAAACATAAAAAAGAAGGGATTAAAGGGTTGACAGATAATAAGCGCGGTGTTAGCTCTGAGGATAAAAAATTACTTAGTAGCACTCAAGAGTTAGAGATCCAACGCATGATTACAGATGTTATGCCAGATCAACTAAAATTGGATTTTGCTTTATGGACACGCAAAGCTGTAAAGGAATTAGTGGAACGTGAATTTGGTGTAAAATTAGCGATAAATACAATGGGGGATTATCTACGCTCTTGGGGATTTAGTCCTCAAAAACCCAAGAAACAAGCTTACGAACAATGTTCTAAAAAAGTGCAATTATGGTTAGATGAACAATATCCAGCCATTAAGAAACGCGCTAAAGAGGAAAATGCAGAAATACAATGGGGTGATGAAACAGGAGTAAGAAACGCTAATCAACATGGTCGTTCTTATGCTCCCAAAGGAAAAACGCCTGTAAAGAAAAGTATGTCTAAACGTTTTTCTGTAAACATGATTTCTACAGTAACTAATCAAGGAAGTGTTCAATTTATGATTTACTCAGGAACTATGAATGCTGATAGATTCATTGAATTTCTAGAACAGCTTATCAAAGATAAAACACAAAAAATATTTTTAATCCTAGATAATTTAAGAGTTCATCACAGTAAAATAGTAAAGAAATGGATTGAAGAAAAACTGGAACATATTGAGTTATTCTTCTTGCCTTCTTATTCTCCAGAGAAAAACCCTGATGAGTATCTAAACTGTGATTTAAAATATGCTTTATCTGAAAAACCTGCTCCTAAAAACGAAAAACAGCTTGAAGAAAATGTCAAGAATCATATGAAAATGCTAACTGAAAATAGCCAAAGAGTAGCTAAATATTTTAACCATAAGGATATAAAATACGCAGCATAAAATCTCTATTTATTGCCGTCGGGTTAATAGTAACATTTACGTTAGCCACATAGTAATAAGGCAACCAATTTTCCTTTTCGGCATTTGCAATACGTTCAAATAAATTACTCGCTTCCTCTATTTTATTTTCCTGCCAAAGCCCAAAAGCTTTTTGCATTCCTTTTTCGTAGTTGGACTGCGCGTTAGCAAAAAATGCAACTAAAACAAAACTAATTATTGATATTGATTTTTTCATGGTAACTATTTTTAGGTTTCTGTTTAATCTCTATTTAAAAATTCATTAATTTTTCGAGCCTCCCATTCGCTGCCAAATAAAGCATTTGAAGCAAATAATTTTGTCCCTCTAATTACTAATCCTAAGCCCCAAAAAATAAGTGGATAATAAAACCATAAATGATATGGTGCTGTTTGGTAATTATAAACAATAAGTATGGGCATAAGAACAACGTATAGTATTAAGCTCGTATAAAATACCCTGATTTTTCTAACATGTTGTACTGCCATTGTATACTTTAGGTTTTCATGATTGGTGTGTTGTGCTTCCATAATTTTAACTGTTTTATTGTTATTTATTGATACTTCAAATTTGCTGATTTTTGGTATTCATTCTAATTTTTAGTTACTGAACTGTACTTTTTTAGGGATGGATTGTTTACCTTTTTTTAAAGTTTTATTCGTATTATCATTCAGCAATCAATTCCATGTTATTCATTTTAAGATTTACCAAATAGAGGAGGTTTTTTTATGCGTACTACAAATTTTCCAACTGATTTTTTTGCTTATTTTCACTAATAGTCCAAAAGAATCCTACAAAAAAGAAACGTTTTGCTGGTTGAGTAATCGCTCTTCGATTAAAAACCCCATTGGTATTAGGCGAATTTGCATACTGATAATCCAATACATTATTAAAACCCAACACATTTGACACGGAGCAGAAAAGTATTTTTTGCTGACTAATTAAATAAGCAAAATTGATACTCAAATCATTAAATGACTTGGTTTTATCATTTAAAAAACCAGTGGTATTAGGATTTGTAAATGACCTTCCGGAAGAAAAATTGTAAGTAGCCCCCACTTGAGTACGCCAATCGGATATAAAATATTTGGTCACTAAGGAAAAATTATGACTGGTTACAAAAGGTGGGGCAGCAGCTTCGGGATAGTTTCTAAAAATTTCTTTTAGTATCCAAATAAGAGTAGCTTATCCAATATTCAAAATTTTTAATGCTTTTCCCATCTCTCCAAAACAAATCTAGTCCTTTAGCATTCCCATTACCCGAATTCCTGAAATCAGTAGCCGTAATCACCTGATCACCATTAAATTTAATTAAGTCAGTATATTTTTTATAAAAAAGTTCCGCTCTAAATATTTGACGTTCTTTTTTATACAAATAATTAAGCAAAAAATGTGATGCCCTTTCGGGAGAAAGTGATTCTTCGATTTTTAATACCGCATTTTGCGGATTTTGATAAAAATTGCCGTAGGCAAATGCTAGTTGACCGTATTCCGAAGTTTTGTGTGCCAACGAAAACCTTGGAGCTAGCGTTGTTTTTGAAAAAATGCCCGCATGCGATGCTCGCGCGCCAAACTTAGTTACAAATTTTGATCCGATCCGAAGCTTCCCTTCTGCGAAAGCGGCAGAAATATTATTGTTCAACGTACTATTTTGAATTTCTTGATTTGGTACTGCTATTTTATCTTTAATGCGAGTAACAAATTGTTCCGCACCAAAGGATACCTGAAAATTATTATCAAACTTTTTGTTCAACTTTAACTTAGCATGTAAACTATTATCATTTGTTTTAATCCTGTTTACATCCTGTTTGGTGTCTGTAAAATCATTGGACAAACTTATTCCTCCATTGACTTTCCATGAATTTCCCAATTTCCCCTTGTAAGTTGTATTTAGATAACTGTTTCTATTTTTGAGTCCCACAAAAACACCCTGTGGCACATTAATATCCTCCTGAGTTAATTCAAAATCAGTGTAACTTAAAGCCGCATAAGTTTTAAGTAATCCTTTTTTGAATTTTTGGGTAAAAACTGTTTCCCCGCTTAACACCTGAATAGGCTTGGAAAAATTAAGTTGTTGCTTTATAATTTCCTGATAAGGCTTTAAATTGAAATAAGAAGTATTAAAAATAAGCGAACTTTTATCCCAAATTTTGGTAAACTGAGCACCTCCACCTACACTCATCAATTGAAGATTTACTTCTTCCTCATTAGGCTCATCAACTGTTTCCAAATTTAATATACTGGAAAGTGCCTGACCGTATTCCGCGGAATATCCTCCGGTAGAAAAATTGACTCCTTTAAATACAAATGGGGAATTTCGCCCTCGTGTGGGTGTATTATTTGCTGTAGCCAAAAATGGTTGAAATACTCGAGTACCATCAATAAAAACTTGTGTTTCGCTGGCATCCCCTCCACGGACAAACAAACGACCATCATTGGCATTGCTGGAGGTACCCGGCAGTGTTTGCAATGCACCTACAGCATCCCCTAAAGCCCCAGCTGTAGTTACAATATCCATGGGAGTGAGCACTGCGGCTTTACTATTATCACTAGCATCCATACTCCCTGCAGAAAGTACTACTTGCTCCAAACTACTAATGCTTTGTTTTAATTTAACCTGAAGGTTTTGCATGGCACTCACATCCATGTTCAAATACACATCCTCAAAAGAAATAAAAGAAATTTGTAATTTTTGGGTTCCCTCTAAATCAGTAGTAAAATTAAATTTACCTACAGTATCACTAGTAGCACCATCATAACTTCCGACAAGGAAAATATTAGCCCCACTTAAAGGGTTTCCTTTTTGGTCGGTTACTTTACCTGAAATTTGAGTTTGTGCCACTATTGATTGGCTGGCTACTAGAACGAAAATAAACAAGACAATTAACTTCATTATTCCTTATGTTTTTGATTTGATACTTCAAAAATGGAATAATTGTATCCTGTATTGAACTAATTACTACTGAACCGTAGTATTTAAAGGTTGAAATGTCACATTTTGAAGTACTATCGTTTACAACCTTGCTATTTTTTATTCAAAATGATTCTTTTCCGCTTCGTACTTTAAAATAAAACAACACCGTAACAAAGGCTACGATGTTGTTTTGTTTTACATACAAATAAAATTGACTTATTTTTATAGAATATGTTTGTAGTAAAAGATTCTTATTTTTTCTTTTTCAAAATAAATTTATCCAAATTCCATTGCCATTCATTTCTGCCTGAAGCTTTCAATTTTATAACATGTTGCCCTGAAGAAAGCCTTACAACACCCCCTGAAAGTAATTTGTAACTATTCCACGATCCATTATTAGGCACTTCAATTGAAGTTACTTTATTGTCATTTAACATAAAATCAATAGCGGCGTTATTTGATGGTGTTGAAATTAAATACTGGATACTATATTTTCCTTTGACAGGTACATTAACTTTATATTCTACCCAATCACCTGAATTGACAAAATTAATTTCAGTTCCCGAATTTTTAACCGCTCTTCCTGGTCCGCCTGCTACTCTATCATTAAAAATCCCTCCTGTATTAATAAATTTTTCTGCTTCAATAACCAATACGGATTTTCCTCCTTTTGGCTTTGAGGTTTTCACTCTTTTTAATTTATAGGTATGTACCCAATCCACATACATGGTATTTATTTTGCTATTTGTTAAATCTTTTTTATGAGCTAAACCTCCTAGCCATGGTACATCTTTTGTCCATAAATCCCAAATTAAATTAAGGTCGCGTGTAAAATTACGTTTAGTGGTTACTTTGCCCGCAGGTTCACCATCTAAATAAAATTGCACATTATTTTTGTCTATCCACCAAGCGCCAACAATATGGTAAGCTTGATTCCATTTTACGCCTCTTAATTTGTTTTGCGGAGATAGTTTTCTATTATCAAAATTTCCTTTTTTGCGATCATTATTACCATTCACAGTAATAAAATATTGCGAACTCATTTGCCAGGGGTAATCTGGCTGACACTTACATGAGGGGTTTGAGTTATTTTCAATAATATCAATTTCGTCCCTATTATTTGCGTCCCCATTGTTCATCCAAAAGGTATTGTAGGCTGAAATGTGTGCAGTTCGGATACGAGATTCCGTATACATGGGATATTTTATTTGCGCTGTAGATTGCACTCTTGAAGTTTCAAACCACCTTTTCCTGTCTTTTCCAAGTGTAGCTTTTATCCATAATTTGCCTTTAGATACTCCTGAATTTTTAGCCGTCATTTTTACAGGTACACCATAATTCCACAAGGGTTTAAACCATTTTGAGTTATCCCATTTATCGAATTCATCGGTTAACTCAGGAACGCCTTCCCATTTATATCCTTGCGGAGGATTGGGTTGAGCAAAAAGTGATGTAATTATAACCGTATGGCATATAACTATCAATAAAAACTTTGGGGTGGTATTTTTATTCATAATATTTAATTTATTCCATAATTTACTGATAATTATGTAATTAATAAAATATTTCATCCATAAAACGTTATAAAATAACGGCAAAATGCATAATTGCCTAATAAACAGTATATTATAATTTCAATCTTCTGAAAAACAGTTGTTTATGAAAAATACAGCTTTTTTAGTAGTTGTTTCTGTAGGAAATACCCCCAAAATAGTGCTTTGGTTGTGAATATTGTCATTAAAATGTACTTCCCGAAATAGGTAAGCAGTATAATTGAACAACATAGAGTTTTACTAAAAACTAAAGATTTCAACCCAAATCAATATGCCTCATTAACAGAAGTAAACATGCAAAAATTAATCATCCCAATGTTGATCAATCACTTTTTGGATATGTGGGTATTTTTCATCGCCTTCATTTAACTCCGCTCTGGTCTTTTTTAGTTTCTTCTTCATTGTTCTAATTATAGATGCATAGGCGGGGTCATTGTAAACATTATTCATTTCCTTAGGATCTTTATTCATATCATAAAACTCCCAGGCAACTGGTGTGTGGCGGGTAAAATCATTCCCCCAGCTTTTTTTGTTCCATGTTTTGTTTTCATCATCTGTATCTACCCAGTATTTTCCGTAACAAAAAATAAGCTTATAATCTTTTGTCCGTATACCAAAATGTGCAGGATTCGCGTGCCTGTGTGCCATGTGCATCCAATACCTATAATAGGTAGCATCACGCCAATTTTCAGGCTCTTTACCTGTTTCTAAAATAGATTTAAAACTTTTTCCTTGCATATAATTAGGTACTGTACCACCAGCAAGAGCTAACATGGTGGGTGTAAAATCAGTATTGTTGATTAACGCGCCACTGCGTTGATTGGGTTTAATCATAGTAGGATACTGAATTAATAATGGCATGCGCATGGATTCCTCATACATCCAACGTTTATCTACATAATCATGCTCTCCCAGCATAAAACCTTGATCACCTGTATAAATTACAACTGTATTTTCAAGTAATCCTTCAACTTCTAAATAATCCATTATACGTTTCACGTTATCATCTACTCCTTTTACGCAGCGCAAATAGCGTTTAACGAATTCCTGATACGTTCGGCTGGTATGCGCTTTTTCAAGACTACTGTGATTGAAAGGCTTGTAGGCAGTTGCTTTTAAATCCTGGGCATTTCCAAAATCTTTCCAATCTTTATCCTTCCAGGTACTCATTCCTTTGTGTCGCACTATATTTCTTCGGGAAACCGAAGATCCTATTATTCTGGTTAAAGAATCATTTTTGCCGCGTGTAGCTACCGAACCATTGTTTGCGTTGTAGTACATACTGGCGGGTTCGGGTATCCACTTATCTTTCAGGTAATCTTTATACCGTGGCGCAAATTCAAAATCATCATGCGGTGCTTTAAATTGTGGCATCAGCAAAAAAGGCTTATTGGGATCGCGCTTATTTTTTAGCCAATCTAGTGTTAAATCTGCTACATTATCTGAGGAATGCCCTTTGCGTTTTATTACATTTTGCGGCCAAGGTTTGCTCCCTTGAATTCTAAATTCTGGATCAAAATATTTTCCTTGGACAGGAAACACACAGTAATAATCAAAAGCAGCAGGCTCATCATGCAAATGCCATTTCCCTACTATAGCGGTTTGATACCCTAATTTTTTTAATTCTGTTGGTAAAAATTGTTTTTCTTTAGGCAATACCCCTTCCAAATCAATAACTCCGTTTGCCTGACTGTATTGCCCCGTTAAAATAGCAGCTCTACTGGGAGTGCAAATTGAATTAGTAACGTAACAGCGATCAAAAATAATCCCAGATTTTCCAATTTTATCAATATTTGGAGACGGGTTTAACCCTGCTAATCGACTTTGGTATACGCCAATACCTTGTGTAGTATGGTCGTCAGCCATAATATATACGATATTAGGCTGTTTTTGTATTGGTTGTTTGGTTTTGTTACAGGCTACGGAAGTTAACATGATTCCGAACGCTATCAATTTATAAATTTGATTCATTATCGAACTTGGATACTACTAAATTATATTAATCGGTTAGGCTTTGATTTATTGCTATTACTACATACAAAGTTACTTCGTATTTTTTTCTTTTTTGTGCGATTTTACATATTCACTAGGTACCATACCATATTGTTTTTTAAAACACTTTGAAAAATATGATGCGGTATTAAAACCAGTCATGTACATCACCTCTTTTACCGACATATCGCTCTTTTTTATAAGCTGAACCGCGCGTTTTAAACGCACACTGCGTATAAACTCACTGGAGGAAAGCCCCGTAATTTCCTTTAACTTAAGGTATAAATTACTGCGACTCATTCCCATTTCTGCAACCAGCGTTTCTACACTAAATTCGGTATCCATCATATGATCCTCAACAATAGCCATGGCGCGTTTCATAAATTTTTCATCAACACTTGTTACAGTAATTTCGCTTGGCTCTAAGGAAATGGTACTTTTATAAATTTGTCTTAAAGATTCCCTTTTAGAAATAATGTTATTAATTTTCAACACTAGCATTTCCAAATCAAACGGTTTGCGGACAAAATCTTCAATACCTAGTTTTAAAGCTTCGCGCTCCGTTTCGGTACTGGATTTAGCGGTTAGTAATATTATTGGAATATGACTCGTTTTTTGGTCTACTCTAAGTTGTCGACTCATTTCCAAACCATCTAAATTTGGCATCATAATATCGCTAACAATTAATGATGGAAGCTTATTTACGGCTATTTCCAGTCCTTCTTCGCCATCGGCAGCCTCCAATATATCGTAGCTTTTTTCCAAACCTTGCCTTACAAAAGTTCGAATATCTTCATTATCCTCAACAAGTAATAGATTTGGTAATTTGGATTGATGCGTATGCTCATTTTTATTTATTTTAATCAAATCCGCCTTTAATTCTCCCGTAAGGGTGGGCTCATCCGTAATTAAATCAGACTGCAAGCTTTCATTTTGTAATTCTTCCTCCAGCGCTTCTATTTCAACGCCTGAAAGTGTTTCCAGCTCCAAAGGAAACAACACTGAAAAAGTTGTCCCTTTGCCAACCTCACTCTGTACGTTTATAAAACCCTCATGCAACTCCACCAGGCTTTTAGTAAATGAAAGGCCAATACCTGCGCCTTGTACATTTTTTTTACGCTCCATGTAGTAACGTTCAAAAATATGGGTAACTTTTTCAGGAGGTATTCCAGTACCTGTATCTTTTATTTGCACTATTACGTAGGAGGACAAATCGAACGATTTGTCAAAAATTTGTGGATTTTGAAATTGAACACCTTCATGGATTTCTACCCGAATTGAATTCCCTTCGGGAGTAAACTTAAAAGCGTTAAAAAGCAGGTTGTTCATTATTTTTTCAAGGGCATCGGGATCAAAAGGAACTTCAATTTCTTTTTTAGTACTTACTACTTTAAAATCAATCTTTTTCTTGTTCGCCATAAATAAAAATGGCCCAGTAGTTTCTTCTATAAATTCTACAATATTTAATTTCCGAAACTGCAATTTCAATTTTTCCCGATCTAATCGCCTGAAATCCAACAACTGGTTGACCAATCGTAATAAATAATTGGCATTTTTATTCATTAAATTATATTGCTTTATTCGATCTTCAGAATTTAATTCTGTTTCATTTTTCTCAAGGTAATCCAACGGTCCTTTTATAAGTGTTAATGGCGTACGAAACTCATGCGAAATGTTCGTAAAAAACTCCAACTCCATCTGCTGTAACTCTTCGGATTTTTCTTTTTCCATTTTGTTTACCTGAAGTTGATGTTTTTCTTCTGCTCTTACTATGGTATATTTTCTAAAAGCAATCAATAGCCCCAAACCTAATAGACCATATACTATATAAGCTAAAGTAGTTTCCCACAAAGGAGGAGTAATCCGTATGGTAATAGATTTTGCCTTTTGGCTCCATAAACCATCGTTGTTTGAAGCTTTTAGTTTAAAAGTATACGTGCCGTAAGGAATATTGGTATAGGTAGCATATCTTTTTATTGCAGTTGTATTGATCCAATTTTTATCAAAACCTTCTAACTTATACTGAAATTTACTTTTTACAGGTGCCACGTAATGCGCAGAAGAAAATTCGATTGAAAAACTGTTTTCGCTATATTTTAAAGTTAAATTTTCGCTGTCATTTAAGGTTTTTTTTAACAAAACACGTCCGTGTACTTCTTGCCCTACACCTACTTCCTTATTCAATAAGATTAGTTTAGTAAACAAAGGAGATGCCAAGGTATAATTATCTTTAATTTCAGAAGGATAAAATACATTGAAACCATCAACTCCCCCAAAAATTAGCTGCCCATTTTTTCTTTTGAAACTGGCTAATTCCAAAAACTCATTCCCTTGCAAACCGTCATTAATATTATAGCTGCGTATTTTTTTAGTTTCAGGGTTAAATTTTGTTAACCCGTTGTTTGATGCAATCCATAAATTGCCTTGATCATCCTCCTCAATGGATTTAATAATATCATTTGCTAATCCATCTTTTACGGAAAAATGATTAAAAGCACCTTCATTAATGGTGGATCCCGATTTAAATTGGTTTAATCCTCCACCAAAGGTACCCACCCAAATACTTCCGTCGGCTGTTTCATGCAATGCCAACACATAATTGTGTGACAAACTATTAGCATCCGTTACGTCATGTTTAAAAACCATAAATCGAGGATTTTCTTTTGACAATTCAGCTTTGGGTATCATACTCAATCCATCAGCAGTACCAATCCATAGATTCCCTTTTGCATCTTCTAAAAAGCTTCGGATAATATGATTACTCAACCCATTTGGTTGTTGTGGAAAATGACTTTTTACATAACTACCATCGGTTTGCGGCACCCACCTGTATAGCCCAGTGTAATAAGTTCCAATCCATATACTTTTGTCCTGAGTTTGTATTATTGAAAAAACAGCGTTGAAATTAGGATTAATGTTTTCAAAATCAGCAGCTGAATACCCCCCTTCTTTTAATTTTAAGCGTATCAAATACGGAGGCCTTTCCAAACCAAAAAACAAATACTTACCGTCTGGTTGCTCAACTTCTTCAATAGCAAAAACATCAATAAGATCCTCATAATGTGTAAAAGCATTGTAAAAATTATTTTCATTAGCTTTTTTACTCACATTAAGTGCTCCGTCTTCAGTTCCTACCCATAAAAAACCATTGGAATCTTGAAAAACCGAGCGAACATCATTATGACTTAAACTATTTTTGTTTAAATTTTTTTGAACGGTTGCAAAAGGATTTTCTTTTGGATATACTTTATTTAAACCTCCTCCTTTTGTTCCAATCCATACCACATTAGATTCATCAATAAAAATATCACGTATAGCATTTCTGTTAATACTTTTTGGATTGTAAATATCGTTTTTAAAGTTTTTTCTGTTATAGAATTGTTTTTTGTTAGGGTCGTATTTATAACAGAATAAGCCGTTGTTACTCCCTGTCCACAACTTATTTTCATTATCCACAACAATGTTTGGGTAAAACCCTTCATCAATAACTTTAAACTTGCTCTGATTATTTTTTTTATACATCAAATGCGATGTAGTAGCTATAATAATTGCACCATGGGTATCTGCAATAATTTTTTGTACACTTGTACCCTTAGCCAGCCCTTCCTGTTCCGTGACGTCAATAAATGTCAATTTACCGTTAGCATTACTAAATGCCTTATACAAGCCAACATTTGTGCCCACCCAAATTTGTTCCTGACTATCCTGAAATACGGTAGTCACATAAGCAAATTTAGTGCTTCCTGAAGGCTTTTTAATAATGTCAAAATAGTGTTCAAATTCATTATTGTCAGGTAACTGATTAATATCTAAAACATCCAACCCTTTAATTGTCATTACCCACAACCTATTTTGATGATCTGCATAAAGAGAAATAGCACTATTTGAAATAATTGAAGTTTTATCGTAAGGCACATTCATAAAATTAATGGCCGTTTCTGTTTCAGGATCAAATCTGGAAATACCTTTGTCAATATTCAATGTCCATATAAATCCGTCATTATCTACAACCAATTCGTTAATCAAATTGGTAGCTAAACTATTTTTATTTTCTGCGGAAGCACGATACGTGGTAAAAGAGTAGCCATCGTATTTATTCAGTCCATCATGCGTAGCTAACCAAATAAATCCATTATGATCCTGGCAAATGCTATTTACGTCATTTTGAGATAACCCTTGTTGCGATGTAATATGCTCAAAAGTAATATTTTGTTGCGCCCATATAATACTCGCAAAAAACAATAATCCAAAAGTACATACCTTACTTTTAATTTTTTTAAAACTATTATAAGCCATAAAATTGAGCAAAAAGAATTATCAATAAATATACAACAACCGTTTGTTTATCCTTTATACGAATTTAAGAGGTCAACTTTAATCCTTGTTGCAAATTAAGCACTTATAAAGTTTCCGACATTAAATTTTACATTTAAAATAATTAGAATCATAATAAGTAATGCATTACCACTTTTACACCTGTTTTAATTTAAATTTACTCAAATAAAAAAATGTCTTTTGGGGCAAGGAAAAAACTAAACCTAACCTTTGCTACACTTGATAAATATTTTGAAGTATCAAGCGAAAAAGAACGAGTTGCATGAGAAATTCAACCTTGGAAACAGTATAAAACATCCAAGCAAAAATTGCGTATGATTTTCCAAATTTGAAAACGACACGGACGTAACAGTGACTAAATACGATTACCCTATTTTTCAACTAATAAATACTCACTTTTCGAAGTATACAAAGCTATTTAAACAGTTTAATTGGTACATTTATCATAGAATTTTTATTGTATTATGCAGTCATTTTTAGATCAGGTAGTATCTCATTTATTAGCTCTTAATCCCATGGACTTTGACCAACTAGTTGTTGTACTACCAAGTCAACGTGCGGGTCTATTTTTAAAAAATAAATTGGTTACTGCCCTTACGGGAGAAATTAGAATTTTGCCTGAAATAATTAGTATTGAAACATTTATCACTGAGTTATCAGGGCTAGAAGCCATGGATAACAATGAAATTTTACTTTTATTTTACGAAGCTTACCTAGAAAAATGCCCTGAAAGTGAACAAAAAGATTTTGAAAATTTTATGTCATGGGGGCAAACGCTACTACAAGATTTTAATGAAATTGATCGATATCTAGTAGATCACGACGCTTTTTTTAAGTACTTGTACTATATCACCGATCAAAAACACTGGTTTTTACAAGAAAACAAAACACATTTAATAGAAAATTATATCCAATTTTGGGAACGCCTACAACTTTACTATAATGCTTTTACAGAAAAACTAAATCATATAGGAAAAGGCTACCAAGGTTTACAATACCGAAAAGCAGCCGAACGCATTGAAAATTATACCAAAGAAACTAAAAAAACCTTTTATTTGTTGGTTTTAATGCCCTAAACGCCGCCGAGCAAAAAATCATTAAAACTTTAATTATTGAAAATAAAGCGCATTGCATTTGGGATGCCGATGCTTATTTTTTGAAAGACTACGACCATGATGCTTCTCTTTTTTTTGAGAAAAATAAAAAAGGAATGGAAAGGCATAGACGCTATTGAACAAAGCACTCATACTAATTTTGAAAAAGAGAAAAACATCCATATCACAGGAGTTCCTAAAAATATAGGGCAACTAAAATATGTTGGGCAATTATTAGTAAATTTTACTGCTGAACAATTGTCCAAAACAGCCCTTGTGCTTGCTGATGAAAGTTTGCTTCTTCCCATTTTAAGTTCGCTACCAAAAAATGTACAGCATGTAAATATAACTATGGGATTGTCATTAAGTCAAGTGCCGTATGCAACATTTATTCAGCAGTTTTTCAATTTAAAAAAGGAACTAAGCACTTCAAAAGCTTACTATTATAAAGATCTTATTGCGTTGTTACAAAATCCATTTGTAAAGCTTTTACTCGGCAAACAGCCTTGCGAACAATTTTACAATTCAATTGTTAAAAACAACTGGGTTTATGTAAAATCAAATGTAGTTATCGAAAACTTACAAACTACAAACAACTCGTCCCTAAAGCTCATCTTTTCGGAATACAAAAACAGCACCCAACTCATTTTAGAATTGTATCAACTGACCAATCATATTTGCTCCATTTTTGAAAAAAATGGTGATGTGCAACAATTGGGATATACTCATAAATTTTTAATTATTACTGAAGAGTTGTTAACCTTAATTACAGCACATCCAAGTATTAATAGTATAAACACAGTACTACAGCTTATAAATGATAAAATAAAAAATGGAAAAATTGATTTTATAGGAAAACCTTTTCAAGGGTTACAAATTATGGGAGTACTAGAATCACGTTGTTTGGATTTTGAAACAGTGATCATAACCTCAGTCAATGAAGGTGTTTTACCCGCTGGTAAAAAAGGAAACTCATTTATTCCGCATGATTTAAAACTAGATCTTAATTTACCTACTTATAAAGAAAAGGATGCCATTTATGCGTATCATTTTTACCGATTGTTACAACGCTGTACAACCGCGCATTTACTTTACAACACTGAGATAGATGAATTTAATAGCGGCGAAAAAAGTAGGTTTTTACAACAAATTGAATTAGAAAAACATCCCAATCACCATATAATAAATTCCATAGTTGTTACTCCAAACGCCAAAGAATACCTTCCAATAACAGAAATTAAAAAGGACGAAACTATAATTACCAAACTTAGTCAAATTGCCCAAAAAGGATTTTCTCCATCGGCTTTAGGAGCGTATTTACGTGATCCATTAAGTTTTTACGAACATTATATTTTAGGGGTACAAGATACTGATGAAGTTGAAGAGGAAGTTGCCGCAAACACCTTAGGAACAGTAATACACAATGTACTAGAAACATTTTACAAGCCTTATATTGATAAAATATTAGTAGCTGAAGATATTGTAGTAATGCAAAAAAATATTCGTGCTGCCGTTGAAAAAGAATTCCAAATTACCTATTCCACCAATCAAATTAAACACGGGGCTAATTTTATTAGCCTGGAAGTTGCTGTTACCTATATCTCCAAATTTTTAAAATTAGAATTGGCTCAAATTAATGCTGGTAATGAAATTCAAATTATAGCTATTGAAAATAATTTTACCACCCAAATTGAAATGCCAAATCTGGATTTTCCTGTATACATCCGTGGAAAAGTAGATCGTGTAGACCGCTACAACGGTCAACTTCGCATTGTTGACTATAAAACTGGCGCCGTAAATACCTCGGATTTAAAAGTCAGAGATTGGGATAGCCTTATTACCGATGACAAACGTAGTAAAGCCTTGCAAATTTTAATGTACGCCTACATGTATTGTAATAAACACCCTACTACAAACCCTGTTTATGGCGGTATTATTTCATTTAAAAAGCTTAACGATGGCTTTTTATCTTTTGCTAAATACGCAGAAAAAGGCAGAACAAGTGACCCTGCCATTACCCCTGAAATTTTTACCAGCTTTTTAAACCAGCTACAATTTTTAATTACTGAAATTTGTGATATTACTATTCCCTTCCTTAAAAAAGAACCTAAAACCTATTTCAAATGACCATAACCATACATAAAAATATTCCTTTAGTAGGCAAACACAACAAACCAATTGTTACTGATTTTTATTACAACAAAGAACTTTCCAAACAACCAATACTTATTTTTTGTCATGGTTACAAAGGTTTTAAAAATTGGGGCCCTTGGCATTTAATGCTAAAACAAATAGCGATTGAAGGCTATTTTGTAGTTGCTTTTAACTTTTCGCATAATGGTGGCACTATTGAACAACCTATTGATTTCCCTGATTTGGATGCTTTTGGCAATGATAATTTTTCAAAACAGCAGGACGATTTACAGGCAGTTATTGACCAAGTGATTGATCCCGATTTCAAATTTTCAAGTAATACTGACCCTTCAAAAATATTTTTAATGGGACATTCTCGCGGTGGAGGTGTTGTAACACTAAAAGCTGCCAGTGAACCTAAAATAACCAAAATTATCACCTTAGCGGGAATAGCCTCTTATCATGAAAGCTTGCCTTCAGCAGAAAAAATAGCTCAATGGAAACAAAAAGGAGTATTATATATAGAAAACGGTCGCACTAAACAGCAAATGCCTTTATACTATCAATTATTTGAAGATTATCAAGCAAATAAACCCCAATTAAATATTGCTACGGCTGCCAAAAAATTAACCGTACCTCATTTAATAATTCATGGCAAACAGGATTCCACCGTCCCTTTCGCTAAAGCAGCATTATTACACCAATGGAGTAAAAACAGCCAGCTCATTGCGCTGAATACAGATCATGTTTTTAATGCCAAGCACCCTTGGGAAGATGATCAAATGCCTTTAGCTTTAGCACAAACAACCGATCATATTTTAAATTTTTTAAACTAAAACGCTTGTGTAAACATGGAATTGACCAGTTTTAAAAAAATTCATCAAATTGCTGGTCCAGCAATTATTGCGGGAATTGCCGAACCCATTTTATCCTCAACTGATGCCGCAATAGTAGGTAATATCCCTATAAATGCTAAAGAATCCTTAGCTGCAGTAGGTGTAGTAGGAGCTTTTTTATCCATGCTTATTTGGGTATTAGGTCAAACCCGAAGTGTTATTTCATCAATAATTTCGCAATATTTAGGTGCAGGAAAGCTTAAGGAACTTGGAAGCTTACCTGCGCAAGCCATTTTAATTAATATCGGCTTAAGCATCTTAGTTTTAGGAGGAACTTATTTTTTTGCAGCAGACATTTTTAAACTACTCAAAGCCGAAGGTCAAATACTGGATTACAGCTTACAATACTACACTATTCGGGTGTGGGGATTTCCATTTACGCTATTTGTTTTTGCTGCATTTGGTATTTTCCGAGGGCTACAAAATACCTTTTGGCCCATGGTAATTGCTGCTATCGGTGCACTGCTAAATATTGTTCTGGATTTTGTACTTGTATACGGAATTGAAGATTACCTCCCCGCAATGCATATTAAAGGTGCCGCCTGGGCCAGTTTAATTGCTCAAATTATTATGGCCATGCTGGTCACTATTTTGCTTTTTAAAAAAACAACTATTAGCTATAAAATTGGCCAAACATTGCATCACGAAGTACCTCGGTTGCTTGCCATGAGTGGCAATCTATTTTTGCGCGCCATTTCATTAAATATCGCTTTACTTTCAGCTGTAAGAGTAGCCACAGGTTTAGGGGATACCTACATTGCAGCGCATGCTATTGCTATGAATATTTGGCTATTTACTGCTTTTTTTATTGACGGTTATGCTTCCGCTGGAAATATTTATGGGGGCCGCCTTTTGGGAGCAAAAGATTATGAACAATTAAAAAACCTGGTTTTTAAAGTAATTAAATATGGTGTAGGAGTAGGTGTAATTTTAATGATATTAGGAGGGTTACTTTACAACCAAATTGGCTTACTTTTTACGCAGGAAACTGAGGTATTAACCGCGTTTTATGCTATGTTTTTTATGGTTATTGTCGTTCAACCATTTAATTCCGTTGCCTTTGTACTGGATGGTGTTTTTAAAGGAATGT
>NZ_AFPB01000172.1 GCF_000218485.1 Aquimarina agarivorans | reverse complement strand
GTCCAATACCAAAGTATAAAAAGAAATAACTTTTTTACTATAGTGTTAAATTACAAATAATTTAACAAATTTATATTTTTAATGTTAGCTAGCTAACATTGTGTTGAAGTCATAGGTTATATTTTTGAACAAATAAAAGTTTTGTTTAGTAAAATAGTATAATTATGAAACGTTTTTTACACACTAAGAGGTTCAAAATTTTATTTTTTGCTACCTTTTTAAGTGGAATGAGCTTATCCTTTGCACAAGCCATTCCTCGTTTAACTAAAGTGGATCCCGAAAATAATTTGGTAACGGTGACCAACTTTGGCGACCAACCTGTAAATCTTATTGACTATTGGTTTTGTCTTGGTCCAGGAACTTACCAAAGATTAGGTGCTTTAACACCAGTTTCGGGAAGTATAAACTTAACTGCAAATCAAAACTGTAACATTGCCTTACCAAATGCCGGAAGCTGGTAGTGGTCTATCTTTTTAAAGTGCTCCAAACTTTTCATCAGTAGATGCTATTGAAGATTTTGCACAATGGCGAGTAGATGGCAATGCAAGAGAGGGTTTGGCTGAAAGTAAAGGGGTATGGACAGCTGGCGATTTTATAGACGATACAGGTGTTTATAGTTATATTGGTGATGGTACTGAAAATGGATTAGCCCAGTGGGAAGCTTCATTAGTAGATGCCGGGATATTAACGGGCGGTCCATTTGAATTTTTTGTTGGTGATGGAGTAGCAGATAACATTCCTGCAGATGGTATAACGATAGCAGGGGGTGTAGGTTCAGAATCAGCATGGGTAGTAACCGATGAGGATTTAAATATATTAGGATTGCCATCAACATTTTCGGCAGTTAATTTTGATACTGCAGGTTTAGGAACATGCTTAGTATGGTACTTACGTCACGATGGTTCGTTAACAGGAGCAGCTATTAATGCAAATGCAGGTACTGATTTAGGTGGGAATTTTGATCTTTCAAACCCGATAGAGGTAGTAAGGAAGACTGTTGATGCCGGTGTTTTAAGTGGCGGTCCTTTTAAATTTTTAGTTGGTGATGGAGTAGCGGATAATATTCCTGCAGATGGTATCACTATCGAAGGTGGTGTAGGCGCAGAATCTGCATGGGTAGTGACCGATGAAGACCTAAATATACTAGGATTGCCCCCAACGTTTTCGGCTGTTAATTTTGATACTGCTGGTTTAGGAACGTGCTTAGTATGGTATTTACGTCACGATGGCTCATTAACTGGTGCAGCTATGGGAGCAAATGCTGGTACTGATTTAGGAGGAAATTTTGATCTTTCAAATCCAATTGAAGTGGTAAGAAATACAGTGGATGCAGGTGTTTTGAGTGGAGGTCCATTTAATTTTTGTGTCGAGGATGGGGTAGCGGACAATATTCCAGCCGATGGTATCACTATCGAAGGAGGTGTAGGATCAGAATCTGCATGGGTAGTAACTGATGAGGACTTAAATATATTAGGTTTACCACCAACATTTACGGCAGTAGATTTTGATGGAGCAGGAGCTGGAACATGTTTAGTATGGTACTTACGCCATGATGGTTCATTGGGTGGAGCAGCTATTAATGCAAATGCTGGAACAGATTTAACAGGAAATTTTGACCTATCAAACCCTATAACAGTGAATAGAGTTGTTGGAGGAGATTGTGCAACATTATCAATAAACGAATTTGATACAGAATTACCTGTAACAATTTTTCCTATACCAGCGAGCGATAGTTTAACTATTAGTACAACTAATGCTTCTGGAGATCTTGATATCAAAATCTACAGTTTAACAGGTCAAGAGGTTCTTGAAACTGTTGCAATTTCCCAATCGGGAAGTGTAACTTTCGATGTTCAAAATTTAGAACCAGCTGTTTACATTTTAAGTATAACAGATAAAGATGGAAAGAAACAGTCTTTTGAACAAATTGTGATTGAATAATTTCCGAGGAATATAAAAATTTCAAAATATTTAAACCACCTATTTTTAGGTGGTTTTTTATTGGTTATTTTGAGTAAAATTAATTATAATTATTTGATTACAAGGTTTTTATTGGTCTTAAAAATAGTTAAAACTATGTACTTTAGTGCATTTCGCTTTTAGCTTCTAAAAATTTATCTTCGTATAATGTCTTATCAACGAAGTAATGGTCATAGCGTAAGTCGGTTAACAGTTCACTTAGTTTGGAGTACAAAATACAGATATTCAGTATTGCAAGGAGATATAAAGCAGCGTTGTCGTACAATTTTGATACAGATTTGTTAATCAGAGGATGTCAATATTCTAAAGGGAGTTGTCTCAACGAACCACGTCCATATGCATGTTGAATACCGACCTTCATTATCGATAAGTGATTTGGTTAAGAAATTAAAAGGAAGAAGTTCTAGGAAATTACAACAAGAGTTTCCAGAGTTAAATAAGCGTTATTGGGGTCGTCATTTCTGGGGTATAGGTTATGGTTGTTGGAGTACTGTAAATATTACAGATGAGATGGTTAATGAATATTTAGAGCACCATCGAAAGCCTAATGATGATGGTTCAAGTTTTATATTAGAATGACTTTCAGTCGTAAAGGAAACTATGGACTTCAAGTCCATAGTGGTTCATTGAAAAGCTTTTGAGGCGTTGTAAGCAGGTGCTAGCTTATTTCCGCGCAAATCCTGCAATGGAAGTTATTGCTACTAAATGCCCCTTTTTTTTGTTAAAAAATAATTGGTGGTCCAGCAAACAACTTCAGTAAAAGCCAATACGTTGAGATGGTTGGTTTCGTTTTCAATTTTCGCATCAAGCGCTTCATTAAGCTCACCAATACCAGTACTAAAAACTAATAAATCCAAACCATCTAAGGTTTGAACCAATTCGTTTAGTTTATCCTTATTGTTGGATATTGTACAGTCAAAATTACTGATTAAAAAATGATCAGGATTTGTTTCTTTTAGGGCATTCAAATTATTTTGATTTCGACCAGTTATGCCAACATAGTAATTGTTATCGGCCAGTATTTTGGCAAGTGCATTACCAATACCAGATGAAGCACCTAAAACAATTGCTTTTTTCATAAAATTACTACGCCCTTAAATTTCGGATACGTTTAATTAATGAAGGGTGCGAATAATGATAAAACTCATATGCTGGATGCGGAGTTAAATTACTCAAGCTGTTCTTAGAAAGCTTTTTTAAACTTGTAACCAAAGCTTCAGCACCAAAGGTATCCTTAGCATAATCATCGGCTTGGTATTCAAACTTACGCGATAATAGGTTCATTAGTAAACCAGTAATTTCTGAAATGGGAGTGTATAGAATTCCAAAAGCAATTAGTCCAATATGAAATGTGGGTTCATTTACGCCAAGCGCAGCAGACAACTCCGGACTAGCTACAAAAAAGGATAACAACCATAAAGTAAAGCCTGTTAGCAAAATGGACAAGGTAAGGTTATAAATAATATGTTTTCTTTTGTAATGACCCACTTCGTGAGCAAATACGGCTACAATTTCATCCTCGTCCAAGTCATTGATTAATGTATCAAAAAGTGTGACTCTTTTTTCACTTCCAAAACCAGAAAAATAAGCATTGGCTTTTGTGCTTCGTTTAGAGCCGTCAATTACAAAAATTTTGTCTAATTTAAAGCCAACTTTGTTTCCGTAGGCCTCAATTTTATCACGTAAAGAACCTTTTTCTAAAGGGGTTTGTTTGTTAAATAATGGAACAATTAATTTGGCGTAAAACATATTCATAAAAAAGGAGAAAAAAGCGACTAATGCCCATGCGTACAACCAAAAATTGGGTCCTGCTACTCCGTAAAACCAAATAATTAAGGCTAAAATTCCACCTCCAATTAGTGCCATCATTAGCCAGCCTTTTATTTTATCCATAAAAAAAGTTCCTACACTCATTTTATTGAAGCCAAATTTTTCTTCGATAACAAAATTTTTATAGTAGGAAAACGGCAAGTTGATTATATCATTACCAATCATGATAATTCCAAAGAAAATTAAGCCAACAACAATGGGATTATCACTAAAAGTTAGCGCGTAATCATTTACTATTTTAAATCCATCAAAAAAGAAAAAGCAAAGGGTAAGCGTTACGGAAAAAAGGCTAGTCAGTAAGCTAAAACGGTGATTTGTTTTTTTGTAATCCATTGATTTTTGATATTCATCCTCAGGATACACATCTTGTAATTCATTAGGAAGGGTAGCGCCATAGCGTTTAGCATTTAAGCTATCCAAAATAAAGTCTACAATAAAATTAAAAATGATTATGGCAATAAGAATATAAAAAACGGTTGTCGGATTCATAAATTGAAAAAATTTGGCTGTAAATGTACAAATTGAGTTAGAAACCTCGTTGTCTTTTGGCTTCAAAAATTAAAATACCTGCTGCGACTGATACATTCATGGAATCAACACTACCGCTCATGGGGATAATAATATTTTTTGTAGTGTTCATTCTCCATTCTTTACTTAAGCCTTCATGTTCAGTGCCAACAATAATAGCTGTAGGTGCTTTAAAATTTTGTTGGTCATAAGGTGTAGCACTTTGTAGCGTTGCACCATAAAGTTGTATTTCTTTTTCTTTAAGGAAGGTAATAATTTCAGTCGTTGATCCTGTAGCAACGTTATTGGTAAAAACACAGCCAACACTTGAGCGGATGATATTGGGATTGTAAAGATCTGTTTTGGGGTTGGCAATTAACACAGCGTCAATATTTGCGGCATCAGCTGTTCTAAGCAATGCACCGATATTGCCTGGTTTTTCAGGGGCTTCAGCAACTAAAATAAGCGGATTACTTTTAAGTTGTAATTCTTTTAATGCATTTTTTTTTGCTTTAGAAAGGGCAATAATGCCTTCTGTACTTGCTCTGTACGCTAGTTTTTGGTAAACTTCAGTGCTAATTTCAATAATTTGGAATGTTGACAGCCAATCGCTAAAAATAGTTTCAAATTTAGTGATTGGTAATATGCTTGTACAAACATATATTTTGATTATTTGATAATTTGCCTTTAAAGCAAGTTGGATTTCCTGTTGTCCTTCAATAATAAACAGCCCTTCTTTTTTACGAATTCTGGATTTTTCCCTGAGCTGATAAAGTTGCTTAATTGCAGCATTTTGTGGACTTTCAATTTTTTGATACATGAATGCAAAGATACTACTATACTATTTTCTGTATTAAATAATACGTTGTTTATTGATTAAAAACTAAATTCCAAAAAGCGTATTTTGTATCTTTAGTACTAGTTGTGATTTTAAGTTACTTGCCATTATTTTAGTGTGTAACTCATTTTAAAATTGCAAATTGATGAAAAAGAAGTGCTACATCACTTATCCAAATTGAATACGCATTAAATATGATACCTGAACACATTATTAACCGCAAGGGGCCACGGAGTTTAAAGGAATTAAATCCTGAAGTATTAGTATATCTTAATAGAGGAGAAGTTGAAACTAAAAATTTAATGGAATGGCTTGCAACAGATCAACTAATGTTGTTAAAAACTGTTTTAGATCAGGTTTACAAAATGGATTGGTTCGTTAATTTTGAATCGGCGGTAAATGCACAAAAAAAGCCAACAGCAAATAGTACTACCAAAATTATTGGTGAGGTTTTTTTCTCCTTGGCAGGTAAAAACACTGCAATTTATAGTGTATTGCAAAACCACACATCGGATTTGGCCCGATGTTGGGCGTGCTGGGCGCAAAGCTTACAGTATGAATCTGTAGAAAGATTACTTCCCGAAATGAAAATGTATGCGGCGGATAGCCATTTTGGTGTGCGTGAGGTAGTGATTTTTGCAACCAAACCAAGTATGATTGAAAATTTGGAAACTTCCATTGTTTTATTAAAAGATTGGACTGATAGTACTGACGAAAATATCAGAAGATTTGCAGTAGAAGCTTTAAGGCCAGTAGGGGTATGGACAAAAAAAATCGTGAGATTTCAGGAAAATCCAGAGTTAGGTTTAAAAATTTTAGCCCCGCTTAAGTCTGATGCATCTAAATACGTTAGGGATGCCGTTGGGAACTGGTTAAATGATGCTAGTAAAACCAGTCCCGATTGGGTGCAAAGTTTGTGTAAAAAAATGGGAGAAAGAGTCGCCAACTAAAGAAACAATTTATATTGTAAAACGCGGATTGAGAACAATTAATAAACGATAGGTGTTTATTTGATATAAAACCAATAAAATACTGATGTCGGCCTGTCGTTGTCTTATATAATAAAAAAAAACCCTTGACAATTCAAGGGTTTAGTATTTAAATGGGGTGGAAGACGGGATTCGAACCCGCGACCCTTGGTACCACAAACCAATGCTCTAACCAACTGAGCTACAACCACCATTTAATTCGGGTGCAAAGATACTCACTCTTTACATATCTGCAAAGTAAAAAATGTTTTTTTTATATTAAATCCGTTACTGAATCAACAGCTACGTAACGCTCAGTAGTATAGCCTTCGGCATGGTCCACACCAATTAATCTTCCTAAGTTGCGTGCACGGTATTCTATACTATCGTAAAAGTTTTTATTTGAAATCGGTGTTTGGGGTTCATCTGCAGCTCCTTGATTGCTAAAAAATTGCGTTTTATAGGCTCTCACCGAAGCCATTTTTATATCATTAAACCCTGTAATATCTACTACAAAATCTGGTTCAATTTCTTTCCATTGTATATAATGGTATACATGCTTAGGCCTCCATTCTTTTTGTGCTTGACCGTTTAATTCAGTTTCAATTCTGCGTAAGCCAGACAAAAAACAAGCGTCCGAGGTTAATTTACTTCCTTTTCCGTGATCAATGTGCCTATCATCAATAGCATTACACAAAACAATATCAGGTTGGTATTTTCGTATTATTTTAATGATTTCTTTTTGATGGAATTCATCATTTTTAAAAAAACCATCTCTAAAGGCTAAATTTTCGCGTACGTGAAGCCCTAAAATTTCCGCAGCCTCGCTTGCTTCCTGATCTCTGATTTCGGCAGATCCGCGAGAGCCCAGTTCACCTCGCGTTAAATCTAATACGCCGACTTTTTTACCAGTAGAAATTTCTTTAGCTAAAGTACCAGCACAACTTAATTCAATGTCATCAGGGTGTGCCCCAACCGCCAAAATGTCTAATTTCATGTTTGTTTTTGTTAACTAGCAATGCTAGGTTTTTTAATGTTTTTAATTATGGTTTGGTAAAAATTATGCGTGTCATATGGTTTAACAATAAGGTCATTCATTCCTGCGGCATAAGCTTCATCTATCATTTCTTTTTCTTCTACAGCAGTAAGCGCAATAATTGGAGTTTGATCGTCAAATTTTCTAATGTTTTGCGTTGCTTCCAAACCTCCCATATCAGGCATATTTACGTCCATGAGTATTAGGTCGTATTTGTGTTCTTTTGCTTTCTCAATAGCTTGTAATCCATTGTCGCAAATAGTCGTAGTGTAACCTTTTTTGTCTAAAATATTTTTAGTAACAATTTGGTTTATTTTGTTATCATCAACAATAAGAATATCTAATTTGGTGGTGGTGCCAATCTCGATGTATTTATCATCAGCAGTATTGGTGTCATCAATTTGCTTTTGCTCAGTGCGTTCAATGGGCAGTACAAAAGTAAATTCAGCACCTTTTCCAACTTCACTTTCTACGGTAATTTCACTTTTATAAATACCGATTAACTTTTTAACAATAGATAATCCTAAACCAGTGCCTTGATATTCGGATTTAGCATCTTTAACTTGTTCAAAATTCTCAAAAATAGTTTTTTGTTTATCTTTTGGAATCCCAATACCATCATCTTTTATAATAAATCGTAAATCATAGGCATCAGGCGTTTCCTTTATTTTAAGAATTTTAATCCAGACATTACCGTTGGAGGTAAATTTTAAAGAGTTTCCTACCAGATTAATGATAATTTGCGAAAGTCTTACTGAATCTCCAACAATGATTTCGTCAATAAAAGGATCAATTTCCACATGAACCTTATTATTATTCTTGTGGCGTTTGTTATGTAGTGACTTTACAATACTATCCACCAAAATTTTTAAGTTAAAAGGGGCATTTTCAACCACAATTTCTTTAGTTTCAATTTTGCTCAGTTGCAATACGTCATTAATAAGAGCCAATAAATAATCACCTGAAAACTTTAAAGAATCTAAGTATTCTTTTCTGCTTTCGCTATCTGGATTTTCCATTAAAAGCTGCGTTAATCCAATAACACCATATAATGGAGTTCTAAGCTCATGACTTACAGTGGATACAAACTGAGATTTCAAACGTGATACTTGTTCGGCAGTTTCTTTAGCTTCTAGTAATTCTTGATTTTTTTCAAGTAAATTAAAATTTAGTTTCTTTCTAACGTAATTATTTCTAATAGAGCTAATAAGGAATGCTAAACTAATAATTAATACCGCACTTCCTAAAAAAATACTTGTTTTCCATTGAGTTATTTGAGTTTCTTTTTCCCGGATATCGCCTTTAATTTGCTCCAGATTCAATTTGTAATTATCAACTTCAAATTTTGCGTTGGCAATTGTTACTTCTTTAAGTTTTTCGCGACTCAGCTTTTGTTTTTCTAATTGTTCGTATTTTTGCAAATCTTGATAAGCGCTTTGAAAGTCGCCTTTTTCAAAATTGATTAAGGATCTAATTTTATACAACTCGCTGAATTTATCTTTTTCAACACCTTCAATTCCTTCGTAAGCAATATTTTCTAAAAAATTATCAGCTTCGGTGTATTCACCATTTTGAATATAAAAATACGCCCACAAATAATTCAATCGTTCGGACTCATTAGGATTATTTTCAAAAGAGCTGTACTGAGTGGCTTTGTCTAAGTAAGGGATAACTGTACTATCAGCGGTTTTATTTAGCAGATATAATTGTGCAATTTTATTGTTCGCTCTTAAAACTTCAATGGAGTCGTTAGTTAAAGTGGCGTATTTGTCAATTTTTTCGTAAAAATTGATACTCTCTTCAATGGGTCTCTTTTGAAGACTAGTAAGTTCGGCCATACTATAGTATACTTCGTGAACCAAGTCAAAATTAGAGGACAACCTAGCATGAATAACTGCTTTATTAAAGTTTTCAAACGCTTTATTGAGTTCGCCATTTACTTTATAACTGTATCCTATTATATTGTATATTTTGGCTAGAGCCGAAGAATCGTCGTAATACATGGCAACAACTTTAGCATCTTGCGCGAGCTCCATTGCCTTGTAATATTCATTGTTTTCTTGAAGAATTTCAGCTGTAAGAATATTCTCCTTTAACTCCTGAATAGACATAGTAGGCTCCGTAGTCTCTTCATTCTGGTCTTCATTAGCAAAAACAAAGAAAGATAAAAACACTGATAATAAAATGCTTATGTTTTTTTTGATAAGTCTATTCAATATTAAGGTAGTGTATTTAATAATTAAAACTTATGGTTTTATAGCAATTTTGAATTCAAAATACGACATTTGAATGAATCTTCGCTTTATATTTGTCAAAGAAAACAAAATATTAATTCTTTTAAAAATTAAAAACATGGCATTTGTAGGAAAACAATTCCCTAATTTAGATGTTGACGCAATGAACGATATGGGTGATACGTTCAAAATCAATGTACTTGAGGAAGCAAAAAATAAAGGTAAAAAGGTACTTTTATTTTGGTATCCAAAAGACTTTACATTTGTTTGCCCAACGGAATTACACGCTTTTCAAGAAGCTGTGGCAGAATTCGAAAAAAGAAATACTTTAGTGATAGGTGCTTCATGTGATACTCCTGAAGTTCATTTTGCGTGGTTAAATACTGCAAAAGATAATGGAGGGATAGAAGGTGTAACCTACCCAATTTTAGCAGATAGTAACCGTAACTTAGCAAGTCAGTTAGGTATTTTAGATATTACTAACGAGCGTTATAATGAAGAAACAGGAACAGTTTTAGTTGACGGAGATAATGTAACATACCGAGCTACTTACTTAATTGATGAGGAAGGAACAGTATTTCATGAAGGAATAAACCATATGCCTGTAGGGCGTAACGTTGCTGAATTTTTGCGATTAATTGATGCTTACGCACACGTACAAAAACATGGCGAAGTGTGTCCGGCAAACTGGGAAGAAGGTAAACAAGCAATGGCTCCTAATGCAAAAGGTACTGCTGAATACTTAGCTTCTAACTAAAATTGTAATTAGTACAAGCTAAACAATTTAAAAAATACTATCTCGTCCTAATTCATTTTAGGGCGAGAAACTAAAATTGATTTGGAATCTTCCAAATCCAAGTTTAATAAATAAAAAAAATATGTTACAAGAATTAGATAGTGATAGCTTAAATCAAATTGTAGCTGATAACGATACTGTTTTAGTACAATACTCTGCAACATGGTGTGGAAATTGTCGTATCATGAAGCCTAAATTTAAAAAACTTTCAACAGAGCATGGGGAAATACCCTTTGTAATCGTTGATGCTGAAAAATATCCTGAATCAAGGAAGCTGGCAAATGTGGACAATTTACCAACCTTTGCAGCCTTTAGAAAAGGAGAATTTTTAAACCAAGTACAAACAAATAAATTTGAATCATTAAAAGAATTAGTAGATGAAGCTACCAGTAATTAAACACTTAACTTCCTTTATTGAAGAAAATGATGAAGATTTTGTAATTGAAACTATTGAAACCTTAGAAGGACTCACGGAAGTGTCTTCATTAAAGGATGAAGAATTAGATGTTATAGGCGAGTTAATTTCTAATATGTATGGTGCTCTAGAAGTTAAAAAGTTAATAAATGAAGGAGCCACCCAAAAAGATGCCCTAAATAACTTTATGAAACGGGTTTTAGGAGCAATTGATAAATAAAATAAATTCAGAATTATGATTTCATAATTCTGAATTTTATTTTTGACCCTATTTAAGTTTGAAATTTTCAGACATTTAATTCAAAAACATTTTATGAGTAAGGAAATCAATCCTGATGAGTTTTACGCTAAATTGAAAGATCAATTAATACAAACCAGCTTGTGGCCTAGCTTGTATTTGTACAAATTTATTGTACCTGTTAAGCCAGACCAATCAAAAGAATTGCTAGCTATTTTTGACAATCAAGGTGCGGTTATTTCTTCAAAAAAGTCAAAAACAGGTAAATATTTAAGTTATTCCATAAAAATGAAATTAAAAAACCCAGATGCTGTTATTGAAAAATATAAAGAAGTAGCAGCAAAAATTAAAGGGGTTATTTCATTATAAATTGGTTTAAAATGACAGAGTAATAAGTCGTCAATAGCTCTGTTGATATCATTTTAATCTTGGAATAGTAATATTCGTGTAATTTTTACTATTTTGCAGAATGAAATAAGAGTTGTTTGGTATAGTTTCTTCTAAAAACAAACAACGCTCAACTTCACAAAAAGTTTATGCATACACAAAATTTAGAGTACAACACTGAGCGTGAACAGCTCGTTATTCCCGAATATGGACGCCATATTCAAAAAATGATTGATCACGCGATTACCATTGAGGATAGGGAGGAACGCAATAAAGTTGCCAAGGCAATTATTGGAGTAATGGGAAATATGCAGCCACATTTACGTGATGTTGCTGATTTTCAGCACAAATTGTGGGATCAATTATTTATTATTAGCAAATTTAAATTAGATGTTGATGCCCCTTTCCCAATTTTAACAGAGGAGGAGTTAATGCAAAGGCCTGAGCCGTTGGAATATCCTCAAAATCATCCTAAATATCGTTTTTACGGGAACAATATTATAAGAATGATTAATGTTGCCAATAGTTGGGAGGAAGGAGATTTAAAAGAAGCGTTGATTTATACGATAGCAAATCATATGAAAAAATGCTTTTTAAATTGGAATAAAGACACTGTTGAAGATGACGTTATTTTTAGGCATTTATTTGAACTAAGCGATGGTAAAATAGATTTACAAAATAGTAACGAAGATTTGTCAAACGCCACAAGTTTAATGAAAACTAAAAAGCGTTATAATAACAACAACAACAACAACAACAACAACAACGGAAAAAAGTACCGTTCAAATAACAACTACAAAAAAAGGCGTAACTAAAAACTAACAACTACTTATTTACATGGGAACATTTCAGATTGAAGGTGGGCATTCGCTTAAAGGTGAAATAACACCGCAAGGAGCAAAAAATGAAGCATTACAAATTTTATGTGCCGTTTTACTTACTCCCGATAAAGTAATAATTGAAAATATCCCAGATATTCGAGATGTAAATAAGCTTATCACAATATTAGAAAATTTAGGCGTTAAAATTCAAAAATTAGGCAAAGGGCATTATTCTTTTCAAAGTGATGATCTCAATCTTAATTATTTAGAGAGTGATCAATTTAAAGCTGAAGGAAGTGGAATCCGAGGTTCAATAATGATTGTTGGTCCGTTACTGGCTCGTTTTGGTAAGGGGTATATTCCTACTCCAGGTGGAGATAAAATTGGTCGTCGCCGTTTAGATACCCATTTTACAGGGTTTATCAATTTAGGTGCAAAATTTAAATTTAATAAGTCAGAGCGTTTTTACGGGGTTGAAGCACCTAATGGTTTGGTAGGTACGGATATGTTGCTTGATGAAGCTTCGGTAACTGGTACTGCAAATATTGTTATGGCAGCAGTATTGGCCAAAGGAAAAACTACGATTTACAATGCAGCATGCGAACCTTATTTACAACAATTGTGTAAAATGATGGTGGCAATGGGTGCTAATGTACAAGGGATTGGTTCCAATTTACTAACTATTGAAGGTGTGGACTCTTTAGGAGGCTGTAAGCACCGAATTTTACCAGATATGATAGAAATAGGATCATGGGTAGGTTTGGCGGCTATGACAAAAAGTGAGCTAACCATTAAAAATGTAAGCTGGGAAAATTTAGGTCAAATACCTAATACTTTTCGGAAGTTAGGAATTACTATTGAAAAGAAAGGTGATGATATGTATATTCCTGCTCATGTAAATGGGTACGCCATTGAAACCTTTATCGATGGGTCTTTTATGACTATTAGTGATGCTCCATGGCCTGGTTTTACACCTGATTTGTTGAGTATCATTCTTGTGGTAGCTACGCAGGCAGAAGGAGAGGTGTTAATTCATCAAAAAATGTTTGAAAGCCGCTTATTTTTTGTAGATAAGCTAATTGATATGGGGGCTAAAATAATATTGTGTGATCCACATCGGGCAAATGTTATGGGACATAATTTTAAATCTTCATTAAAAGCAACTACTATGACATCGCCAGATATTAGAGCAGGTATTTCATTGCTAATAGCTGCTTTAAGTGCTAAAGGAACGTCAACGATTCATAATATCGAACAAATTGATAGAGGTTATGAAGATATTGATGGTCGATTACGTGCTATTGGAGCAAAAATTGTTCGAATAGATTAAATGTAATTTCCTCAGTTATTTGTAGAAAGATCTTTTAATCTAGAATCTATCTTTTTCATAATAAAATTAAATTTTTTAATTGAGGGGGTATTTTTCGAGGGAAATTAATTAACGTAAATACTCTTTTGAGCAAGGTGATCTGGATACGTAAATATTCTAAAATAAACCTTATTTAGGAGTTAGTTATCAGGGCAATTTTTCATATTTTTAACGCTTCAAAATTAAGAAATATTCTTTTTTTT
>NZ_AFPB01000173.1 GCF_000218485.1 Aquimarina agarivorans | reverse complement strand
CTTGAATAGTTATTTAGATAAAGTTTACTTTTTGGGGGAGAAATTTGACATTCTGAGAAAGGCAATCCTTTCTACTTTAATTTATTGCTGCAGCAAGTTGTGATATTATCGGCTAATAACTAAGTACTAGGGTTCGGTAACTGTTACTTCGCATGTTGCAGGCGGGTTTTCATTCAATTCAGTTAAAAACGTAGTTCGTTCAATAATAAAATCCAAATAACTTTTTACTCTTTGGTCAACAAAGTTTGAAGTTGTTATGTATTGAATTGTTTTTCTGCCAGCTGGTGTGGTATATTCTATAATAAAAAAGTCATTAGTGTTTAATAGTTCCAATTCAGGATCATTAATATCTGTAGATGGAATATCACGCACACCTCTAGCAATATTTTTTACATCATCAGCAATAGAATTTTGAGTTGCACTTGGATCATATGGGCATTCAAAAAAAGTCCAAACACCGTCTGCCGGTATTGCACTTGAATTGTTGGATTTAAAAACACCTTGGTCAGTCAATTTAAATACTGAAACACAATTAGGTTCATTACATGTTCGTGACGCTTTACCAAAGGTAATACCTTCGGTAAAATCAATATTAAGTGTATCTTCGGGTAAAATAATATCATCATTATCTTCGCCACAACTAAATGTAAGAACTATACTAAAAATAAGCGCAATTTTTTTCATGGTCTATATATTCCTTTATTTGGGATTGGAAATTTACAAAAAGTTGAGATCAGTTCTATATTTCTAACTACATTGTGTTCAAAAAATTATTTCGGTTGAAAGAAAATAATGTAAAATTACTGGTCATTGGTCATGTTTGGCCCCAACCAAACGCTACGGCAGCAGGGGAGCATTTATTGCATTTAATTCAGTTTTTTAAAGAGATTAATTGCGAAATACTTTTTGCGAGCGCATCCCAGCAGCCTAGTGATTATAATGTATTAAGTGATCTGAAAATTCCAATGATAATGGTATCTATCAATGATCCTAATTTTGATACTTTACTCTTGGATTTTAAGCCAAATATGGTACTTTTTGATCGATTTATGGTGGAAGAGCAGTTTGGTTGGCGCGTAAAAAAAGTGTGTCCTGATGCTATATGTATTTTGGATACCGAGGACCTTCACTTCTTGCGTAAGCAAAGAAAAAAACAGTTAAGCAAGCCTATTGAACATTTGTTATCAGACGATGCTAAACGCGAATTGGCTAGTATGTATCGGTGCGATTTAAATTTAATGGTGTCATTAAAGGAAATTGAGCTTTTAAAAAGCAAGTATAATTTTCCTGAGTATTTGCTACATTATATTCCATTGCTTACTAAAAAAATAGTGCCAGATTCTTTTACAAATTTTGGGGCCAGAAAAGATGTAGTTTTTGTTGGAAATTTTTTGCACGCTCCTAATTGGCACGCTGTACAACTACTGAAAAAGGAAATTTGGCCTGTACTATCAAAATTACTTCCTGAAGCTCAATTGCATATTTATGGAGCCTACGCTACTGAAAAAAATTATCAATTGACTAATAAAAAGGAACGTTTTATAGTACATGGATATGTTGCTGATTTAGAAAGTGTATTATCTAAAACTAAGCTTTTATTGGCACCTTTGTATTTTGGAGCAGGACAAAAAGGCAAATTATTAAAGGCAATGCAATGCGGCACTCCAACAATTACAACAACAATTGGTGCAGAAGCTATGCAATTTGATAAATCATGGCCAGGGAGAGTAACCGATACTATTAATGAATTTGTAAATCAAACTGTTTTGCTTTATAACAATGCAAACGCTTGGAAAATTGCACAACAAAACATTGCGGTTTTGGTAAATGCACATTATTTATACGATACACACTTAAGCATTTTTAAGGAAGTAATAGCGGATTTGATTTCTGATATTGATATAATTAGGAACAAAAATATTACTGGTCAAATACTGTGGCATCAAAGCATGCGAAGTACTGAATTTATGAGTAGGTGGATTATTGAAAAAAATAAGTAGTTACAAATTTTATAATTCTTTTTTACCAAAGATACGTTTAACTAATTTTTTTAATAGTTCGGGAGCTTTTTCAATGTCGGGATCTCTTTCTTTGGCCTGTAATTTACCCTGATCGTCGTAATAAAGTTTGTAGCTAAACACAAAACGATCATTTGCTTTTCCAGTACCATACAGCCCAAACCTAAGATCATTGAAATAAAAAGTATTTCCAACCTTTTCAATAGTGTACCAACCTTCAGTTAAATCAATAAGGCGCAAAATTAATGGATGATCTTTTAATTTTCCTAGTAATTCGTGGTTTTTAGGATATTTTGCAAATTGAACTGGCGTATTACCATCAAATAAGGAATAATCTCCAATTAAATAGGCATTTTGGGTTTCAACATTAGCATTCCAAAGGATGCTGTTTAAAGGTGTGGGTTTGGTTTGAATACTATTGTAAGAGCGTTGTTGATTTTTTAAATTTTGTTCAAACACATTAAATGTATACCATTTAAATAGTAGCGTTAGTACCAAATAGGAGGTACTTAAAATTAGTCCAAGATGGTTAATTTTTTTGCGTTTTGGATTGGTGCGCTCATATGTCATTGCAATAATTACACAAATTAAAAATGGAATGGTGTAAAGCGGATCAATGACAAAAATATTTTTGAATGCAATTTTATACGGATGCGGCCAAAAAAGTTGTGTCCCCCAAGTTGTAAATGCATCAAGAATTGGGTGTGTAAATAGTCCCCAAAACATAAGCCTTGTCCAATCCTTCCAGTTGGCTTCAGCATTCCCTGATATTTTATGAACGAGCCATCCAAAAATAGGTGCGGCAATTATGCAAAAAAGAATTGAATGTGAAAATCCCCTATGTAATTCATTAGCAGTTACAGTATCAGTAAAATACTTAATAATGATATCTAGATCAGGAATAGTACCAGCAATGGCTCCCCAAAGTATCGCTTTATTACCTACTTTTTTACTAATTGTAGCCTCGCCAACGGCAGCCCCTAAAACAATTTGTGTTAATGAGTCCATTAGGTTTGTTGGGTTTTAAAGGGATTTCTAATTTCATATTCACTAGGCGAAATTAGTTCCACCAAAGGTTTTAGTAAAGTATTTGAAAAAGAGTTTCGGTGCCGGACATACAGCTTCATATCTACAGGTTTGGCACCAATAGTACTCTTTATAATTTCAGCTGTTCTGCCTAACCGTAATTCTTTAACTTTTTTTGACATAGCTATTTTTACATAATCATAAAGCATACGCTGATAAATAGCATAGGTTTTGTTAAAATTGTAATCAATTCCGATGTGGTTTGCTTCCAATACATCATCTAGTACGAAAGCAGTTGAAAATGCGACCAATTTTTCCTGTAAAAAATATCCATTAAACAAAAAATGAGTTTGAAATTCATTCTTTAAACTTTTAAAAGTAGCTATATTTTGTTTGGCAAGTTTGAAGTCCGCATTTTCCAAAACTGAAGAGTACAAATTTGAAATTTCATGTTTGTAGTTTTCAATATCTTGAGAAGTAAATTTTTTGACCGTAAGTGGCGCTGATTTTTTAAATACTGTTTTTGCACGTGTTCTGAATTTTGTGCGCATACTAGCTAGATAATCCTCAAAAGTAGTCCAATTTTGAAGCTGAAGTACCATATTCACATCAATTTTAAATGATCTGAAATCATGTAATTCCAATTGATCGCTTTCGCTAAAACTTGTAGGCCAAAACTCTTTGAATAATAGAAAAGAAGGTTTGTTTACACTATCCGATTTTCCAAATTTACGCAAGGCCTTCGACAAATTTTCATAAGCAGTTTTGGCGTCAATTAAAGATTCGTTGTACTTAAAACCATATTCGCCACAAGCAAATAAATTACCACATGTTAGGACAGATATATCCATGTTGGCTATTAATTTTTTGGTTATAGTATCTCCTAATTTACATGGAAAATCATTAGGTTTTAATTGATCTGAGTTGAATATAAAAAGTTGTGTGATAGCAAAAGCAACAGCTAGATTTTTACTATTGTAAAAAATAATGTAATTAAATTCAATATTTTCAGACAGTGTTTGTTCTAAAATTTTGATATACGGTAAGGAGAAAAAAATACAATTATTTGTATTCACACTATTCCAATCTTTCTGTGGGATTGCCTGAAATGTATTGTAATATTTGTAAGTAAGTGATGAGACATTACACTTAGTTCGGATTTTGTAAAGCATAATAAGTCTCGTTTTTGTATTCAAAAATTAGTAAATAATTTTTCTGATTTAGTGCACTTTTTAGGATGTCAAATTTGAATAGTATGTTATTTTATGCTGTAAAATGAAGCTTTTAGTTAATCATTTGATTCCATAATTTCCAACCACCAGAAAAGTTATAAATGTATTTAAAATTTAAATCTTTTAGTATCGCACTAGCCACTCTACTGCGGTAGCCTGAATGACAATATACATAAATTGGTTTATTTTTGTTTAAATGTTGTACTTCGTGTTTAAATTTTTCTTTATTTTTTATGGGAATATTAATAGCTCGATCAATATAACCATTTTTAAATTCGTCTCTTGTTCGTACATCAACTAGTTGTATAATTTGGCTAGTGATTATCTCATTTTTCAATGTAGCAAAACCTATTTGATGAATTGATTTGGATGATTGACTAAAGCAGGCGGTTGTTGTAATGAATACTAATATTAACAAAATGTTTTTCATGAAAGCGAGTAATTTTAAGTTGGGTATTTTGTAAAATTAACTGATAATAACTTACAAACATGAAATTTGTTATATAGATTTGCTTTATTTTTTTCAGCTTGTAATAAAATGGTAAATTTTTGTGCGTTTTCAATGCTTATAGGAAATGTTAAGGTTTTTTAAAATTCTAACAGAATTTTTAATAAATGTTAATTGAAAAAAATGAATAAAACAATAAAGAACGTCAATTTCAAATTTACATACATGCTCTAGTTTTAAAAAATAATAATGAAAGTAATTGTTGTATAAGCTTAAAATGAGTAATTAAAAATTCAGCTGCGTTTTACACTCTTTGTTGATTAGCACATTATGATTAAAATTAGTAACCAAACAAAAGTAAATTGTAAATTTGTTTTTTTAAAATTTTAAATTGAAGTTAGCTCCATATTTTTCATTTATAGTTCCCGTTTACAATCGTCCCAATGAAATTGATGAGTTGTTAAACAGTATGTTGGAATTGAATTATTCAAAACCTTTCGAAATTGTAATTATTGAAGATGGATCAACTGAAACTTCCGAGGAAATTGTAAAAAAATATAGTAATAGGCTTTTAATAAGCTACTATTATAAAAATAATACGGGTCCAGGGGATTCTCGTAATTACGGAATGCAAAAGGCAAAAGGAGTATATTTTTTGATTTTGGATAGTGATGTAATTTTACCAAATAACTATTTATTTGAAGTAGAAAAAGCTTTGAAAAATAAATTTGTAGATTGTTTTGGAGGAATAGATAATGCGCACAGTTCATTTACTGATTTACAAAAGGCTATTAATAGTGTAATGACTTCCTTTTTAACTACTGGAGGGATTAGAGGTGGCGGAGAACAATTAGGTAAATTTCAGCCTCGAAGTTTTAACATGGGCTTGTCAAAAAAAGCTTTTAAAGCTTCAGCTGGGTTCGGTAAAATTCATCCTGGTGAGGATCCTGATTTGAGTATGCGACTTTGGAATTTAGGCTTTGAAACAGCTTTATTTAATAATGTTGAAGTTTTTCATAAACGCAGAATATCATGGAGTAAATTTTTAATTCAAGTGACAAAATTTGGAAAATGCCGACCTATTTTAAATAGTTGGCACAAAGGTAGCGGAAAAATAACCTATTGGTTTCCTACTATATTTTGTGTAAGTGTGCTTGTTTCTTTGCTTTTGGCTCTTGCTTCTTTTTACTTGCCTTTGGTTTTAATTGGAATTTATGTGTTATTAGTTTTTATAGAGGCTTTATTCAAATACAAAAGTTTTAAAATAGCAATAATGAGCGTTTGGGCAATGGGCATTCAATTTTATGGTTACGGTAAGGGTTTTTTAATATCTTTTGTTAAAATAAAAATTTTTGGAATTATTCCAGAAAAAGCGTTTCCCAAATTGTTTTTTAAATCTTAAATCATTTAAAAATTTTTTGTTTTGAAAAATGAAGGTGAAAAGAATATTAAATTGCTCAATAACAAATTTTATTTAATAACTATGTGGTTATAATGCAATACATTTAGTAAAAACCAGAGGCAATTTAAACTTTAATTACAATTTGAGGAGGTAACATATTTAAGTTTACATGAATCGTATGACAGCATCGGAAAAAAAAGAGCAAAAAAAGCAACAAAAGAATTATAGGACCTATTTTATTTTTCTTGGATTTACTGCTTTTTTGTGGTTTGCACTACAATTTTCAAAAAACTATTCGCAAGAGGTCACTTTTACAATCAATTATAAACAAATACAAGATCAAAAGGTGATAAAACCTGCAAGTGATCAAAATGTAAAAATGGTTTTGGAAGGCAGTGGTTTGCAATTATTGAAATATACTTTTTTTAATAAAACTATTGATTTAGATTCGCGTAAAGCAAGATACTTGAATGATAATCATGCTTATTTTACAGGGAATAGCATGCATGATATTCTTAAAACAAGTTTAGGATATGATGGAAAAGTATCCCATGTTTTTAAAGATTCCTTACATATATATTATGATGTTTTTCAGGATAAAAGAGTTCCATTAAAAGTAAATGCATCTATAAATTATGCGGTAGGGTATACTTCAATCAAAGGTGCATTGGCAGAGCAAAAGGATATTTTGGTTACAGGGCCTAAAAGTGTTTTGGATACATTAAAATTTATAAGTACCGAAGAATTAAAATTAAATGACATAAAAGATGATTTTTCGGGATTACTTGGTATTTCAAAAAAATCGTTACCTGATGGCTTGAGTTTCGAAAAAAATAAAGTGTTAGTCAATTTAGTGGTTGAAAAATTAACTGAAGGTGAATTTCAAGTTCCTATTACACTATTAAATGTGCCAAAAAAAATAAGGGTTCAGCTATTTCCCAAAAAAGTAGGTGTAGTATTTAGTGTGACCTTAAAGGATTATCCAAAACTAACAGCATTGGATTTTAGTGTCACTGCAAATATGATAAAAGCCAAGCCTGAAACATCATCATTATTACTTAAGCTTGAGAAAATTCCTGATTTTGTTTATAATGCACGTCTTCTAGAAAAGGAAGTCCAATACGTGGTAATTAAATAAATAGTATGATTGTTGGCTTAACAGGAGGAATAGGTAGTGGAAAAACATATGTTGCGGGGCTATTTGAGGCAATGGGCGTACCAATTTACATTGCAGATACGGAAGCAAAAAAATTGATGAACTCGAACAGTGCAGTAAAAAAATCAATTATAGATTTATTTGGCGTAGAAGCCTATCAAAACGATGTGTTGAATAAAAAATTTATTGCAGATCAAGTATTTGAAAATAAATTACTACTAAATGACCTAAATGCTATTGTCCATCCAGCTGTAGCCGCTCATTTTCAGGATTGGTATAATTCACAAAAATTTGACTTTGTAATAAAAGAATCTGCTATTTTATTTGAAACTGAAGGTTATAAAAAATGTGATAAAACGATTTTAGTTATTGCCCCAGAAAATATTCGTATTAAGCGAGTTATGAAAAGAGATCAAATATCGGAAGCACAAGTAAGAGCAAGAATCAATAATCAATGGTCCGATGAAAGAAAGAAAAAGCTTGCAGACTATGTTGTTAACAATATTGATAAATTTTATGTTAAAAAAAAAGTAAATGAACTTTTTTTAGCATTTAAACGTGATTTTATTTAAAATATTAACTCTTGTTAACATTAGGTTAAAGCCAATTTTTGGTAAGTCTATAATGTCTATTTTTGAGCGATGAATAAGCGTTTTTCGACTTTATTATTAATATTAATGACCATATCCTTGGCAGGAATAATCTGTGTACAAGGATATTGGATAAGTGACTCCTTACAAAGCAATGAGGAGCATTTTTCATTTAACGCAAATGAGTCGTTGGCCATAGTTGTAAATAAAATAAATGAAAGAGAATTTATTCGATATTTCTACCCGTTAAAAAAAGCGATTGACAGTATAAAAACAAGCAAAAAAAAATATAACGAAGCTTGTTTGATTAAATCGGTAAATTCAGATTTAAAAAATGATTCCCTTAAGGTTAAAACTCCCCTTGCTAAAGAAATTAAATCTGTAATGGACAGTATTGCCAACTCGTTGGCTGTAGCCGATAATTCCCTTTGGAAAATGCATATTGGGACAAAAGAGCGGTTGGATCAATTAGTCACAACGGCAAGTTACGAGTATTATTTGTATCAGAATTTAATAAAAGAATTTACCAGTAAAGTTCCAGTAAATAAAAGAGTAGATAAAAGTGAAATCAATCAATTTTTAACACGAGAATTAGAAAAGCGTGGCGTTAAGGTAAAGTTTGAATTTGGTATTTATGAAAATGATGAGGTAACCACAGTTAAGTCAGATAATTTTTATGTAGCTGCTAAAGGGATGTACAAAACGCCAATTTTTGAAGATGATGAAGGCAAAACTAATTTATATTTATTGGTAAATTTCCTTGGGAAAAATCAGTTTGTATGGTCTTCTATATTATTGATGGTGATTTTATCTTCATTGTTAGTATTAGTAATTTTAGGTACCTATTTTTATGCTTATAAACAAATAATCAATCAGCGTAAAATATCAGAAATCAAAACAGATTTTATCAATAACATGACTCATGAATTGAAAACACCAATTGCAACAATAAATCTAGCTTTAGATTTTATGAAAAATGAAAAGGTGGCAGATGATTCTGACATGAGGAAAAGATATTTGCAAATGATACGTTTTGAAAATGATAGAATTCACGATCAAGTAGAAAGTGTATTGACAATTTCTCACCTAGAACAAAACGAATTATTGATCAATAAGGGGGCAGTTAATTTTCATGAAACCATTGAAAATGCAATCGATCATGTAAAATCAACAGTCGAAAATGAAAAAGGGTACATAAAAACACATTTACACGCACTTAAAAGATCAATATTTGCAAGCGAGGAACACATAACAAATGTGATAATTACCATTTTAGACAATGCTATAAAATATACAAATGATAGTCCCAAAATTGATATAATTACTGAAAATACAAAAAATAGTATTATATTAAAAATTGCTGATCAGGGTATTGGAATGGGAAAATACTGCAGAGAGAAGGTTTTTGATAATTTTTTTCAGGATGCCAACAGGGGATGTCCATAATGTAAAAGGTAATGGTTTAGGACTTAGTTATGCAAAAAAAATAATAGAAGATCATCAGGGTAAAATTGTAGTTAAAAGTTCAAAAGGAAAAGGTACTACACTAATTATTCAATTACCATTAATAACATCATAGAAACTATGGAAAGCGAAAACAAAAAAATACTTTTAGTTGAAGACGATCCAAATTTTGGAACAATTTTAAAAGATTACTTGACCATTAATAATTATGAGGTAACTCATGCAAAAAATGGGATGGAGGGTTTTGAAAAATTTAAACGAGATAGCTTTAACCTTTGTATTTTAGACGTTATGATGCCATACAAAGATGGTTTTACTTTAGCCAAGGAAATCAAAGACAAAAACAAAAATATTCCCATCATTTTCCTAACAGCAAAAGCAATGAAAGAAGATGTTTTAAAAGGGTATAAAGTGGGCGCCGATGATTATTTGAATAAGCCTTTTGATAGTGAAGTGCTTTTAATGAAAATTAAAGCCATCATGCAACGAAAGGTGGTAGATACTGAAGTGGAAAGTAAACAAGTGGAGTTTCAAATTGGTGAATTCAGTTTTAATTCTAGACTAAGATTTTTAACTTATAAAAAAGAAGATCCTGTAAAGCTATCACCTAAGGAAAATGATTTGTTGCGTTTGTTAGCCTTGAATTTAAATGACTTAATGACTCGTGAATTAGCCCTAACCAAGATATGGCGTGATGACAATTATTTTACTTCAAGAAGCATGGATGTTTACATAGCCAAACTTCGAAAGTATTTGAAAAAAGATGGTAATGTTGAAATTTTAAATATACATGGTGAAGGGTTTAGACTGGTGGTAAAGAAATAACTACTTATTTTTGTAAGTAGATTTTGCAACTTTAGTCGTTATATAGTTCTATTTCAATGCTCAAGACGGAGTATTTTATTTTGGTTAGATATATTTTACTAAATTTAATAGTTTCTAAATAACAATTTGTTTAGTCAAATAATAAAAAGCGTTTAAAAATTTATTTTTAAGCGCTTTTTTTTGTGTTATCATCAAATCTTTATTTAAGTAATTTTAAAGTCAATATTTTACATATTTTCCAGTTATATCATAGGAATACTGACAGTACATTTATTTTGTATTTGTAGGAATTTATTTAATTTAAAATATTTAAAACTAAACTTACTAGACACAATGAAAACTAACTCTAAACATTTACTAGGACTACTGTTTTCAGTAGTTACCGCGACAAATTTATTTGCACAGCCTGTACCTCCAAATGGAATGAAATGGGAGGTTGTTGAAGAAATGACGGATGAATTTAACGGCGGATTTGATACTAACAAATGGGTAAAAAGATTATGGAATTACGCTGGAACTCCAACTAATATGGTTGCAGAAAATTCAGGAGTATCCGACGGTAATTTATGGATCAAAGCTACTTTAGGAAATGAACCCTTATGGTTTAATTCATCAAGAGTATATTCAATTGCCGAAATAAAATACCCAATGTATACGGAGTGTAGTGTCATTACAGCTCACTTATCAGCTTATAATACATTTTGGTTGAACAATGGAGATATAAATAATAGAGACGAAATTGATGTGATTGAAAATAATTCTAGACCAAGCTGTGGTTGCCAACCTGATTTTCCATGGAAAATGAATTCACAATATTTCCAAGCCACTAATGGATTTACAGTAAGAAATGCAGATAATTTTGACAATAGAAATTTATCGCCTGATAACCCCAAAAGAGGAGTACGATGGAACGAAGCGTATCATACTGTAGGTGTATGGTGGAAGGATGAAAAAAATATGACTTTTTACCTTGATGGGGAAGAAGCAGGTAGTGTACGCGTAGGAGAAGATAGAGGAGGACAGATATATCCAGAAATTATTTTTGCAAGAAGCCAAGCATTAATATGGGACTTATGGACTGATGATGAAAACTTTTTGGGAGGTTTGGCAGACAGAAATCATTTAGGTGACGAAAGTATTAATACCATGCGTGTTGACTGGGTACATACTTTTAAATTAGTGGAAGATGCTACATTGAGTACATTTGATGTAACCAATCCAAACGAACTGACTACAATTTTTCCTAACCCAGTAAAAGGTGAATTGAATGTTTATTTGGTGGATTTGCAAAAAGAAGCTACAGCAAGCATCTATGACAATAACGGTCGTTTGATTAAAACAAAACAATTGGAGAGTAAAAAAGATCAGCTTTTATTAGATGACTTAACTAGCGGAATATATTTTATTAAGATAAATAACGGAAGTTCTGAAACTTACAAATCAATAGTTAAGGAATAAAAGCAAATTATTGTTTTAAAAAAAGAGCATATTATTTAATATGCTCTTTTTTTGGATTAATCTTTTTGTTCTTTATTAAAATAGACTAGGTAATAATACATTTGTTTCTCTTCGTCCCAACCTTTTTCTACAAATTTTTCAGCAGACTCAGGGTTAATGAAATCCATTTTAATTTGTACGTTGGTGTCTAAATTAATGACATTTTTAATTTTTTTACGTGCAGCGGATACAGCGTTATTAGCAATAGGGAATTCGGTTAAATCTTCAATTTGATATTTTGGTGCTTTTTCTGTCTTGTAGTGTTTGAACTCAGGTATAAGCTCTGGATTTTCAATAACATCGTTTAAAAAAGCGGTTTCTTCAAATTCATCGTTTTTAGCAAAATGATTTACTGCTCTGTTCATAAACATTACCTGTTCTTTTTTATCTTCAGCCGGTAAAACAACATCTTTAGCAAAGTCCTGGCAAAATTTGATATATTTTTTTGTATGAAAATTACTATCTGCAAAGGGCTCCACACCTAAAAAATGTTCCAGCCAGTATTTTGTATCGTATTTATTTGAATCTACTGATAGTATACGGTACCCTTCTTCTTTTTTTGTGTTGAAAATAAGGCAACCCTTATCTAGTTTATTAAGTGATACACCTTGTTGCAGTAGTAAATCTAAATTGTGTTCTTTTTCTTCAAATTGAAGAAAGTCATGTTTTAACTCCGATTTAAAAATACCAAGAGCATTTACCTTTTCGTTATCAATTAAGCAATTTTCAAGATAGGCAACGTAAAGTTCGCCACTTTTGATGTGTGGATGTTGTGATTGTTCAAATAATAAATTGCCAATTCTTTTTGATTGTTCGTGTGTATTAGCTGGATTCTCAAAAATTTCAGCAGCAATTTTGTACAGTGGATTAAATTCTAAATCCGCTTCATTAGTAAACTGAAAATAGTTTTCCTCCTTCTCCCGGAAGGGTTTAAAAAAATATTCTTTTAATAACGAATTTAATTCATCGTTGAATTGATAGGGATTTCCAGATAAAAAAAGGTTCTCATTTCTACTTTTGTTACCAATACGATGTATGGATAATGATTCTATTTGGGTGTTATATAAGTTGATCATTTTTTATGCTTAGGATTTGTAGAATATAATAGTACTTTAAAATAATTTTAGGGCTAAGATTTCTTAATCAGTATAAAATCAAGCGATAATATGGGGTTGGTAAATCGTTTTTTTAGTTCGTGCTCAAATGAGGTTTATTTGCAAAAAAGTTTTTGTAGAAAACTAAAGAGTATTAGTTCCAATGTTCTTCGAAACCAAGGTTATCATAATCATCAATATTTAAGTTGTCATTGAAATCATCATCCAAATCATTAAAGTCAAGTTTTTCAGATTCAAAATTTTTGTCAGGAGCACTATCAGGCAATTCGCCATGGGCAAACATTAAATTAGGATAGGTTCTTCCGGCTTCTGGAGTTGCAATTTCGGCAAGTTCTACCATAAAGGTCCACATACTCAAAAAATCGTAAATGTAAATTAAACGGGTTTGTTTTTCAGAAGCTATATCCTCTAAACGAGTTTCGTTCATTAACCTTGCAGGAGAATTTCCATCACTCATATCAAATAAAGAAATTTCATCACCTTGATCCCATTGTTCATTACTGATGTAAAATGACGCCATTTCAGTTCCATCAAATCCAAATGCTTGCGTAATGCTATTATGAAATTCCTCAGCAGTTGCAGTTTGTTCTATTTCAAGGTCTCTAAACACGTCTTCTTCAGTGTCTAAAATTACACGGAAACGATATATCATAGTGGTAGGTTTTTAATTTTTGAGTATTCAAAGATACGATAGTATCACTGAATTTTCTGACTTAACCTATTTTTTGTTGACTAAGTTGTTTTGCTATGATTGCTAAAAAACTGTAGTACACATAAAAATTGAATCCCAAACAATAAACTGCTGATTAACAAATGTAATGGTTGTGATAAAAAGGGAAAATCCAAATAAAATAATACAATACCTGTTACTACCTCTAAAACTATAAAAATACCCACCCATTTTAATAGGCTAAGCGTACCATTTTGCTTTTTAAATAAATAAATCAAAGCAAAATTGACTAACACGAGTATGATTGAAAAGGAACGATGAATATAAAATATTACTGGCGGCGTTGCCAGCCAATTTTGTTGATTATTGTAATTAAAAGTTGACATCTGTAAATCCACGTACTGGCGTACTTGAGTCCCTAATATTACTTGAATCAAAGTTAAAACAATAGCAAAAACCCCTAAATACTTTATTGGTTTGTTAACTGAAAATGTATTTTCTTTTTTAGAAACTATAAAATGAATGGCCAGCAAAAAGGCTATAATAAAAAACACAAACAAAACGTGCAATGTAATTTTGATTGGTAGTAAGTTAGTATCAACAACAATTTTGCCAAGCCAGGCTTCAAAAGCAACGCTAAAAAGTGAGCCTATTGCTAGTAGTGTTATTAGTTTATTTTTTTTCCAAAAGAAAAAACTTAGTATGACTAGTACTAGTATGGGTATTCCAAAAATAACAGTAGCTAATCGATTAATATATTCCACCCAAGTGTGAATAGGGTTAAAAATAGCATAATCATGTTTTTCATAAGCACTCCAGTTATTTTTATTGTATTGATTTTCAGATTTGAAATCCTTTTTAACTACACGTAGTGCTTCATTTAAAATAATTACCTGTCCTTTTTTATACGTGTGGTTGGGTTTCCATTCTAGCTGCTGCAGTTGTGTAGGTGGAATAAAGTAGCCAAAGCATTTAGGCCAGTCGGGACATCCCATTCCTGATCCTGTCATACGTACCACGGCACCAGCAATAACCACTATGTACACCAAAAAAATGGCAACATTTAGCGTTTTTTTGAATAGACGATTTATCATACTATAATTTTAATTTACTGGTTTTAAACCCAATTCGGCAGCCTTTTTTAGCATAAATTGATAAGCCACTTTATGTTCATTTTCAATTTCACCTTCAAGTATGGCTTCTTTAATAGCCTCTTTTATTATACCAACTTTTTTAGAAGGTTTTAAATTAAAGGTTTCAATAATTTCTTTACCACTTACTGGAGGTTGAAAATTTCGAATGTGATCACGTGCTTCAACATCAATAATTTTTTGACGCACAATTTTAAAATTGTTATGGTATTTTTTAAATCTTTTTGGGTTTTTTGTGGTGATATCAGCTTCGCAAAGTGTCATCAAATCATCAATAGTATCTCCGGCATCAAAAACTAAGCGTCTTACGGCGGCATCCGTAACATTTGAGGCTATAACAATAGGGCGAGAACTCATTAAAACCATTTTTTGGACAAATTTCATTTTTTCGTTTAATGGTAATTTTAGCCTTTTAAATAGTTTAAAAACCATTTTTGAGCCTATAAATTCATGTCCATGGAAGGTCCAGCCTATTTTTTTACTAAACCTTTTTGTTGGAGCTTTTCCGATATCGTGTAGTAAAGCTGCCCAACGTAACCAAACATCATCCGTGTGTACTGCAATATTATCCACAACTTCTAAGGTGTGGTAAAAGTTATCTTTGTGGCGTTGTCCTTCCACTTCATCTATACCTTTTAAATTGGTAAGTTCCGGTAAAATATAGGCAAGTAATCCTGTTTTTTCCAACAATAAAAAGCCAATTGAAGGTATGGGGCTACTCAAAATTTTATTTAATTCAACTACTATACGTTCTTTAGTAATTATTTTAATTCGCTCTTGGTGCGCCTTAATAGCGTCTAAAGATTCTTTTTCAATTTTAAAGTTTAATTGGGTGGCGAACCGAATGGCACGCATCATACGCAACGGATCATCGGAATAGGTAATGCCAGGTTCTAAAGGTGTTCGAATAATTTTTTTGTCCAAATCTTTACTTCCGCCAAACGGATCAATCAAATCCCCGTAAGTAGCTTCGTTTAATGAAAGTGCTAGCGCATTAATGGTAAAATCTCTTCGATTTTGATCATCTTCTAATGTGCCATTTTCAACAACAGGATTACGGCTATTTTCATTATAAGATTCCTTGCGCGCACCAACAAATTCTATATCAATATTTTGATAACGTAGCATGGCTGTTCCATAGGTTTTAAAAACCTGAACCTTTGGCTTGTTTGGCAAAAGCTCCGAAACTTTTAACGCCAATTCAATGCCACTACCCACAGTAACAATGTCAATATCTTTAACCTCACCTCTTTTTAATAGAAAATCTCGAACAAACCCCCCAATAACGTAACTTTCAAAGCCAAGCACTTCAGTTGATTTTCGGACTGTATTGAATATTGGTAAATGTAGTGCGTGTTTGTAATTAGGTATTTGCATTTGAGATTTTTAGGGTACTTTACAATAGAATGCAAATTTAACGCTTAGTGCTTGGGTGAGCAAATTTAGTTAATGACGAAGGTGAAAATTGAAAATAAAGGGCTTCAAAAATGAATTTGAAGTAATTAGGACATAAATAATAAAGAAGGGGTGGGGTTCAACATTAAAAAAACCTCAGTCAATTGAACTGAGGTTTTGATATAAGTTTTAGGCTAAAATGTTAAATTTAGAATATGATCATCATATTAAAATCAAACAAGATTATTTATCTAGCATCTTAAAGTGCTCCCCATTCTTTTAAGGAATCTTTGTTCATTTTAACGTAATCATCGTTTCCGGCAGCTTCAGCAGCGGTTAAAGATTTTTTAGCAGTAGCAATTGCATTTTTAGTATCACCAAGTTTTGCATAGATCAACGACTGCTTACGCAATTGCCAAAATTTTGGTTCTTTAGTTAACGACATTGATTTATCCATCCATTCCTTAGCTTTTTTTATGTCTTTACCTTCAGCTAAATAGTAAACAGCAGCAGCATAGTAATCTCTAGCATCAGGACCTTTCATTACTTTGTCAATCTGTTTCATAACTACAGTATCCGTAGTTACCTCAAAAGGAACAGCAACTTTTGTGTTTTCCCATTCAAATACTAAATGAGCACCGTTATTGGTTAGGTTGTCAATTGAAATAGTAAATGACTCAGTAGTCTCGCTAATTTTTGACGTTTTTGCATTCACAGTAGCTGCAACTTTACTGGCATCCCAGTTTTTAGGTGTTCCCCAGTTTTCAGTATCAGTATAAAAATTAATATCCCATGATGATGCGTTTGGAGTAGTAAAAATAGCGTAAGATCCAGCTTTTAAAGTTTTTCCACTCATTGTAACATCATCACTAAAAGTTATTATTGTGTTTTTGTTAGCACCAGTTCTCCATAATTTGCCGTAAGGAACTAACGATCCAAAAATAGTTCTTTCACGCATTGCAGGTCTGGAGTAGGCAATTTCAACATCAGTTAAACCAACTACTTGCATTAATTTAGCAGCAGGACTTGGTTGGGGTGTTTTAATTTGTGCAACACTATTTAAAGTAAATAGTATGGTAAAAATAAGTAATGATAACTTTTTCATAGTAATAATATTTAGTTTACGCTAAATTTATAAATAAAGTTATAGCTCTTTGTTAATGAATATTTAAAAGCTAAAGGGAATTTTCTTACATGTATTGTCAAATTATAAAATAAATACGCTTGGGTATTGTATTTATTAATGTAGCACGTACAATCAGTTCATTGCTAATCTATAATTTTCCTGTATGGAAAAAAATAATTCAACCAGTACAGGAATTCTATTTGCTATAGTAGGAGTAGTATTATTTTCTGCAAAAGCAGTCATGGTAAAATTAGCCTATGATTACCATATTGATTCCGTTAGTTTATTACTTTTTCGAATGATATTTGCACTACCTTTTTATATTTTAATTGCTATCTGGAAAAAGCCGCAAAAGCCTCAGCACATTAAAAAGAAAGACTATTTGTGGGTGTTTTTATTTGGTTTTTTAGGCTATTATTTAGCTAGTTTTTTTGATTTTGAAGGACTTTGGTTTATAAAAGCAGGGTTGGAGCGGATTATCCTTTTTATATATCCTACCATTGTAGTCATTCTGTCTTGGATTTTTTTTAGAAAAAAGCTTTCCAAAAAACAATTAATAGCTATTTTCATAACTTATATTGGTGTTATTATTACTTTTTGGAATGAAATTGATACCAATTCCAATAATGTATTTTGGGGGGCTTTTTTAATTTTTTTAAGCGCTTTTACCTATGCTTCTTATTTGGTGGGGAGCGGATGGTTAATCCCTAAGTTTGGAGTAATACCTTTTACAGCTTATTCCATGATGGTTTCTACTTTTTGTGTATTTATTCATTACAGTATTGTGCGCGATTTTGATTTATTTAATTATGAAATGCCAGTGTATGTTTTAGGTTTTTGTATGGCTTTTTTTTCTACTTTAATTCCTTCGTTTTTAGTTTCGGAAGCAATAAATAGACTTGGAGCCAGTGTTTTCTCAATAGTTGGAAGCCTCGGCCCAGTATCCACAATTATTTTAGCGTATTTCTTTTTAGAAGAAGAAATTTCATTTATCCAATCATTAGGAATGTTGGTAGTTATTTCTGGGGTTTATTTTGTTTCTAGAAAGAAGAATAAATAGTTTTGTTGGTTGTTAGTTAGTTGTCAGTTGTGGGGTGAAGGGTAATAGTTTTTGTTTCAATATTCTGTAAGTCTATCGGTTTATGTTCAGTTGATTTACCTCTGCTCACTTACTTCCATTTATAATACCCCCTAACCATTAAAAGGAAATTTACAAAATGCATAACAGCTAAAAACCATAAATCTGTCATTAGACAAATAGCAAAGGCTAAAAATTGCCCAATAGCCATAAAACTATACCCTTTCAAACTTTTTCTGTTTAAAAGCTCAAAAGCAATAAGGATAAGTACTGCGGAAATTATTTCTATAATAGTTTTGTATGGTTCCATAGCTTTTTTTAAGTAAAATCAAATATATCGAAAAACCACAGAGTACATTTAAATTATAGAGTAATTACGGCCATTTTGCAATTTTGATTTCAGGAAAGCTATTTAAGTTGCATCAAAATGATAGTTTTTTTTAAAAAAATATGAAGTATAAAACTCAATGAACTGGAATTTAATCAGATATTAATTAGTCTTTTTACGGGTAAAAGTTATTAATAAAGTTCTTAACAACTTTTGGGTGAAGTGCTTTTAAAATTCGGTGTAAGGATATATATTAGCGATTACTGCCAATTTCCAAGCCTATGAATAAAGAAACTTTATACACCGAAGACAATATCCGTTCACTTGATTGGAAAGAGCATATCCGAATGCGTCCGGGGATGTATATTGGTAAACTAGGAGACGGTTCATCCGCTGATGATGGGATTTATATTCTTATAAAAGAGGTGCTTGATAACTCTATTGATGAGTTTGTTATGGGAACGGGAAAAACTATTGAAATTTCTGTTCATGGGGAACGTGTTACGGTAAGGGATTATGGTCGTGGAATTCCTCTAGGAAAGGTAGTGGACGTTGTATCCAAAATGAATACTGGAGGGAAGTATGATTCCAGAGCTTTTAAAAAGTCGGTAGGGTTAAATGGAGTAGGTACCAAAGCGGTTAACGCACTTTCAAGCTATTTTAGAGTGGAGTCCAGTAGGGATGGTAAGTCCGCTTCCGCAGAATTTTCCAAAGGGGAATTAACAAATGAAGAATTTTTAGAAGAAACTTCGCGCAGGCGCGGAACAAAAGTTAGTTTCATTGCCGATGATACTATTTTTAGAAATTATAAGTATCGAAATGAGTACATTACCAAAATGCTTAAAAATTATGTGTACTTAAATCCAGGGTTAACTATAGTTTTTAATGGTGAAAAGTTTTACTCGGAAAATGGATTGAAGGATTTATTAGCTGAAAGTATTAATACTGAAGATCGATTATATCCAATCATTCATTTGCGAGGCGATGATATTGAAATTGCAATTACACACAGCCGCACGCAGTATTCCGAAGAATATCATTCCTTTGTTAACGGTCAAAATACAACTCAAGGAGGTACGCATTTAGCTGCTTTTCGCGAAGCTTTAGTAAAAACAATCAGAGAGTTTTATGGAAAAAGTTATGAAGCTAGTGATATCCGAAAATCAATAGTTTCTGCGATAAGCATAAAAGTAATGGAACCTGTTTTTGAAAGTCAAACAAAAACCAAATTGGGTTCAACCGATATGGGAGGGGATTTACCTACCGTGCGAACTTACATTAATGATTTTGTTAAAAAATATCTGGATAATTTTTTACATAAAAATACTGAAACGGCAGAACTACTTCAGCGTAAAATATTACAAGCTGAGCGCGAACGTAAAGAATTATCCGGAATACGAAAATTAGCCAAGGACCGCGCAAAAAAAGCCAGTTTGCATAATAAAAAGTTACGTGATTGTCGGGTGCATTTGGGTGATGTTAAAAATCCTCGAAATTTAGAAAGTACTTTATTTATTACCGAAGGTGATTCGGCAAGTGGTTCTATCACAAAATCCAGGGATGTGAATACGCAAGCTGTTTTTAGCCTTCGTGGTAAGCCATTGAATTGCTACAATATGTCCAAAAAAATTGTGTACGAAAATGAAGAGTTTAATTTATTACAGGCGGCCTTAAATATAGAAGAATCCCTAGAGGATTTACGTTATAACAATATCGTAATTGCTACAGATGCAGATGTAGATGGCATGCACATTCGTTTGCTACTTATTACCTTTTTTTTACAATTTTTTCCTGAATTAATAAAGGAAGGACATGTCTATATTTTACAAACTCCTTTGTTTAGGGTACGAAATAAAAAAGAAACAATTTATTGTTATTCAGAAGAAGAACGCGTTACAGCCATAGGTAAATTAGGTGCAAATCCTGAAATTACCCGATTTAAAGGTTTAGGGGAAATTTCGCCAAATGAATTTGTACATTTTATTGGTGATGATATCCGATTAGATCCTTTAATGTTAGATAAAGACAAATCAATTGAAGAATTATTGAATTTTTATATGGGTAAAAACACCCCCGACAGACAAAAATTTATCATCAATAATTTGAAAGTAGAACTTGATGTAGTTGAAGAAAAATAGATCATAAAAAAATACAAAATAATTAGCATACATGATTGACGGCGAAGATAATATCGAAGACCACTCTTTGGAAAATCCCGAAAATAATAATACAGGTGAGGTGACTAAAAAGGTAACCGGCATGTACATGGATTGGTTTCTTGATTATGCATCCTACGTAATTTTAGAACGTGCCGTACCTGCAATTGAAGATGGATTAAAACCTGTGCAACGCCGTATTTTACATTCCATGAAGGAGTTGGATGACGGTCGTTACAATAAAGTGGCTAACATTGTAGGGCATACCATGCAGTACCATCCGCATGGGGATATGAGTATTTCCGATGCAATGGTGCAAGTAGGTCAAAAAGATTTACTCATTGACATGCAGGGAAATTGGGGAAATATTTTAACGGGGGACCGCGCAGCTGCTTCTAGATATATTGAAGCTCGTTTGTCAAAGTTTGCTTTAGATGTTGTGTTTAATCCCAAAATTACGGAGTGGCAACTATCTTATGATGGCCGAAAAAAAGAACCTATAAATTTACCCATAATGTTTCCTTTACTTTTGGCTCAAGGAGCCGAAGGGATTGCGGTCGGTTTGAGCACCAAAGTGTTACCTCATAATTTTAATGAGTTGATTGATGCTTCAATTAAACATTTAAAAGGAAAGCGTTTTACGCTATATCCTGATTTTCCAACATCAGGTATTGCCGATATAAGTAATTATAATGACGGTTTGCGTGGTGGAAAAGTGCGCGTACGTGCTAAAGTCAGCCAAAAAGATAAAAACACCTTAGTAATTTCTGAAATACCTTTTTCAACCACTACTACAACTTTAATTGATTCAATTTTAAAAGCCAATGATAAGGGTAAAATAAAAATCAAAAAAATTGAAGATAATACAGCATCTGAGGTTGAAATATTGATACACTTACCTAGTAATATTTCTCCAGATAAAACAATTGATGCATTATATGCATTTACCAATTGTGAAGTTTCAATTTCGCCATTGGGCTGTGTTATTGAAGAAAGTAATCGACCGTGTTTCATTGGAGTTTCGGAAATGTTACGTCGTTCCACTGATAACACGTTGCGCCTTTTAAAATTGGAACTTGAAATTCAGTTGAGGGAGTTACAAGAGCAGTGGCACTATGCTTCCTTGGAACGTATTTTTATTGAAAATAGGATTTATCGAGATATTGAGGAACAGGAAACTTGGGCAGGTGTCATTGAAGCGATTGATTTAGGGTTGAAGCCGCATACAAAACATTTAAAACGTGCAGTCAATGAAGACGATATTGTCCGTTTGACCGAAATACGAATAAAGCGTATTTCAAAATTTGATATTGATAAAGCTCAGCAAAAAATTGATGCTTTAGAAGGAGACATAGCTGAAAAAGAACATCATTTAGCACACTTAGTTGATTTTGCGGTTAGCTATTTTGAACGATTGAAAAAAACGTACGGAAAAGATAAAGACCGTAAAACAGAATTGCGTTTATTTGAAGATATTGAGGCTACTAAAGTAGTCATGCGAAACACTAAATTGTATGTCAATAAAGAGGAAGGTTTTGTTGGAACTTCATTAAAAAAAGATGAATACGTAGCTGATTGTGCCGACATCGATGATGTAATTTGTTTTACAAAAGAGGGAAAGCTAGTGGTAACCAAAGTAGACTCCAAAACCTTTGTCGGAAAAAATATTATTCATGTAGCTGTTTTTAAAAAGAAAGACAAGCGAACTGTATATAATTTAATTTATAAAGATGGTAGGGGGGGCGCATCTTACGTAAAACGTTTTTCGGTAACCAGTATTACACGTGATAAGGAGTATGATTTAACGCAAGGAAAAAAAGGTTCAGAAATCAGCTATTTTTCGGCAAACCCAAACGGAGAGGCTGAAATAGTAACCATTTATTTGCGTCAGGTAGGAAGTATAAAAAAATTAAAATTTGATATTGATTTCTCAGAATTACTAATAAAAGGACGCGGAGTTAAAGGAAATATTGTTAGTAAATATGCGGTAAAAAAAATAGAATTGAAACAAGCAGGTGTTTCTACATTAAAACCGCGTAAAATTTGGTTTGATGATACCGTTCGAAGATTAAATGTTGATAACAGGGGAGAACTATTGGGTGAATTTAAGGGTGAAGACCGCTTATTGATCATAAATCAAAAAGGAGAAGTAAAAACAATTTTACCAGAATTATCAACGCACTTTGATTCCGATATGATCGTTTTGGAAAAATGGATACCGAGCAAGCCTATTTCGGCAATACATTTTGATGGAGAAAAACAACGCTATTATGTAAAGCGGTTTTTAATTGAAACGGAGGGGAAAGAAGATAAATTTATCACCGACCATCCTGAATCGTTTTTAGAAATCGTATCAACTGATTATATTCCGCAAGTAGAACTGGTGTATTACAAGCAACGGGGCAAGGAGCAAAAGCCAAATCAACTAATAAATTTGGCTGAATTTATTACAGTTAAAGGAATAAAGGCAATAGGAAATCAATTAACTACAGATAAGTTGCGTCATATAAATGTTAAGGACTCATTACCTTATGAAATAGTACCAAATGTTGAAAAAAATGAGAATGATCTGAAGGATTTAGGAAATCAAATAAATAAAAATTCAGAAGATAGTGCTAAAAACGAAGGAAATTTCGATGATGATAACCAAACAACGCTCTTTTAAAAACATTTGTTATAATCATAACACTCTATTTTTAAGCAATTGAGATCATGATAGTCATAATATTTTGTAACTTGTTAATGTTTTATTAAAGATATGGTTACAGATCAATATATAAATGCTAACGAGTTAATGACCCAGTTGTCAGCCGTTAGCGTGCGCTTAAATATTGATTACGAGATAGACTCCATTGCAGGAAAGACATGTGAAATAGGAGTTCATGAATTTAAATTAGAGAAAAGTTTATTTAAATTCCTTCCCGAATCATTGGTTGAAAGTGTTAAGGAAACTTTACAAAAGTCGTTTAGAACGAATCAAAAAGTTCAAACAGATGTTAATTATATAGGAGTAAATAACGAACAGAGAAAAGTTCGAATTGTTTCTAATACGGTAGATGTTAACTCTAAAGTTTTTTATTTGGTTACTTTTTTACGTCTTCCCGTTAAGGATAAAATTATAAGAGAAATCAATGGATTTGAATCTTATGAAGAAGCCCGAAGACAATTAGAAATCAGTGAAGCTCGATTTAATTCTTTTTTTGAAAATGATCCTGTTATGCACGTAAGTGTTAATCCATCAACAGGACTGATTGCTGATTGTAATAAGTTTGTAATTGAAAAGCTAGAACTTTCAGATAAAAGCGACATCATAGGACAGCCGATTTATAGCATTTTTACCGATGAAAAAAGGATACGTTGTTTGTCATTATTAGAAAAGTTTAAGGTAGAAGGAAAGCTGAAAAGCGAAGAAATGGATATGGTTACCAAAAGTGGTAAGATAATTACAGTTATCTTATATACGGTAGCTCAGCGAGACGAGTATGGTAAAATTATCTTAAGCCGGTCTACGCTTGTAGATATTACTGACTTAAAAAATGCTCAAAAAAGACATGATAGAAAGAGAAATCGCTTAGAACTTTTAAATAAAGAGTTAGAACAATTCGTATCCACATGCTCCCATGATTTGCAAGAGCCTTTGGCTACAATAAAATTTGCAGGTGATGTTTTATCAAAGTTGTATCATGATAAATTAGATGCTAAAGGACATGACTACTTAAAATATATTGATGAGGCAGTTGATCGGTTAACAAAACAAATACGTTCCCTGTTAGCGCATTCAAGAATAGGCATTAATGCGGAAAGAAGCGTCGTGAACACGGATAATTTAGTAGCTACGGTTATCAAGGATTTAGGGAAACGAATTATTGAAAGCAATGCACAAGTAACCGTAGATAAATTGCCCAATGTTGAAGCTTATGGAGTTGAATTACGATTGGTATTTTTAAATTTGATTTCAAACGCTATAAAATATAGTAAGCAAGGAGTCATACCTAAAATCCAAATAAGTGCTGAACATTGTGATGATTTTGTTATGTTTTCAGTAGCGGATAACGGTATAGGAATTTCCAGGCAAGACTCTAAAGAAATTTTTAAAATTTTTAATCGTGTAAATGAAACTAATCCCAATAAAGGAACTGGTGTAGGTTTGGCACATTGCGATAAAATTGTACGTATGCATGATGGGAAATTATGGGTAGAATCAAATATTGATGGAGGAAGCACTTTCTTTTTTAAAATTAAAAAAAGTTACGATTTGTAAAATGTAAAAACTAGTATTTATGTTTAAAGACTTCAAATAAAATAAATAGCTATTGTAATCATCAACAATTAATCGTTCAGTTTTTTGCAAGACTATTATTTCGAATAATTCCAAAACGATTAGTTTAAATGATGTTTGATTTCTTTATAAAGCTTTAATAGTAATAATTGATTTATTTCTGGTTTGATCCCCTTAATTCTAGTAATATTTAATTCGTTTTGAAAAGGAATCATTCCGTTTTTTTTAATTATGCTAGCAAGTGTTTTATCAAAAAAAGCATTTAAAAAAGGCATAACCATTTTACTACTTTTATTTTCATTTTTAACGTTCAAAAATTTTTTTGAATAGGCTAAAAAAAGACGTGGATATTGCGAAAAAGTATAAACTGTGTCTTTAAATTGTTTACGTACATGAATTCCTGTAAGTTGGAAAGTAAATTTTAATTTTATACTATCATTAAGTTTTATCGTGTATAAAAGCATACTTTCCTTTATAAATTTGCTATAATTTTTGGCAGAGTAATAAAAAATTTGGACTCCGATATTGGTATTGATCAATACAACTTCTTTACCAATAGTATCTTTTAAAAACTGTAAAAATTTATACGACACATTCGGACTCAGCAATAAGCTTTTTTTAAAACCTGAAGTTTTAACAGTTACGGACTTTAGATTTGTAAGCTTGTCTGTTTCCATTTCAAAATAATTTATAACAAAAGAGAGTTTTTTACATTTATTTTAGAATAAATGTGATTGTAAATCTGCTTTCTTAAATAGTATTGAATACTATGATCTCCTTACATATTTTATTAAATAATTAATTTTAACCTTATTTTAATGTATTTATTATTAATGCACTAACAAATCATCAAAGTTCAACCCCTGTTTTTTTGCATGCATTTCAGCGGTATTGCCGTGAATATCTTTTATTGTTATATCAGCGTCATTCTGAAGTAGTAATTTAATAATTTCCTTTTGGCTAAAAGTAGCTGCATAAATTAATGCCGTAGCATTTGAAAAATTTGTAATATTCACATTTGCTCCGCGTTCAATTAATAAAGCTGCAATGGAGTGGTACCCTTTAAAGCATACGCCCATTAATGCAGTATTTCCTGAAGCGTCTTGAGCATCTATATCAGGATTGTAGCTAAGTATCAATTTAGTGATGGCTTCCAAACCATAATAGCTGGCAAGCAATAAAGGAGTTGATCCTCTTTGATCCTTAATATTTAATAGTTCTGGATGTTGGTCTAAAATATGTTGTACTTCTGAAATTTCCTCAGCGCGTATAGCTTCAAATAATCGGCTCATAATAAATGTTTAAAAGATTTGAAATAATAGAATTTTTTTCTTAAACTTCAAAATACCACAGGTAATAAAATGACTGGCAGCGATATTATTTTAAATTAAAGATAGCCTTGCAAAACTAATTTTGTGGACTGATCTTATTTTAAATAAAAAACAAGTTTTTCATATTAGCTATCAAATTTAAATTAAAGTATTAACTTAAATTTTAAAAACATATCTTGCGAAATACTCATTATTCCACAAGATAAATGTTTTATTTTGAAATAATTTAGACAAAAAATAGCTGAATTTGACGTAGACACTGCTATTTAGTAACAAAGAAATAGATCATTTAAATTTGATCCATGAACTAAACTACTTCCTTAGCAATACCAAGAGCATTTCTGACCCCATCACCATAAGCTGGATCAGCTTTGTCAAAATGATGTAATTGTTTTTCGATAATTTCCGTAGAAACCCCCTGCATGGCGCCGGCAATATTTTTAAATAACCGTTGCTTTTGTTTCTCATTAAACATTCTAAACAAATTACCAGGTTGTTTGTAATCACCGTAAGTGTCATTTTCCTCGTAACGTCTTATATCTCCATTGATAGCCATTGGTGGTTCCGCAACACTTGTGTCCTCAATGGGTCCACCTTTTGTATTTGGTTCGTAATAAGCATCGGGGTTTTTGTTATTATTATCAAAAAAGCGCATGGCACCATCTTTATGGTAATGATTGACTTCATTGAGTGGGGCATTTGCAGGAAGTGCTTCATAATGCGTACCAAGTCGATACCTATGTGCATCAGCATACGAAAAAATTCGAGCTTGTAAAACTTTATCAGGTGAAAAGCCAATACCTGGCACTACGTTGGAAGGCGAATAGGCGGCGTTCTCAATATATTGAAAATAGTTGTCAGGATTTTTATTCAGCTCTATTTCACCAACTTCAACTAAAGGATAGTCAGCATGAGGCCATACCTTTGTTAAATCAAATGGATTGTAAGGCGTGTTTTCAGCGTCTTTTTCGGGCATGATTTGTACCATCATTTTCCATTTTGGATAATTTTTTTGCGCTATCGCACCAAAGAGTTCCTCTTGATATTTCTCTCTAGTTTCACCAATAACTTCAGCGGCTTCTTCATTAGTATAATGTTTGTGGCCCTGCATTGTTTTCATATGAAATTTAACCCAGAATCGTTCATTATCGGTATTCCAGAATGAAAATGTGTGCGATCCATACCCATTCATATGCATTGGCGTTTGAGGGATGCCTCTGTCACTCATTAAAATTGTAATTTGATGTAAACTTTCAGGTGTTTGCGACCAAAAATCCCACATTGCTTCTGCTGAACGTAAATTTGTTTTAGGGTGTCTTTTTTGAGTTCTAATAAAATCAGGGAATTTGTATCCGTCTCTAATAAAAAAAACGGGTGTGTTATTACCTACCAAATCCCAATTTCCTTCTTCAGTATAAAATTTAAGTGAAAATCCACGTACGTCTCTTTCTGTATCAGCCGCACCCGATTCTCCGGCAACGGTTGAAAACCTTGAAATTAAAGGTGTTTTTTTGCCGACTTCAGAAAATAATTTAGCTCTAGTATATTTTGAAATGTCATTTGTGACCGTAAAAGTACCTTGCGCGCCCCAACCTTTTGCATGAACTACCCTTTCAGGAATACGTTCCCTATTTTGATGGGCTAATTTTTCTATTAATTGATAGTCTTGTAATAATACAGGACCTCTTTTACCTGAAGTTAATGAATGTTGGTTATTTGAAACAGGAGCACCCGCCGTGGTGGTTATTTTTTTATTTTTCATAACTTTAAATTTTAGGTTAAATTAATATCAATTTTGTTTTAGTAAACTTGTTTTGATACTAATAATTTAAAAATACTAACTTAAAGTATGATTTTATCAATGTTTTAGATTCTTTTAACTGATAACTATATAATTTTTATTTATTAAAATTAAATTAATGATAATATCAATGTATAAAAAATTTCTGAATTTTGTTTGTTTGGGCGGTTGGTTACTACAATGTTTGATTTGAAGTTGAATTACATGCTCATCAAGTCAAGCTAACCATATCCGTAGACCCGAAACTCACTTCAATATGATCATTTAAAGATGTGGATAATGAAACGCCTTTAAAATCAGCTTTTACAGGATACTTTTTATGATTTCTGTTTACTAGTACTGCTGTTTTAAAGCGTTTTAGGGGTACAGTTAAAAAATGATTTACACCGTAGATTAATGAAGTTCCAGTATTTAGTACATCATCCACTAAAACTATTGATTTATTAGAATATTCAGCTTCGCTTAAACTAGTTTTAATAGTTCCAAAGGGTGTAAGCTTATTCATTGTAATTTTACAAAGTTGGATTTTTAGATCAGAAATACTGTGTAGTTCTTTCTGAAGTCTTTCTGCTAAAATATATCCTTTATCAGCAATACCAGCAAGTATAACTTCTGATTCATTAACATTAGTTTCGTATATCTGGTAAGCAATTCGTTTAATTTTATGTTGAATTTGCTCGTGATTTAGTATAATATCCTGTTGCATCTGGTATTTATTTATTCCTTTTCGGTTTTTGTGTCCCAATCTACCCATTCATCAATATCTCTACGATCCTTTTTAGTTGGTCTACCAGTTCCTTTTTTGCGGTAATAGTCTTTTGAATATTTTAGTAAATCCAGCTTTTCAAAAGCTTCTTTAGGCGTCCTGTCAATTCTATATAAATCTACTAATTTTGCTCCAACCCTGCTAGGTGGGTGATCTAAAACTTCAATTACATAATTTATCTGTTCTTTTCGGGCATTTATTATATCAGTGGGGTATACCTCTCTTGAAGGTTTAACAACAGCATCAGCAATTTTAATTTTGCCTTGTTTACAAGCTTGAGTTGCTATACTTCGAGTTTTATAAAATCGAATACACCATAAATATTTATCAATTCGCATAGTTAAATTCACTTAATGAAAAGTTTCAAATCAAATTTACAATAAAACCAAGTAAAAAGCTATGCGGACTAAATTTTAAGTCTATAAAAATAATGTCACATTTTAACAAAAAACATGTATTTAAGCTATAAGTTAAATTAGATTCAGAATGGTATAAAATTGTATCTTCGTCCTAAATTTAAAAAATTTATGAAAAAATATTTGATTGGTTTATCACTATTGATAACCGTATTTTCTTGTAATAATGATGATGATGGCATAACTATTGAGCCTCCAAGACCAAGAGGCCCTCAGGCAGTAATTGATGATGAAATTTTGCAAGATTTTTTAAATACTCATGCATTCAACGATTTGGAGTTTAATGGATCTAATTTACAATTAAGAAGTAATCAAGTTGCGTATTATAAGTTGATCGGTGGTGCATTGCCTGAAGATATTGAACCCAATAAATCATCAGGAAAACCTATTATAGAATTTTTAAATGCATCTGATGAGACTGAAGAGACTGATAAGCCCACACTTAAAGCACTAAAAGTTTCTGAAGGAGGTACTGAACAAACGTTATATGTTTTGGTGATAAGAAAAGGCGAGGGGAGGCCCGTTTCTAGACTAGATGATGTGAATATAAGTTTCGAGGGAAATACTATTAGTACGGAAGAAACCACAAACGTAACTTCATTTAACTCCGAAAGTTTTGATACGACAGAAGGTCAAACAGGATGGCTTAGAAATTATTCTATCGATCGAATCTCTGGTCGGGATGTGGTAGTCCAAAACATTCCTGGATTGGCAGTTGGTTTAGCTCAATTTAACACAGCTACACCAAGAGTTACTGAGGTTGATGTTAACGGTGGTCCAACTTTTTCAAATAGTCCTTGCGATGTGTTTAATTTTAATGATTCAGGTGAACTTATAGTCAACGATGATTATGGTATTGGGGCGTTATTTATACCTTCAGGTTTAGGATACTACAATAATTCTTTTAATGGTATTCCTCAATATAGTAACCTTGTTTATTCCTTTTCGGTATTGAATGTAGATTATATTGATCATGACAATGATGGTGTATTTTCTATGTATGAAAAGGACGAAAATGGCAATTATTTTAATTATGATACTGATAATGATGGCATACCTAATTTTTTAGATAATAATGATGATGGTGATGCAAAATTAACAAGAGATGAGATTGTTATTTTGGATGATCCAGAAATCGATTATGATTGTGATGGAATAAAAACAAATGACAATGAAGGAATTGATAAATCAAAATCTGATGCTGATAATAACAGTACTCCAGATTATTTAGAATAAAACAATAACGTTGATTAAAATGAAGTTTAGTTTTGCTTCATTTTTATAAATACCATATTTTTTGAACCTTGTATCCGCAAGGTTTTTTTGTATCCTGAAATTTGTTTATCAGGGCCCTTTTTTACCTTAGCATTTTTTTAGTAAACATGGCTTGGATAAATTTTTTCTAAAAAAAAGCCTCAAAAAATATTAAACTTTGTTGTTAGTTTGTCTAGGATGCCAACGTTATACTTTTGTTAAGCAACTAAATTGATGCATATGTATAAACGATTTAGTAGGTGTTTTTTACAATTTAGATGAGTAAAAACACTGTTAAATAACGATTTAAATGCTGTTTTTTTAACAATGTTTATTTTAATAATACTTTTATTGTGGATATGGAGTCCATGATTTTTAAGTTAATTTATTGATTATCATAAAGTTGTTTTTAGTGTGTTAAAAATAAATTAAAATGTTTTTAACTGCTTTACTTTAAGTTGTTTTTCATCTAATTTCAGCTCAAACACACAACTATTTTTTTATGAATTTAATATCATTATTTTTTAGAACAATTATTGGTATTACTTTATGTTTCAGCTTTATTTCTTGGGAATCAACTGATGAAAGGTTCGCTTCTTTTTATGAAAAAGAAAAAGTTTCATTTCCAAATGATTTAACTGTTATAGCAGCTAAAAATAATTACACGTTTATGGTATCCTACCAAGCCAACAAAAAGCGCGAAATTATTGTTGAGATATGGAAAGGAGGAGAATGGATAGATTCAGGAAAAAAAATAGTAAAAAAAGGAGATGGAATGATATTTGTAGATGTCAATATGTCCAGAAAATTAATGAGAGTTACCGATTACTCTTTGAGAATTCAATTAAGACCTATTGGTAGTGAATGGGATGCTACAGTAGCCTATTTTGAAATACCAGAAGTTACTGTTAGGTAAAAAACACTGTTTTTGAAGTTAAACTAAACAGTTAAAATGTTTTTTTTGCATAAGCTTTAAAAAAATAGTATCAGAAAAACGATGCTAAGTTTTTTTCTCGTCCTAGCCCATAGAATCTAATTTTTATTCTAGTAATTTAAAGTCGGATTTAGTATAACAGATACAAGAATGCATTAAAACAAAAAGCCATGATAAAGGTAATATCATGGCTTTTTTGATTTGAATTTTTAAATTTAAGGTGTAATATACATGCGTTGATATGTCGGATCATTCATATCATCAGAACCTATGTGTTTGCCTATTTTATAACCTATTCTTTTAGCAGCAACAGTTGAAACTCTACCCAAAATATTATCAATAGCTAATTTTAATAAAGGCTCGTTTTCATCACCTAATATTCCTAAATTATCCAAACTTTCACGCTGACTGATTGTAGGTAAAAAACCATCATCAGATACAGTTTCATTATTTTTATTAGCTCCTTCAACAATTAGTGGTTGTAAAGCATATTTATGATTTGGATTCACATTTTCTTTATCTAAGTTTTCAGAATCATAAAAAGTTCTTGATCCTTGAGTTTTACCCACTGTACCTGTTTCATCACCTATTATGATCACATCAATAAATGGACGTAAACCATTTATAACAAGTTCACTTGCAGATGCTGTGCGTCGTTTAGTTGTAATTACATAAACTTTTGATAAATTTAAAGAGTTGATTTTAATTTGGTTATCATTTAAAAAAGAGTCGGAAAATCTTATCAATAAATTCTCAGGATTGCCATTTTCAAATGCTCTTTGTAATTCACTATTATATTGTTGACGGTAAAAAATTTCACCTTCAAATTGTCCAGTGACCATAGTAGATAAATCCACAGCCGTTGCAATAGAACCACCTCCATTGTACCTAAAATCTAACACTAAATCGTCAATAGATTGCGATTTAAAATCAGCGAATACATCATTTAATTCAGCTTCAGATCCAAATACAAATTGGTTATACTGAATGTAACCAATTTTTTTATCTTCAATGTTCAGTACTTTTGAAATTGCTATTGGATTTTCAGTAAGCTCTATTTTATTCAATTCAATTGTGTCATCTGTATCAAAAACAGTGTTGTTTCTAATTTCTGCCAGTCCAATTGAATAGCTGTCTCTATCTAAAAGTTCTGAAAAATTATTTCTTTCTAAAGTAATACTATCAATTTTATTGAAAAGCATTCCTCTTTTGACACCTGCTAAATCGGCAGGACTATCTTTCACAATATCTATTACTGCACCTAAAACTAAATTGCTATCTTCATTTCCTATAATGGATAAATTAAATTTCATACCATTGTCTAAACTAATTCCTTGAAAACTATTTTCCAGTTCTTCAAAATTGTCAGAAATAAAACTAAATCGATCTCTTTCTACAGTAAGCTCTTCAAAAAAATCTTCTGGTCCATTTTTACTATTGATATAGTCAATAAGTTGTACATCAGTAAATCGGTCATTTGCTAAAAGAGGTTGTTCATCTTTATACAAATAAGTCGCATTTAAAGTTCGATAAATAAATGCATTAATCTGATTTTTAGTAGTATTCGTACCCGTTACAGGGTCAATAACAGTAGGGATATCTCTACTAGTTGTATTGTTGTTATTGTCATCATCATTTTTGCAAGCTGCTAAAATTGAAAATAGCAGTAATAGTAATACCTTTTGTGTGTTCATAAAAATTAATTTTAGAGCAATTTAAAGCAATAAAATAAATAAAATTCAATTTTAAAACTTTATTCAGTTACCAGATTAATTATTTTTGTATTAATAAAGTCGTAAAAAATTTATGCCCATTACTATACGAATACAAGTTTCACCCAAAGAAGCCACTATATCAAGCACTTTAAAAAGAAAAGTAGCGCAATTAAATGCTATTTCTGAAGCTGAAATTAAACATGTTGAAATTGTTAAACGGTCTATTGATGCACGACAAAAAAACATTAAAATAAACTTAACTTTAGATGTTTATGTTAGTGAAAGCTTTGAAAGGCAAGAAATAAAATTGCCGCAGTATTTTAATGTAGCGGACAAAGAGCAAGTGATCATAGTGGGAGCAGGACCAGCAGGTTTGTTTGCAGCATTGCGTTGTATTGAATTGGGTTTAAAACCAATAATTGTTGAACGCGGCAAAGATGTTCGGAGTAGACGACGGGATTTAAAAGCAATTACCAGAGATCATTTAGTTAATGAAAATTCTAATTATTGTTTTGGCGAAGGTGGAGCAGGAACTTACAGTGATGGTAAGTTGTATACCCGATCAAAAAAAAGGGGAGATGTCTACCGAATTTTAGAATTATTAGTAGGATTTGGAGCAATACCAGAAATAAAAATAAATGCTCATCCGCATATAGGAACTAACAAATTGCCTGCAATTATTGCGTCTATGCGCGAAAAAATCATTGAGCAAGGAGGTGAGGTTCTGTTCAATAAAAAAGTAGTTGATCTCATTATTCGAAATGAAGAAATTGATGGTGTAACACTTCATGATGGAAGTAAAATACATGCCAGAAAGGTGATTTTAGCTACCGGACATTCTGCCCGTGATATGTTTGAGTTACTACATAAAAAAGAAATTTTAATTGAAGCCAAGCCTTTTGCTTTAGGTGTAAGGGTTGAACATTCACAACAGTTTATAGATCAAATTCAATACAAAACAAAAGAACGAAGCCCGTATCTGCCACCTTCTCCTTACAGCATTGTTAAGCAAGTGAATGGTCGTGGAATGTATTCATTTTGTATGTGCCCTGGGGGAGTAATTGCCCCTTGCGCCACGCAGCCTGGTGAAGTAGTCACAAACGGATGGTCGCCTTCCAAACGAGATCAACCAACATCCAATAGTGGTATTGTAGTCGAATTAAAATTACAAGATTTTGAAGCTTATAAAAAATTCGGTCCCTTAGCAGGTATGCATTTTCAGGCAGCTATTGAAAAAAAAGCATGGCATTTAGGAGGCGAAACACAACGAGTACCCGCGCAACGACTCACAGATTTAGTCAACGGTAAACAATCTCAATCCTTACCTGAAACTTCCTATAAACCTGGATTAACTTCTGTAGATATGGGATTAGTATTTCCAAAATTTATACATCGTATTTTACAACAGGGATTTCAAGATTTTAATAAAAGTATGCGTGGTTATTTAACTGAAGAAGCTGTAGCTCATGCTCCTGAATCCAGGACCTCTTCGCCTGTGCGTATCCCCAGAGACCGTATTACTTTAGAGCATCCTCAAATAAAAGGTTTATATCCTTGCGGAGAAGGCGCTGGTTACGCAGGTGGTATTATTTCCGCAGCCATTGATGGAGAAAAATGCGCAGAAGCCATTGCTCGTGTTTTGAAAATTTAATCTATCTGGGATGATCTTAAAATAAAAATCCGTTTGCTTTTATTGCAAACGGATTTTTATTTTTAGAATTCACTGTTGGAGCTATTCAATGATTATTTGCTTTATAATTTTTTGTTTTCAGATGCTATCCTAGCAAAATAGTTGCCTGAAGCTACATTGCTCAATTCCACATTAATTTCTGTAAGGGCATTAGCTTTTAAAGTTTTAATTAAAACTCCACTAGTACTATAAATTTCTATCGTTTTTAATTTGGTTTACTGGTGTTTGCTATTGTAAAAATTCCATTATTAGGATTAGGAAATAAAACAATTGAATTTTCAGTTAGCTCGTTATTATTTGTTGATAACGTTGAGTCATCGGAAATAAAACTAATTGAATTGGTTTCGCTAATTCCAAAATCGCATATACTAAAAATAAAAACATCATATGTTGTAAATGGATTGAGATTTACTAATTCAAGTGAATTTAAATTGGTGATGATTGTTGTGCCAGCTCCTTGCGTTAAAGGCGCTTCCCCATATTCAATTTCCCAACTACTTACACTCGCGTTATCCCAATTTAATTTAGCACTTTCTAACGTAATTTGTGTAGCTTCAAAGTTTTGTGGTGTAGGACAAGTAGCTATAGGTTCGCAAATCACTGTAGCATCCCAACCTGACTCAGTAACACTTCCGTCGGAAATAAATTCAAATGTAAGTGTACCACTTGCATGAGATGCTATAAAATCCTGAGTAGGCATTGAACTATAGTCTCCTAAAAATGGAAAGCTTGTATCTGGCCCATCATAAACAAATAATCTGTCACAACAAGATTCAGTTTCAAAACTATTAAAATGAACGCGTACTCGATCACCAACTTTACTTGGAGAAATGGTAGTAATTGTATTTTCACTATTTGAGTAGTTACCAAATTCACCACCAGTGTCATAAAAATGATCTCCATTGCAAAAATCTGGGTTTGTTGTAAAACTTAATAGTTGTGACCATGCACTAAATCCATCATCCCCACAATTAGCCCTCACATACGCTTGGTAAATAGTATTTGATTCTAAATTTTCAATTTGTATGCTATTTTCAGATGCCTGAATTACAGTTCCAGTTCCTTGAATAAATCCTAGTTCGCCATATTCAATTTCCCATTCGTTACTAAATAAATTATCCCATATTACAGTTGCACTGCTATCGCTAACAACTCGATTGGTAAAATTTGTAGGACTTGGACATGCAATCAAAGTTGTAAAATTCAAGGCGCCCACAAGATCACTGAATCCGCCCAAATCACAACTAGTTTTTATATATATGTCGTAATTAGTATCAGGTAACAAATTTGTAATAGTTACCGTAGTATTATTTGTAGTAACTTCAATACCATTACCTAATTCGAAGCCTGATTGACCGTATTCTAGTGTCCAATTACTATCACTACCTATTGCATTCCATGAGAATTCCGCCTCTTTTGCTGATACTAATTTATTTGTAAAATCTATTGGGGCACTACAATTTGGTATCGGTTCACAAAAAACAACAGCGTCCCATCCTGCTTCGGTAACACTTCCGTCCGAGGTAAATACAAAAGTAAGCGTACCACTTTCGTGAGAAGCTATGATGTCTTCACCTGGAGTACTGCCAAAATTATTTAGCAGCGGAAAGCTAGTGTCAGGACCATCATAAACGGTTAACCTGTCACAACAGGATTCCAAACTTAAACTATTGAAACGAACGCGAACCCTATCTCCATCATTAGCTGGTGCTATTATAGTAGTAGTATTTTCATTGTTGTCATATGTACCAAACGCTCCACCAGTATCGTAAAAATGATCTCCGTTGCAAAAATTAGCTAATGTTTGTATTGAAACTGGACCAATCCAATCACTATATCCATCGCTTAATTCACAATTTGCTCTTACATACACATCATATGCAGTATTCGAATTTAAATTCGTTAATTGGATTTCTGGTGTAGTTTGTACAGCTAAAGTAGTTCCTGTTTCAACTTCAAAACCAATTTCGCCATACTGGATTTCCCATTCACTTTCGGCATGGCCTGTTTGCCACGAGATGGTTGCCGATTCAGTATTAATATCCGATGCAATGAGTTGACTTGGATTAAAGCATGAAGGAAGCTCATTTAGTGAAATGTTATCAATTAATAAATTTCCTGCATTATTGTTTGCAGTTAAGTGTATAATGTTAAACCTAAACCTTATTTCACCAGTAATGGTAAAAGAGGATAAGTTCAAATATATATCTTTCCAGCCAATAGTAAGTTCTTCAATATTTGCAATTGTGTTCCAACTACTACCATCAAAAAAGTCAACAATCAATCTTGTGTTTGCTGTATCAGAATTACTCCTGGAGTTTATTGAAAATGATAATGATGGTGTGGTCAAATCGGTAATATTGAAATATGGTGAGTACAAATACTTAGTAGCCATAGTATCAGTATTATTTTCTTTGAACAAGTACCTTGGATTACTAGGGTTAGATCGATCAGGAATTATTTGATTATTATTTATGTCAAAATAAGTGCCAACCTTCCAGGTTAAAGGGTTATTATCGGCTAACCAACAATTAGGAATATTAAATTCATTAGTAAAGTCTTCAAAAAATGGAACAGGCAAAGCATCACAACCAGTAACGAATGATACAGGTCCAATAAATTCACTATTGTCGCCAATTCCACAAAGTGCTCTCAAATAAACCTCATAAGAAGTTTCAGGCAATAAATCAGTTAGTATAACTGGATTTGTAGTAGTAAATTTTGTAAATGAGTTTGAGGTGTTGAATCCTCTTTCGCCATACAAAATTTCCCAATTAGTTTCATTGTCCGTACTGATCCAGTTTAATTGTGCCGACCTGCCTTTTATATTAGTTATCGTTAAATTTTGAGGATTTGTACAACTAGGTAGTTCATCCACCTTAATTTCATCAATTAGAATATCATTTAAAAACGGTTGTCCTGGACTATCCAGAGAGACGCTAAATTCAACATAAAAAGGCATTGAGGTATCTACTTCAGACAAGTCCACTACAAAATCCTTCCAAATATTGGTGTTTTCATTAACCACAACTAAATTTTGGTATGAAGTTCCCGATATGTCATGTACAGACACTGATAATGTATTATACGTATCATCAATAGTATTTTTGCTGAAAACAGAAAATGATAAGGATGGATTTATTAGCCCTGAAGCGTCAATTAAGGGAGTTTCCAAATTAAAAGTATCCGTTGAAGAAAAATTGGACCCATCCAACCACGCATAATTTGAGTTCCCTTGAGGATTTCTATCCTGAACACCAGCAGCATCGTTATCAGCAAAGGTATTAAATTGCCATGTGTTGAATATGTCCGACTCCAGCCAGCAATCAGGAATGCTGTTGCTGGTAAAACTTTCTAAAAATGGAGCTACAAATTGATCGCATTCAGTTTTAAAAACTAAGGGATTGGTTAATTTACTAAATCCTTCAGTGTCGCAATTTGCTTTTACATAAATGTCATAAGTAGTGTTTCCATCAAGGTTTTCAATAGTAATTTCATTTTCAGTAGCTTCAATTACAGTTCCTTCGCCTATTAAAAATCCTGTTAATCCATATTCGACAACCCAACTTACAGCTTCAGTGTTCGTATTCCATGTTAGCGTAGCTGTGTTGTTAGTTATTGATAAAATATCAAAATTTACAGGAACTGGGCAGGCAATTAATGTGGTAAAAGTTAATGGACCAAGGCTATCGCTAAATCCACCGATGGTACAGTTCGTTTTAAGATAAATGTCATATTCAGTTTCAGGGGTAAGGTTTGAAATAGTAGCAGTTGAATTTGCTGTAGAAATTTCAGTTCCTGTACCGATTGTGAAACCTGGGGATCCGTATTCCAACGTCCAATTAGTATCGTCAGTTGATTGCGACCATGATAATTCAACGCCTCTTGCTAATATAGTATCAATATCAAAGTCAGAAGCGGATGCACAATTGGGTTTTGCTTCACAAATTACTGTTGCATCCCAACCGTTACCAGTCACACTTCCGTCAGAAGTAAATACAAAAGTTAGCGAACCACTTTCGTGACTACTTACAATATTAGCGTTAAATGTATCTGAAATTCTTCCTAATAAAGGAAAATTAGTACTAGGTCCATCATAAACAAGTAATCTATCACAACAATTTTCAAAATTGTAATTATTAAAATTAACTCTTACACGGCCTTCGTCACTTTCCGGTGCAATAACGGTTATTTCAATTTCATTATTAAAATAATTTCCAAATTCTCCACCAGAATCAAAGAAACGATCTCCATTACAAAAGTTGATAGGTGTTTTAAAAGTTAAAGGAGCTGTCCAGGCACCATATCCGTCGGTGTCACAATTTGCTCTTACATAAATATCATATTCAGTGTCGCTATTTAAATTTTCAATAGTTGCATTATTTTCTGTTACCTGAAGGGTTGTACCATTGCCTAAAATAAAACCAGGAGTACCATATTCAATTTCCCAAGCTTGTGCTGCATTAGTTGTTTCCCAAACCAATGAAGCGGTGCTATCAGTAATGTTTGTTATTTCAAAATTTGTTGGTGCAGGGCAGGCTTCCAGCGTAGTAAATTTCAAAGAGCCAATAGTGTCACTATTTCCGCCGATACTACAGTTTGCTTTTAAGTAAATTTCATATTTAGTATTTGGAATAAGATCAGTAACTAGAACATTAGTTTCATTTGAAATAATTTCCTTACCAGTTCCAATTTCAAAGCCTTCAACTTCATACTCTAGTGTCCAGCTTTTATCTTGAGAAGGTTGGTTCCAAATAAAGCTAGCCTCCTTGGCGCTGATATTTTGAAATACAAAATTGGTAGGAGCGTCACAGTTAGGTTTGGTTTCGCAAGTAACTACAGCTTCCCAACCAGATCTTGTTTCTACGATATCGGAAGTAAATACAAAGGTTAGTGTACCACTTTCGTGGGTTGAAATAAATTCCAAATTAGTTCTGAGTCCACTAAAAGAGCCTAACGAAGGTGCACTAGTATTTGGGCCATCGTAAACATTTAAAAAATCATAATTAGCCTCAGTATTAAATTCATTAAAAGTTACTCTAACTCTATCATTTGGATTATTTGGAGCAATTACAGTAGTTGTATTTTCATTATTTAAATAAGTTTCAAGTTCGCCACCTGAATCATAAAAGAGTTGTTCGCCGCAAAAATCAAAAGCGGTAGTAAAATTAATCACATCACTAATTGTACTGCTATTTCCAATTACACATTTTCCTTGTATATATAAATCATAATTTACGCCTGGTTCTAAGTTTTCAATACGAATGCTATTGTTATTAGTAGTTAAAATTGTTCCAGAGCCAATTGAAAAACCACTTACTCCGTACTCAATTTTCCAAGAGTCATTTGTTCCCTCCCAGTTTAATTCGGTATAAGTAAGTCCAACTCTAAAAATTGAGATATTTTCAGCACTTTTACATTTAGTAGAAAAAGTATGTACTTCTGAATATTCCGAAGAGCTACAAGTATTATTATTTCTTACACGCCAAAAGTAACTTTGATTATTTTCAAAATTATTTGATGTAAATTTATTATCGATAACATCGGTAGTTTGTAAAAGAGAAGAAAATTCTGCATTAGAGGCAATTTCAACAGTATAGCTAGTAGTGTTAATATCAGCCATCCACTCAAATGTTAAAAATGGGTCGATTGCAGTACTATTATTTTCAGGAAATAGTAAAGTTGCGGCTTCAGTGATAACACTAAAAATTTCAAGATTTAGATTTAATCTTTTTTCTACATTATTTTCGGAAATCCCAATGATTTCGAAAGGATAAAGCCCATTTGACAGTGTATTTATGTCACTTACCGTAAGTGTAAACTCCTCACCTTGACTAATATCATCACTAAAATTAGATCTACTTAACTCCGCTGTAATACCAGATGGAAGGTTTTCTAATTGTAACGTTACTTCTTCACTAAAGCCAAGGAAAGTTTGATAATTCAAATTGAAAATTGCGGTGTCAGTATTACAAGTTTCCAATTTGGAATTTTCAACACTAATTACATACTCTGATTTTTCAATAGTAAAATCAGCGGAATTAACTGCGTAGTAAATATTATTGATAGCCTTAATCATTACTCTTGCTTCAGTGGTTGCATCAACATCAGGTATAGTAAAACTAGCACTACCATTATTGGGAGTACTGGCTAAAAGTTCAAAATCAAAAGATACTCCACTGTTGGTTGATAGTAAAATTTGAACATTTTCAGTGTTAATTGGTGCCGTATTGGTATTTGCAACTTGCCAAGTTACAGTAACTTGTTCGCCAACTGTCCAAATTTCATTTTTACTTGATTGTGATGAAACACTAAAGGGACCGACGTTATCATTTACAGTTACTTGCATTAAGTCTGTAACCGTTTGTCCACCATTGGCAGCGTTATCTCGAACTGTAAGTGAAAAATTCATTGTTCTGCCTACAGTAGGTAGCACTTCCCAGGTTGAAGCTAAATTTCCACTTACTACCGTAGGTAAAGCAGGAAAATATCTCTTTTGTGATGGGCTAGGGGGCAATGACCTAAATAAAGGACCTTGTACTCTATCAGAAGTGGGCGTTTCAGTTGAGTTGTAAGGTAATCCAGTATCATTTTGTTCCCAACAATAGGTTAGTGTGCTGCTATCCGAATCAGTAACATTAGCTTCCAAAACAAAAGGAGTAGCAATAGGAATCGTATAATCTGACAAAAAATCAATTACAGGAGCGTTGTTTGATGTAGGAATTAATTCAGCACAATTACTGTTATTTATTGTCCATATTGCTATATCCCTAATACTGGTGTAATTAAAATAATCATCAGGTTCCTGCTGTACATCAGGAAAGCAAATACCAGCATAACTCATTATGGTACTCCCACTACCAGGTTCCACCTCGCTATTAAAACCGCTCCTGCAACTTGCGCTACTTTGTGTATGATAAGCCCCAAATTGATGCCCAAATTCATGCGTAGCAATTAGGTTCATATTATCGGAACTAGGGTCGGAGTGTATGGTAAATCCACTTCCTTTTTCACCATCCGTACATACACAAGCAATACAACCTGCATTTCCATAAATTCTAGGTTCTTTACCATATAAATGACCAACGTCATAAGAATCAGCACCAATTCCCAATGCCCCATCAAGTGTAGTTTGTAATTCTGTATTTAAAGTACTACCGTTGTAATAAGGATCCGTATTGGCGTTTAAGTAAATTAACTGGTCATTTTCAGGAATAAGTTGAAGTGTAATGCCAAAATCAGTTTCAAATATTTCATTTAATCTATTTATCGAGGTTACCATAGCAGTTAAAACCTTAATCACTCTTTCGTTATCGTTAGCTTCACTACCATCTAAAAAGTGCTGAGCATATTCTCCAGTACATGATAGTGCTAGTCTATATCTGCGTAAAAAACCATCGTCAACATTACGATTAGTAAGATTTTTTAAACTAAAGAAATTAGTTAGATTTTCCTTGGTAGTACATTCGTAAGTGTTGTTGGAGCTAGATTCTTTATCCTGTAACTTAAATGAATGCAGACTAGCATTAATTGGAGTAATTTCCAATTTAGTGTTGTCAGATTTAGAAACGATACCATTCAAACCAAATTTGCTACAGTACGAAAATCTAATTTTTTGATTGGAATTATCGGTAGCTATACCTTCAAAAGTTTCTATTTTAGGAAATTTTTTAGCAAGTAATGGATGCATTACTTGTGTTTTAATAATATTAAATTCAGTAAACGTGTTTATTCCTGTTGGGAAACTAATTCTTACATTTTTACTATGTTTTGAGGTATTTAGTAAGTTATTTTTAAATGCTTTTTTATTTAAAATAAAAGAAGTTTCAGAACCTGAATTAGTGTTCAGGCTTGCTTTATTAGAAGTGACTTTATTCCAAACAGAAGTTTGAGAATAACTTTGAACTACAAAAAATAATATAAAAGATAAGAAGGTAAATTTAGTGGTAGTTTTTTTCATACAATAAAATGTTAAAAAGCAAAAATATATTTTTAATGTGTGTTTTATAGATTAAAAATGAATATTGAGGATATTTTTCCTTTATTATTCTGTAGGCATGTTATTAATAATAAAATAGATCTATTTTGTCAATATTGTATTAAATTAACTTTATTAGTAAAAGAAGAAATAATTTAACGCTCAAAATTTCAGTTGGTTATAACCGTTCTACGTATACTCAATGGTCATTTTCTTCATAAAATAGAGGTTGTTTGCGAATACTTTTGAGCGTACCATTTTCATAAAAATAAACTTTGAAGGTTACCGTACCTTTGTTTGAAGCTATTAAATTGGTTAACAATAGGTTTAATTTACCCGAGTAATAGATGTTGCACAATTAAGTAGTTCTTTTTTTGCTTTTGCAGAAGTGTTTCTTGTTTTTACACTCCAACTTTGTATTAAATAGGGCTGCTGATTTTCTAAAAAAAACGACATAGCCTCAATATTTACAGGGTTTCTGAGTGATTTTATGAACCAAAATGTGTGCACAAGTGCATTAGATTTTGTATCATCTTGTTAAATACTGTGCACTTATGGTCAAATATACCCCTGCCAATCAACTGACATTGGAAGGATTCGACCATCTATGGATTCATTTTTTATGCAGAATTTGCAATTGTAAATTGTATTATCAATCGATTCATAGTTAATATTGGTTCTGAATTTAAATTACTCAAATAAAAATTCGAAATTTTTTTTGGATAAAAAAAACAAGGGTCGGTATATTTGTATACCGACCCTTGTTTTTTATAAATAATTAATTTGTTTATTGGTTTCAGGTTTAGTTAAAACTATGCATTTTTAATGCATTTCGCTTTTAGCTTCTAAAAATATTACAAGAGCTATTGGCAATTAGTAATTAGCTGTTGGCTTTAAAATACTGCTAATATAGCTAAAGGCTAATTGCAAAAAAACGTATGTTTAAAAAAGTAATAACTTTTAGTCATAACAGAAACTATGGTATTTTTAATCCATAGTGGTTCATTTAGTAATTGTTAACCTTTTAGTTTGACTTTCTCCGGTATTAGTAGTTAACTTCATTAAGTACAATCCTTGACTTAAATTTGAAACATCAATATCTAATGTTTTTTCACCAGTAACTGCAAACGCAGTTTTTACTAATGATCCAGTAATATTAAAAATTTCAACAGTTTCTAAACCACTGTTATCAATGTTAAAAACGCGTACCGTTTCTTTAGCAGGGTTAGGGAAAAAATCAAGATCAACGTAGTCAGAGTAATCAAAATCATCAGCACTAAGTGTACTTTCATTAAGGCTAATCACAAGTGTTCCCATTTTCAAATTAGGATTAATTGGTGTGTCATTAGTCGTTATTCGGGTAATAGGTTCAACCGGACTTGATAGTGGTCCTCCTAAATCGTAAGTTTTATTTGATCGTGTACCTGCATCGTATGCAAATAAATCCATAGTAATTTCAGGAATCCAACTGCCACTAGCATCTTGCAGATTCAAACTATTAACAGCTACCATCCAATCAGGACTAGGAGCAATCATAGAAGCTAAAGTTAGTAATGGAAAGTCAGAATTTACTTCAAAATTTTCTATAGTAATGTCTCTTCTCGCGCCATCAAAGAATAAATCAGGCCCTTCAATTACTCTAAAAGCATTATCAGGGATTTCAGCATTTACCTCTGATATAAATTCTCCATTAGAACCAAACTCAGCTACATTTTTTGTTCCAGGGCTAGCAAGTTCACCCATTTCAAAAAAAGTAACATTATTGTTGTGAGTAGCAACAACAAGATTGGTAAAGTGAGGACGAGGTCCTCCCATTGGTAATGGACCATGTGCTTCCCAGTTACTTGTAAATTCTACAGTATATTCAACTGTTGATATTTGCGCGTGCATGGAAGCGAAGCCTAGTACGATTCCATACAAAGTGTTTGTAATTAATTTTTTCATTTATGCAATTTGATTTGTGGTTGGTCAAAAATAAAAGAAAAAAATAAACTAAAAACTATGGTGATTTGAGGAATAGGATAAACGACAAAAAAAAGCGTTAACCTAATAAGGCAAACGCTTTTTGTGATTCAGTTAAAATAGATTATCTATTTATAGTTTGTTTTCTGTCTGGTCCAACGGAAACAATGGTTATTGGAGTTTCCAATTCCTTTTCTAAAAACTCAATATAATCGTTTAGCTCTTTTGGAAACTGACTTTTATCAGTCATTTCAGTCAAATCTTCAGACCAACCTTTTACTTCGGTATAAACTGGAGTTACGTTTTCAGGTTCAATATTGTAAGGAAAATGAGTAATTGTTTCTCCTTTGTATTTATAAGCAGTACATATTTTTAAAGTATTAAAACCGCTTAAAACATCACCTTTCATCATCATAAGCTGGGTTACTCCATTGACTTGCACGGCATATTTAAGTGCCACCAAGTCCAACCACCCACATCGGCGTGCTCGCCCTGTTGTTGATCCAAATTCATGACCAACCTTAGCCATACGTGCTCCCTCATCATTAAATAACTCAGTAGGAAAGGGCCCACTACCTACACGTGTAGTATAGGCTTTAAATATTCCAAAAACATCACCAATTTTATTGGGAGCAATACCTAGTCCAGTACAAGCTCCTGCAGCAGTGGTGTTTGAAGAAGTAACAAAAGGATAGGTACCAAAATCAACGTCAAGTAGTGATCCTTGGGCACCTTCAGCCAGAATTGTTTTACCTTGGCGTTGTGCTTCAAAAATATATTCTTCGCTATCAATAAAAGTTAATTCTTTTAAACTTTCAATAGCACTAAAGAAATCTTCTTCTAAAGCTTTTAAATCATATTCCAACTCTACCCCGTGAAACTCAATCATAGCTTCATGCTTATTGGCAAGGTTGCGGTAGCGTTCTTTCCAGTCACTTAATTCTAGATCACCAACTCTAATACCATTGCGGCCAGTTTTATCCATATAAGTTGGACCAATACCTTTTAATGTTGATCCAATTTTAGCTTTTCCTTTAGCAGCTTCGCTGGCAGCATCTAATAAGCGATGTGTAGGTAAAATTAAATGCGCTTTACGCGAAATTAGTAGTGATTTTTTGTAATCCACATTAAACTTTGCTAAGTTTTTTAATTCCTTTTCAAGAATTACTGGATCAATAACAACACCGTTACCAACTAAATTTATGGCTGTTTTATGAAAGATTCCACTTGGAATAGTATGTAATACATGTTTGTACCCGTCAAATTCTAATGTATGACCGGCATTTGGTCCTCCCTGAAATCTGGCAATGATATCATAATCATTAGTAAGAACATCAACAATTTTACCTTTACCTTCGTCTCCCCATTGTAGACCTAGTAGTAAATTTACAGCCATTTTATGCGTTATTTTTATTTTTAGTTCCGTAAAAATACAGCGAATGATTCGTGATAGTTACGTCAAATATTTCTTCGATTGTTTTTTTTATTTGTTGAATACGAGGATCACAAAATTCCAATACTTCACTGGAATCCGTAAGTATAAGGTGGTCATGCTGGCGATCAAAATAAGACTTTTCGTATTGCGCTAAATTTTGACCGAATTGATGCTTGCGAACTAATTTACAATCTAAAAGTAATTCAATAGTATTGTAAAGTGTAGCCCGACTTACGCGGTAGTTTTTATTTTTCATTTTGATATACAAGGATTCGATATCAAAATGTTCATCACTTTCATATATTTCCTGAAGTATAGCAAACCTTTCAGGGGTTTTACGGTGTTTATGTTCTTCTAAAAAAGAAGTGAACACTTGCTTTACCGTTTCTTGATCGCTTAAACTATTTTTATTGGTACTCATTCAAAAAATAAAAAAGCAAAGTTAAGCTATTTTTTAAATCTTAGCTGATTTTAAAAAACTAAGTTTTACGGATTATTAACAAACTGTTAATTGATTTTGGTATTTAGAATAGTGCTACCGCTTTAATCTCTGATCACTTTATCAATTCCTTTGATTTTATTGAGTCGTTGAATAATAGTTTTTAAAATGTTTTTGTTTTTTACACCAACGGTAATATTTCCTTCAAAAACACCATCATCACTAGTAAATGATATTTTATAGATGGCCACATGTAAATTGTTGGATATTACTTTTGTAACTTCATTTACTAAGCCCATATTGTCCAGACCTGTTAATCGTAATTCAGCTTTAAATTCTTGCTGGGTTGAGTCTATCCATTTGGCCTTCATTATACGATAAGCGTAATTACTTTGTAATTGCAGGGCATTAGGACAGTTATGTTTGTGTACTTTAATTCCTTCGTTTATAGTTAAAAACCCAAAAACGGAATCGCCAGGAATTGGATTGCAACAATTGGATAGTTTGTAATTCAGTTTATCTTCATCTTTACCAAAAACAAGTAAATCATAATTATTGGTAATTTCATCATTATTTATTTCTTCGCTGGTACTGCTTTTGCGAATTTTATTTTTAAAGAAGTTAATGATGGTGTTATTCTTAGTTGCCGCAAAATCTTTAATAATTTTATTATCAATAGATCCAATGCCAACACGGTAGAACAAGTCTTTACTGGTTTTTAATTTACAAAAATTAACCAGTTGATTGATTATTTTTTCATTAAAAGGGATACGTTGTGATCGTAATTTACGGCGTAAAACGTCTTTCCCTTCGGCAGCTACAGTTTTCATTTCTTCGTTTAACGAAGATTTTATTTTTGCTCTTGCCCTACCTGTAGTTACATAATTTAACCATTGTTGAGTGGGTTTAGACTGTTTTGAGGTGATGATTTCGACTTGATCTCCGCTATTTAATTTTTGACTCAGCGGAACTAGTTTTCCATTTACTCTGGCACCACGAGTGCGCATACCAATTTCGGTATGGATACTAAAACTGAAATCTAAGGCAGTTGCTCCTTTGGGTAACGATTTAATATCGCCATTTGGGGTAAAAACAAAAATTTCTTTAGCATATAAATTCAGTTTAAACTCTTCAACAAAATCTACCGCATTAGTTTCTTCATTTTCTAGCGCTTCCTGTAATTTATCTAACCAAATATCCAGTACATTATCACCTTTATCATCACTATTCTTGTATTTGTAGTGTGCAGCATAGCCTTTTTCGGCAATTTCATGCATTCGGGCGCTACGTATTTGAACTTCCACCCATCGGTTATCAGGCCCAACTACAGTAGTGTGTAATGCCTCGTAACCGTTGGATTTTGGATTTGAAATCCAATCGCGCATTCGGGTAGGGTTTGCTCTAAAAAAGTCGGTAATAATACTAAATATCTTCCATGCAACAAATTTTTCATTTTCAACATGGCCTTTATAAATAATACGGATGGCAAATTTATCGTACACCTCTTCAAAACTAACGTTTTGTTTGACCATTTTTTTTCGAATCGAATAAATGGATTTAGGCCTGCCTTTGATGTCGTATTCTAAATTTTCTTTATCTAAAGCCTCACTAATTTGTTTCGAAAAACGCTCAATATAAGCATCACGTTCCTCCTTAGTGTCCGTCATCTTTTGCTCTATATCCTTGAAAACTTCGGGTTCAGTGTATTTAAGCCCTAAATCTTCGAGCTCCGTTTTAATATTATACAACCCTATTCGATGCGCAAGCGGTGCATAAATATATAAGGTTTCGGATGCAATTTTTACTTGCTTATCGCTCCTCATGGAATCCATGGTTTGCATATTATGCAAGCGGTCGGCAATTTTAATGATAATTACCCGAACGTCATCATTGAGTGTTAACAACATTTTTCGGTAATTCTCAGCTTGGAGCGATATGGGTTTATCTTCGTTCTTATCTAAAATAGAAATTTTAGTAAGCCCATCAACAATACGAGCGACGGTTTCTCCAAAAAGACGTTCTAAATCATTAAGCGTATACTCAGTATCTTCAACTACGTCGTGTAAAAGTGCGGCTGCTATGGAGGTGGCATCTAATCCAATTTCGCTAGCAACAATTTTAGCTACTGCAATGGGGTGAAAAATGTAAGCCTCACCACTTTTTCTACGTTGTTCTTTATGGGCATCTACAGCGGTATCAAAAGCTAAACGAATTAGCTTTTTATCATCGTCACTAAGTGTACGGTAACTAATTTGCAGCAATTCTTTGTATTGCTTGGCTATTTGTTTGTTTTCCTCTTCTATAAATGCTTCCGTCATGTTTCTAAAATACAATTTATTTATAAAAACTGAATATTCAGAACAATTATTTTGAAAAAAACAGGGCAAATTTCTGTTAAGCAACTCACTTTCAATTACATTTTTTTATGAAGGTAGCGAGGTAAGTTTTTAAGTAGTACAGCAATAATAATCCATCTTTTGGTAACGTACGTCACTGCACTTTTTTTCTGGATCGCTGAAAAAATTTGCTTTGCAGCTTTTTCTTTGGAAGCGACCCAAAATAAACCTGAGCCCTTAGTCATTTTTGTATTGACAAAACCAGGCCTGATATCTGTAATGTAAATTGGGAGCCTCAGTTTGTCAATTTTTTGTCGAATACCTTCTAAATAG
>NZ_AFPB01000174.1 GCF_000218485.1 Aquimarina agarivorans | reverse complement strand
TGAAGGATATGGATTTTAGATCAGTAGATTCTGCAAGCAGAAAGGAAATACGCAAACGAGCGATCAAGCAAATTAATTCAGGTGTTCAAAAGAAAAAAGTAGCTATGATGTACGGAGTTAACCCAAACACAATTACTAATTGGGTTAAAAAACATAAAAAAGAAGGGATTAAAGGGTTGACAGATAATAAGCGCGGTGTTAGCTCTGAGGATAAAAAATTACTTAGTAGCACTCAAGAGTTAGAGATCCAACGCATGATTACAGATGTTATGCCAGATCAACTAAAATTGGATTTTGCTTTATGGACACGCAAAGCTGTAAAGGAATTAGTGGAACGTGAATTTGGTGTAAAATTAGCGATAAATACAATGGGGGATTATCTACGCTCTTGGGGATTTAGTCCTCAAAAACCCAAGAAACAAGCTTACGAACAATGTTCTAAAAAAGTGCAATTATGGTTAGATGAACAATATCCAGCCATTAAGAAACGCGCTAAAGAGGAAAATGCAGAAATACAATGGGGTGATGAAACAGGAGTAAGAAACGCTAATCAACATGGTCGTTCTTATGCTCCCAAAGGAAAAACGCCTGTAAAGAAAAGTATGTCTAAACGTTTTTCTGTAAACATGATTTCTACAGTAACTAATCAAGGAAGTGTTCAATTTATGATTTACTCAGGAACTATGAATGCTGATAGATTCATTGAATTTCTAGAACAGCTTATCAAAGATAAAACACAAAAAATATTTTTAATCCTAGATAATTTAAGAGTTCATCACAGTAAAATAGTAAAGAAATGGATTGAAGAAAAACTGGAACATATTGAGTTATTCTTCTTGCCTTCTTATTCTCCAGAGAAAAACCCTGATGAGTATCTAAACTGTGATTTAAAATATGCTTTATCTGAAAAACCTGCTCCTAAAAACGAAAAACAGCTTGAAGAAAATGTCAAGAATCATATGAAAATGCTAACTGAAAATAGCCAAAGAGTAGCTAAATATTTTAACCATAAGGATATAAAATACGCAGCACAAAATCTCTATTTATTGCCGTCGGGTTAATATAGCACCAAACAAAGCCATAGGATTACATGCATTTCTAAAATTTTAACAATCACACACTTCGGTGCATCAAGTATTTTCCAAAATCAACCAATAACGCTTTGTTTTCAGTTGAAATATCCAACACATCCAATTCATCAAAAGCTTTTTTTGTGTACACGTTAATGAGTTTTTTTGTAGCCTCTGCTGCATTTGTTTCAATAAAAAGTTGCTTTGCATTTTCTATTTTACCTAGCTTTCCCCCATCAAATGAATCTGAAAATAGGTACAACAGTTCTTCTTGCTGCGATGTTGAGCCCAACTCAATAGCTTTCAAATACAAATAAGTCTTTTTATTTTCAATAATATCGCCACCAACCTGCTTTCCAAAAGTCTTTGGATCACCAAAAGCGTCTAAATAATCATCTTGTAATTGAAATGCAATTCCCAGTAGCTTGCCATATTCATATATTGCTTTTTGCTCTTTATCATTTCTTTCAGCAATAATAGCTCCCATTTGAAGCGCTGCACCCACTAAAACAGCGGTTTTACAAGTAATCATATGTAAGTATTCATCCTGGGTAACATCCGACCTATCTTCAAAATCAACATCATACTGTTGCCCTTCACAAACCTCCAAAGCGGTTTTGGAAAACAGCTTCGCTAACTTTACAAATATTACGGGTTCATAAGCTTCAAAATTTTGATATGCTTGAATCAGCATTGCGTCGCCTGATAAAATCCCAGTATTAACATTCCACTTGGAGTGTACAGTTTCATTACCGCGTCGTAAAGGAGCCTCATCCATGATATCATCATGCACTAATGAAAAATTATGAAACACTTCAATGGCGAGCGCCGCTGGTAAGGCCTCCTCAATAGTAGATCCAAAAATATCAGCGCCCATTAATGTTAACATTGGTCGAATACGCTTGCCCCCCATGCTTAAAATATAGCGTACTGGCTCATATAAATTAACTGGTTCAACTACTCGATTATTTTGAGCCAAATACTCTAAAAATTTTTCTTGATACAATGACAGCTTATCCACTAATACTATGTTTTTATTCAAATGTAAACTTTTTAAAGAATGCCATCCAAATGCAAATTGCTATTGCGTCAATTTTAATTTTTATCAAACAGCCTAATCTGGCATTTTTTAGGTTCCTTGATGCCCATGAAAATTAATAAACACAGCTTACAAAAAAGTTAAATTTTTACTAAAACTAAGGAAACTTTTATTGTTTTTGAAGTTTCCTGTCTAAGTTTGCCTTATTATGAGTTCAACATCGGAAATATACCACCAAATTATAAAAAAAGCTGCTCAACTTTTTTTAAGTCGCGGTTTTAAAAGCGTTACTATGGATGATTTGGCTAGTGAAATGGCTATTTCAAAAAAAACGATTTATAATTATTTTAAAACCAAAACAGAACTCGTTGAAAAAACTTCAGAATTCACTTTCAATTTTATTGAAAAAGGAATCAACACCATTAGAGCAAAAAATTTAGATCCTATTGAAGAGTTATATGTCATTAATGATTTTGTACGCGAAAACTTGAACAATGAAGAATCCGCTACTGAATATCAACTATGCAAATATTATCCAAAGATATTCCACAAACTAAACAGGCGCAAATTTGAAACTGTTATGGATTGCACCCTTGAAAACCTTCAACGAGGCGTTGAAAAAGGAAGTTATAGAAAAGGCTTACCAAAAGAAATTATTGCCCGAATTTATTTTTTAAATATTTCAGGACTTTGCAATCAGGATGTTTTTCCAAACAACACCTATAAAGCATCCATCATTAATGATGAATACTTAACCTATCATATACGCGGAATTGCCACTGAAAAAGGCATTAATATATTAACTAATATTCAAAAAGAACGAAACTTATGAGACAAAAAACAAGACTATTTTGCTTACTATTTGTCGCTATTTTAGCCATGAATGCGCAGCAAAAAAAGTATAGTTTTTCTTTACAGGAAGCCATACAATTCGCGCTTGATAGTAGTTATACTGCGCTGAACGCAAACAAAGAAGTGGCCAAAGCATTAAAACAAAAATGGGAAACTACTGCAATTGGGCTTCCGCAAATAAACGCTGAGGCGGCATACACTAACCAATTAAAACAACCTGTCAATCTAATTCCTGCTGAATTTGCAGGTGGGGCTCCTGGAACTTTTATCCCTGTTGTTTTTGGAGTGGAACAACAAACAGCGCTAACTGCCACTTTAAGTCAACTTATTTTTGATGGCTCTTACTTAGTGGGACTAGAAGCTGCATCCGTATTTGTTGATTTTACAAACACACAAAAGGAAAGTCAAAACTTAAAAATTATCGAAGGCATTACCAATGCTTATGGCGCTGTTTTGCTTACGCAAGAAAGTATACGTGTGTTGCAACGAAACATTGAAAATTTAGAATCAAACCTTAATGAAACACAAAAAATTTATGAAAACGGTTTGGCTGAAGAAGAAAGCGTTGAGCAACTTCAAATTACTTTATTGCAAATTAAAAATCAACTAAATAATACCGAACGTACCGAAGACATTGCAATTAAAATGCTGAAACTTGGTTTAGGAATTCCTATTGACACCACGCTGACACTTACTGATAATTTAGAAACTATAGCTAACACTAAAGCCACTACTGATACTGCTTTTAAGGCTTTCAATATAGGGAATAATAATGATTACAAAATTTCAGAACTTTTTGTTGAGCAACGCAGATTAGAGTTTAAACTTGAAAAAGCAAAACGATTGCCTACTGTTAGTGCTTTTGTAAATTATGGTACTACCGCCTTTAGGCAGGGATATAATTTTTTAGATTCGGATCAAAAATGGTTTCAATCGTCAATTTTGGGAGCTAGCGTTAAAGTTCCAATTTTTACTTCGTTTAAAAATTCAGCAAGTACCAAAAAAGCAAAATTAGCCTATGAACAGGCGCAAATTTCTCATACTGAAAACACAGAACGCATTCAATTAGGGTACAACCAAGCCAAAAGTGATTTTGAATTTGCTATTGCCAATTTAAACACGCTAAAACAAAATTTAGCTTTAGCCGAACGTATTGAAAAAAAGAATCAAATCAAATTCAATGAAGGTTTAGCCTCTAGCTTTGAGTTGAGGCAAGCACAAACCCAACTATACAGTGCTCAACAACAGCATTTACAAGCACAATTAAAAGTAATAAAAGATAACGCCACATTACAATCCATTTTAAATGTATTTAACTTATAGCAACCAACGAATTATGAAAAATTTATTATATCCATTCCTTTTCCTACTCGTAATCGCTTGTGGAAAAAAAGAATCATCTGTTGCCGACACTATTGCATCTAAAGATATCACTAGTATTCGCGCTAAAAAAAAGGAACTAATAGCTCAGCAGCAGCAATTAACAAATCAAATTGAACAATTAAGTGCTGAAATTGCAAAACTTGACCCCAATAAAAAAGTTCCTTTAGTAACCACTTTAACAGTTAAAGACACTCTTTTTAATCATTTTATTGAATTACAAGGAAATGTTCAGACCAAGCAAAACCTGGTGCTTACTCCCGAATTTAATGGCATACTGACTAATGTATACGTTAAAGAAGGGCAGTATGTTAAAAAAGGACAATTATTAGCTAAAGTAGATGACGGAGGACTATCTCAGCAATTAGCTTCCATGGAGGTGCAAACTGCACTAGCTAAAACCACCTTTGAAAGACAAGAGCGCCTTTGGAACCAAAAAATTGGAAGCGAAATTCAATACCTGCAAGCCAAAACAAATTACGAAGCCCAAACCAAAGCTGTGGAACAAATGAAAAGTTCGATTGCAAAAACCATGATTCGTGCTCCTTTTAGCGGTGTTATTGATGATGTTATTAACGAAAAGGGAAGCGTTGTAGCCGCTGGAGCGACTCCAATTTTCCGCATTGTTAATCTTAACCAAATGTACATTCAAGCTGAAGTTCCTGAACGTTTTGTAGGCACTGTTAGTAAAGGAATTCCTGTAAAAGTGACTATTCCTGTTTTAGGAAAAGAAATTGACACTAAAGTACGACAAGCAGGTAACTTTATTAATCCTGAAAGCCGAACTTACAGTGTTGAAATACCCGTAGACAACAAAGCTAAAGACATCAAGCCAAATTTGACTGCCAAACTTTACCTGAATGATTATGTGAACAAAAAAGCAATTTTGGTACCACAAAGTTTGCTTTCTGAAAATGCCGAGGGAGCACAGTATGTATACTTAATTGATAAAAACACAAAAGGAAAAACCATTGCTTCTCAAAGAATTGTTTCTACAGGTAAATTGCAAGGTGATTTAATTGAAATAACTAAGGGGCTGACTACAAACGATGTAATTATTGAAGAAGGTGCTCGAAGTGTAAAAAATAAGCAAGAAGTTAACATTTTAAACTAACCTCATTATGAGTAAAAATAACGAAATACACAAAGAGTTTTCGCTCTCATCATGGGCTATAGATAATAAGACGGTTATTTATGTGATCATATTTTTATTCTTGACTTTAGGGTTAACAGCATATTTTAATATGCCGCGAGAAAATTTTCCTGAAATTAAAGAAACAAAAATTTACATCAATGCTATTTACCCCGGAAATACTGCCGAGGATATTGAACGCCTGATTGTTGACCCGCTGGAGGATCGACTTAAAAACGTAAGTAACGTAACCAAAATGCTTTCTACTGCGCAACAGGATTTTGGCATCATCACCTTGGAGTTTGACGAGGGAGTTACGGTGGAGCAAGCCAAGCAAAAGGTGAAAGATGAAGTGGATCAGGAATCTGCCAAGGAAGACTGGCCCACATTTAACGGAGCCAAGGTAAAACCCAATGTATTTGACATAAGCATTTCAGAAGAAACACCTATTTTAAATATCAATATTGCAGGTGATTATCCGCTGCAAAAGCTTAAAGAATTTGCCGAGTACCTTGAGGATAATATTGAAGATTTCCCTGAAATTAAAAAAGTAGATATCCGTGGTGCTCAGGAACGCGAGGTGGAAGTTGCCGTAGATATTTACAAAATGATGGCTGCCAAAGTTAGTTTTCAGGACATCCTTGGTGCAATAAGCGGTGGAAACATTACTATTTCCGCAGGTAACCTAAAAAAAAGCGGACAACAACGCACTATGCGAATCATTGGCGAAATCAAAGATCCTAAAGAGTTGGAAAATTTTGTCATTAAAAGTAATAATGGCGTAGTGTATCTTAAAGATGTAGCTACCGTTTCATTTAAAGCTGAAGATGCTACTACTTACGCCAGAGAATACGGAAAACCTGTGGTAATGCTTGATATCAAAAAACGTTCAGGTAAAAACATGGTAGAAGCCGTAGATAAAATTAAAGTACTGGTTGCTGATGCCAAAGAAAACATCTTTCCTCCTGATTTACGGGTTACTTTAGCTAATGACCAATCTGAAAAAACTTTAAATCAGGTAGATGACTTAGTAAACAACATTATTTTTGGAATTATATTGGTAGTTACCGTCCTTATGTTCTTTTTAGGATTCAGAAACGCCTTGTTTGTTGGTTTTGCCATACCCTTATCCATGTTTATGTCCTTCATGATTTTAAATGCTTTAGGGTATACTATGAACACCATGATCCTGTTTGGTTTAATTATGGGATTAGGAATGCTAGTAGATAATGGTATTGTAGTTGTTGAAAATGTGTTTAGACTAATGAAAGAAGAAGGTATGACACGGATTGAAGCTGCTAAAAATGGGGTGGGTGAAATTGCGTTTCCTATCATAATATCTACACTTACCACAGTGGCTGCCTTTGTTCCATTAGGGACATGGCCTGGAGTCATGGGACAGTTTATGATTTATTTCCCAATTACGTTGTCCGTAGTTTTAGGTTCATCGCTATTTGTGGCAATTTTTATTAACTCCATGTTGGTATCGCGTTTTATGGAAATTGGCAAACGTGAATTAACATTAAAACAGCTTATCCAACTTACCTTGGTTTTAGGAATCATTGGAGGTTTAATTACTGCTTTTGGCGGACAATTACGAGGATTAGGCACTTTAATGCTAGTTACTGCACTATTATTCTGGCTGTATAAATATGCACTTAAGCCTGCTGCTAATTATTTTCAGGACAACTCTTTAGTTTGGTTGGAAAATCAGTACAAACGCTTTGTTGCCTTTGCACTAAAAGGATGGTGGCCTGGCATATTTTTTATTGTCACTTTTGGTTTGTTAATTTTTGCTTTTGTTGGGTTTGGAGCTTCAATCGGTTCTAAAAGAACAAAAATTGAGTTTTTCCCTGACAATAAACCCAATCAAATTTTTGTGTATATCGAGTATCCTGAAGGGACTGATATTGACAAAACTAATAAAATTACTAAAAGTATTGAGCAACGCGTATACTCAATAATCGATACAGACAAATATATTTTTGAAGATAAAAATGTATTGGTAGAGTCTACCGTATCGCAGGTAGGAAGAGGTGCTGGGAATCCGCAAACCGACGGAGGCTCCACTAGCGATATGCCACACCGTGGTAAAATTACCGCTACCATGCGCGAATATAAGTACCGCCGTGGTATGGACTCCGAACAATTACGTGCCGAAGTACAAAAAGGCTTAGTTGGAATTTATCCTGGGGTAAGTATCTCTGTAGAAAAAGACCCGGTAGGTCCCCCTGCAGGACCTCCAATAAACATTGAAATTAAAGGGCAAGACTATGAGTTGTTGATTCAAACAGCCGAACGCATGCGGAGCTTTATTAACAATAAAAATATTTCTGGTATTGATGAATTAAAAATTGATGTTAATAAAGCAAAACCTGCCGTAAAAGTATTGATAGATCGTAAAAAAGCGGGGGAATTAGGAGTAAGCACTGGACAAATTGGCCAACAACTTCGCCGTTCTATCTTTGGAGAAAAAGCGGGTGTTTATAAATTGGATGGTGACAACTATGATATTAATGTACGTTTTAATAAAGATAATCGTTATGACAATAGCATCCTTTTTAACCAAAACCTGACCTTTAGAGATCCTAACACCGGACGATTGAAAGAAATACCGTTAGCTGCCTTAGCTACTCAAAAAAACACCACTTCATACAGTGCGATAAAACACAAAAACGCTACTCGTGTGGTAACAGTGTATTCGGGTTTAAAGCCTGGATTTACTGATGCTGGTGCAATTGTAAGTCAAATTGAAGAAGAAATGAAGCAATTTGAAAAACCAAAAGGAGTTTCATTTGACTTTACAGGACAAATTGAAGAACAAAATAAACAGCAAGCTTTTTTAATGGGTGCGTTTTTTGCTGGATTGGGGTTGATATTTTTTATTCTAATTTTCCAATTTGGATCCATATCCAAGCCTGCCATAATAATGGTTGCTATATTTTTAAGCTTTATCGGTGTATTTGGAGGATTAGTCATTACTGGAGCGCCATTCGTAATTATGATGACCATGATGGGGATTATTTCCTTAGCAGGAATTGTAGTAAACAATGGAGTAGTATTGTTGGATTATACGCAACTACTTATTGATCGTAAAGCCGTTGCTTTAGGTGTTGAAAAAGGAGTTTTATTGCCTGCCAAAATAGTTAAAGAGGCCATTATTGAAGGAGGGCGTGCCAGATTAAGACCTGTATTACTAACCGCTATTACTACTGTACTAGGACTAATTCCTTTAGCTATTGGACTTAACATCAACTTTATTACGCTGTTTGGAGAGTTTGATGCCAAGTTCTACATGGGTGGTGACAATGTTATATTTTGGGGACCATTAGCCAAAACTGTAATTTACGGTTTAATAATAGCTACATTTTTAACTTTAGTAATTGTTCCTGTGTTATTTTACTTAATACACTTACTTAAATTAAAATTAAAAAGTTGGTTTGGTAAAGAAACGAATTTGGACGATGAAAAACTGATTGCAGCAAATGCAGAACTTTGATAAAAAAGTATTAGTCAATTGTTTTGGAACAGTTGCCTGTAGCTATTACGAAATTGTTAGGCAATCACAATCAGTCATAAATTTAGTATAATTATAAAATACTGAAAGAATGTACTTAGACAAGATTAAAATTGGACATAGGCTCAGCTTAAATAGTAACTCATTTTTAATGAAATAGAAAAAACCTGAATAACAAAATAATTAAACCAAGAAATAAATCATTTGCTTGATTTTTCTTTTCCTTAATGGGTATTTGATTTAATTTATATAAATTGATAAATGCTATGAAAAACGCCTATTGGACAACGACGATTCTCACTTCATTATTCTTGTTGTGGAGCGCCTACACTTATATTTTTAGTAAAGCCACCATTGAAGGCGTTAGGGAACTCGGGTTTCCCGATCACTTTCGCATTCAACTTGGCATTTTAAAGGTAATAGCTGTACTAATTTTATTAATCCCACAAATCCCAATTCAATACAAAGAGTGGGCGTATAGTGGCGTGTTTTTATTTTTTATTACCGCCATAGTAGCGCATACGGCCCATAAGGACCCAATAGTAATCACTCTAATAAATATATTATTAATCGCAATAACATTTTACTCAAATTATTCTTTACACAAAATAACTCATTGATATGGAAAAAATAGAAATTAAAGGAACCGTTAAAAAAGGATTTGAAGGTGTAGCTGAAGCTTACGAATCAAATTTTTACAGAGACGATATTTATAAAGAACTAGGATCATCACTTTGTGTGTATCATAAAGGGGAACAAGTAGTAAATATTTGGGCTGGATTTAAGGATAAAGAAAAAAACAGGCTTGGAATAAAGACACTAAAATTGCATTATACTCCGCAACTAAAGGTATTACTGGGTTGTGCATGGCTATTTTAGTTGAAAAAGGCTTAGTAAACTATTCAGATTTAGTTACAAAACACTGGCCTGAATTTGGTCAAAACGGGAAGGAAGAAACTACAGTTTCTCATATATTATCCCATCAATCAGGAAATCCTGGACTACGTGAATTTACGTTATTAGATGAGTTGATGAACTGGGATTTAATTTGCGATCGTTTGGCGCGTCAAAAGCCTTACTGGGAAACTGGCGAATTTACATCATACCACGGATGGACCGTTGGCTTTTTGGCTGGAGAAATTATCAAACGTGTATCAGGTAAAAGTATTGGGCAAGTTTTGCAGGATGAACTTGCTACTCCGTTAGATGCAGAAGTTTTTATAGGTTTACCAAAAGACAAACATGACGAAGTAGCCACATTATACAAACCAATTACACAACACCAGCTTCCTGATTTAATTACGCTTCCTGACTTTTTAGCCTCTGCCGTAGGAAATCCTGTTTTAGATGCCGAAAGTCCGAATAGGCCTGAATGGAGAGAGGCTGAAATGCCTGCTTTAAACGGACACGGTTCTGCTGAGGGGATTGCTAAGTTGTATCATCCACTTGCTCAAAGCGGAAAATCCGATAGTCTAAATTACCTTTCCAATGAAACCATTGATAAAATGACTACCGTAGCCAGCTCCCGTTTGGATGCTATGATTGGAATGCCTGTAGACTGGGCACATGGAATGGTAATGAACACCTTAGACTTAAAACTTTATGGAGAAAACAAAAAAGCATTTGGACATAGTGGTTGGGGTGGTAGCTTTGGCTGTGCTGACAGAGAAAATCAAGTAGCTATAGGGTATGTTTGTAATCAAATGGGACCTGACACTGTTGGGGATGCCAGAACTCCTCGAATTATTAAATCAATTTTTGACGCTATTGAGTCATAAATGACTCCCACTAATAAAAATTTTAAAAAACCTAAAGTTAAATTGCTTTAGGTTTTTTTTGAACAGGAAATAGTAGTATCGCAACTTCTTTCATAAATAAAACAAAATATTAGTTGGCTGTATCTTTTTATTAACACATTCCTAATGTTAATTTATCATTTTGGAAAAACTGCATCAGTAACTTGGAATGTTAAATTATTAACCAACTAAAATTATGATTATTAAAAAAATTACATATTTACTAAGCGTACTACTTTTTACAGGTATTGCTTACGCACAATCCCCCGTATTTATTAATGAGATACAGGTAAATACTGCCGGCCCTGATTGGGAATTTATTGAATTGCAAGGGACGCCAAGTACTGATTTATCTAACTTTACCATTTTAGTTGTTGAAAGTGATAGCGATGGTCCAGCCGGAAATATTGACCGTGTAATTGATTTGAATGATCAAACCATTCCAAATAATGGCTTTTGGGTAGCTATGAGTCCTGCAGCTCAAGCCGAATACGGAATCAGTGGTAATTTTCAAATTCCGAACAATACTTTTGAAAACAGTTCCACTACTTTTTTACTTGTTACCTCATTTAAAGGCAATATAAATGATGATTTGGATGCTGATAATGACGGAGTGTTGGACAGTTTCCCTTGGGCTGAAATTGCGGATAGTGTTTCTATAATTGATGCCGACGGCAATGACTTTTCTTATAGTGATGTTGTATTAGGACCCAATGGTCGTTTTCTGCCTTCAGGTGTATTTAGAAACCCCGATGCGCCGGGTAGTTTTAGTACTACTTTTTTAACATTTAATACCGCTGATGGTACACCTGGTAAAAGCAATACTGGCGAGGACAATGACAATGAAAACCCTCCTACAGATGCTAGCCTGCAATTAATTCACAACATACAAGGAGCTGGAACAATTAGTCCTATGGTAGATGCTGTAGTAACTATTGAAGGAATTGTAGTTGGCGATTTTCAAGATGATAGTGTTTCGGGCTTTTATGTACAAGAGGAAGATAGCGATGCTGATGACAATGAAGCTACCTCCGAAGGTATTTTTGTGTTTGCCAGAAATGCTGTAGACGTAACCGTTGGTAACAAAGTGAAAGTAACTGGAAAAGTAGTAGAATTTTTTGAACTTACGGAACTCACTGAAGTTTCTACAATTGAAATTCTAAGTAATAATGAACCTTTGCCTACTATTACAACGGCAAGCCTACCTGTTACCAATGCAACTTTTTTTGAACGATTTGAAGGTATGTTGGTGCGTTTTAATCAACCGTTATTTGTTACCGATACTTTTCTTTTAGCAAGAGGAAATGAATTAAAACTATCCAGCGGTTCGGTACTATTACAACCCACACAAATTGCATTGCCAGGCGCTGAAGCTAATGCGCAACTTGAAGCAAATAAATTGAATCAAATAATTATTGACGATGCTAACCGAAGGAATAATTTAGCACCTGTTATTTTTCCTGCCCCTGAATTGACCTTTGAAAATGAAATAAGAGCCGGATATAAAACGACTTCTGTTACAGGAATTTTAACCTACAACGATTCTGGATTTGACGCCGGTGGAAATTCAACAGCCGCATATAGAGTGTATGTTACTGAAATTCCTAAATTTATTTCCGCTACCAATCCAAGAATGGACGCCCCTGCAAATGTGGGAGGATCCTTAAAAGTAGCAAGTTTTAATGTGTTAAATTATTTTAATGGTGATGGTTTAGGCGGAGGCTTCCCTACCGAAAGAGGCGCTGAAACTGCCGAATTATTTAACCGACAACGCGACAAAATTATTAATGCAATACTCGCTATGGATACCGACATTGTAGGTTTAGTTGAAATTGAAAATGATGGATATGGCATTAATAGCGCTATTCAAGATCTAGTTAATGGTTTAAATGAAGTAGTGGGTAGTGATCGCTACAGCTTTGTTGATCCTGGAGTACCTCAAATAGGAACTGATCAAATTACAAATGGATTAATTTACCAAAATACCAAAGTAGGTTTGCAAGGGAACGCTGCTATTTTAGATTCCAGCGTTGATCCAAATTTTAACGATGGCAGAAACAGGCCTTCATTAGCACAAACATTTATTGAATTTGCTACCGATGGCATCATTACCATTTCAGTAAATCATTTAAAATCTAAAGGTTCTAGTTGCAGTGCCCAAGGCGATCCAGATACTAGTGATGGCCAAGCCAATTGCAATTTAACCCGAATAGCTGCGGCTGAAGCTATTGCTAACTGGCTGGCTACCGATCCCACTTCTAGCGGAAGCGAAAACTTTGCCATTATTGGTGATTTAAATGCTTATGCTAAAGAGGATCCTATTGTAGCACTTGAAAATGCTGGCTATACAAATTTAGTAAGTAATGCCTTTGGTGATGAAAGACACGGTTATCAATTTGCAAGTCAGTTCGGAACTTTGGATTACGCCATGGCAAGCCCTGGGCTACTAACAAAAGTAACTGGCGCTGATTTTTGGAATATTAATGCGGACGAACCCGTTAGTTTTGATTATACAACCAGGTTTAAATCCCTAGAACAACAAATTTCCTTTTACAGTACTGCTCCATTCCGTTCATCAGATCATGACCCTGTAATTTTTGGGGTTGATTTAAGTGACGAACCTACATTGGCAATTAACGACAATCAATTGACGGCTAGGAACGAGATTACAGTTTTTCCTTCGCCTGTAAAAAATGAATTATTCATTGCTGCAAATGCATTTAAAGGAGCTACTGAGGTTAGCATATTTACCCTTTCGGGAAGAAGATTATTCTGGGAAGTAATTTCATTTGATAGCGCTGCAAATACTACTATTGATACCGCTTCGTTGCCTTCAGGAGTATATTTGCTTTCATTAAAAAATGCTTATAAAAACTACTATCAATTGATTACAAAATAACACTCAAAAATTACTTGAATTTTACCTCGCTATTCGTAAAAATAGCGAGGTTTTTTTGTTTTAAAGAAATATACTTGAATACTACCAACGTACTACATAACCCCAATGAAATAAAACACATTGGAATTCCCGAAGCGGTTTGTGGGCATGTGTGCGCCATATTTAATTCCGCTATTGAAGCAAAAAATGCGAGTACCCCAGGGATAGCTATAAAAACGAAAAAGATTATTTTTCCTGTTTTTGTACTCATCAAATGGCCAATACCTGCCAAAATAAAAAATAGGAATACTAAATAACAAACAGGTATTCCAATAAATTTAGGACAACTAAGTACTCCGCTAAAATCTTTAAATGACAAACTACCAGCTCCCCAAATAGCAAGGATTAAAACCATAGTTGTTAACCAGTAAAAAATAGTTTTTTTCATAAAAAAAGGATTACATTAAAAAAAGGATTCAGAACAAATTCCAAATCCTTTTTGCCATGCTTCAACTTACAATTACATTTTGTGCACTTTATTTATTTCAGGGTTTTCAATAGTTTTTGACGTTCCATCGGCATAATTAATTAATACTGAGTCCACTTCATTTACTGTTCCTAAACCAAAAGTAACTGTGGAGGTTTGATCACTTACCAGTCCCTCGCCAATTACATACGCATCGGACTGAATGCTTCCATCATTTTTCGTTATTATAACTTTAGCCCCTGCATTTTTTGCATTTTCAGCAAATCTGAAAGCTATAAAATTGGCATTACCACCTTCATTGATTTTTGCCTTCATTGGACTACCAATATTGGCAAAAACTAGATCGGGATACCCATCTTGGTTAAAATCACTTGATAATGGAGTGATTCCGTAATTCATATTAACTGCATTGGCTTGATCTTCTACTGCCGAAAAGGTACCATTAGGCCGCTGCACTAAAAAGCGCCCAGGTAGTTTGAATAATTTATGCGGTGGGAAGTCTACGTAATTTTCCGCCACCACTAAATCCTGACGTCCATCTAAATTAAAATCTTCAAAAATTGCTCCCCACGAAAATTCAAAATCAGCCACTTTTGTTTCTTTTGCAGTATCCGTAAATTTGAAATCACCTTCGTTTTTAAATAACATCCATTTACCTATAAATTCATCTTCTTTTTCCAAATCCCCTCTGGCTAAAAATGTAGGTACTGATGTTCCTGTATTGGAGAAAAAGAAATCTATATTGCCATCATTATTATAATCGCCTACGGCAATCCCCATTGGATAGGCATATTTCCCAGTAGTAGGGTTCGCTTTTTTAGTAAAACGTTTTCCTTCGTTATTTTTATACGTCCGTACCTCGCCTGTATCATGAGCAACTACCAAATCCAAATATGCATCGTTATCCACATCAACAAATACGCCCATAAAGGTGTTATGTACGTAAGTTAACCCATACTTTTCAGTAGCGTCACTAAATGTATTGTCGCCATTATTCATCATCAATAGACTTGACGAACCGTAGTTAAAATCTTTAAAAATGGTTTGTCCTTCCATTTTATCTAACTTAATGTAAGCATTAACAAAAATATCCGCAAAACCATCGCGATTGATATCCCCTATTGTCAATGAAGCTGCTACTGATTTTTCGTTAAGCGGCACTTCAATTTTTTGCACTTTAAAGCCTGCTCCCGTATTTTTATACCAAAGCACTCCGTAATCCCCATTGACCAATAAGTCCGTTTTTCCATCGGAATCCAAGTCAAAAGATACGGCACCAAAAGTGCTGGTATTTGTAGGTTTTTGGGGCAAGTTCACTTTTGCTGAAACATCAATAAAATTTCCGTTATCATATTTAAAAATAGCATCATCTTGCGTAACCCCTCCTGCTATAAATACCTCATCAACACCATCATTATCCAAATCAATCATTGCGGATCCCATAATTGGCAAAGATTTTTTAGCGTCAAATTTATTTTCAAAGTTAAACGCAGCATTTTTAAATTTTGGAATTTCGCCTTTGGGAACCGAATAATCACATTTGCTAAATTGTTTTCCGTGATCATTTGCCGGTACATTTTCCGCTATGCATTTACCACTAAATTTACCCCAAGTAGTTTGTGCATAAGGATCTTTTGCATCTGTTTTAAAAAAACCTAAAACAACTGCTATTATGGCTACTACAATAACTCCTAGCCCTATTAGTATTTTTTTCATTTTTAATAATTTATGTTAGTTATAATGTTGATTTTGTTCTTGTTTGGTGGAGTTGAAATAAAATAATTCCAAAAAACACAAAATGAGTAGCGTTCATCGCTATTGGAGCAATATAAACCCCAATGGGCTTTGCCCATGCTAATGAGGAAATAATAAGAATTAATAGTACAATAGGATTAAAAACAGCCAACCATTTTTTCATTCCGATCTTATTTTTAACTACCAATGTTGCATACACTACCGAAACCGATAAAATAAGCATGCGCAATGCCCAAACTGTTGATTGATAATGCTTTTCGTAAGAGGCTAAATAAAATTCAAAATCTGGTGTATTCATACTCCGTTGCAAGACTTCGGCTGCAAAATAACGTGAAGACACATACACACTTCCGTATGCAAATGAAAGCACTCCTAAAATAAATAATAGTGTGGCTAAAAATTCATTTGAACTTTTAAAAAAACGCAGTAAACCATAATAGCCTGCAAAGTAAAAAGGCGCGGCATACACAGCAAAAAAGTGTCCTTTACTGGCTCTAGCCAAGGGAACATCATATAACATGGATATTTCTCCTTTGGATCCTCCGGGCAAAAAATGTAATAAAAACTCGCCAATTCCTACAAATACAGCAGCTAAAAGTCCTATAATAAGTAGTGTTTTTGTGGAAATAGTAATCCTACTCATCAGTATATAAAATTGCTTAGTTTATTTTGCCACTCATTATTATGGTGACCATTATTAAGATTCATTGAATTTTTCATAAATAATATATTTGGTTAGGTTAATGACTCTTATAGTCTTCTTGTTTTCCAGTTTATTACAAAATATTTTAACATTTGTTTTATTCTTTGTTTTTTAGTTTTTTTGATTAATTATCACAGCACATCAGTAATTTTATCACAATACTTTCCACTTATACACAAGCCGGCACTCAAAAAACGAACATTTTAATGCCGCGCATAGATTACATAATCCCCATTGGGATAACGAAAAAAACAAACAAGTTTTTGGAAAATGTAATAACAAAAACTACCATGGGCATAACTACAACCTAGAGGTTAAAGTGATTGGATATTGTGATCCCGAAACAGATCACTTAATGGATGCCAAATTATTATCTGATTTAACAAAAGAATTAATTTTAGATCGATTTGATCATAAAAATTTGAATTTAGATACCAAAGAATTTAAACAACTTAATCCTAGCGCCGAAAATATAGCTAGAGTTATTTATGACTTACTGCGCCTAAAGCCTAAAGCAGCACTAGACCTTAAAACAACCTTGTACTAAACGGAAAGAAATTACGTAGAATACCCCTATTAATGTATTACTACACAATTTAAAAAAATTGTATTACCAAATCCATTTTAAAGCTATATCATTTTCAAATATTTGATTTTAAAAGCATTATACTTATATTTAATAGTATTTACTTAACAAAGTATTCAGTTAAAGCATACAAATTTGTAGGGATTAGCTATTCAATTCGACCTAGTAGATACAATTAGTATAGTGAACGCTAAGAAAGCGTAAAATGAAAAAATGGTTAAAAAAAATAACGCAAAAAATTAATGTTATCCTAAATCAAAGACTAACCCCTTACCAGTTAGCCTTAAGTTTAGTACTTTCATTAGTGATCTCACTTTTTCCAGTTATAGGCTTAACCACTTTGGTCGTTACTTTTGTAGCCGCCTATTTCAAATTGAACTTTCCCATCATGATTTCCCTTGCTTACCTGATGGAACCCGTTAAATTGTTTTTAATTGTTCCGTTTATCAAACTTGGTGCTAAAATTTTTAATGTAAAACACTCGTTACTAACTTTTAGCGCTATTAAAAATAGCTTTAGCCTGAGTGTTTCCGACACCTTACAAGAGTTAGCCTATGAACTTATTTGTGGTTTTATGGGGTGGGCTGTTACTGTAATTCCTATTGGTATAATGATGTATTTTATATTAAAAAAACTGTGCGTTAAGTTTCTGAATTCACAAAAAGCTGGCTTCTCCATTCATGAAATGCCATCATCGTAATCTTTAATTATATTAGTAGAACTAAAAACAGTTATCTCGCCGTTTATTTAATTAAATTTGTCAGATAATTTTTTTAGTTTATGTACAGAAGTCATACTTGCGGTAACTTAACTGCCGCTGATATCAATAAAACAGTTACACTATCTGGTTGGGTACAAAAAGCCAGAGACAAAGGGTTTATAATCTGGGTCGACTTAAGAGATCGATATGGAATTACACAACTTATTTTTGACACCGAACGCACTTCTACGGAAGTAATAGAACTAGCAAAAACATTAGGACGGGAATTTGTAATCCAAGTTACAGGTACAGTTATAGAGCGCGAATCTAAAAACCCCAATATTCCTACAGGAGACATTGAGGTATTGGCTACAGACTTAAAAATATTAAACGGCTCCAAACTTCCTCCGTTTACTATTGAAGATGAAACCGATGGTGGTGAGGATATCCGAATGAAATACCGTTATCTTGATATTCGTCGAAACCCAGTTAAAAATAGCTTGATTTTTAGAAGCAAGGTAGCTAACGAGGTGCGCAATTATTTAACAGAGCAAGAATTTATTGAGGTGGAAACTCCTTATTTAATTAAATCAACGCCCGAAGGTGCACGGGATTTTGTAGTTCCTTCGCGCATGAATGAAGGTCAGTTTTACGCCTTACCACAATCCCCACAAACTTTTAAGCAATTGCTTATGGTAGGGGGAATGGACAAATACTTTCAAATTGTAAAGTGTTTCCGTGACGAGGATTTGCGTGCTGACCGACAACCAGAATTTACACAAATTGACTGCGAAATGGCTTTTGTGGAGCAAGAGGATATTTTAAATGTATTTGAAGGTTTGACCAAACACCTTCTAAAAAAACTACACCATTTTGAAATTAAAAGTTTTCCGCGAATGACTTTTGATCATGCTATGAAAACCTACGGTAATGACAAGCCTGATATTCGTTTTGGGATGGAGTTTGGCGAATTAAACGCCATTGCTCAACATAAAGAATTTAAGGTATTTAACACTGCCGAACTTGTTGTAGGCATTGCTGTTCCTGGAGGAGCTAGCTACACCCGTAAAGAAATTGATAAATTAATAGACTGGGTTAAGCGTCCGCAAGTTGGTGCCTTGGGTATGGTGTATGTAAAATGCAATGAGGATGGCTCCTATAAATCATCGGTTGATAAGTTTTACGATCAAGAGGATTTAGCCAAATGGGCTGAGGCAACTGGTGCCAAGGCAGGCGATTTAATTTGTGTCCTTTCAGGGAATACCAATAAAGTACGCGCGCAATTAAGTGCTTTACGCATGGAGTTAGCGGAACGTTTAGGCTTACGTAAGCCTAATGAATTTGCACCTTTATGGGTTATTGATTTTCCATTATTGGAATTGGATGAAGAAACAGGACATTACCATGCCATGCACCATCCGTTTACCTCACCCAAATCTGGTCAGCTTGAATTATTAAATACTGATCCGGGTGCTGTAAAAGCCAATGCGTATGATTTAGTGTTGAATGGAAATGAAATTGGCGGAGGCTCCATTCGTATTCACGATAAAGAAACACAAGCTATAATGTTTAAACATTTAGGCTTTACGCCAGAAGAAGCCGAAGCGCAATTTGGCTTTTTAATGGATGCGTTTCAATACGGAGCGCCACCACACGGGGGCCTCGCTTTTGGTTTAGACCGACTGGTGGCTATTTTGGGTGGTCAGGAAACTATACGGGATTTTATTGCTTTTCCTAAAAATAACAGCGGACGTGATGTTATGATTGATGCTCCTGCTGCTTTGGATAACGAACAATTATCCGAACTGAGTATTGCTTTAAACATCCAAGAACAAGATTAATTTTTATTTAATACCATTTCCGAAATTAAATTGGAAGCGATTTAAGTAGCTGTTTAGTTTAGAAACTACAAGCGAAAAAAAACCTCTTAGACTTAACATAGCCTAAGAGGTTTTTTTGTGTTTTCTATTTACTACTTACTATAATCGCTCATTTGAATACAACTAAACGTAGGAAGAACTATAAAAACCACCAATAATCTTAAAAAACAACACATAGACTTTGTTTTATTTTTAAAAAAACAACACCTTAATTATTAATTTACAATTGAATTAATTTTATAATTAACTATAAATAAGTAAATTAGATGCATGGAGTCGCAAGTAATTTTTAAAAAAAATAACACCCTTGATTTTAAACTATATGAAAATATTAGTGAGAAAAATCTTATTTATAATAAAACTCAAATTGACAAAAAGATAAAAAAGATTGAAGCATCTCTCAAATCCTACAAAAACAAAAAAGATAAACTGATTCAACGGATTGAGTTGTCACTAATAGGACAAATAAAAATGGAATCTAAAAAGTCTTCGGTTCCCAATACAATTACCGAAGCTAATATTTTTAGTTTAATGCAAGATGTTACCAAAATTGATCGAATAATAAACAGAGATTTAATAGTACTCGATATATTATTACAAGAAAAGCAAAAAATAAAAAAGCAAATAAACGAACTCATCCCTTTTGGCAAAAGAATTAAAGCTAACGTTGCCACTTTTTTATACAAATGCATTAAAATTAAGTAGTAGCTTAATATAGCGCAACTAAATCGTTTTCGGTTTTAAATTTGCTGTTTAACATCAATGTTAGTATTACTTAATTGTTTTAAATGCAATACAAAAAAGCAATAGTGAAATCACTATTGCTTTTTATTTTTAATTGAATATTACCTTTGTCTACAAGCTTATTTTGCTTTTGTAGCTGCGTCTCCAAACCTACGTGGATATAACCCTGAGTTAATTTCTTTAGCCTTTTTTACCATTGGCGGGTAAGGAATATCCGTAGATGACACAAAACCTACATTGTAATTTTCGCCATCATGCGCCCTTCCTGTCAACGGAGAATCTAAATACTGAAACCAGTGACAACCAACCAAATAAGGATTATCAATTACTGAATAGGCATAGTCTTCCCACATTTCAGCTCTTTCGTTTTGATCTTTAGCGTGTATTAAACCAGAATGTAATAATCCTGAATCTGGTGCCCCCATATGATATTCACCAATTAAAGTTGGCATATCTACCTCTTCTAAAAATTCCCAATATTTTTTATTAATCCCTTCTTTATAATAATTGTAACTAAAAACGTCCACAAATTTTGCAGCAGACTTGCGTACCTCCGGCGTTACCCCCCAAACAGCAAAACGACAGCCTAAATACATGTGGTTAGGCATTTTCTTTTCCAAAGCGTCATGTACCACTTGAAAATATTTTGTTGCAAAGGCTTCCAGCAATACTGAGAAATCTGCAATCATTTTTTCGCCAAACTTTTTCCCTTTCTTGTAATCTACGCCTTTTTCCAGCGCTTCCCATGAGGCAATATCAGTTTCCCAAGCGGCATTTAAGTTTTCAATTTTTTGATGCTTTTTACGTAAAATCTTCATAAACTCCTGCTTTAGAAAGCTGTTTTTGTCTTTGGATAAACCATCCAATACTAATCCGTAATGCGTTCGGTAAGAGTTTGGCGAACCCCAACTACGCTCATTATCCACAAATACTCCAATACACCATGGATTATTTTTTACTTCTTTGGATACTACATCAATTGACTTTTTAGCCCTGCGCTCAAATTCCGGATCAAATGGATCAGGCATTGGACCCCAATAATCCACCCCAGAATATACTTTTTGAAAATCACCAATAATCCATCCATTGGCAAAATAAGGCAAGTTATTTCGATCATAAAATGCAGGATCTATCCAATTACCAAAAGAGGTGAATCCCCAATTACGAAATCTATTTTCAGTAACCTCCAACCATTTATCATTAAATGATTCTGGATACTCCTCGCCATAACGACGCTCTAAGTTTGCACGGTAAAAACTAAATGTCTCGCCATGTTCAACCGGCCCAAAATGAGACTCCCTACGGTAACTGTAATGGTTAGCCAGTGGATCATCGTATGATGGCAATCCTATAAACATATCGTTACGCAGCTTATTATCCACATAGGCTGTTTTTCTGATTTTGTTTGGTATAGCAACTATTCCTTTTGAATCTTCGGGAGTTACATCCTCAGGATCACGATTTTTAATACTATCATCCGTATAATCAATCCCAGTAAATGAGGTTGAGTTTGCCATACGCACATTAGCAATACCTATGGAAAAAAATATATTTCCTTCCGGATCAACCAATGCCCATTTACCGTTCACTTTTTCGGTGCGAAAAAAACCTGTTGCTTTTAATTTTGGACCATCTTTCCATCCGCCATATTTACTACGGTCAGGCATTAAGGTGTATTCCGCTAATGATTTTAACTCGGCATCAGCAATTTTTTTTAATTCCTCATCCGATGAAATTTTAATCGGAAAATCCATTTTTGCATTTTGACCGTATTTATCCACAATTCCCTTTAAAAAGTTTGGATCACGCTCTGGGTTTTCAACAATACGAATATTATCTATTAAAATGGTTTTGTCATTTAAACCTTGTTTTTTTATAAAACTGATTGACGCTAATTTTGAATAATCAGTTTCATACAACAATCCATTTATTTTCATTTGTATGGCATCAGTTTTCCATGCTTTTGGCGTATCTCTTAATCCACTATCCACATCTTCCTTTTGGACAGATATATCTAAATAGTAAGATTTAAATTCGTTGGGATGAATACTCGCTATTTTTTGCATCGCATTTCCTGCTTTGTTTTTGACTACAACAGAAATAAATGTGGACCTATCTCCAACACTTTTAGCATCAAAAACAACACTGTATTTTTTAGCAGCATCCAATGTCACTTTAGGAATTACTTCAATTCCTGTAATTTTTTCGTCCTTTTTAAAGTCTACCTGTAATGCTTTACCGGCCTCTATTGGAACAACACTATAATTAGCATCTATTTTTTTTATGTTGTTTGTAATCGAATCTACTTCAAAATCATGTAGCATGAATTCCGAATTTGAATCCCATACCTTTGCCACAAGTGGTTTAGATTTTGGGGCTTCTTTTTTTTCGCTACAAAAAGTAAACAAATTAGCAGCTATTAATGCCACCGAACAGCTCAGTAAGCTGCTATTTTTCCTTAAATAAAATGCTTTCATAATTTTTTAAAAAATTTAGACAAATGTAACAGCTTTAATAACCTTTTATTTATACCATTTTCTCCAATAGACAGTCTATTTAAAATTGGAATAAATAGTAAACATGTACTAAAACGTAATAGCTAATTTAACAGGAATTAAAAGATTTCAATCATTTATTTTCTTAATTATTTTACAAATAATAAAATTAAACGCTTAAAAATTCATGTTTTATCAGCACAAGAAAGCCTATTTAAAAATCAAATGGGCTTTCATACTTTAGTTTTTTTGTAATTCCAAAAAAATCAATTCATTCTTAAAAAATACAATGGAAAATCCTTTGTTTTTAATTGTTTGAATACCTTAAAGCCAAAACGTTCATACATCAGCAAGTTTTCATTAGTAGTAGTTTCAATAATAACAGGCAATTCATTGTCCGAATAATAGGCAATCAATTGTTTAATTAATCGCACTCCAATCCCAAAACCACGCACTTCATTTTTAGCCCCCATAATTACAGGATGTATATAAGGCTCCTTAATATGGTGCTTTTTTAGAACAGCTTGTCGCTTTAACACTTTATAAACTCCTCCTAAACCAATACATTTAAATGCCAATTTAATTTGCCAAAGAATATGAGCCGCTGTAATTTTTTGAGTATGCGGATATTTCAATAAAATACAAGCATTTTTATTATCTGATAATAATACCTCGCCAAAAGCCATACAATCATCAAATAAATATTCCATTAATATACGAATGCGTTGACTTCGCTTATAATCCTGTTTCACAATAAAATTAATTGAATTAGGCTCATGAATTGGCTCAAAAGCGGAATGAAGTATATCAACTATATATTTTTTATCTGAATATGTGGCTTTAATCATTAGTTAAAACTATCTCTTTTTTAATAAATCAATGATACAGCTTTTCGCAAAAAAAAGCTACACAAAAAACTTCATCTTTATTTTATTTCTAAATGTATGTTAAAACAATGTGACCTTTATTTTATTTTTCTCCACACACGATCTCACCAATTAATTGAGGATTATATAACCATTATTACTCACCTTGGAGTTGCTATTTTAAAAAAAAAGTGATTTATATCACAAAAAAATGAGTAAATAAACGCTTATTTGATTGAAATAACCCTAAAAATAGCGTTGCAAACAGCGCGAACAATATTCGTAACTCTGTTAAATTTTGTTAATAATTAAAAAAAATGAAAAAAAATTAGTGCAGACTTGACTGATAAAATTACTGCTATTTTTATCGATTAAGTGCAACTAATGATTTAAAATTATTGTCAATTTAACATTAGTAAAACAAAAGTCAATTTTTATAAATAAATTTTAATGCACCACATCTTGTACACTAAAACTTTAAGCCAAATGAAACCTATTGATTAATTATTAATAAATGCTTATTTAGTTATATTTAATTACTGAATAATTGTTATTTAATTAAAATTGAGCACCATAAATAAAAAACAACTACCTCCAGCTTTGCTATTATCCTTTGCCATAAAAAGAAGATTAATTTGCGAACAAAACATATAACTTCTGCTTTAAAATGGGTTAAAAAAAGACGTTAAACAATAGCTTTTTTCATTCCTTAAAGTTTTAGTTTTTATTCCTCCTACATCACTGCTTTGTTTTTTTCACAAAATACTACAAAAAAACAAAAAAAACCTGTTATAAGTCTATCAAAAAAAAGTAGGGTTTATTAAATCTGAAACGTAGTAGTAATGTACATGCATGCACATCAAAACTACTTTATCAGTCGTTTATATCATTGATTTATAAATACTTTGGAATGCTTATTCTTTGAATAATCATTTGATATGCTTTAAAATTATTCAGGATCTACATGTGCTATAAATCTTACAAACTCTGATAATATTTTATTAACTTTTAATTTATTACAATGAAATTATTAAAATTTATAACGCTAGGAGTTTTTACAGCTTCTTTACTAATATCTTGCCAAAAAGAACCAATTGATGATCTTGAAACCAGCGATGCATTTTCAGAAACATTCCCTAAAGGAAATAATGCTTCAATAGCCAGCGAAGACTTACTTAAACTTAAGGATCTAGACTTTGATACTGAACAAGAGATTATTAAAACTGAAGACGGCTATGTTGTTGAAGGGGATATGCTAATTCCTTTTGAACATTTAGAACCAGAAACCTTAGGGCCTGAGGAAGAAGGTATTGAGAAGCAACACAGGCATATTCAAATTGTAAGATGCAGTAGAGCCAGAAATATACGAGTTAAAAACAATTTGAGAGGCGTAGACCAACCAGTTAGAAATGCTATTGCCGATTGGAATAGAGTTAACGGAAGCTTTTTAAAGTTTACTCTTGTTAAAAGTGGCAGAGCTGACATCACTATAAGTTTTAAACGTAACGATTCAGGTGTTGCAACTCATCCTAGAAACGGAAGACCTGGCCCTACCATAAAAATTGATCCTGGCAAGTGGCGAAATTTTATAAAACGTATAAGAAGCAACGCACCATTTGGTAGAGCTTTTAGATATGTTATTCGTCATGAACTTGGGCACTGTATTGGATTTAGACATTCTAACAGAAGCAGCGAACGTGGTAGAGTACGAATTCCAGGAGTTCCTTCTCAAGATGTTTCTTCAATTATGAATCAAGCTTTTAGCCAAAGTCATGTCTTAAATTTGAGTACAATGAATTTGAGCAACAACGATAAAAAAGCCTTACGCAAACTATATGGCGGTAGTGCTCGAAGTAATATTTGTTTTTAATTTACACTAAGCAAATAGTAAAAAATGGTATTATCAGAGAAATAAAATCTTTGATAATATCATTTTTAAATGGATTATTTTTTACTTGTACCTAAAAAAATTTTAAGTCATACTATTCCGAAAAAGCATTTCATAAACTAATGGAAATAATTAATCAAAAAAATGGAGACCATTTGATTTACATCGCCTATTTTTATATGCTAATTTAAGCAATCTTTATCCTGTTTTACAATATTTTTTCTTTAGTACATATCTAAAAATTCTTTTTTATTTAAAATTCAAGCTAGATTCAACCAATAAACGCAACTAAGAATTTAAGTATAGCAAAATATTTTAAAAACATAGAGGTTATGTTTATTTAATTAAGATATGTGCCTAAGCAAACTAAATGAATTAGGTGAGCCCTTAGAGCGATTGAATTATGGGGTAGATTTTAAAATATTTAAGTTACTAGAAGAGTAATGTTCATCAAAATTGAATTGGCCCAAAAGCAGGATGTAAAATTTTTATCAGAATTCGCAGCTTGAATTACCAGTAAAACTATCTAACTTAATAATAAAAAAAAATTATATCTATATAATTATTCTAGCAATTTAACACAACCATTTCCTCACTACTGACGAAGATCAAATTTTTCACTTAATTAACGATTCTTACATGCTATTAAGCTTAAAAAATGACTCAATCAAAACTTATAAGCTGTTTTTTTTAACTTAATTTCAAAAAATAGTAGAAAAAAAACCTAAAATAACTAGTGCAAAAACCACATTATTTATCGATATGCTGCTTTTTTTAAAATTTACTTCTAGATTAAAAAACAAACTAAGCTATAAACTACTTTTGTCGCTTATAAACTAATGCTATATCCTAGGATTAATCTTTTAAAAAAAAATTGTTTCACTAATATCATCGTATTCTACAGACCAACCTTGCTTTGCTCCTTTATTAAATAAATAGTGTAATTCGGTTACTAACCTATTTCTTGAATTGGATTTAAATGTTGAGGCTTCAATTTGAGTTAACAAACGCTGATTTACTAACTCGCTTATTTTATTATAATCCTGCGGTTTAAAAGGATTTAAAAAATCCTGTTGCACATCATAATATTTTAATTTTGGCGAAAACTGAATTTCAGGTTCAGGAATTTTAGTAATTCTTATAATACGATCCGCTTCATTGACCGAAAATTCAATTTGTTTTAAGTCATAGGAAATCGTTGCCTTAGCATTTACAAGCACTACAGCCTTTTTTTCGGCAGTAAGCCAACTTAAATACAATTTTTTAGCATCGCTATATGTAATTACATCCGAAAAAAAACCCTCGGTAACTACCAGTTTGCTTACATTTTTAATTTGCCGCTCAATGAGTTGATTGCCCGATATGCCAGTTTCCTTGTTTGAAAAATGAAAAAAACCAACTACAGCAATTGCCCCAATAAAAATACCTGCTAAAATTTGCTTCATAATAACCGTGTCTTTCACAGCCTTGTAAAGCTAAACAAAAATTAGTTATTGCTTAAGCACTGGAGGATATTTTGCTAAAATCGAAGAAACGATTTCGTAAATACGTTCTTCTTTTTCCTCTGGCCCTTGTTGCACTATAGGCGCACTACCGATCCCTTGCCAAATTAATTCTTTTTTATTGGCATCAATAAGGTCAATAAAAAGCGTCCCCTCAATAACATCATAGGTGTTTGCAAAATTATTGCCCCACCAAAAAGGACTCCAACCAAATCCGAAACCAAAATTATTAGGATATAAATAGGTGTTTTTTTCTGCTTCCGTACTAATATTAACTAAAATATCAGGAGTATCCGATTTTTTTAGCCCTCTAGATTGCATAACTGCATCAATAGATCTCAAAATACGGCGTTTATCTAAATCACTAATTTCAACTTTATCAACACCTGGTTTAAAATAGGCAAAGGTTTTGTATTGCGTAAAAGTGGCCTTGGTATCATAATCCGTAACTACCCTAACCGTTGAACATGATGTTATGAGCAATCCACAAATAATGCTTAAAATAATTCCTGCTTTCATAATAGTCTCTTTTATAATTAATGATCAAAAATCATACCGATACCCATAATAAGCACCCAAATATTTCTTAATAGCCTTAGCTTTTTACATTAAAAGCAATTATTTATCAACAATTTATTTCAATATTTACTAAAGATTATCCTTTAGATTTATCAAATCCATATGGACAATGCCTACAACCGCTTTTACAACAATAACCACGCTTTAGGTGGTATTGTTCCGTAAAACAACGGTATCCTTCTGGGGTTACATAAAAATCTCCCTCCCCTGGCTGCAATACTTTTTTAAACTCCGACATTAATAAAATCCATTTTTGTATTTGCACAAAAATACTATCTTGCAACCGTATGCGTGTACTGGTTAGTAAAATACTTTTAGGTAAACATTTTGGAGGAATGACGCTTTGGCCTTTTATCATTTTAAAAGATGAAGCCCTTAAAAATGACACCACATTAATGAACCATGAAGAAATTCATTTGGTACAGCAACTGGAACTTTTAATTATTCCGTTTTACCTTTGGTATGGTGCTGAATTTTTAATTAAGTGGGCTATACACAAGGATCGTTACATTGCTTACCGCAATATTTCTTTTGAACGCGAGGCTTACGATCAAGAATCAAATTTATTTTATTTAAATCACCGATCGCGCTGGAATTTTTTAAGTTACCTTTAAATTTATCGTATGACTACTGCGGTAAAAAATGAGCAACTACACCACCCTTTACTTACCAAGCATCAAATTGAGCTTTTTATTAAAAGAGAAGATTTACTACACCCTCACATTTCCGGAAACAAATACCGCAAATTAAAATACAATATTGCCGAAGCCAAAGCACAAAAAAAGCAAACCTTACTCACATTTGGCGGCGCTTTCAGCAATCATATAGCCGCTACCGCTGCTGCGGGAAAGAATTACAATTTTGATACTATTGGTATTATTCGGGGAGAAGAGTTAGCCACAAACATCCAAAAAACACTTTTAGAAAACAATACCCTAGCCTTTGCAGCGTCACAAGGAATGCAACTGCATTTTATTTCCCGAAGCGACTATAAACTGAAAAATGAAAGCACTTTTACTAACGCGCTACATGAGCAGTTTGGCGATTTTTATCTGATTCCTGAAGGAGGTACAAATGAATTGGCCATTAAAGGTTGCTCCGAGATTTTAACCCCAAATGACAGTGCATTTGATATTATTTGCTGCGCTGTAGGTACTGGTGGTACAATTACTGGACTTATAAATAGCACCTCATCAGACCAAAAAATTATTGGATTTCCTGCACTTAAGGAAAATTACCTGCATCAGGAAATACAAAAAAACACTACAAATACTAATTGGGAACTTAACAAAACCTACCATTTTGGTGGCTATGCAAAAACTAGCCCCCTGCTTGTTGAGTTTATCAATAATTTTTATAAAAAGCAGCATATTCAATTAGATCCCATTTACACAGGTAAACTTTTGTACGGTATTTTTGACATGATAAGGCAAGGAAAATTTCGAAAAAAAACCCGTATTTTAGCCATCCATACTGGCGGTCTTCAGGGTATAGCTGGTATCAATACCAAGCTTAAAAAAAAGGGGCAAAAGATTATTACTACCAATTATGAATTTTAAAATTTTCATCTCGTTACTATTAGGAATATCCGTACTATTTTCTTGTAAAAGCAAAAAAATAGTTTATTCCCCTAAAAAGAAAACAAACACCACCTATAAAACAACACCTAAAAAGCCTACAAATACTCCTAAGACGGTCAAAAAGCAACCTGCGAGTACAAAAAAATCAGCACCTAAATTTGGTACCTATTCCGATAAAGTAACAAATTATGTGAATTTGTATTCCGAAATTGCCATGAAACAGATGTTAGAATATAAAATTCCTGCTAGCATTACCTTAGCACAAGGGATATTGGAATCTGGCGCAGGAACGGGAGATTTAACACGTAGAGCCAATAATCATTTTGGCATAAAATGTCACGATTGGAAAGGTGCCAAAGTTTATCATGATGATGATCGCGCTCAGGAATGTTTTAGAAAATACAGTACCGCTGATTTTTCTTTTCAGGATCACTCCTTGTTTTTAACTAATCGTAAACGCTATTTAGGATTATTTAAACTAGCCAATGATGACTACAAAGGTTGGGCTAAAGGATTACAAAAAGCGGGCTACGCTACCGATCCCAAATACCCAGCAAAACTTATTGGATTAATTGAAAGGTACAAACTTTACAATTACGATGCTAAGGTATTGGGTAAGTCCGAAAAAGACGCTAAAAAAGTGTTAGGTAAATCCGATCAGTATACTGTAAAAAAAGGAGATACTTTGTACAGCATTGCCCGAAAACATAAAATTTCGGTGGCAGAATTAAAAGAATATAACGGTATTGAAGACAATACCATTCACCAAGGACAAACCTTGTATGTAAAACCCCTTCCAAAGGATTTTTAATATGTTATACCAACGTAGTAGTGCTTTATTCAATGAAGCAAAAAAAGTTATTCCAGGCGGTGTTAACTCACCAGTACGTGCATTTAAAGCTGTTGGAGGCGATCCTATTTTTGTTAAAAAAGCCGAAGGCGCTTACCTGTACGACGAAGATGGAAACCGACTAATTGATTACATTAACTCCTGGGGACCTATGATTTTAGGCCATGCCCACCCCCCTGTAGTTGATGCCGTAGTTACCAAAGCCAAATTAGGCACCAGTTTTGGTATGCCTACCGAAATTGAAACCAAAATAGCAGAATTGGCAGTAAGCATGGTGCCAAATATTGATAAAATTCGTTTTGTAAACTCAGGGACTGAAGCTTGTATGAGCGCTGTGCGTTTAGCGCGTGGCTTTACTGGCAGGGATAAAATTATCAAATTTGCGGGTTGCTATCATGGCCATAGCGATTCTTTTTTAATACAAGCTGGTAGCGGTGCCGTTACTTTTGGATCACCAAATAGCCCAGGCGTTACTGCTGGCACAGCAAAAGACACCCTACTTGCGGAATATAATAATTTGGCAAATGTGGAAACATTGGTGAATGCCAACAAAAATGAACTTGCCTGCATTATTGTTGAACCTGTGGCAGGAAACATGGGATGCATTCCACCTGCAAAAGGATTTTTAGAAGGACTGCGTAGTCTTTGTGATGCCCATCAAATTTTATTGATTTTTGATGAAGTTATGACTGGCTTTAGGCTAGCTGCTGGTGGTGTTCAGGAATTACTAAATGTAAATGCCGACATTGTTACTTTTGGAAAAGTAATTGGTGGCGGACTGCCTGTAGGTGCCTTTGCATCGCGAAACGAAATCATGGAATTTTTAGCCCCACTGGGGCCTGTTTACCAAGCAGGAACTTTAAGCGGAAATCCTTTAGCTATGGCTGCTGGACTTGCTATGTTGACTGAACTAAACGAAGACAAAGAAGTATTTACCCGCTTAGCTGAAAAAACTGCTTATTTACACAAAGGGATTGCCAGCGCACTTACAAAACATCATGTTGCTCATACGATCAACCGAATTGGCTCCATGATATCAGTACATTTTAGCGCAGAGACTGTGGTGGATTTTTCATCTTCGGCAAAAGGAAATAATGATACTTTTAAACAATTTTTCCATGGCATGTTAAAAAATGGTATTTATATTGCCCCTAGTGCTTTTGAATCCTGGTTTATCACCGATGCACTTAGCTATGGTGACCTAGATGAAACCATTTCGGCAGTTGAAAAAATAGCACCTACTTTAAAGTAATTTTAGATTTTTATGTGACCCTCTTTTTAAAATGCGATTCATTACATAAAAGAGCCTATTTTTACTCAATATTATAAAAAAGAACCCATTAGTGTTAAACTAATGGGTTCTTTTATTTTCAATTCAAATCATACGATTTACTAACAGGACTTACTATATCAAGTGCAAAATGTATACAATATGAATATGTGTTTCAGCCTATTTATAGATTTATTCAGCGGAACAGCTCCAAAATTACCTTAATCAGTTTTTGGCACTTGGAAAAATCAAAAACAATACTAGCAGAATGACTTGGGCAACAACAATTGCTTCTACACTCTACTATACAGCTTAGTATTAATTTTGAAAACATAACACTAAATCATATTCTTTTTAGCACTAAGCCTATATTTTTTATAACTTAACAAAACTATTGACAAAATACAATATGAATAATCATGGCTGATTTGAATTTAAGATTTTAATTTACAAGCTTTTAAAAAAAACGTCTTTTTTCGACTAGCAATGGATTGGTTTTTATTATTCGCCATGCATAAACCTTAAAAAACAAATTTGCATATCAATATTTGATAAAATGATACGAAAAATCCTATATGCCATTACGCTGATTTCCGCTGTATTATTAGTTTTTTTAGTTTTTGACATTATTAAATTTTCAAAAAATCAAGACAAGCTACTATTAATTAAAGGAAACAATACTACTGCTGAATTAAAAAAAAATATTAACGCTTCGCTAACCGAAGTAATACATACTGGTATATCTATAAAAAAACTGCTAGAAAGTCAAGAATTTTCTTCGGAGGATTTAGAAACTCTTATTAAAAATCGCTCCTTTGAATTACCTAACATTTTAGGGATTACTGTAGCCTACGAAGCGTACGCATTTTCTGAAAAAACAGCGTTATACGCACCTTACTACGATAAAAATCAACACAAACTATTACAAATTGGTGAATTGTATGATTATACAAACCCCTCCCTAGCTACCTCAAGCTGGTATAGTAATGTTGCTAAAAAAGGAGCACACTGGATAGAACCCTATTATGCGCAAGCTGCTCAAACACTAGTTTCAGACTACAGCATTCCTTTTTATTACAAAAGTGGACCTAACAAAGGCCAATTTCGTGGCGTAGTTTCAATGACCATTTCATTAAAAGGATTCACGGATATGATACATTCCATAAGTTTGGGTAAAACTGGCTTTGGCTTTGTTACTTCAAAAGCAGGAAATCTACTTGCTCACCCTATAAACGAGTTTGTAGGTTTAAAAACTATTAATGATTTAATTAATGAAGAAAAAAACAATGACCTAAAAAAAGCTTATCAGGAAATTTTGAACCATAAAACAGGTAATATTATTTATAATGACAAAGCAAAAAATCAGAAAGCCCTGTTTTTTTATGATAATGTTCCCGCTTCCAACTGGAAAATTGCCGTACAATTTTTTAAAAATGATTTGCTAAAAAATCAAGAGCTGTTTAAAAGAAAGTACATTGATTTATCAATTGTAACCAGTATTTTGTTCTTACTTTTACTTGTAAACTATTATAATAGAGACCAATTATCAACTTCCGAAATTTGGTATTTGAGCCTATTTAGTGCCACTATTCTGCTTGCTAATGTTTTTTTAGTTGGCTACTTACAGCATACAAAAGCCAGTGTGAATGTTCGTAATGAAAGTCCTCCTATTACTGACAAAACATCAGTAAATAATATTGTAAATTCACAACAATTTAAAACCAAAAAGCTTTCAAAAAAATCAAAAATAGTAATCCCTACAGGTATTTTTGTGGAACAGCTTGAGTTTAGCGATTCCTACAACGTAAATATGAGTGGCGTTTTATGGCAAAAACACCCCAATGATTATGCAAAAATTACTCCCAAAGGATTTAAATTTCCTCAGCTTGCTCCGTTTGCGGAATCAGCTTTTATTGGGGAAGCCTACCGTAAACAACACAAAAATTACTTGCTAATTGGCTACAACTTTAGAACCACTATCCGTTTAAATTTCGATTACAGCGATTATCCTTTTGATAAACGAAATATTGATTTGGAAATTCAACCAAATAAAAATACCGAAAATATACTACTAGTCCCCGACTTAGAAAGCTACACCTACACTAATCCTTTGGAAAAAAGTGGCGTAAGTAAAAAAATTAAGCTCCCGGGGAGTAAAATTTTAGAAACCTATTTTAATTATTCTTTTTATACCTACGCCACTAATTTTGGTTTTAAGGATAATACTGTTTTTGAAGAAACGCCAATTTTGCATTTTAATATTAACGTCCGCGAAGTTTTAATAACCGCCTTTGTGACCTACCTCATTCCAATTTTTGTTACACTTATTATGATTTTTATATTCATATATTCGACACCCCGTTCTAAAGACGGCCGTATTGATGGAGGTACTATTGTTCAGGGAATGACTGCTTTTTTCTTTGTATTAATTTTTTCGCATATCGATCTTCGGAAAAACATTGAAACTGCCGATTTAATTTACATGGAATATTTTTACTTTATCACTTACATAATTATCATTTTAGCCACCTATAACTTGATTACTTTTTCAAGAATTCCACATAGATTATTCGATTTTAAAGATAACCTTATTGTAAAAGCTTCCTATTGGCCTTTATTTTTATTAATGGTTTTAATGACCACACTGTTTAACTTTTATTGAATTTTTTCGAGTTATCTACTCACTATATTTAAAAAGCAACGATAATTTATTTTTACATAATTCTTTATCAAAAGCATATACTGAAACGATTGTTTTAAAATAAGTATTTCATATTAAAAATTTCGAAAACAAAGTTGTAACACCATTTCCTGCTTGAATTTACCTTTAAGAATTAAACCAGATTCTAATTAAATGTATTCAGCTTAATTGTTTTTTAACGGCTCTGTAAAAACTTATTTTAATACCTGGCGACAGTGTTTCGTTATAATATTCAGTAGTAAAATGAAGCAATTCCACTTTTAATTCGGGATAATTTTTGGCAATTTTTAAAAGCATCCAAAAAGCTCTTATTCGGGTCGAAGGTATTTTTTTAACATCTTCCCAAATTGTCATACAACAATCGAACAATTTCCCTTCCTGAATTTTGCTCAGTTTCATTTGATCTAAAATGATAAGTAACTGGCGTTGGTGCCCATCATTGTTTTTCACGTTACCCAAGCAATCAATAAATGCATTTATATGTTCCTGCAATCGGACATCATTTTTTTTCATCATATGCCCAATCAACATAGCACATCGCCATGCTTGTTTGTGATTTAAGTCTAATGACGTAGCTAGCAAATCCGGAAACAGGTGCGGTTGCCTCCTCATGTAACTAATCATTTGCGAATTTTTATTAAAACGCTCAAAAATATACGCTATTGATGGGGTGTGTTTGGGCATGTTCAAATTTAAGAAATACCACTGAATATACGAACCCTAGTTTCAATTCAGACCTATACCGTTTCCAGTACTAAATTACTCATTAAAATGATTAATTTCCGCTTGGATCTTCAAAATAAACAACATCTTAGCCAAGGTTACGCTTATGTTTTCATTCTAGTTAAAACAAAAAAATCTCAATTTTTATTTGAGTAATTCAGGATCAGCATCCGTATTAGCTTATTAATTGTTGGGTTGAAGGCTAAAGGTTAAAGAAAAATAGCTTTCGGCTTTCAGGCATCATTTTTAGCACTCCTCGTCTATCGCAGTAGCACTTAGTTTATTCATAAATCCTAAGAAAATTTGCTTTCCAAATTATTCTAAATCGAAAAAACGCCAATGTTTATAAGCGAAGTAATCTGTACTCATTCAAAACAAAAACAAACTACATCAGTACAATTGACGTGACCTCTTTTTAAAATTCATATTTTTATCAAATAAATCAATTAATTAATTTATCATGAAAAAATCAATAATTTGTATAGCATTAGCATCCACTACATTATTTACCAGTTGTATTGGGTCTTTTAGTGCATTTAACGGCTTACGAGAGTGGAATGAAAATGTTACGGACAACCAATTTGGAAACGAAGTTATCTTTATTGCCCTTTGGGTAATTCCAGTTTACGGACTGGCAACTTTAGGTGATTTACTTGTTTTTAATGCTATTGAGTTTTGGGGTGGCGATAACCCTATTGCTATGAATGAAGGAGATTCCGAAACGCGAACTGTAACAAGTAGAGGAAATACGTATGAAATTACTGCAACTAAAAATAAATTTCACGTAGCTATTGTTGATGGTAAAAGAAAAGGAGAAACTAGCGATTTGATTTATACTCCCGAAGATAAAAGCTGGAGTACTATTACGGCTGATGGTAAAAAGGTAAAACTAACTTCGCTTAAAAAAGGATTACGCATGGTACATTTACCAAATGGCGAGTCCATTGAAATCCATAAAGGAATGTCAAAAGCTGCTACTAAGCATTACTTAAGCGAAAAATTAGCTGAAAATAACTACTGCCAGTACGCTGAATTAGAATAAGCTGATGTTGAGACAGTTTTAAATAAATACACAGGGGGGGGCTTTTAGCCCCCCTGTGTATTTATTACTTTAAAAAAGTAAAGCAAGTGTGTATTTATACACCTTTTCTGAATTATTTGTAGTTAGGGTAAAATTTCTGGTAAGATTTACAAGCCTAGTAGATAAATTGGATTTCTTAGGATAATTTAGTCCATTATAACTAGTATTAGACAAGATACTGTTTTTTAACACATCGCCCGTTGGTATCGGAAATTCCACACTTTGAGTTATTCTGTTTTTAGCTCCAGAATAAAACTCTTCACTTGCAATAAACAAACCTACGCCTGGCGAAGTTTGAATTAAATCAGTGGCATAGTTATTATTAGCTTCATGATCCACCGAAACAATTGTACTTACTGCTCCCTCTTCCAACGTTTCTGTATTTACATTACTGCCTTCAATTCTTTTAATATTTGATTCGCTATCTTTAAAAAATGTATTGATAACTATAGATGATACATTGCCACTATTAGTAAAAGAAGTTCTTTTTTTAAAGTTTACGTCGCCATTAGGTTGGTAAACAATTTCCTCATTAGCAGTCACCCTGTTATCCAAAGCATTTTTAAAAACAAACCTTGAAAGTTCATCATTTGTATATTCTGGTAGTAAAATCAAATTTTCACTAAACTCCGTAAAAACACTGCTTTGATTTATACGCTCAATTAAATTTTGATCAGTCCATGATACTGCTTGATTGACAGACACCAAACGCTCCCGAGTAGTTGGCGGATTAATTGATCTATTGTAATTTTTAATTCTACTTTGTGTATCGTAATCAAACTTTTCAGTAATTACTCGTACGATTCCATTACCCAAATCAATAGTTTCCGTAACTAATTTAGGTAGTAAAATCACTTTGGGTGTTTTATTTTTTTCAGTTAACGAAAAGTTTAAAAAAGGAATTTCTAATTTTTCAGAATTTCCTTTTGACACTATAAATTTACCGAATAATTTACCCTCAGGAGTTTCGTGTTCAATTACCAAACTTGATGAGCCTTTAGTTTGACTCAAAATTTTTTGTCCACTTGTTGCTACTCCTGCTTCAATTTGTTTATTAAGGCCGTCAAGCTTAAACAACTCCCCTTCAGTAGTTTTTAGACTTAAGCTATAGTCATCACTAAGCTTTTCAATAGTTCCTGATGAAATATCAAAGGAAGTTGCATTTTTAAGTGGCAGATCCATGCCCGCTACACCTGTTTTTTCGCTTTCGCAAGAAAGTAGTGCAATAGCTACAAAACTGCTTACAAATACTGTACTGAAATTTTTCATTTTACAAATAGTTTAATTGATTAATTCCTTGTAAAATTGTTATTTTTCAGTTTAGTGACTGTAAGTGAAAACACTTAAATTGCCTTACAAAACAAAAGCATAATGTTTCATTAACACTATGCTTTTGTTTCCAATATCCTACTGTGTTTTTTTACAAGAGCAAAAAAACATAAATCACTGAATGGTAATCGTTTCACGAAATAAGCAACCGATCTTTATTATTTAAAAAATCAATAACTTTTGATTTATTCTCAATTAAAAATAGCACTAATTTTCCTTGTCCACATTTATCAAATTTAACTGCTATATTCTGTCGGTGAGTTTCTATAGTTCTAGTACTGTTATGTAATGTTTGAGCAATCCGTTTTGTCGAATATCCCAACACGATAAGTTCTGTTATTTTTTTCTCTCTTGGGGTCAAATTTTTAATTGAGTTTTCGAATTCAATTTTGTTCATAGTTACCTTTTTTTATCAATTATTTTGTGTGTTTATATAATTAAAAAGCATTAATAAATAAATTACAGCTCTTGATTAAATTTGTTATTAATAGTTGATGCAATTAAACAGCATATAATATTATGACACCTATTAAATCATCCGTTTAAAATGTTTTATTCACTTGATACCTAAAACAAAACAGCACCTTAACCAGCTTAAATCAACTATTTACTTTCCTACTTAAAACTTAAACAATCCATCCTCAATTTTTAGTTGGGTAATTTATATTCAAAACTTGCATAAAAGTTTAACCTCCTACAACAACATCCGCAATCAAACAATAGTTTTACTTATATTAAGTACCAACTTATTACTCATTTATTCTATTTTTCCTAATAAATCTAGCTAGAGCTTATCAAAAACAAAAACATATTTTTTAGATCAATAAATCTATTTCTTCGATTTTGAAAAATTTAAGAAACCATCAAAAGAAAAACATGAAGAAAAACCCTACATTCAAGTAGCTGAAAATCAATTTTTTGAAATTATCATTTTCACTTAAAATATACTGAAACTAACTTATTGAAATCGATATCTAATTAACAATACAATCAAAAATAACCATCTGAATGATAAAAGTTTATGATTTATTTATGTTAATAATTGCTAAAAGAGACAAGAATTTAATCATAAAACCCCTTTTAAATTTATTTACATTCCAAAAATTAAACAACTTTTACTTGATTAGTCTAACTAATGGGGCAATAATAATTGTTAAAACACCCATTTACGCCCCATAAAATCTATTTCTACGGTAACTAATACCGTTTCTGAAGTCAAATTTCCATTCAAAATGCTTCTCTTTCACTTGACACTTCAAAATAAAACACCACCATAGCTAAAGTTACACTTATGCTTTCTTTATTGTTCAAACAAAAAATACCTAATTTTTATTGAAATAATCTAACATCAGATCTGGTATGGCTGCATAAAAATCTAGCCAAAAAATTCAAGCTTACATTTCATTCCTCAAAACTGGTTTAACTGAGCTAAATAATAGGCGTATGGAGCCTTTAGAAGGTAACATTGGTTTGATTAAAGTTAACATAAATTAAACAACCATTAATGTTTCCAAAACAAACAATTAATTGTAAAATATGCTGTTAGCATCATGTCCCCCAGGCCTATAATTTAGTTATTTATAAATAAAAAAAATGAACTTACAATTTGTTAAATACTTTATTACCCTATCCAACATTAAAAATTTTACTAAAGCTGCTGAGGAAGTAAATGTAGTGCAGTCCACATTTTCATCGGGCATAAAAAAGCTGGAAGACCATTTAGGGGTTCGATTATTTGAAAGAAGTAAAAGAAATGTAAAATTAACCCACGCTGGAGTTCAATTTTTGCCCAAAGCCAATGAACTCATATACCAGTGGCAGGAAATTGAGGCCAATTTTAACTTACGGTTAGATAATGAACTTCATATTGGTTTTTCAAAGAATATAGCATCAAATGATATTTTAAATCATATCAAGCATTTTAAAAAAGATAATGTTGACACAAAAATTAATTTATTGGAAAAAAAACACGAACTCCTTTCCGAATTATTGGAGCGCGATGAACTACATGTTTTTTTTACGGATAGAGAAATTCAAAATGAGAATTTTGATAAAATGATTGTAGCTACTGAAAAGCTTTTTTTTGCAATTCCAGAGGGTCATTATTTAGCTTCAAAAGCCTCTATTTCTCTTGATTCTATGAAAAAAGAACCCTTCATTCAAAGGGAGCATTGTTTGTTATACAATCAGGTGTATTCCGAACTTAACAAAAGAAAAATTAACCCGCAAATTGTTTTTTCAGCAGACAATAATGAAATAGTATCGGCATTGGTTTCCTTTGGAATGGGTATTACGTTAATGCCTTTACCAGTTTTTGATATTCCTAAAATAAAATTTATACCAATTAAAGAAACTAGTTTTTCGTTGAATTTATACTTAGTTTGGAAGAAAAATAACAGGCATAAAGCCTTAAATAATTTTATTGAAATAATAGGCGCAAAGGTTTTTTAAAATGCTTCTCTGATTCCAAAATACAATCCGTTATTTCCTTGATCACCAACCGCAAAATCAAAACGCAGGTTCAGCCTATCTTTATTGTCTAGTTGAAATCTAAGCCCTCCTCCTAATGAAGGATGCACATTGTCAAATTCTATTTTTTCATCAAAATTATGAACCATCCCTACTCCTGCAAAACCAGCTATTCCTATTTTCCAAATAAGTAAAGGTGAACGGTATTCAATTTGAAACGTATTAAGATTATTATCCCTGTACCTCCCTTTAAAATACCCTCTTAAATCCAGTCCACCCAATTCAGCATTTTGATTCCATGGAATCGTTCCAGTATTAATTTCAGCAGTAGTTTGAAATGCTAGAATATGATTTTTATTAGCTGATATTTTTTTATAAAATCGAACATCCAAACTATATTTACCAAAATCAAAATCGCTCCCTATTGCCTTAATAAACCCTTTATAATCAGCCCCAATATACCACCCCGATGCAGGGTTGATTGGATTTTTTCTGGTATCATACAATAAAGATGGTCCAACACCCGAAACAATATAAGGCTTGCTACCCAAATTACCTAAGGCATCCAAAAGTGCGTTTTCCGTAGTATCTACATCAAAAAAAGTATAAAAATTATACGATAACCCAACAAAAAAATTGTGCTTTACTGTTCTGTAAAAATTTAGTGCCATTAAAATTTCCTGATGATCCACATCTTCCTCATTACTCTCAGCTGTTGAATTCCCTAGACCCCAAAATTTATTAACCCGCCTTTTGTAATTTAGTTCGGCTTGCAACCGATAGTTATTGGCTAGTAAAAAAACATCTGGTCTAAGTAGAAAATTAATTTGACCATTGATACTGTAGGAAGCAAATCCAAATATAGTGTTGTACCGTTCTTCGCTTTTTTTCTTATAAAACCCTATTGCTCCTGCTGACAAACCAGTTTCGGGAGTGGAAAAAATTACAGGTTGAAGCGTAATTTTCTTTTCTTGAGAAAAGGAAAGAGAAAAACACAACACACCAAAAATGACTATAAAAAAAAATCTTTTCATTAATGTCTTAAATTTTATTAACCATAACATTCACACACTACCCATTCCAATTCTACTTGTATTTACGCCATATTTTGTATTGCTACTTTCTTTTTAGAAAAAGCCCAAAAAACAAATATTGTTGCAATTATTGACATTAAAAATGACACCAAAAACGGCGCGCCACTCATGTCCAAGGCATAAGATTCATTCTGGAATACTGAAAAAGTCTGAGTCATTACTATGGGACCAATTATAAGAGCCATTCCGCTAATTGAAGTGATCCCTCCCATTAAACTTCCTTGATCAACATAAGATAAATAAGAAGACATGATTCCCCTTAAGCATGGGCGCATTAAAGCCCCTAAACTACCTAAAAGTATAGTTACATAAACCAACCACTCCACGTTAACTACGGCATATAAATAAAACGCAGGTATGGCAAAACTAACGCCTATAAAAAATGTTTTTTTTGCGCCTAATTTGGGAATTAAGTATCGCGCCACTACATTCTGAACAAAAAAATTAGACAGGCCTACCGCTAATAAAGACCCGCCAATTTCTTTAACCCCCCAATTGAACTTTGCAATCATGTAATAAGACCAAATAGCTGTAAACGAATGAAATGAAATTTGATAAAGTAAAGATGCTATTAAAAGTTGAAAAGGTAAGGCAGTAGCCTTCAATTTTATAAAAACTTTTAGAGGTAAAAACTCATGCCACCTTAATTTTTGACACTTTTTTTGTTTTATAGTTTCTGGAATAAAAAAATAAACCAATCCTAAATTTATTAAAAATAACATTGCCCCAGCAATTAAGGGAACTTTTATACCGAATATATCTCCAATAGTCCCTCCTAAAAAAGGACCAACCATAAGCCCTAAACCTAGTGCAGAATTTACAACACTAAAATTAACAGCCCTTTTTTGAGGTTCGGAAATATCAACAACACATAAATTTACTGTAGCAATGGTTGCCGAAAAAATACCTGAAAATACACGCGCTAACAAAAACGAACCGATATTGTCTGCTACAGCCATAATCAAAAAATCTATACAACTGGCCAATATTGAAAAAAGCAACACCTTTCTTCTTCCGTACTTATCCGACAAGGATGCCATTATAGGGCTCATTAAAAATTGACCTACTGCGTATCCAAAAAGTAAATAGCCGCCCCACTGAGCTGCATCAGATAAGTTCCCACTAATAATATTCATTATCAATTGTGGCTTGATAGGTATAATCATACTAAATCCAATCATGTTAATTAGTAAGGTTACAAATAACAAGGAGAGTATTGATTTTCTATTTTGAGGTTTTTTTTGCACTTGCATTTTAGTTTTGGTATTATTTATGAAACCAATTTTTCCACCATTCCACAAATGCCTGAGTCCGGTATTCATCAGCCTGAAATGGCCCTGGCGTGTAGTATAAAGAGCTTACACCTTGTTGACTTTCTTCTACCAGTTTGATATCTTGTTTTAAAGTAGTATTCCACAACCAGGTTAAATCTTCTGTTGACCCTTCAAAATCCTTTGCCGTAATCCAAAATACATCAACCTTTGTTTGCTCCACGGCTATAGGTCTTACACAAAAAAGAATCACATAATCCACATAAGCCATATAAAATAAAAATGGGCCTAAGCATCCAAAAATAGCGCCACCTTCAAACCCTGCCGCGCCATTAAATGCTGGACCTAATCGTTTTCCATTTTTGCTTGCTGTTAAGTTTCCCTTTCCTAAAGGTAATGACACATTAAAACTGAACATCGCTTTATCCATTTCCAAATCAGCATCCTCAGGCGTGATCCAACCTTTTTTTTGTGCTTGTATCCGCCATTTGATGTCATCGCTAACATAAACATCTTCATTGCCATTTTCAAATTGAGTGATAAAACCTTTATTTTCCGATAGCTCTGGGTGGCTTGATGCACAATGCCAGCACTCTAAAAAGTTTTCTGTCCATAATTTCCAATTCGCTTTTACATCATACTGCTTAGTTGCACTTACTTTTCCTTCACTTAGGCACAATAATCCTAATGCCTTATCTAATGCATTTAAATGCAATACATTTTCATTAGTTTTATTGTAAAAGGTAAGCCCTCCTGCTTCATGTACTTGTAGTTTTCTTAAACACAGTCCTTTTAACAAACCTGCCTCATCACCACGAGCATGAGCCAATGCGCCATCTAATTTGTAATTCCAGCCATGGTACGGACATACTATGGATTTTAAATTGCTGATTTTTTCAGTTCCTCCAAGGTTATTTCCCTGTAATAAACGCTTTCCTCTGTGCCTGCAACTATTCGCTAAAGCACGAATTGTTCCATCTTTCCCCCTTACTGTGATAATACTTTCCTTGGCAATGTCCGTAACCGTATAGCTGCCTTTTTTTTCTAAATGACATGAGGGAACAGCCATAACAGGTAACGTTCTAAATAAAAAACGCCTTTCCTTTTCAAAAACTTCAGGATCCGTGTAAGCCGAACCTGATAAGGTTTTTGTTGTATTGCCTTCTGCTACGTGTTGGTTAAAGTTATTCATTACCTAAATTTATAGTGCATATTTTTCCTCGTTCAACAACTTGTTTGCTGCATTTGTAAAAATTGATTCCTCTTTTGAAATCTGAATCAATTTTTCCCTCCAGGTTGCAGCTGGCAACATATCATAATAGGTTTTAAGTTGTGCCCTAGCGGTAGTAATAATCACCTCAGGATCTTCGGGATAATCATTGATCAATTTTTCAAATGCAATACTTGTTTGGGTTCCTATTTTACGCAGATTAATGGCATGTCCGGCACTTTTCAATTTAAATACGTATTTATACACCTCAAACAACCGTAAGTCCCTTTGATTACATCCCTTTTCAATAGCCCAATTCATAGCTACTAATGCCTCGGTACGGTAAAATTTTTTTTCTGCTTCATCATCCCCATTAACCCCTAATAAGATTAAAGTTTTTACCAGTGCCACTAAATTTTCATTACTTTCAAATGCTTTTATCCTTAGCGTTTTTAAGTAAGGCACTATCAGGTTACGCTCCCCGTTAGTCAACGCTTTTGTTGCTATATATAGTAACGATTCTTGCTCGGTTAGTAACAATGCTTCGTCTTTTGTTTTCGAAATAAAATTAGCATCAAGCTCCCATATATCTACATCAAAAATTTCTTTGATCACATTATAAGTTCGTCCATCTTTTAATTGGGGTTTTAGCTTATTCCAGTTTGCCATTACGTAGGACATTCCCTTTGACTCCACAAAAAGCGCTACTAAATATGCAGATAATCGGTGCACTTTATTGTCGCCTTTAATTGGTGCTGCAAAATTTGTTTCCACAGGAACTACGTGGGAAAAATAAGGATCATAAGTCCAATCAGTTTCAATCATCGCTGCCATGCTGGGACGATTCCAATAGGTTTGTTCCACATCCACATCCAGGCCCACCCCTTTTACCTCATATTCCAGTAATGTTGCCAATCCTTCATCTAAAAAAAGAGCTCTGGACATCAGCGTACAATGCGTAATTTCATGCACTAACAAGGATTGATCCTCAATAGTTTTTTTACTAATCATAATAAAACCAAAACCGCTTATCCCCGTAATCGCATGTACGGGTGTGTCATCGGGTACTATTTCAATTACTAATGAGGGAATTTCTAATCCAAGTTTATCGCTTACCCATGTTTGTGCTTTATTAATCACTTGAGTTTGCTCTTTGGTCAATGCCTGTTCCAACGAAAACACCTTTTCCGAAGCCTGATATATACTTTTTAATCCATCAGCTAAATCGTAAGCCAATTCCAACCATGTTCCCTGGGCACCTAAATTGGCCAATTCTTCTGCTGTATTTTTTGCCGTTTCCCATTCGCTTTTTGCCGCTGTATGACATAAATATGCAAATAACGTTGACGGCTTATTTATAGTGTTTTCTGAAATATTCATAGTAAAATGTTTGTTATTTATGTCCCACGATAAAGCTGATTAAATAATTTTCTTCCAATCCATCTATTTTTAAAAGTTTATTCACCTCATCATCTAATGCACCACCCCATGTAAGGGTACTTAAATTCATACTTGCTCCAGCCAGTCCTAATTGCTGAATGATTCCACCAGCTTCAATTAATCCAAAACGATATCCAATAGGGCCGTATTTGTCCACACTGCGATTAAACACTCCGCTTAATACGACAATTGCACCACAGGCTACTTGATTAAGCTTACGCTGAAGTGCGTGTGCAATTTGTTTTTTAGATATGTTTTTATTTAAAATAGTGACGCTATGCTTCCTTGGATCATAATTACAACAACTCCATGTCGAATGATTCTCGTTTGGTAAAAACGCATATATTTCCACAGGAAATAACGCTCCTGCCGAAGCATAAGATCGTTGATGAATTATTGCATTTTTATTTACCGATGATGTAGTTACCCTTGTTGCTCGTATACTTGACAACAAATTGGACAATTCTTGCTCCGATAATGGCTGTGGTTTAAATTTGGTATCTGTAGCGCGCTTTTGTAACACTTCCTCAAAAGAATGTTCAAATGCATGTGGTTTTGGTAGTTTTTTTTCAACACTAAAAACATAGCTTTTTTTATTTCTGGAGTCTAAATAAATTTGAGCATTGTTGGACAAATGATGCGAAATTGATTTTACCAAAGTTGGCTTTAATGCAAGCGTCATTTTAGTATTTTCATGAAATGATGCCACCCTATTTTTAAACTCCTGCCTTTGGGTATATTCAGCAGATTGCGCTTCTTTACTTAAATAATAATCTAATGTTTTTGTACTCATAATTTAATTTTCTAACCAAGTTTACAATCGCTCTACGTCCCTTTCTTTTTTATGGAAATGGATGAATATTTGTATTTATTGGAGTATTGGCATCCATACCTTTGTAGGTTAAAAAACTTTCAAATCGTCTTCTGTCCAGTGGTACTCTGTTGTATCCACACCACATGGGCTGTAGCCCCGGTACAATTGCTTTAATTACGCACAAACCCAACTCCTTAATATCATTAGGGGTATTATCCACTAAGTAGGAGGCATAACCTTGCTCAAAAAGTTTATTCACCATATATTCAGACTGCTCCTTATGCCCCGAATTTTTTACACATGAAGTAGCATCATCTTCAAAAAGTGTCGATAATTCATTACCACTCCACAGGAAAGATGCTGTTTCTTCATTTTCTTCGTTCAAATAATACTTTACATGATCCGCAAATTGTTTCACTTCTGTTTCTTCAATGGCAGTAGGACGATGCCTCATTTCCTGACACCAATTCAGGGTATGAAAACATTCTATAACTGCCTTTTCCAATGCTTTTTCAGGGGCCACATTGCTTGATGCTCCTAGGGCAATTCCTGGTTTCCCATGTTGTCGTGCTATAGTTATAATTGCAGGTATTCCGATATCAGTGGTCATATCCCCAATAAAAAGATCTACCCCATCAAATTCTAATAGCTTTTTTAATTCAGGCGAACTGTGCTTAATAGCAGTTTCAAGTGGTATTTTTTTCGGAGACAGGCGTGCTGCCCAATGAAGTGAATAAGCATCCCGTTCTATTACCTCATTTAATCCTCCGCAAATAGCCCATTCTTTTGTTGGTCCGCAAGCCAAACCTGTACTGTAGGAGTCCGTTAAATATTCTGATTTATCTTCATACTTGTAGGCAAAATAAGCTAAAGAGGCAGGCATAAGCACCTCATTATGATTGTTTAATGAATTAGCACTGGTCCATCCAACTTTTATTTTAGGATTATGGGCATTGTATTTAAAATCAGTGGTAGCGTATTGTTCTTTTGTAAACAATATAAAATCATCAGGATGCACGTATGCTTCTGGCACTAATTCGCTTGACTTTTCCCAAATTACAGTATCTTCATCGTAAATAGCACCTGCGTACCGCTCCAACCCTTCGCCAACAGCTGACCATATGGCCGTTTCTCGGTCTAAAGCCGCACCAGCTGATTTTCGCTCCATAGTATATTTTTCCCTGTCGGAAGAAGAAATTATGAATGGATTTTGAAATTCCGTTACTGCGATAAAAATCTCAGGTTCATCTGATGATAACGGAGCTTCTTTTACAAAACGAATAATGCCGAAATCAACATCCAATACTTTATCTAATATCTTTCTTAAACTAGCATCCATAGATTAACTATTAACAACTTCGGAATCTTTAATTAAATCGCGATAATTACGCACTGCGCGTTTGGTATTACAACTGCATATTTTACAGCGCGGTAATTTTAATATTGGTGAGTGTGTTGTTTGAAATAATAAAGGATCAACAGTGATTATTGTTGATACTCCTGACAACCTGTAATATCCTTGTAAAATCAACAGTATCTGCCTGGTAATTAATGCTGAAGCCAAGTTATCCAATACTGCACCTCCTTCATAGGTGGGCAAATTATTTGAACTACAATTCATGTACGACCTCATTTCATCCACAAATAAGTTTGATGCCAGTTCCCTCTGATAGGCACATTCCAAACATGCAGTATCTTTGGGCACAACATAAGGACCTATTCTAAATTTCCCATTAATCCATCGGAAAAACAGGGTTGACTGATCCGCTTCAATAGCCTTTTTATTTTCATCGCTTAAAAAATGATAATCGTCCTGATCTGCAACAACTATTTTTAAAGCATTAGGATTTCCAGATTCATTGATTTTTACTTTGGCATTTTGTAATGAGGTTCGGACTATTGCTGCCAATATACCCTTACCTACAATGGCTACCGATCTTGGTAAACTACCTTCATACTTTTGCTCATTATTTAAACTTAATTTTGCAATTCTATTGAATTGATTATCATTTGTATGCTTACTACTTAAAAATCCTTTAGCAAATAATAACTCAATTAATTCCTCCATTAAATTTGCATCTAGCCTGGATATATCTAGGGATGGATCTTTTAAAAAATTGAGTATTTGGTTAATTTCTGAAGCATATTTATCAAACGTAATATTATCTCCATTAGGTTGACGGATTTGTAAACGCGTATCATCAACTTTAATCCAATGTATATCTGGATGTAATATTAAATCATTTGTGTTTAATTGCATCTTATGTTTATTAAGGATTTGTGGATGTATTCAATTGACTATTATTTGTTATCACTAATCTGAAAAGACTAATTGACTGCCACATAAAGGTATTTTTACTCCATATAGCGTTTATTTAAAATAAGAAAACTTAAAATCAACGGCTTCTATGGTAAAATTTATGCTATTGCTAATACATTTTTCAACAACCACATTAAGGCTTTTTATTCATAAGAATACAGTATAGTAAGTTGTTAAAATATTGTTTTATCTTGCATCAATAAGTAAAGTTTTTTTTTGAGTCAAAGTTTTAATATGTACTTGTAACTAATTTGTACACTTTGATTTTTATAATTGTACTATTGAAATTAGACTTCAATAGCACAATTAATTCAGTGAAAATTATCTAATTACTAGATAATCTTAACCACAACAGCTTGAACTTGAGCTACAAGCCCCAGCTACTAAAGTGTTGTCGAATCCCTCTACTACTGCTACTCCTTGCATAGAAGAGTAAGCACTGATTGTTTTAGCATTTTTCATAATGATAAAATTTAAAAATTAATAAATTATTTACACCTCAAATATATTTCATCATGAAACATGATTTCTAAGTGTAAATACTTAGTTTCTTATTTTTTTACAATAAACTAAGTATTCATTATCCTTTTATTTCAGGTTTTATTTTAGCACTGCTGCTGATTTTACTTTACTCCAATAAAAATCAAGAAGTTATTAGAGATCTTCGTAACAAATCAAAACATCTTTTCGGTAGGCAAAAAATGAAGGCGTTATTGACTGACCCAATACTTGATTGTGGGAAAAGCGATTAATAGGTAAGTGCTATTTTGAAAAACTAGTGATTGGCAATTTCAAAACCCCATAATAAATTCCGCCCTCCTAGATCATGACTGCGTATTATGTACATCAAAAAAGGCTATCTAAAATTAGACAGCCTTTAACAAATTTACTTTTCAAACAATCAATTAATACCTATAGTATTCAGGTTTAAAAGGTCCCTCTACGGTTACGCCTATATATTCAGCTTGATCTGGTCTTAATTCTTCCAGCTCCACACCTAAACGTTTTAAATGCAAACGCGCTACCTTTTCATCCAAATGCTTTGGCAACATGTACACTTCATTTTTATACGCAGCTGAGTTATTCCACAGTTCCAATTGCGCTAAAGTTTGGTTAGTAAATGAATTACTCATTACAAAACTTGGATGACCAGTAGCACAACCTAAGTTTACTAAACGCCCTTCAGCTAAAACAATAATATCTTTACCGTCAATAGTATATTTATCTACCTGAGGCTTAATTTCATCTTTGGTATTTCCATAAGCGCCATTTAACCAGGCCATATCAATTTCATTATCAAAATGACCAATGTTGCATACTATAGTTTTATCCTTCATGGCACGGAAATGCTTTTCAAGAATAATATCTTTATTCCCTGTAGTTGTAATTACAATATCTGCATTTGGGATAATAGTTTCCATCTTTTTCACCTCATATCCATCCATAGCTGCTTGTAATGCACAAATTGGATCAATTTCAGTAACCGTAACAATAGCACCCGCTCCACTAAATGAAGCCGCAGTACCTTTACCTACATCACCATAACCTGCAACAACAACACGTTTACCTGCTAACATGATGTCGGTAGCTCTACGGATTGCATCTACGGCACTTTCACGACATCCGTATTTGTTATCAAATTTTGATTTAGTAACTGAGTCATTTACATTAATGGCTGGCATTGGTAGCGTACCATTTTTAACACGCTCGTATAAACGATGTACGCCCGTGGTAGTCTCTTCTGACAATCCTTTGATATCCCCAACCAATTCTGGGTAACGGTCCAGTACCATATTTGTTAAATCACCTCCATCATCCAAAATCATGTTTAGTGGCTTTCTATCTTCACCAAAAAAAAGTGTTTGCTCAATACACCAGTCAAATTCCTCTTCATTCATTCCTTTCCAAGCATACACTGGTATTCCTGCCGCAGCGATAGCCGCAGCCGCTTGATCTTGAGTTGAAAAAATATTACAACTACTCCAAGTCACTTCTGCGCCAAGCGCAATTAAAGTTTCAATAAGTACGGCAGTTTGGATAGTCATATGTAAACATCCTGCAATACGTGCTCCTTTTAAAGGCTGCTCATCTTTATATTCTTCACGCAAGGACATTAAACCTGGCATTTCAGCTTCAGCTAATTCAATTTCTTTACGCCCCCAGTCTGCTAAGGAAATATCTTTTACTTTGTGGGCTACGTATGGTGTTGCGGTAGTACTCATAGATTTTTGTTTTTGTTAGTCGTATAACTATTTTTGACTTACTTTGTGCACTTAAAAATTGACACCTCCCAAAGGGTGTGTTTCCGTTTTTAAGAAGTGCAAAGTTACAAAATACAGACTAAAACAGCTTATACTCATGCCACTTTACAAAAGCATTGCCGTAGATAATGAAACGCACATCCTAATTTGGAAAATTACCGAAAGTGAAAGTGAGCTTACCCAAGGGATTTCATTAGGAAAAAACTCTACTAACCGCATACAAGCAATGAAATCGGAAATGCACCGTAAAGCATATTTGAGTGTGCGCCATTTGCTGGCTATTGCTCAATATACAGATCAGGATTTAACCTACACTAAAGTTGGAAAACCTGAGTTGAGCGATGGTGTTTTTATATCCATTACGCACTCGCATCAATTTGCCGCAATTATTTTGAGCGCCAAACCAGTAGGAATTGACATTGAAAAACAACGCCCTAAAATTGAAAGTATAGCCAAAAAATTTATTTGTGACAAGGAGCGTGAATGGCTAAAATCAATGCAAAACGATGTGAAATTTTTAACCGTTATTTGGGGAGCTAAAGAGGCTATTTACAAAATTTATGGCCAGCAAGGCCTCAGTTTTAAACAACATATTGAAATTGCTCCTTTTAGTTCTGAACCACTTTTTACCCGTGCAAGTGTTCATTTTAATGAAGAAATTGACTTTTTTGATGTCTTTTATCTTGAATTTGAGGATTTCACATGTGTTTATACTTTCTGAAGCAAATGAGTACCTGTTTTTTGTTTTGAATACTTATATTGCACGCAGATATTAAATACCAACTACAGTGAAAATTACAGAAGCTGATATTAAACAAATCAAAAACAAAGGATTAACCGTTGAGCATGTAGCCCAACAAATTGAAATCTTTAAAAATGAAATTCCCTTTGTTACACTAAGAGAAGCCGCAAGGCTTAACAACGGAATTACTAGTTTTGATACTGGAGAATTATTAGAACTTTCTAAAATATACGACCGTCAAATCACAAAACTACATGTAGTTAAATTTGTACCTGCCTCGGGTGCCGCTACGCGTATGTTTAAGGAATTATTCAAATTTTTAGATAATTACGATTATACCAAGGAAAGTTTAAACTCCTACCTAAATCACGAAAAAGCAACTGCCATACGCTTGTTTTTAATTGGACTCGAAAAATTACCTTTTTATAAAATTGTTTTTGAAGCCACAAAAAAGAAACACCCGCGCTTTGATGATTATTCCGAAGGTGAACAGTTATATGCTTTTGTAAAAACAATGCTAAAAAATGGTGGCGGACTAAATTACGGCGGCTACCCAAAAGGATTATTGCCTTTTCATAAATATAAAAATACCATTACTACTGCCTTTGGCGAACATTTGCATGAAGCTGCAAGTTACACTGCCATCAACGGAAAGGCTGCCTTGCATTTTACAGTATCCAAAGAGCATCTTTTGGGCTTTAAAAATGAATTTGAACGTGTTCGGAAAATTGTGGAGCAAAAAACAAAAACCACTTTTGAAATTTCCTATTCCACCCAAAAAGAATTTACAGATACTGTTGCTGTGGATATGGAAAACAATCCCTTCCGTTTAGCCGACGGTTCTATTTTGTTTAGACCAGGCGGTCACGGAGCTTTAATTGAAAACCTAAACGATATTGATGGTGATTTGGTTTTTATTAAAAATATTGACAATGTAGTTGTACGTAAGTATCAGGATGAATTGACAATTTATAAAAAAGCCTTGGCGGGAAAATTATTAGCCATACAAAATCAAGTTTTTTCTATTTTAGAAACTATTGAAAAGGAAATCCCTGACGAGGAAGAACTATTAAATATCAGCACTTTTCTTACCGAGGAACTAAATATTGACATGCCAGTTGATTTTGAGAAATTTTCGGAAAAATACAAGCAAGAATATTTGTTAGAAGTTTTAGATAGACCAATCCGTGTATGTGGTATGGTACTGAATGAAGGAGAACCTGGTGGAGGACCTTTCTGGATTAAAAATGAACGTGGGCGTTCGGAATTACAAATTATTGAAAGTGCTCAAATTGACAAGCAAGATTCCCGACAACATAAAATTATGCAACAAGCCACTCACTTTAATCCAGTGGATTTAGTTTGCGGTATGAAAAATTACAAAGGCGAAAAATTTAATTTACTAAATTATGTAGATCCTAAATCAGGCTTTATTACCGCAAAATCCATCAATGGAAAGCAGATAAAAGCACTGGAATTACCCGGTTTGTGGAACGGAGCTATGGCTAAATGGATTAGTATTTTTATTGAAGTACCTTTAACCACATTTAACCCCGTAAAAACCGTAAATGACTTATTAAAATCGGCACATCAGGTGGAAATGTTTTAAATCGTGTTTCCTATTTTATCGTAATTTTAATTCCTTTTTGAAAATTAATTTGATGGATATTTATGCAATATGAATAACTTGTTCCGTTTTAATACCAATTCTGATTTTGAATCGCTCAACCAAAAATTAGGTTTTTTCTTGCACAACAAATGAAAATACAAGCGTAGCCCTAGCAATGGTGTGAAGCAGCAAGCAAAAAAACCATTTTACACGGGAAATTTAATTTCAGAAACGGTATAACTACAAAATGATGTAGATTTGAAGGGTATGCGAGGACTTTTTTTTGCTGTTTTTTTTAGGGCTATTTGGTGTTGGTTACGGCCAAATAGCTTCTGGAATTGTACAAAAACGGTTTCTAAAGGTATCTGATTCAATTCAATTGGATAGTTTAAGTATTCAAAAATTCGGGTTTAAACTTGTTGACAAAAATTTGAAGCCCATTGATACTACTAATTATAAAATAAACTTCGCGAAAGCGAAACTCTATTTAAATAGCAGGAGTATAAATACCGATTCTGTTCAGGTAACTTACTTTAGGTACCCAAATTTTGTGACTAAAAAATATCAAAATTTAGATCCATCTCTTATTATCCCTAAAAACAACAGGTCAAAAAAATTATACCAGCTTAACCAACCAAATTATAAAAGTTCATTTGAACTATTTAATGGGTTATCCACAAACGGAAGTATTTCCCGGGGGATTACAGTGGGCAACAACCAAAACTCGGTATTTAATTCGGAGCTGGATTTGCAAATTTCGGGTCAATTAAGCGAAGGAATTACCTTAAAAGCATCACTACAAGATTCCAATATCCCCATACAAGAAGGCGGTTACTCGCAAAGTATTGATGAATTTGATCAGATTTTTATTGAACTCACCGGAAAAAAATGGGGCATTCGCGCTGGAGATATTCAATTAACAAACACTCAAAGTGTATTTGCTACATTTTCAAAAAAATTACAAGGTTTATCGGTAAACGCTACTTTTAGTGGAGCTACAACCGAGACCACGGCTTACGCCTCAGGAGCATTGGTCCGCGGGCAATACAACCGTAGTGAAATTGACGGACAGGAAGGAAATCAAGGTCCCTACAAACTAATTGGACAAAATGGCGAGTTATTTGTGCTTATCATATCGGGCAGCGAGCGTGTTTATGTTAATGGACTGCTATTAAAACGTGGCGAAAACAATGATTATGTCATTGATTACAATGCTGGCGAGGTACGCTTTAATCCTACCTATCCCATTACTACCGATATGCGTATTATTGTGGAATACCAAACCTCGCAACGGAATTTTGCCCGTATTTTTGGGTTGGGTGGCGCTAAACTTACCTCTGAAAAACTAGCATTAGAAGCCTTTGTGTACTCGGAAAATGACCTTAAAAACCAAACACTCCAACAAGATTTAAGTAACGAACAAAAGCGCGTATTATCCGAAGCTGGTGATGAGCAAAGCTTAATGACCGCACCTTCAGCTGTACCTGACACCTTTGGCGAAAACAAAATTTTATACCGAAACATTGGTACGGAAGCCGCTCCCATTTACGAATTTCTGGATGACATCAACAACTTAAACGATCCCAATGAACCCCTTTTTCAAGTACGTTTTTCAAGAGTAATCCAAGGCTCGGGAGATTACCAATTAATTAACACCGCCGTGGCTAATCGTATTTTTGAATATATCCCACCTGTAAATGGAGTATCACAAGGTGATTTTGCACCTATAACCCAATTACAAGCTCCAAATAAATTACAAGTTGGTGTACTTATGGGAACCTACGCCCCTAACAAAAAAACGCTTTTAGATTTTGAGTTGGCAGCCAGTTCAAATGATCTAAATTTGTTTTCATCCATAAATGATGAAGCTAATAATGGCGGTGCAGCCCGATTTAAAATAAGTCAGCGTTTATTTGGAAAAGATTCCATTGGTTGGAATGCTAATGCCATTTCGAGTGTTCATTGGATACAAAAAAGCTACCGACCTATTGAACGACTGTACAATATTGAATTTAACAGGGATTGGAATTTAATTCCTGGGATTGATGATCAACTTTTAACCAGTATTGGCGTTCATTTTTTCCACCAAAAAACTGGAGGTATTAATTACGACTTTCAGCACTTAAATTTTGGTGAACAATACACTGGAAACCGACACATACTGGCTACCAATTTACGCTTAAAAAATTGGCAATTTGTGCAGCAGTCAAGTGCCTTAAATAGCTCCAGTACCAACTTAAAAAGTACATTTTTACGCAGCAATACTGGTATTTATTATACGCAACAAAAATTTTGGAACGGAGGTAAATGGGGCGTTGAAAACAATCAGGAAACTGATAAAATTGCAAATCAACTTACCAATAAAAGCCAACGCTACCAATCGTATGAGGTATTTACTGGTGTTGGAGACAGCACAAAGGTTTTTGCTAAAATTGGTTATCGTTATCGCGTAAACGATAGTATACAAAATAGGCAATTGCAACGGGTAAGCACTGCAAATACTGCTTATTTAAACTCACAACTGATTAGTAACTCCAAAACACGATTGTCACTTTTTGTAAATTATCGGGTACAAAATGACTTTAGAGAAACTGAAACCGACAAAAACTTAAATTCGCGCCTGCTTTACCGCCAAAAGCTTTGGAAAAATAAAATTTTATGGAATACTACAATTGAAACACAAAGCGGCACCTTACCACGTCAGGATTTCACTTACGTAGAAGTGGAAGCTGGACGGGGATTATATACTTGGAATGATTATAATAACGATGGTATTCAGGATTTACTGGAATTTGAATTGAGTCCATTCCCTGATCAGGCAACATTTATTAGGGTACTTTTACCACGACAGGTATTTATAAAAACGTTTCAAAATCGACTAAGCCAGCAGCTGACTTTAAATTTTTCCAACTGGAACACATCAAAAATTCCTTGGCAACGTTTGGCTTCTCATTTTTACAACCAAACCTCATTAGTCATTGACCGAAGAACCCTAAGAGATAGCAACAACCTCAATTTTAATATTTTTAAAGATCGTGAGGATGACTTAGGCTTAAATTCCAACATTAGGAATTCCCTGTTTTTTAATAGAGGAAAGCAGTATTACACCAGCAATTACACCTATTTAAACACCACTGCCAATAACGTATTGATCACGGGAAACCAAACCAATGAAACCACCTCGCACAGCTTTAATTTTATGCATAAAATTAAAGAAAGCTGGCTTTTTGATGCTCAATTTATTGCAAGTAATCAAAAAAGTGAAGTGGACAATGCCCTTGACAGAAATTACACCTTGCAAGCCAATGAATTTACACCAAAGGTTTCCTATTTATTTTCGGGACAATCTAGCGTTTCTATCGCATATACTTTGGCTAATAAGGAAAATAAGGATTTTGGTACGGAGCAACTGAACCAACGGCAAGTTACTGCCGCCTTCCGTTTAGGAAATCAGCAAAACGCTACCCTAACCGGGTCCTTTGATTGGTTTGAAAATGAATTTGAGGGCAACTCCTTTTCACCAGTAGCATTTCAATTACTAAATGGGCTACAACCAGGTACCAATTTTACCTGGAACCTTATTGCACAAAAGAAAATCACCAAGTTTTTAGAACTCAACCTCAACTATTCAGGCCGTAAAACAGAAATTTCCAAAACCATACATAGCGGTAGTGTACAATTGCGAGCGTTTTTTTGAGAAAAGTATTGATGATTTACACTTAGAGCGTTTTTTTGAGAAAAGTATTGATGATTTACACTTAAGTAAAGAGAGACCATATAAAGCAGTCTCTCTTACTTATAATAATTATATGACCACAGAAATTCCCTTCATCAAATCCATAAAAACTGCTCTCTTCTTAATTTTATTTTTTATTCTGAATCATCTGATTACGAACATGAAAAAATGAACACTACTATCAAAAAAACGACAGAATTACCATGTATTAATTTATTTATTAATTCCTTAGTCTTCGAAAAATAAAAATTTAATAATTCAATCCTATAAAAAATCCTCATCACTCAAGGTTTTTATAAAAGCGACTAAATCCTTTTGTTCCGATTTTGTTAAATTCAAATTATCAAATGGAAGTGTTTGATTTGGTAAGTTAATGCCAATTCCCTTTCCTCCTCCTCTGTTATAAAAATCCACCACTTCTTCAAGGGTATTATACACTCCATTGTGCATATAGGGTGCTGTTAAAGCGGCGTTCCGCACTGTTGGTGTTTTAAAAAAGTGTTTACGTTCAGGTGTATTAAACAAATAATACCTTCCTAAATCGGCGGCTATTTTTGCATTCATAGTATCATTTTTAACAGGAACTCCTATAGCTTCCAGCTCAGTGTCAGATAAATTTGGTGGAACTGTTCCATTAAATACTGGTGCAAAATGGCATGTGGCACATAGTGCTTTTCCCATAAATAAGTTAAATCCGTTTTTTTCGGAAGCGGTTAATGTATTCTCTTCCCCCCTTATGTTTCGATCAAATTTTGAATTGAATTTATTTAAAGTTTTAATATAAGAAGCCATAGTATGACGAATATTCATGTCAGTTGCTCCTCTTGTGTATAAAGTATCAAATGCTTTATTATAATATGAATCTTCAGTGACTACCTTTACTAGGTGTTCCAGGCTTGTATTAAACTCCCCGTGATTTTTTACTACCCCTACAATTTGCCCCTCTAAACTACCTGCTCGTGCGTCATAGAAATAAGCTTTCTGTAATGCTGAATAAGTAATTGTTGGTGTATTCCTCTTTTGATTTTTACTAAATGTTTTTTTACCATCTGTAAATGCCTTTTTTTGGATATGACAAGTAGCACAAGCCATATCATTATTTAGTGACAACCTTTTATCATTAAATAATTTTTTTCCTATTGCTACTTTTGTTTCTAAATTATTAGCTTCAAGCCTGTAGTCTGAAAAAAACTTCATGTTAAATGCATCTTCAGAAAATAAATGTGATGCGGTATGATTTAAAGCTAAAGTAACATTGAAATTAACCTCCCAATCCTTTTGAGTCTTATTCATCAATACCAACTGCTTATTTAAATGATTCTTTATAAATGAAAAGCGATCAAAAGTATCATAATCATGATCCAAAGATTGAGTTATTGCTTCAATTTCCTTTTTCCATTCATGAAGAAGATTTTTTTCAGAAAAATTTGATTCGTAAATATCTAAAATATTAATAATTTCCTTGTAAGTCCAAGCAGACTCACTTAAGGATTGTGCTAAAACTGGAGAATCAAATCCTGTAATTCCTGCTGTAGCAATTCTTACAATTTGATTTCTAATTATCCATAAAATATGATAGTCTTTTAACCTTAATTTTGTGTTATTATAAAGTAGTTTTAAACGATTAGACGTTTTTCTTGTAACTATTTTTAATTGTTCTAGGTCTTTTTTTTCTTCAAATAACAACTCCTCTATTACCTGAAAACCAATTGGGTCAATAATTTTGATATCAGTAGCATCTTCCTCTAATACCTTTAATAGATTAGGTGCATTTAAAGATGCGTAATTATTTTTATCAATAAATGACAAAATTGGTTCAGCACGTTTAAAATACGCTCTTGCTAACTTGTACTGATCTACCATTTTTTCAGGATTTTTTTCTTCCTGCATCTTTTCTAAATACTCAAAAGAGTTTTTCAAATGCTCCTTATAAGTACTTTCTAGTTGTTTTAATGGTGTTACTACAAACGCTTCTAAATTTTCATCATTTTGTGGTTTTTTTTTGCAACCTACAAAAGCAAACAAAAGACACACACTCAAAGTGTATGTCTTTTGTTTAAAAAGATTATATAGTTTCATTTACTATGTGGTTATTACTATCTTTCTAATCCTTCAACTAAGTATAACATTGATCCTTCTTTTCTTGAATTTGCTACATCTGCATTGGCAGTAGGGTCTGTAAATGCTGATCCATCTGCAGGTTCCCATCCGTGATTTTGAGTGATTAATAAGAATTGACTTTTGTCTGATCCAGTAATATCAGTAACATCAATCATACCTGTAAGTTCCCAATATCTAGATGTATTACCAATACCTAAATTAGAAGCTTTTTCTTGATCACATTCCAATACTGTTTTAAGCTCACCAGAACTTAAATTATACTGATATACTTTAGCAAAACCTACTATATCATCATTAACATCAGCGTAACCATTTGGATCTTCCTGAATATAGGCATAGTTTTCAGTTACTAAAATATTATCTGGTGAATGAAACCCATCTGCAATACCATCAACCTTATCCCCGTCTAAAACACATGTAATTTTAGCAGGGCCTGTTGGATCTGTTTCATCCAATACTACCTTATAAACCCTTCCTAAAATAGTTCCCTTACCTACTAAACTTTCTGTATTACGACCTGTAACAGCAAAATAAAGTTCTCTTTGGTTTTCTGCAGTTCCTCTTCTCCAGTCGATATCCTCAACTCGCGAAAATCCCATAGCACCTTTATCCATAGCTTCTTGGTTTAACGCAGTGATTTCTGTTTCTGTCATTTCTACAAATTCTGCAGTATATTCCTCTCCTTCAACCATATCAACTTCATTAACAATTCCATCAGCAGAAACTTTTAAGGTATATAATTTACCTCCTTCTAAATCTCCTCTATTTCCTACGTACATTCCTAAATGTCCTTGTGGCACAGAATTATCAGATTGATCATCTCCAATAAAAGCAACGGTTTGAGTTGGATAAGCATCCTTTCCTATTACTACAGCATTTTCAGTAGACCATTGTCCGAAAGCTGTTAACATTTTTGCAGTACCTGCTTCAGATGCATTTCTGTATGGATCAGTAATAAAAACACCTTTGGATGATCCTCCCCATTCACCTCCAGAAAGATACATTGGTCCAAAGCCGTGTTCTTCCATTGTAATCATAGATCCAGAGCACTGAGCCGTGTTTGCAGTTGCCTCGGCATTCAATATATAATCCCCAAATACAGGTTTTAAATTTTCATCTAACTTAATGCGAGCAATTGAAAAATCAGCTTCAATATTATTTATAAAAGTATACGTCCCATCTTCCTCTTTCAATAAACCAGCACCATCAGCCATAGATCCATAAACAAAATTTGGCGATGCAGCTAATATAGTTTCTGATGAAAGTAACGGAGTAACCTTAACGCTTCTTGCAAAATCAGCACTTAACGCTAATAAATTGGGAACCGTGTTTGCTTTATCCAACAAACTCTCGATTAAACTCATTAACGCTTTCACTTCTTTTTCAGATGCTTCATTTTTTGCTGCTAACTCCTCAATGATTGCATTTGCTTCTTCTAATTCTTCAGTTGATTTTTGCGATAATTCAGCTAACGCTTTTTCTGCTTCTTCAATCTCGGCTGCTGTCGCATCGCCTTTCATAATTAATTCTTCAATCCTTGCTTTCAAAGCATCAATTTCTTCTGGCGAGATATCTTGTCCATCTTCTCCTGCATCACCTTTAGGTCCTTGCTCCCCTTGTGCTCCGTTTATTCCATCTTTCCCATCCTCAACCTCACAGCTCGAAATGGATGCCACTAATGCCGCAGATGCAAATAGTCTTAAAAATAATTTTGAATAATACATTTTACTTAAGTTTAATTATCATTGGTTTGATACCAAAATTAAAATCAAATACTTTTTTTTGTATTAGAAAAATACTGTCAAATAATTACCATAGTGTTGCTAAATTGTTACTTGTTGCTTGTAAATATTAAGCCACTATTGCTTTAAGGAAAACAAAAGGCTACCGGTACTAAATTAAAAACAATAAGATTTTGAAAAACAGGATTTTATATAATTACTAATCATCAGATTAGCTGTTCAAAAAGCTTAACATGAGTATACCAAAACCTACATGTATTTGCCGAATTAAAATGCGCCTGTAGAAATTTTACGTCAATATAAAAAGAACCATTTAACAGGTTATTAAATGTTAGGAACGCTTTACAACCCCTGCCAAAATTAAAATATCCTTTTATTTTTCGGGTAATAATTTGATTTGGCGCTATATTTGCGCTGTTATTAGAAAATAATACAATTAAAATGAAGCAAATGACATCACATATCGGATCGGACAATGTCCGAATTGAGTTTTCATTAAGTGACTTGTACTTAAATGAGATTTGCTTTGTACCGTCTAGCTTAGGACGTAAAACACGAGGATCAAAGCAATTCTCAGTATAGTACTAACTATATGTATTTACTGCATACTGTTGCTCCTTGATCGCTTAAATAATAACACACCCGATTTGCAATTTTCTTTTTTAAAAGCATTTCTTCGGCAATTAATTCTTGAATAACTTGAACTAAGTATTTGCGTTTTTCCAACAGTAACCTTTTTTGAATATCCGAAATTGTCAATCCTTCGGTGTTTGTAAACAGCAATTGAACTACAAAAACTTTTATAAATGATTGCGCTAATCCTGAAGCCATACCTACAGACTTTTTGTTTGCAAATTTTTGATTTTCAGTAGACTCTAATGCTCTTTTAACCTCCTGAGTTACTTTTAAAAAAAATGCATCTTTTTCAGCAACGTTCATACCCACTACTGGTTGCGTAGGCGGATTTAAGCTTTGCAGCTTAGCAATTGGCGCTATATTGGTAAACATGCAATGACTAATTATGATTGAAAAAATTTTAGCTCCTTTTTTTTCTGCAATAGCTAATAATGCTGGTAGTTCTTCATTAGTTATAAAATCAGAAGCTATAAAATTTGCACTCACCATAAGTATTCCAATACTGGTTTTTGCTATAGCTTCATAAATTTCTTTTCGCCAATCATCCCCAGCCTCAATTTTAGAATCTTCCCATATTTCAAAATCATATTCGCGTTCCAAATAACTTAAATGTACCCGCAAGGCTTCCAAAAAATGAATATCCTTTTTACTGTAACTTATAAAAACACTGTTACTCACTTTGATTTTTTATAAAATTTGAATGTAAAACCATCCCTAACAACTTAGTACTGCGTGGTTGGAATTAAAATTTGCGTTAATTTTCTTCTTAAAAAAACATAAGACTCAATGATGGATTCAATTTCTTTCTTTTTTTCAGCCGCTATTTTAAATTTCAACCTATTTTGCAACATAATAATTAAAAAATCAATATGCCCCAAGGTATTTTCTGCTTTCCTGACTGATCCTCCTTTGGACCAATTCATATCATAAATAGCCACCAATTTAGTCAAGCATCTTTTCCTTTTTAAATCTGTAGTAATATTTAAAAGTTTGTGAATTTCAATAGCCGCAGGGAATATTTGATACCAGAAAGAGCGAGAAGCGTCCGGAGCATTTTCAAATTCGGTTTCCAGTTGTTTTATTCTTTTTTCGGCACTAGCCAACCACGTTTTTCTTGTGCCGTCATATAATTTATAAATAGTTTCTAAAGTTGCCCAGTTTAAAATAGCATAATAATCTTGCTGTTGCTCCGTAACAAACAAGCTTGCTTTATGATAAGCTTCAATAGCTTTTAACAAGCATTCTTTAATAAAATCAAGTTGCGTAGCCACGGTAAAATCACCCTTACCGCTTTTTAAATATGCATCAACATTAAAATTTACCATGCATTTACGCTTAAAATGCCCTCCTTTAACTCCAAATCGCCTACTATTTTCACCTAAACTGATTAAATTATCGATAATTTGTTCCGATTTTAAAATGACAGTACAGGCTTGCTTTTTTTTGTTGTTTGTAAGTTGATCAGGATTTTTAAGTTGTTTTACTGAAATTTTAGTTTGGATATTGGCCATACGCAACATGCTTTCAAGACTGGTATTACCATCAATAAGATCGCCCAACTTACCAAAATACTCCATGGCATTTTCGTATAAATTCAATTCGTAATAACAGTTGGCAATAGCCTCAACAATTTTTGATTTTCCAAACCATTTTTGAGGAATTTGACTAATAATACTACTCAGTTGTTCGCTCAAATTTTTCCGATCCCTGCTGGACGCGGGTTCCGCCTGACTGGTTAAGTTATCAACATCCACAATAACTTCCAAAGGATCAACGTAAGTGATTTTTTCTTTTATATTGATACGCAAATCGTCAGTAAGCCTATAAAAAGGATCGCCATAACATTGGTAAGCCGCCCATGTATTGCTGGATGGATACGTATTATAGGTAGACAAGCGCGCATTTTGCACGGCCTGCCCAAAAGTTTCGCCATGTAAAAGCGAATTGTATAGGACTTCTGCAAAATGTTTTGCAGCACCATCATCAACCGCCCAGCCTGCTGCCACTACTGCTTTGACACCTTTTTGAATAAATTGTGTCCCCACATTAGCCGCTAATTTGTTAAACTCCAGGGTTATTGCTTCTGTTTTACCTAAATAACAACAATTGATAAAAGCAAATTCAGGGGTTTTTGGCAAGGCATCTATTTCCATAGCGGTAATTAAAATACCATTATCCAATACTACGCCTGTTTCTGCCGGTTTATTTCCTATAATTCCATGACCTGCAAAATGTATGATTTTGTAATTGATGCCTCCGAGTAGTTTATTGATGATACCTACTCCATCCTCAGCTATTGATTTTTCGACATGAAATGACTGTTTTTGAAAAATTTCAGCCACGCTATGAGCTTCATCCTCGGCACCTGGTAATGATGAAATTGGATTTTTAGGATTGCCCACCACCAAAACATTATTTTCAACAGCTGCATTTACGGATGCGTAATTTTTTGTTACCAATTGCCTGATAAATCCAATTTGAGTAACCAAAGGCTTATTACTTTTTGCGTTGGGCAAATGCAATATTTCCCAAGGATATTGCGCTGAATTTTCATCTAAAATGAATAAAATATTCTTATTATCAGTAGTATAATCCTTAAAATTATTTGGAATTAACAGGTTAAAAAGTGTGCGTGCTTTTTCTTCATTCCACTCGTTATTTTGTACTGACGATGCAATTAGTTTATCAATCAAAATACGCTGAGTGGGTTTTATTTCTTCTTCGGCCCTAGCCTTATCCGTAAGGGAAACAAATTTTAAAGGAGCGTTAGTGCACTCAGTAGGGTTAGCAATTCCTTGTTTAGCACCTTCAATTTTTAAACGGTGCCACCATACCGAAGATTGATCGCCGGGAATGCGTTTGCGCCTTCCTGAAAGCTTTTTAATGTAAGGATCATCTATTTGCACATGCTCCACAAAAGCAGGTTCCTTTTTTAATTTAATTAATTCGTGCATGGCGTGTATTGCCCTGTCCTCATAAATTTCAATAAATTCTACATGTCCAATGCATTGTATACTTTGGTCATTCATTGTCGTTAATTTTTTATTGGCGGCAATGACTCCATTTAATATAGCTCGCATGGAATTTTTAACCGGCAATCCACTGTAATCACTACCAATTAATAACACGCTAATCCCTATATGGCTCATGTTATCTTTGGACTGGTAATTTTTATTAGCATAAGTAACCGCGTAATTCAGCATACCATTAGTGACACTTTTAGTCAAATTTCCCTCGTTTAACACTCCGTACTCACCCAATCCTATAACAACCGCTCCCTGGAACAGAGTGGGCGATTCATTAAACATAACTAAAGAGGTTTCCAACAATCCTGGATATACGTTGACTGCTTTATTTTTGGACAAACGGTAATTCATATAATAATCTACCACACTTTCGGCACTTACTATAGGATCGTTGATATGATGCCCAACTGCCACAGGATATTTTGCATTCCCCAAATCGCCGTGACTGATTTCAATAGCAATCATAGTATTAGGTTCCTCCACATCAGGAAAATGATGGATTCCCATAATTACCTTTTCTAACGCAAGTTGATCCGTAATCATTAAAGCATCTTCATTAGGCATTATCATATCGTTTTGCTCACCACGGACTACAATAGGACTTTGCGACAATAAATTTGTTGTTCCTGATTCCAGCAATTCCATTAAAGCAGGGAAATGTTTCTTTTCGTCACACATTTTACCGTGGGTCACATTCATGTACCAAGTCGCATTTTGTAAGGTGTCGGGTATCCCAGTTGCCCAGGTTACACTGCCATCCCCTTGACTTGTTGCCATAAGTTGGGCGCCATCCTTAGTAAAATCTAATTTATGGGGTGTAAAACGATCCTTTCCGGCAACATAAAGTAAAGCTTCTCCTTTTAAGGGTTTTTGTTTTATCAGCTCATGAATTTCAATTGATTTTGACAACAATGCCTCCGAAGGCTTCGCAAAATCAGTTTCGGTAGTATTTAGTTTGTCCCATACTTCAGTTTCAAAATAGGCATGTTCCGCATCAATCGGTAACAATTCTAACAACCCTTGGTAATCTTTAATGATATCCAGCATCTTTTTGGCTGAATTTTTCAAATCCATACGGTGCAGAATTTTGAAAGGCTTGTTCTTTTTCAAAAATAACGAAGGAATCATGTGCGATCCCTTTAAAGGTGAGCCTAAAAAAAGTACTCTTGCCCCTTTTCTGCTGACAAGCTCCTCCCACAATTCTTCATATTCAGGCAAACTATATAGTGCATGAATTACTAGTCCTCCCATAGAATGTGCCACAATACGAATAGGCTGCGAGGTGGTTTCCAATCTTATTTTTAAATCCGCTGCCAGTAAATGTGCTGCCTCAATAGTGGACTTTCGCCAATCAAACGGAAAGGGGATCACATTATTCTTTTTACGTAACTCCTTTAAAAAGCTCCTGTAAGCCGACCCCATTAATCCGTAGGCTTCCACATTTTTGGCAGTACTTTTAATGCGTTCCATTCCGCCAGTGACCAAACTCAATGGGTTCACCCAAATACGATCGCCTTTTACCCGTAATTTACTCCCCATTATACCTGGAACAACATATACAATGGGTTTGTTGTTATTAAAAGTAACCTCACTTGAAACGGCATCAAGCACGCCACGTACGCCACTTGCTTCAAAGGATACGGCGGTTTCTTGGGTTAGTTTTTTAAAATCAGCCGTGTCCCCTAATAAAGCCGAAGCAATATAACCCTGCGAAGATTTATTATAAAAGTACTTAAAATGACTAATATCCTTATTACTATTAAAAGTATAGTACATTGTTTGCCTGGTAGCTCCACCAAACATTGAAGCTGTATTGACTACAAAATCGTGCTCTGTTCTAAAAAAAACGTCGGCCAGCAGTACGGATAACGAATGAAAAATACCGTGATATTTAACATCGCCTGAAATAACATACAATTCCGAATTTACAGTTAGTGAGGCATTGTTTAGCACCCTAATTAAAGGAGACTCTGGCATCATGGACTCCAACCCTGGAAGAATATTGATATTTTCTTTATTTTTAACAAAGGCAATTAAAAAAGACTTTATGTAGCCGTAAATTGAATTTCCCATTAACCCAGGAATAAGGCCTATTAAATTGAGCAGTACCGTAAAATAGTCATCCAATCTTTTGGATGCCAATGTAGTCCCCGAAACTGGACAAGCTACCCGCACAAACTTACCAACACTTATGTTTTTTGTACTCATTAATGCATTAATACGTTCGGCATGTTTTAAATCCTCGGTACGGTCCATTGATTTTAAAAAATCCAGTTCAATGGGTGAAAAAACCTGATTTGTTGCTGAGCTATACCGTGCCAGGATTTCGCCAATTAAACCGCCCCGGGAATGTGAAATGATATCTAGTTTGCAGTTTTGGGGCAAGCTTTCCAACAAATGCACTGCATTTTCAAGCGGACTTTTTGAAAGCGTTTTATGCTCGTATGTAATAATTTGCTTCTTGTATTTTTCCTTTAATTTGATCCATGCCTGAGAAGGTGAACCTTCGTTTAGAAAACTACCAAAACTACCTGCTGCATTTAAAGCCGTACCGTGCAACAACAATAAAACAGGCTGATTACTTTTTAACCCCAGTACGGGTCCTTCAATTAAATTAGGATTGTTAAAGCAATAAAAAAGCCCCTCAGTAGAAATTAGTTTTGTTTCAATATTTTTTGTGAGCACCAACGCCGACAACTTAGCCACTTGCTCTTCTACTGAAATGATTTTTAGATATTTCAGTATATTTTTAATAATACCACGCGACTGCCTTTTTTCGTCAATATAATTTGGAATATGAATGGCATCAATTGGCTTCCCATTTTTGGTGCTTCGGGTTTTTCTACCCGGGAATTCTTCATTAATTTGATCTGGCGTCATTATTCGAATAAATCCGTTTTCAAACTCCATTTCAATAAGATCATTAGCCGCTACTTCAACAATTTGTTCAAGCGATTTATTTCGGTTAACCGCAATTTGATATGCCTCTTTGACTGTCGTTTGTAAAAATAATGATGCACTGCTTTCCTGCAAAGGAATATCTTGTGCTTTGCCATGGAAGATTATTTTTTGCGGCGTAGTCATAATAAGCTCAGGTTTAATTTAACACAGTATAAAAATGCAATTATTTTTTTCAAATGACTCGTTTTTGAATCAAGTTGACATAGATAGACCTCAACTTTAAAATTTAGGCTTTGTAGGAAAATCACTGTAGCAAATAAATTTTTAAAATTTTAAAAATCAATTGATTGTGTGCAATTTTACAATTAAAAAAACTTATTTTTAAGCATTTAACATTACTTTCATTCACAGAAGTTTATTCCTACTAATAAAAGGTTAAATAACCGTTCAAGCTTTAATTTATATAATACTTACCAAAAAATAAGTAGCAACAAAAAAATTAATTAGGCTGCTTTTTAAAAAAAATATGTTTTTGAGTTCTTCTATTCATTAATTTTGAACTCAATAGAAATACACTAGTATTTTAAACTACCCCCCTTGTTTAAATAATTAGTTTCTCAAAGAGCTACTATTTTTTTGAAAAGTCATTTTTCGAGCTGGGAAACGTATGCCCCATTTGAACCACTCCTAAACTACTTTTTAAAACCATAACTAGCTCAAAAAATTAATAATAATTTAAAAACTAAAACACCTAAATGAACACTACATTAAAAAAGTTATTTATTACTTCGTCAACTGCTTCCAGTTTTTTTATTTCCTAAAATCCGCAGCTAATTTTTTTGTTGTTAGTTTAAGTTATTAATAGCTTTATTTTCGCTAATTTTTAGATTACAAGCGAGATTTTTAAGGGTTATTTTATTTTGGTAAATAAAAACATTTGTCAATTCTTATTTTAGGAATTCCGTAAGCAAAATAATAGCTATCTATTTTTTTATTTTTCAACAATCTCATTTTTAGTTATTTAAATAATTGAATAAAGCGTAGTTATCCCAAGATTGTTCTTGTGAATTAAGTTTTTCATTACAATAAGAGGTGATATTGTTTATTAGTAAATAGTTTTAAGACCTCTTGCCTTGCGCGTTTTATCCATTTTGATGGTACAACCATAAAACGATAGATAACCTTTTTTAATCGGAAGTTGGGCTTAATAAAATCTACTTTTTTACTAATGTAGTCTGTCAAAAATTGAAACATATTTCTGCATATTGCCGTTAGTATCAAAAAGACGGTGTTTTGTTCCCAAAAAGAGAAGGGCATTTTCTTCCAATGAAAATCATTGTTCACCCGGTCAAATACACGTTCACTTTCTCCGCGAGCATTATAAAACTCAATAACCTCAAAATCCGTCATTTCGGTTTCATTGGTCATTATAGCTCTGTATTTAAAATCATCTCCAGTGAATAAATCGCCTTGTGTAGTTGCTTTTTTTTCTCTACTTATAACATATCTGTAGGTCTTTTTTTCTCCGAAAGGGGCGTATTGTATTGATGCAATTTGATAGTTCTTGAAGCCAATTTCAACATCCTGCCATTGGGTTATTTCTTTTATAGTGCCGTAAAGACTGGTGCAACGCTGCACTCGAATAAAGAAATACTCACTATTAGCTTCAACTACAGGAATAACGGTTTTAACAAATGAGCCACAATCCATACGGCTATATTTGGGTTTTATTCCAAATTTTTTAAGAGTATTGTAGGCGCGTTGAAGGGTTTGGTCTTGCTTGTATTTGACATTACTATTTCCATTTCTGTTCTCAATATAAACAGGGTTCTTCCCAATGGTGGCACTTCCTGGAAAGTATCCATAGACTTTTTTGTAACTGCGTTTTGAATCGTATGTAGATGTGGGTATAAATTGATTGTCGTAATCAAAAATATAGTATTGATTTTTAGGGGAACGTTGTTTGCAGTGAATTAAAAGTTCAATCATCAGTTCATTTAACTTCATAATGATATTGAAATCGTGTTGAACTGCAGTTGAGGAAATATAGGTTTGTTTGGTGGTCTCTAATTCTTTTTGCATTCGCAATAGCGTATCTGCTGAACAAACCGAAAAATCTTTTACTTGTTCTAATTCTCTGCGAAAATGTTCTGTAATATCTTCGGCACATTCTCCTCCACAGAGGGTCAATAGAAAATAAGAACGTATTAAATCAGAATAACAATAAGTCGATTTTGAACTCCTCGAACCAAGTTTTTGGTCAATTAACTGATAGATAGAACTTTTACTAACAATATGATCAGCAAAATTTATTCCGCCAAATGAATTAATAGTTTCACTAGAATACGTAATTTTCATCCGCAACGATGTTTTCACCTAAATAGGTGAAAATATTTTAATCGGCAAAGCTTTGTGATCGTTATTTTACAAGGCTTGCCGATTATTTAACTTTTTTTGATGCGGATACTAGGTATTTCATGCGGATCGGATGATTCAGATGACAATGGAGGAGGCAATGCCAACTGCAATGCACCAGCACTTATTGACCAAGTAGCTCAAGGAAACTTTAGGGGTGCTGCGTTTACAGTACAAGGAGGTACCTACCGTTCGCAACAAGTAAATAGTACCGACAAATACTTTTGTCGTATACATATAAAAGAACAAACTGGAGGTAGTTGCGCTTTTCCTGAATTTGAAGGAACAAACGATGCTATTATCTTTTCATTACCCACATTAGAAATACAAACCATAACTTATACGGATTTGGATGTCACTAACAGTGATGCACTTGCTTCTCAATTGAGTTTTAATAGAATTGCTGAAGAAACATCTGTTGAATTATCATGTGGTACTTTAAATATAACCGAATTAGATTCTGAAACCAATCAACTAAAGGGCAATGTTACTGCTGAAGGAGTTGAAGGAAGTATCATCAACGGAAATTTTGTATTAGACTTGTGTGAATAACAAAAATAAATTCGGGGTTCTATTTGTTATTATAATTAAGCAACTTAGGATTAATGTATCTCATTAAAATACAATGTTTTACAAAAAAATTGTAAATTTATTTAACCTATAAAATTAAAAACCAATGATAACAAATTCAAAAAAAACAAATTGTATTATATCAATTATCTTACTTATTTGCTTTCAATTAAGTGCTCAAGATTTTTTGTCGCCATCATTTACTTTTTCTCATAAAAAAACAAGTTACATTACATTAGCTGACGGTTCTGAAATTGAAGGAATAATAAAAGATATTGATCGAAAGAAAGGATTGATAGAATACATTAAAATTCAAGACGGTAGTAAAAAGAAACACAAACTGAAACCTGAACAAGTCAAATTTATGTATTTACCTCCAAGCGGTTTTGATAAATTAAGTAAGCTTACTAATTTCCTTACAGATACTCAAAAATGGAATGATGAAAAACTAAACCAAGATTTTTTAAACAAAGGCTACGTCTATTTTGAATTAGCCGATGTACTTATAAAAAAGAAAAAAGAAAACTTTTGGTACAACTACTCAATCCAGGTTTTAGTAAGCATGTAAAAGTTTATCACGATCCGTATGCAAAAGAAACTATGTCTATTGGTGTAGGTTCTTTAAAACTTGCTGGTGGAATTGCCAAGTCATACTACATTGCTAAAGATGATAAACCTGCATTCCGTTTAAAGAAAAAAGATTATGATAAGCAATTTATACCCTTGTGGACAAGCTGTAAAAAAGTTATCGAAAATTATACCAATCCTGTATGGAGAGATTTAGCTAAACATATAATTACTTTTTCAGAATGCAAATAATTATACCCACTGATTGAAAGCATGAATTTTTCGAAAGTAAATTTATGAATATGGTAGATTTAATTTAAACCTGTGAAACTGACTTCACAGGTTTTTTTAAATCATTTTTCATAAACCTATGCTTTGTTATACATTGCTGGAATAGTTTGACCGATTTTAAAATTTAGGAGAAAATAGATTGAAACAATTCCCCATTAATAAGTTAATTTCACATATTAATAACGAATATTTTAACGAAATCCCGGACACTATTCGACTCATCGGTGGCGTAATTACTTCAGTAACAAGTTTTGCATTGGACAATTTCCCTGTCAGTGGTTTTGTTCCCATAACAAATATACTCATTGAAAACTATTCAAAGGAACAAATAAGATAACTATGCTTAAACTATTCAAATATGTAGCCATATTAATATATTACTTTTCAATCGTAAGCTTTCAAAGTCAAGAGGTTTCTAAAAAAAATAGTACAGATTGGAAAAAATATTCATTAAAGGAAAAAGTAAAGAAAGTTTTAGAAAATTATTATCCAACAATTATTGGGGAGAATGGAAAAATGGAATTTCTAGACATTGCTAAAAACCCAAAAGAGCGTGAACTAGGTAGTGCTTTTGGTTTAAATTTTAATGAAAGAGGTTTTTTAATTAAACATGACTATAGGGTAGAAATGTGGTACAAAGATGTATACGAATATACCAATGACACCATTTTAAAAAAGAAATCTAAATATTTATCCAAAATAGAAGACAATGACAGTTTTCCTAATGACCAATTAGAAGAATCTATTGAATATGACGAGGATGGGAATATTACTAAGCTAATATTCTATTTAGAAGCTGTTGTAGGTACGCATATTGATGGTGAATATTTTTTCAAATACGATCAATTTAATAATTGCAAAAAAGTAATTCAAAATTATTACGAATACAAACCTAAAACTGAATTTGAAGTATTAGAAATATTAGAAAGCAACTATCAGTTTAAAAACACATATAAAGACACATTACTTATTTCTAAGCAATTTTTAAACAGTAAAGGGGAAGTATTAGCATTAGAATCTAATGGTGAAGTTTCGGAAAGTAATTATGGTAAATCTTTACAATCTTTTGGACCAGACCGCAATAAATATACTGCTGGTGATAAAATAACCTATGAATATGATAACCGAGGCAATAAAATAAAAGTGACCAGTACCAGCGCCCACGGCAAAAGTAGTTACAATACGTATAAATATTACCCTGATAATTCTTTAAAAGAAGCCTATTACCGCGATACTAATGAAAATATTATTGCTGGTGAAATGTTTGACCAACAAGGCAGGCGTACACATATAGGCACTAACAAAGGAAACTTTAGTTACACCTATACCAAACCAGATGCTCACGGTAACTGGACCATTTGCGAAATTAGAAAATTAGTAACCTCTGGCCTGTATAAGGACAACGTGCACTATTATATTAAAAGAACCATCGAATACTACGAATAAACAGATCCACCATGCCAGAAAACTAGGTATATCCGTAACATATCAATCCTTACAAAGCTGCATGAAATTACCCCCCGTGATTAATTTTTCATTAAATAGACTATGTTATACCCCCAACCATAGTATTTTTGCAATTAAAATTTCCGTATGTATATTATTGGCATCACTGGCGGTACGGCAAGTGGCAAAACATCGTTTGTAAATCAGTTAAAGCAACATGTTAATGGCAGCCAAATAAACTTTTTGTCGCAAGATGATTATTACAAACCCTTAACAGGACTGTCCTATAAAGACAAAGATCAAATTAATTTTGATCATCCAGATTCCCTGGACTTTGATTTATTAGAAAAACATATTCATACCCTAAAAATTGGTCAGCCCATTGAAAAACCTACATATAGTTTTCAAACTCATGATCGTTTGGTAAAAACAACTACTACAGCACCACGACCAATTCTTATTATTGAAGGTATTTTGGTATTATCAATGCAAAATATCAAACAACTGTGCAACTACACCATTTTTGTAGCTGCTCCTGAGGATGTACGACAACAAAGACGCTTAAAAAGAGATGTTGCAGAAAGAGGACGCACAGCGGAAAGCGTGTTATATCAGTTTGAAACTAACATCCACCCAATGCACCGTCAATACATTGAACCCCTTAAAAACAAGGTAGATTATATTATTGATGGCACAAAAAGTTTTGAAACTCCAATAACACATGTTTTAAAACTAATTGAAAATCAATACATTAAAAACAAATAAAAAATAAAACTCAACGATAGTATAGTTACCGTAAGGCTATTTCAACATTCCTCTAAAAAAAAGGTAGTTTGCCTAAAAAAATAAAAACCATTACTCACAAAATTTCATAAGAAACTACTTATCAATTATTTATAGTAGACAAGCGTACTTTTGACAAGAAAGAATATCCGCAAAAAACACCATAAATCGATAATTATTGCGTTATATTTTTTTGAAAAATTTAGATAAAGTTATAAACAAATTTTCATTAATTAATTCATTAAATAAAGCTTAAAAAAATTAATTTAACTTTAAATTTAACGATTTAAAATAACATATTCATAATTTTTTAAAAAATATAATTTTAAATGCAACACTGTTGCAACAAACAAGTACTTTTACAACAAATAAAAATTAATTCTATTACTTATGAAAACAAAATCGATTTTATTAGCCCTATGTGGATTAGCCATTTCATTCAATTCTTGTAGTGATGATGATGATAATGATCCAGTGATTGAAAATGAAGAAGAAGTGATCACTAATGTAAACTTCACCTTAACTGCTGATGGAGCAGATCCTGTAACTTTCACATGGGTAGATGCTGATGGAGAAGGTCCTGCAGAAGCAGTAGCTGTAGGCGGCACACTTAAAGCAAATACTACTTACTCAGCTAAATTAGAACTTTCAAACGTTCAAAATGGAGAAACAGAAGATGTTACTGAGGAAATTGAAGAAGAAGACGAAGAACACCAATTGTTCTATAGCACTAACATTAGTGGTTTGAGTGTTACTTACACTGACAAAGACGGTGAAGGAAACCCTATAGGTTTGGAAACAGAACTTAAGACTGGAGCTGCTGGAAAAGGAACAATTACAATTTTTTTAAGACACGAACCTAACAAAAGTGCTGAAGGAGTTGCTGAAGGAAATATTGCAAATGCAGGTGGTGTAAATGAATTAGATGCAACTTTTGACGTTGATGTTGTTGAATAAATTAAAACTTATTGCATTATTATTTATTGTAGTACCCATTATAGGATTTTCGCAAAACTGTACCCTTACATTAACTGGTCATATCAGTGATGTAGGTACAGGCGAACCTATTCCTTATACTAATGTATTTGTTAGCGAAACTAAAAAAGGGACGGTAAGTGATAGTTTTGGTCACTTTAAATTAACAAACTTATGCCCCGGTGACTATCATATTACATTAAGTCACATTGGCTGCGAATCCAAAAAAATATTTGTTAAAATTGAAGAAAAAGATGTTGATTTAAAGCTTAAGTTAACACATTCTGTTCATGACCTGAACAATGTAGTATTATCTTCATTTTCTGGACCAAAAACCACACAACATGTTGAAACTATAAACGAACGTTTCATTAGTGACAATGCTGGTAAAAATTTAGCAAATATTACAGAATCCATTGTTGGAGTAAGCACCATTAAAACTGGTAACAGTATTGGTAAGCCTATCATAAATGGACTTTTTGGAAACAGAATTAGCATTATAAATAATGGAATTCCTCAAAGTGGACAGCAATGGGGAATTGATCATAGCCCTGAAATTGACCCTTTAGTAGCCAATAAAATAAGTGTCATTAAAGGAACCGCTGGACTAGAATATCTTGGCGCTCCTTTGGGAGCTACCATTTTAGTTGAGCCCGAAAAAATAGAAAAAGAACCGCATTTACACGGAAAAACAAATTACTTTTTTGAAAGTAATGGACTAAGCAATGGTATAAATTTACAACTACATCAATATCCTTCCAGTATTGGTTGGAAAGTTAATGGTACTTACAGACGTAGCGGTGATATGAGCACACCAAGTTACAACCTAATCAATTCAGGGGTACAGGAAGCAAATTTAGCCCTTCAACTAGAAAAAGAATTTTCAAAAAAATTAAAAACCGATTTCTATTTTAGCACTTATAACACTACACTTGGCATCATAAGTGCTTCTCAAATTGGCAGTGCGCTCAACCTAAAAGAGATTGATGAGCGAGGAAAACCCTTTATTACTGGCAGTGGTAGCTTTGATATTGAGCCTCCCAAACAAAAGGTAAATCATCATTTAGCAAAGTTCCATTCAAAATATTCGATTGACTTTTCGCAATGGGTAGCTGTTGATTTTGCGGGGCAATTAAATCAAAGAAAAGAATTTGATAGAAGGCGCGGTGGTCGTTCTAACCGACCCTCCTTAAGTTTAGATCAATACACTATGTATATTGGAGGAACGTACTTTAAACGATTTTCTTCAGGTTTAAATTTAAAATCTGGAATTCAGTACAACTTTATTGACAATGCCAATCAGGCTGGTACAGGTGTTTTGCCTTTGATACCGGATTACACCTCACATCAAACAGGAGTGTTTACCACCCTAACAAAATCCTACAAAAAATCAATATTTGAATTTGGAGCACGTTATGATCATACAAATCAACATGTAGCTACCATTACTCGAGACCTTCCTATCCGTGTGGAACGCTTTGATAATTCATTTCATAATATTAGCACTTCAGCGGGATGGAATTTTGCAATTAATCCCCACCTTTCAATTTCCTATAATTTAGGTTATGCAACACGTAATCCTGCAATTAATGAATTGTATAGCTCTGGCCTACATCAAGGTGTTGCGGCTCTTGAATTTGGTGATCCAAATTTAAAAAATGAAAAAGCACTTAAAACAACCCTAGGCATTACAGGAGATATTAAAGAAAAGTTTTCATTTGAAGCTCATGGATACTTTCAAAAATTTGAAAATTATATTTTTTTGAATCCTCGGGGTGAAATACGAAGAATCGCTCGAGGTGCTTTTTTAGTTTTTAACTATGAACAAGCTAACGCTCAAATTGCTGGTCTAGATCTTTTAGGAACTTATCAAGTTACACCATCATTACAAATAAGGGCTACTGCCAGCTTAATCGATGCAAAAAATATAACGGAAGATAATACTTTAATTTACACCCCTACAAATACCTTTACAGGAAGTGTTACCTATGAATATCCTAAAGCAATCCCATTTATAGGTTCAAAAAAATTGGAAAATTGGAAAATTACAATAAAAAATGAATATGTGAGTGAATCAACTACCGATGATGAAGAATATATCTTTTTTGAAAATAACGAAAGGAAAAGTTTTGCTATAGCTCCACCAGAGGCCTATAATTTCTTAAGCTTGCAAAGCTCAACTGATATTCAATTTAATAAAACAAGACTTAGAATAACTGGTGGTGTGACAAATATCTTAAATACCTCATATAGAGATTACTTGGATAGACAACGCTATTTTGTTATTGCTCAAGGAATCAATGCAACATTAGGAATACGTTTAAATTTTTAAATCATGGGGGCATATTCGGACTTTGCTAAAGAACTTTTGAACAAACATCATTTAAAGGCAACTACTACCCGTATTAAACTCATTGAAATTATTAAAACATTTAAAACGGCCATACCCTACACTAAAATACAAGAGCACTTTAAAGATTCTGATCGGATTACATTGTACCGCACCATACAAACCTTATTAAAAAAAGAGATCATACATAAGGCGTTAATTAATAAAGAAGAAACGTACTATGCCTTATACGAAAATGACACAAAAGATCAAACACATTCGCACAACCATGTGCATTTTAAATGTACAGTATGCAACCATGTTTCCTGTCAATATTTATATGATAAAATTTCTGTGACACTCCCTAATTTTACTATTGACACTATGCAAATTCAGCTTACTGGCATTTGTAATTTGTGTACCTCTAAAGGAAATCAACAAAACTAAGAATGGGATAATTCAATGTCGGAAACAGTATACGACACCATTATAAATCCTATGTTAGTTAACTTTAATTTTACAATAAATTTTTCCTCAAAGAAATAATCAAAAACAAAAAGTGATTTTTTTTTAAAAAAAAGTTAGGGTATTTTAAAGCTCAAGCGTATTAGTTATATAGTAGTTTTCATGAACATCAGTTTAACCAACTAATTACTTGAAAAAGAGTCATTTTGAATACCTAATTTTAAATTGGAAATAGAGTACTCATCAGTATGGTATAATTAATACTCTTGGATAATTATATTATTTGCAATTTTACCTGTAAAAAATGACATCAATTAACACATTAGTTATTTTTTACATCATAAAAAGACCTTAATATTAAATAGAATGATGACCGAACCCAATATTAGTATATGCGAAGAAAAAATTTACGAACAATTATATAAAACATATGCTGACAAAATATTTAATCATTTGTTTTACAAATATGGTGATAGCGAAAAAGCAAAAGATGTAGTTCAGGACAGCTTTGCTCAACTTTGGGTGAACTGCAAAAAAGTATCTTATAATAGTGTTAAAAGTTTTTTATACAAAGTTGCAAACAATAATAGCATCAATGATTTAAGGCACCAAAAAGTAGTATTAACCTATCAAAAAACAAATACTGAATCAAATCTTGATTATGAATCGCCACATTTCCAAATGGAAGAAGACGAATTTATGAATCGCCTTACTTTAGCCATAAACAGCCTTAAAGAAGGACAACGCGAAGTATTTCTGCTAAGTAGAATAGAGAAAAAAAAATACAAGGAAATTGCTGAAATACAAAATATAACAGTTAAAGCTGTTGAAAAAAGAATGCAGCAAGCCTTAATCAATATTAGAAAAAAAATCCCTAACATTTAAAAGTTATGAATGCATTGTACTTAAATGATCACCATGAATTTTTAAACAAATGGATCAATAGACAATTGACTTCAGAGGAAGAACGCTCTTTTCTGAATTCAGAAAATTATAAATCATTAGTAGTTTCTAATAGCAAATCCAGTTAAATAGAAAAATTATGTCACAACAAAATAACGAAACTGATTTTTTAGCTCGCTGGCTGGAAGGTGAGTTGTCCGATGAGGAGAAAAGAAACTTTGAAAGTTCCGATGACTTCCTGGCATTTAATGAAATCATTAGAGGTGCTGAAAAGCTCCGTAAACCAAATTATTCATTTAATATTGATACTGAGTTTGAAAAACAATTAGCTTACAACAAGCACTATAATACTAAAAAAACCAAAGTAGTTAAACTATTTCCATGGAAATATATTGCGGCTGCTTCCGTACTTTTAATAGCTGCTATAGGCTTAATATTCTCTTTAAATTCAACAGTATCGGTGCAAACCGTTGCAGCTGAAAAAGTAGTACATCAACTACCCGATCAATCTGTAGTAACTCTTAATGCTATAAGTGCTATTGAATATGACAAAAAATCTTTTTTAAATAAAAGAGAACTTGACCTAACAGGCCAAGCATTTTTTGAGGTAGCAAAGGGGCAATCATTTACCGTTAAAACGAATAAAGGCTCAATAACCGTACTAGGAACCAAATTTGATGTTTTAGCGCGTCAAAATAATTTTGAGGTAATATGTTATGAAGGTAAAGTAAGGGTAAGTAATCCCAGTGGTAAAACTGTTATTTTGACTAAAGGAAATGCCGTTAGATTAACTACGGATAACAATTTGGCCGCCTTTGATGTAAAAAGAAATACTCCTGACTGGAAACAAGACTTTAGCGCTTTTACCAACGCTCCAATAGCTCGTGTTATTAATGAGTTGGAAAGACAATACGCTATCACAATTAAAAGCAATCAAATTGACACGCAACGTTTTTTTACTGGTTTTTTTACGCATAAAGATTTACAAAGTGCTATTAAAACATGTTTTCAACCTTTAAATATTAAGTATACATTTGTAAAACCAGATGAAATTATCCTTAAGGAGTGAAGCACGATTTTTTAAAAACTTTTTTGAGCTTTGTATTTTTTTGTTTATACAGCTTATTCCAGGCCCAAAACAATAAAAATACTATTGATCTACAAACTATATTCAATTATTTTGAAGAAAAACAGCAGCTTCAATTTTCCTATGATGCAGAGCTCGTTAATGGCATTGTGCTAAAAATTAATAAGAAAAGTGAGGAATTATCAATTGAGGAAATTGCATCACTCATTGAACAACAAACTAAATATAAATTAGAAAAAGTTGCCTCAAATTACATACTCATTAAAAATACAGCTGCTTATACTTATTGCGGTATTTTAGTAGATGAGCAATCCCAATTTGAACTCCCTGAAGCCGTCATTTTAAAAAATGATAAAATGGTCACTATTTCAAACAAAAAAGGGGTGTTTTATGTAGACACTACGCTACAAGACCAAATTAAAATCAGTTACATTGGCTATAAAACCAAAGTAATAGATCCACAAAAATTTCTGAACAAAACATGTGATACCATTTATTTACAGCCAAAAGCAGAAAACCTAAGTAATGTTGTTGTAAAGGAATATTTAACAAAAGGAATTTACAAAAATAAAGACGCCTCCGTACACATTTCAACTAAAGGGTTAAGAATTCTTCCTGGTTTGGTGGAACCCGATGTGTTACAAAGTGCACAACTACTCCCAGGGATATCTAGTCCAACTGAAGATCCTGCCAACCTATATATCAGGGGGGGGTACACCAGATCAAAATCTTATTTTATTTGATGGCATCAAAATGTATAATACGGGTCACTTTTTTGATCAAATATCATCATTTAACCCTTATATCATAAAAGATGTTGAAATATTTAGAGGTGGAACAAGCGTTGAATATGGCGACAGAATTTCAGGGGCAGTAATTATAAATACTGATGATGATTTAACTGATCGTATCAAAATCGGCGGCGGCCTCAACCTAACGCATGCTGATTTTAATGCAAAAATTCCTTTGTCTTCAAAAGCTGGTTTTTTAATTGCAGGACGAAGATCTTTAACTGATATAAATGATAATATTGTAACCAGAAACTTTGTAAAAAAAGTGTTTCAAAATACCCGGGCAGACATTGAGGATAGCGGAGCTGAACTTGACGGTGAAGAAAGCATTATCAACTTTGTAGATGTAAATTTTAAATTTTTATGGAAACCAAATTCTCAAAATACGTTAACCTTAAATTCAATTTATACTGAAAATAATTTAAACAATTTTAACGGCAATCAATTTAACGAACAAGGTTCATTTTTTACCAGAGACAATTTTGAAAACCAAAGCCTAGGGGCCAGTGTTAATTGGAAAAAAAAGTATACGCCCTCTGTATTTCAAAAAATAAGCGTTTATACCTCGCAATACTTGCTTAAATATAATTTACAAGCAGTTAGAAATCAAACCGAAGCTTTTTTTTATAAATGATTTAAAAAATAGCGTTTTAGATACTGGTTTAAATTACGGATTGCAAATTAAACTCAAAAAAAACCATTCGCTTAATTTGGGTTATCAATTCGTTTACAACTCCACCTCCACTGATTTATTATCCCAAGCTAGCGCTAATTTTGAAGAAGACAATATCGATGATGATGATACTTTGGGAGGAAAAGGCACCAGTCACACTCTTTACAGTGAATATCTTTACGACACCAAAAACACCTTTTTACGATTTGGATTAAGAAACAGCTTATTAAGCAATAGCATTGAAAAGTTTTTTTTTGAACCCAGGATGTTCTCATCAATTAAACTTATTAAAAATTTACGCCTTACATCATCATTTGAATTAAAAAACCAGCAAATTGTTCAATTGAACACTTTTGAGAGCCAAATCAATTTTTCAGGAGAATTTTTAGGGCTTCCCAATAGTGATAATTTTTGGGTGATCTCAGGAACTTCAGATAACGAATTAGAGGAATTGCAAATTATAAGAAGCCAACAGTTTACCTTAGGCCTTTTATATTCCAAAAAAGGATGGCACTTTGACGTTGAAGGTTATTATAAATCTATAAAAGACACCTCATTTACCCGAAATATTTTGGCTTTACTGGCCACAAGTTCCTCCGATGAGCTGTTCATCAATTCAAAGGAAAAACGTTGGGGAGTTGATTTTTTATTAAAAAAACGAGTACAAAACTATAGAATATGGTTGGGATACACTTGGAGTAAAACATTGGTGTCACTCCCTGTAATTCAAAAAAGAAAATTCCCAAATAGTTTTGATCAAACGCATGTACTCAATATCTCGCAAACTTTAAAAATAAAAAAACTAGAATTATCCCTGGGGTGGAATTGGGCTACTGGCCGTCCCTTTTCAATATTAGAAGATATTAACCTTAATGATGACGACTTTTTTTTCAGTGCCATTAACAAAAATGGCTTAAATTCTGAAAGATTTAAAAATTACCATCGTTTGGATGCCTCCGCCACCTATCGTTTTTATTTTGATGCTGAAAAAAAAGTAAGCTCACTTATTGGACTTTCATTAAGAAATATTTATAATCGAAGGAATAAGATTGGTCAAAAGTTTCAATTCGAAACTGATCAAGATAACGTCGAAGATGTAAGCATACAAAATTTAAGTATTGAATCCTTACGATTTACCCCAGATTTAGTATTTAGGATTAACTTTTAGGACTGCACTAAATTAAGTGCCTTAAATTCAGCATTAGGATTCACAAGTTTTTCTTGATCAATTAGGTTTCTGTTTTTAATAAACTTTGTTCCTAAAACATACGCTTTGGCATTATTTACCGCATCAACAGCTAATAACTCTTGATCTTTAAAATACCAAATTGAAAACTTTGTTGTTTCACCAATCTCTTTCCTAACCAACACTTTATTGTATCCGGTAGACAAACCAACCATTTGCAATTTAACATCATACTGATCGGACCAAAACCAAGGTATACTATTATAAACTGGATGCTTACCACAAATAGCAGCGGCAGCAGTTTTAGACTGATCTACTGCATTCTGAACAGACTCCAACCTAATAAAACGACCATAATGAGGATTGTAATGAAAAGTACAGTCGCCAATGGCATAGATAGCCTCCTTTGCTTTTGCTGTTTCGTCCACTTTAATTCCGTTTTCAATTTCTAAATTAGCTTGTTTTGCCAATTCCAAATTTACGTGAATTCCAACCCCAACAATGATAATATCGGCACTGTAACGAGCACCATCAGCACATACAACCTCATTAATGTTTTTATGGTGAGCGACCTCAATAACGTTTTTATTTGTTAATACACTAACCTCGTTATCCCCATGTAATTTTTCAAAAAAATCAGACATTTCAGGTGCTGTTACTCGTGCTAAAATGCGTGCTTCCCGTTCAAGAACAGTTACTGTAGCACCTAACTTTTTTAGTGATGCTGCTGTTTCTAGCCCAATGTAACCTCCACCAATGACCACCACTCTTTTTTGGGTACTTTGGGTTAAGGATTGTTTTATTTTTTCAACATCTGTAGCCGTACGTAAAGCAAAAACATTGTTAGCAGTGTCCAATCCATTTATTGGTGGTATAATTGGACGGGCACCCACTGCCATTACTAACTGATCATATTTATATGATGTTCCATTAGTTAACGTAATGCATTTATCGTGCTCATGAATATTGCTTACTGTAATTCCTAATTGCAACTCAATCCCTGCCTTTTCATAACTTTCAGCTGATTTTAGCAGGTTTTTTTCAATAGCATCATTACTTGTTAAATATGCCTTTGAAAGTGGTGGACGATGATACGGAAATACAGGATCTTTATCAAAAAGAATGATTCTCCCTTCCCAGCCTTCCTTTCGTAAAGAAAAAGCAAAATTTACACCCGCATGGCTAGCACCAATAACAATACAAATTTGATCTTTTGAAAAATTTTGAGACATTTATTTATAAAATATAGTAATTAATCTCTTTCTGCTACCTGAAGTTCCAAGCCATCAAGGGCATCACTTACCTCTAACTGACAACATAAACGACTGTATTCATTCACATTATCATCCAACTCAAGCATGTCATTTTCTATTTCGCTTGCCTCGCCAGTTTTTTCCATATGCTCGGGCTTTACATGCACATGGCAAGTGGCGCATGAACACACTCCGCCACAATCGCCATCAATTCCTGGCACATCATTATCAACCGCTAATTGCATTACCGAACCGCTTGATGCTTCTAAGGTGATTGCCTCCTTATCCGTGGTTATAAAAGTTATTTTTGCCATAAGTATATTTTTTGTCCTTAATTAAGGCTATTTATTTTAATATCCGTTGAATGTAACATTAATGGCATCGTAGCCTACTTTACGTTCAAATTGGTCTAGATTTTCAATATTTTCTTTAAAATCAATGATATCAATTGACTTTACTTTATTTGCTAGGGTTTCCACTAAAATCCTCATTAGTTGACGCGCATGTGTTGCCCCTAAGCAATTATGTGTTCCAAAACCAAAACTTACGTGTGGATTTAACTTACGGTCCAATACAATATCATTTGGGTTTTCAAAAACTGAAGCATCTCGGTTGGCTGATGCCCAACATAATGAAATACGCGAATCTGCTTTAATGGCATGCTCACATACTTGAGTATCCTTAGTAGCTACACGACCCATATGGGTGAGTGGAGCAAAATACCGAATTAATTCCTCTACTGCTTTACTAGTAATTTCGGGTTCGTTTTTTATACGTTGTAAAGACTCAGGATGCTCAGCAAAATAGGCTATTGAATTGGTTACGGCATTAATCACAGTATCCCTACCTCCTGCAAAAGTGAGTATCATTACTCCTTTGATTTCCTCTTTAGTTAATTTTTTTCCGTTTACTTCAGAAGCCAATAACATGGAATATAAATCATCACCAGGCGCTTTAATTGCCTTTTCAATTTGGGTGTCAATATAATCATATAAAATATTCGCTTTATCCCCATCAAGCGCTTCGCCTTCGCTCCTAAACACATGGGTACCCCAACTTATCCAAGTTTCAGCTTCCTCATAAGGGGTATTTAACAATAGGGTTAAAGCCCTTGACTGCAAGCGTAATGAAAAATCAGAAACTACCTCTACACTATCCATGGCTAACACTTCATCAACAATAGCACTAATTTGTTTGTTAAGTTGTTGCATGTATGCTTCTTCCAAGGGCCGTTTAAACCAAGGTTCAACTAAATCACGATAGCTTTTATGTTCGGGCGGATCAACCTCAAAAGGTATTTGCCTAATTGAACGAATAGCAACTTCCGAAGGAACTACAATACGACCAGGGGTAGCGCCTGATTGAAATGTTTTCCAGTTATGAGCTCCTTTACGCACATCTTTAAGGCGCAAAAGCATCGTCACTGGGTCATTCTGATCATTCATTTCTCCAAAGCCTTTTTCCAATCTGGCTTTTTTAAATGGATCACTAAGTTTACTTTTTTTCATTTCTTTATCCTTTATCGCTCAATAGATTTCTTATGCAAAGTTCGATAGATTCATTGCTTAAAAAATCCACTATATTGTCAAAAAATTAAACTTTATTGTCATACTAAGATAATTTTTTCAATTTCAATCAAATTTAATTACATTAATTAAAATATATTAACACTTGATTATCAGAATTTTATAAGCTTTACTTAATGAATATACTATTAAAAAACTGAATTGTTTCTTTAATATGAATTTCCCAATACGTCCACTCATGTTTTCCTGAGTGCTCTTTATAAATATGCTGAATGTTGAGCTGTTGAAGTTGTTTGTGTAATAATCTATTCCCTTCAATCAACAAATCATCCGAGCCGCAATCAAACCTGAATGGCGGTAAATTATTTTTATATTTTTTAATAGTTTCTAATACCGAATTATTTTCGGCATCAGCCTGATCATAACAAGATAAATCCTCTTCAACAAATAACTTCATTTCGTTTAATACTGTAATTGAAGACAAGCCCGAAACTCCTGAAAACTTTTCGTGATACTTAATACCAATTCGTAAGGCACCAAAACCACCCATTGACAAGCCTGCAATAAATAATTTTGATAATTTACTTGCTTGGGGAATCAACTCAATAGTAGCATCAACAACATCTTGCGCAATCCATTTTTCAAAATTTGATTGCTTGTGTGGTAAATACGCGCTACCATCGCCCCATAAACCGTCCGAAGGCATCGCTATAATCATGGGTTTTATTTCGCCATTATCAATCCAGGATTGCATTTTTAAATGTATTCCTGTTTTTTGTGACCATATCCAATGGCTCCCATAAACACCATGCATGAGTATCACAATTGGTAAATCCTTGTGCTCGCCTGGCGGCACGTACACCGTAATATCCCCTCGGTTAGTCAGCTGCTTACTTTTTACAGTAATATGCCTTAAGTTATTTGACTCAAAACGAGGATCCGAAATTTCAGTGGTTTTAAAATTAGACATTGTTGGTTGTTGGTTGTTGGTTGTTGGTTGTTGGTTGTTGGTTGAGATTTTTTTTGGGAGAATTCCAAAAAAATCTCAAATCTCAAATCTCAAATCAATTAATAATTCATAATTCATAATTCTTAATTCAAAAATTAAACTAGTCCTCAAAAACCACTACTCCTTTGGCGTTTTTACCAGCTAGCATGTCTTCAAAAGCTTGTTCTAAGTCTTTAAACTCATAAATGGTAGTTACCATTTCATCTAATAACAAATCCCCTTTTTTATACAAATTAAGTAAAATTGGAAAATCAATTTGGGGTCTACATTTTCCATAAAGGGGATTAACGTATATTTTATCCCATTCAAATAGTTGCATATCAATAGTCACTTCCTCTTCAATGCCACTTACTTGTACTGCTGTTCCCGCATTACGTACCATGCCTAAAGGTGCGGCTCCGAGTGCAGGTATTGCGGTACATTCAAAAGCAAAATCAGCTCCTCCATTCCCTACCAACTCTTTTACTTGCTGCGTAGCATTTTTTAATCCTTGATCATTTCGATCAGCCAAAATAGTATGCGTAGCTCCAAACTGTTTTGCCATTTCCAAGCGCGTTGGATTGGTATCAATAGCCACAATTTTAGCTGCTCCTGAAATACGCGCTCCCTGAATAACATTTAACCCAACACCACCATTACCAATCACAGCCACGGTAGATCCTGGAGTTACTTTTGCGGTATTTACGGCAGACCCGTACCCTGTCATTACCCCGCAACCAATAATGGAAGCCGAACTAAAAGGAATATCAGTATCATATTTTACAACTGCCTGTTCTTTAACAACAGTATGTGTTGATAGCGTACCTATATTAAAAGAACGTTCAATTCCTTTACCTTTATACAATGAGCGCTCTAAAGCAGCATGACCTTCAGACACTTCGCCATCAGGCAAAGAATCACCTGCCACTACTGGCGAATTATTTTCGCATATATGTTGGTTTTGTTCCTGGCATTGAAAACACCTTCCGCAAGGAATAGCCCAGTTTAATATTACTTTATCCCCCACCTGTACGCTTTTTACAGACTCTCCAACAGCCATAACCACACCTGCTCCTTCATGCCCTAAAATTACTGGTCGCCCCCAATGTAACGAGTCATGATCCGTATGGCATAAACCAGCTGCCTGAATTTTCACCAATACTTCATCCCCTTTTGGCATACCTACCTCAATTTCCTGTATGCTAAATTTACCTTTACCGTCTGTTATAGCTGCTTTTGCAATCATCAATTATTTTTTAAACTAATTTTTGTTTTACTATGCAATTTACTACTAGTATCCGCCTAAAAATTTAACTTTATTGATAAATTATTATATTTTATTGTCATTCAATTTTATTCTTAAAAGTAATAAGTTAAAAATGAATCACTATAGACTAAAAGTACCATAGTTTCGGTTATGACTAAAAGTCATTACTTTTTAAACATCCATTTTTTGCAATTAGCTATTAGCATTTGCTCTTGTAATATTTTTAGAAGCTATTTTAATAACGGTATCGGTAGTTGGCATAAGTAATGGTATATTGAAATAAGTGCGAAATTTAAAAATATGAGATTAAATGCGGGTATTTTAATCACTAAACTAAGTGAAACAAAAACATTTTACACTCAATTGCTTGACTTTAAAATTAAATTTGAAAATGATTTCTATTTGCTCTTACAAACTCCTAACGGAAAGGATAGTTTGAGTTTTCTGCTTCCTAATCATCCTACACAACATCCTATGTTTCATGATGCATTTGCAGGTAAAGGAATGTATTTAACCGTAGAGGTTAATAATGTTGATGCCTTGTATGCCCGCTTGCAACAAAAAAATGCCCCAATTAAAGATGAAGATTGGGGCAAACGTCATTTTGCAATACAAGACCCAAATGGTATTGGAATTGATTTTGTTACCTATACTGAACCAAAATAATTACTGACTAAAAACTTGCAGGATTGCACTACTGACATGGCCTCCTGCGTCAGGAAAAATAACACTTACCGTATTTTTTTGCTTTAGTATTCCTTTTGGCACGTCAACTTCAAGTAATCCAAAAAAACGATCACGTAGGGATTGATCATCGCCTCGGTAATTATTGGGTACTTTTAAGGCTACTCCATTTATGGTGACTGTTGGATGTAAACTCTTTCCGTGATCCCTGCCTATTCCAAATCGTAATACAGCTTTACTTTCAGTAGCATTGGGTACATTTTCAAAATTAAAATGAATCGCTTTTCCTTTTTCAATTTCTTGCAAATATGTGGTTGCATGGTATTTTGTTTCAGTTATCGTTTTTGTTGTTTTAATAGGCTTCACAAACGTATATTTAAGTATGGCAGTAGCTTCAGCACCCAATACAAAAGCCTTATCTTTTTTTGGATTGAATTTGTTATGCTCTAAAATTGGACCATCTTCATCACCATACAAATGCTTTGCCGTAATAGACTTTATAATATTGTTTGACATGCCCAATAGATTCAAATCAATGTTTTGATCCTGCATTTTTAAATTACTTAAAATAATATAAGCGCTATTTTCTTCTACATAAGTGTCTACTAAAATATCCAGATTTGATGTTTCTGTTTTTACTCTGGTACCGTTTACGTCTGACCATAATTCATAAAATTTTACCAGCTCAGTAAACACCCATTTTTCACCTTTTTTGCCTTTTCTGCTACCATCTTCTTTAGCTTGTCGTAACAATCGCCAGGAATATGGTACTTTTTTTCTTCCCCATTCAGCTTTGGTTACTATAAACGGAATACTTTTTAATATGGTTTGTGGCCTTTGCATAAATGAAAGCATTAGCGGGCTTATGGATTTAACAAATTGCCAATCACGCTCGGCTGACCAAGAGCGCCATTCCAAGGAATGATCCCTGCCACCGTATTCCGAAATCATGAATGGTTTAACCTTTCCAAATTTTAAGTAGCTATAGTGTTCCATCATGTCCAAAGTAGCTTCTACCCTGCTCCCTTTATGATTTATTGGCCCATGAAAAGCTTTACCATTATTGTAATGATGCTTGTTGAAGTCATATAAATGTACCGATATAAAATCCATATGCTCCCCGCTGGTGTCATAAAATAACTTCATTCGGTTATGCCAGCGCTGAAAATTATTTTCTTCAAAAACGGGAAAAGCCGTGGTGTAGCCCCCAATCATAACATCATTGAAATTGGCGCGTATCCCTTCTGCGGCAGCATTATGAAACTTAAAAATTTCAATAGGCTGGTGATCCCCTGTAGTTACTAACTCATACAAGGGTTCATTCATAATTTCAATGTATTTGGGTCGTGGCATTCCTTTAATTATAGGCTCATTTGTATTCCTATAAAAATTTTTCAGGTACCGCCCCATAAAATCTCCTGATGCTTTGGCACCTCCGATATCCCACCCTGGGTTCCCTTTAAAGGGTTTGGTAGTTTCGCCAATCCAAAAGGGATGTTCCTGCCCACCTACCACTAAGTCTAAACGATAGTCATACTTATGCTTATCCGCCATTTGTACGCCATATCTTTGTTCTCGGTAAAAAGCACCTTGATTAACAATGTGAGTAGGTTCCACAAAACCGGGTTGCTCCTCCGACTCCTTAGATTGATTCATAAACCACCCCATACTGCCATTATCCCGACCCAGATACACGTCCAAATCGTTTAGTATGTATTCCAACTTACCATCTTCGCCCTGCCAACCTTGATCGCTTAATGTGGCGTGAATATTAATAAATTTTTTACGATCAAATGTTGAAATACCATCAATTTGGTGCTTTGTATCCAAATGTACATCAACTGCAATCAATTGAGAAAAAGTAACACTACTCCAAACTAAAAAAATACCAATAATCACTTTTTTTATTCCCCACATACAACCTTCTTTTTTAATAACAAACACTTAAATTTACCATCCTGCAACTTAACTTTTTTACCCTAAAAATACAATTATTCTCAAAAAACAAACTAAATTATTAACAATAATACACTTAAATTATGAGTATACTAGATAATTTTCTATTTTGTGATGTGTTAAATTAAAAATCATTTAAGTAAAAATATGTTGAAACTTAACCCAAACAACTAATAATCAATTTAATAAATAATTGTGAATTTTGTAAGAATTTTATTGTTTTCCCTTTTTTTCACGCCTTTATGTCAAGCTCAGGATGCAACTAAGTATACATTTAAGCGAATAGGACAAAATTATGGCTTATCAAACAATTGGGTGTACAGTATTTTTCAGGATGACATTGGATTTATTTGGATAGGCACGGGCGATGGACTAAATAGATTTGATGGCTACCAATGCAAAACTTACCGCCCTAAAAATGAATTTAATAACTCCTTAGGAAATATTGCTTTTAATAGTATTACTCAAAAACAAAAAGATGAACTTTGGACGGCTACCTCCAGTGGTTTGTATATTTTTAAAAACAACCAATTAACACTTCATAAAGCAAGCCCAAAACTTAATTATAGGGATGTTTTTACTGAAAACGAAAGCACCACCTGGCTTACCAGTCAATCAGGATTAATAAAGCTAAATACCAAGGACAGTACTTCCATTAATTTTAGTACTAATCCCAAGCATCCGCTTTACAAAAAAAGGTTTTATAAAATTTTTCAGGACTCTAAAAAGAATTTATGGTTTACCTCCACAGGATGTATTTTTAAATACAGTCCAAAGACTCAAAAATTTGAAAAGTTTAGCCATTTTGAACATCTAAATCCACAAACTAAACACGATGTTTTGGCCATAACCGAAGATAAATCCGGTACTTACTGGATAGGTTTTGGTCAGGATGGATTGTTTTACTACAATCCAAAAGAAGGGTCGAAAACTTTTAAAAAATACAGCGATGGAACTATTTTACATTTGCACGTAGATCAGGATAATATATTGTGGATAGGAAGAGCTTCCAACAAAGGGCTAGAAAAAATTGATTTAAATACCCATGAATCTACTATTTTTAAATACCGAATTAGCGATCCCAAAAGTATTAGCGACAACTCTATTTTTAGTATCCTGGAAGATAATGCTGGCGACATTTGGGTAGGTACTTTTGGGGGCGGACTAAATTACACCAGTAAAAGGGAAAAGAAAATTAGAACAATTGACAGAAACTCCAATGAAACACCCATTGAAAATAACTTAGTAAACGAAATTGTGGAGGAAGAACAGTTTTTATGGATTGGTACCGAGGGTGGAATTTCTAAACTAAACAAAAAAATAACACTATAAAACACTACACCTATCAAGCTAGTGATAAAAACAGTTTAAGCCGGGACCCTTTTCATAAAATTTATAAAGATAGTCGCGGTAATTTATGGGTGGGCACTTGGGATGGATGCTTAAATTTATACAATTACGAAAAGGATAACTTTAAACGTTATTTAGCTTCTTCAAAGGAGGGTAATATACACAGCGATCATGTGTTGACTATTGCCGAAGACCAGCAGCAAAGGCTTTGGATTGGCACTGCAGGTGGTGGACTGTATCAATACAATTACCAAAATGACAGCTTTAAAAGCTTTCAGCACGTGCTGAAATATCCTGATGGGAATTATGTAAGGGACATTACCAACATTCAACAAACTCAAGAGAGAGCATTACTTTTAAACACCTACCATTCACTTATATTTTTTAATCCTGACAACAACACCTTTCAAGAATTTCCATTTAACACTCACCAAAGTATAGAACCTATATTGTTTATGTGTTCCCTTTCGGACTCTAAAAATAATATTTGGATTGGCACTAACATTGGCATTTTTCAATTTGATAAAAAAACAGAAATATACATTGCTTATAACAAGTATAAAGAATTAACTGATTTATCTATAAAGTCGATTATCGAAGACAAAAACGGATTGCTATGGACTTCCACTAATAACGGTATTTTTAAAATTAATGAAAAAGATAATTCCATTACCAAATATACCAAACAGGATGGTTTTGCCTCCAGCGAATTTAAAAAAGAGGCTGCTTATATGAATAGTAAGGGCACTTTTTATTTTGGTACCTCCAACGGATTAAATTACTTTAATCCTGATGCGTTAAAAACCAATCAAAAATCACCTTCTTTGGCTATTACCTCTTTAGCCGTGCTACATTCGCAACCAAATGAGCGTTAAAAATACCAGTCGATATTAGAAAATCCCAACACGAAAAAAAAATAAAGCTTAACCACAAACAGTCTAGTTTTGTAATTTCATACACCGGTTTAAATTACCTGCATCCTGAAAAAAACAATTACCGTTATAAATTGGAAGGGTATGACAAGGTTTGGATTGATGCAGGCACCTCCCTAGCAGCTACCTACACAAATATCAAACTTGGGAATTACGCCTTTAAAGTATTGGGATCCAATAACGACGGAAAATGGTCCGAATTACCAAAAATATTACTCATTAACATCAGCGCACCTTGGCACAAAACCGATTTATTTAAAACACTTTTAGCCATTTTTGTATTAATGCTCCCGTTGATTTTTTATTTTATGCGTCTTACTTTTTACAAAAGACAAGAACGCCTTTTAAAGGAACAGGTGGCTTTACGAACCAATGAGATAAAAAAACAAAACAAGGAACTTTCCGACCACAGAAATCATTTGGAAAAACTTGTAGAAGGCCGTACTAATGAACTAAATAAAGCGAAATTAAAAGCTGAAGAATCGGACCGACTGAAATCAGCATTTATTGCCAATATGAGTCACGAAATTAGAACTCCAATGAATGCTATTTATGGATTTTCTAATTTATTGAATGAAGAAGATATTAGTAAAGAAGAACGTTCCGAATATATTGAGATCATTAATAGTAGTTACGATAGCCTTTTGGTTTTAATTGATGATATTTTGGACATTTCCATACTGGATGCTCAGGGAATTGATTTACAACTTAACGAAGTAAACATTTTTACGTTTTTAAGTGAAATTGAAACTATTTACAAACAAAAGGAAACCGACCTTTTAAAACTGCACTTTTTACATACCGAAATTCAAAAAAACACAGTAATCCGTACCGATCCGGTCAGGCTAAAACAAATACTGACCAACCTGCTTAACAATGCCTTTAAATTTACTGAAAAAGGGCTGATATCTTTTGGCTTTGAATTGTCAGCAACTTCCAAAAAAATTACCTTTTTTGTACAAGATACTGGTATTGGTATTGCGGAAAAGGACTTGGAGGTTATTTTTAATCCGTTTTTAAAAGCAGGAAATAATATTGAAAAAGTGTATCGGGGTACGGGAATTGGCCTTTCGATTTCGCAAAAATTAACCCATACTTTTAAGGGCAGTATCCGGGTGGCATCTGAAATTGGTAAAGGCGCAACATTTTATGTACAAATACCGACTTATACCACCTAATTTGATCGCTACAATGCTTTATGCCCTTTTTGTCATTTCTTGTATATATTAATAGGTAATCAGGCATTTTTTCCGCTTACGCCAGAAATACAAAATCTATCTCCGAAAATGATACCGTTTTAATAAAGAAGAATGTATCTATATTCATATTATTTTTTTTAAATCGAATTGCATTGATTTTAAGTTAAATGAGAATTAGTATCTTAAAATTTTAACTAAATCGTTTTAGTTTTTGAATACATTTTTAGTATTTAGATTTAAATACCCCCAAGTATGTTAAAACCAATCAACATATTAATCTCAGAAGATGAGAATTTAAATTTCGTTTTACTTCAAAAGCTATTACAGCGCATCATAAAATCTCCGCTGAATATTCAGCATGCTATAAACGGTAAAGAAGCCGTTGAATTTTGCACTCAGGATACCGATCTTATTTTAATGGATATTGAAATGCCAATCATGAATGGTTTTGATGCTTCAGAAATTTTAAAGCAACGCTACCCTAATATTCCAATTATAATACAAACGGCACATTGTTCCAAAGACCATCGCCTAAAGGCTAAAAAACTAGGCTGCAATGCTTTTTTAGCAAAACCTATAATCCGAAAGGATTTTGAGTCGCTTGTCAGTTACATTTTACCAGCTGTAGCGGCTTGTTAATCTCTTTTTTAAATTGAAAGTACTGCAGTCATTAAACGTTTTAACCCGATTTGTGCACTTTAATTTCACTAGCTATTGATTGGAATTAAAATTTAAATTCCAATTGCACATCTATATTTTTGGGAGTGTCTTTTTGCTTGGTTTTTACATTATTTAAATTGTTTAAGGACAAACCAAGCAAACGTACCGAATTTTCCATTTTTTGTTGGTACAATAGTTCCTTAGCAACTTCAAACAACAAATTCGCATCACAAATATAATAGGCTATTGTTTTGGAACGTGTGTGCACTGAAAAATCACTGTATTTAATTTTTAAAGTAATGGTTTTTCCTGCCACATCACTTTTGGTCAGTCTACGCGCTAACTCCTCGGATAACTCTTTTAAGCGTTCTTCCATAAAAATTTCCGAAGCTAAATTTTCATTAAACGTACGTTCTGCTCCAATAGATTTTCGGGTACGATGAGGTTTTACAGCACTATGATGTATCCCACGAACAATCCGATAATAATGTGCACCGGACTTGCCAAAGTTTTCGGTTAAATAGGCTTCCGTTTTTGTCTTTAAGTCTGCCCCAGTGTAAATACCCAAGGCATACATTTTTTTTTGAGTTACTTTACCCACGCCATAAAACTTTTTAATGTCCAAAGCCTCTAAAAAATCTAAAACTTCTGTGGGATGTACGGTTTTTTGTCCGTTAGGCTTATTATAATCGCTAGCTACTTTGGCAATAAATTTATTAATTGAAATTCCTGCCGATGCTGTTAAACCCGTTTTTTGTAAAATTTTTTCACGTATTTCTTCGGCAATCAAAGTGGCGCTAGGATTTCCTTTTTTATTAACGGTAACGTCCAAATACGCCTCATCTAAGGATAGCGGTTCTACCAAATCTGTATACTCAAAAAAAATAGCCCGTACTTGCTGTGACACCTCTTTGTAACGCTCAAAATGATGCCTTACAAAAATAAGTTCAGGACATAGTTTTTTTGCCACCACACTACTCATGGCACTGCGGACACCAAACTTACGCGCCTCATAACTAGCTGCGCTAATTACTCCACGATCGGAACTGCCGCCCACTGCAATAGCCTTGCCTTTTAAATCAGGATTGTCCCGCTGCTCCACCGATGCGTAAAAGGCATCCATATCCACATGTATTATTTTGCGCGACGTATCAAAATCCATACAACAAAGATATTGGATTTTCTAGTTCAAACGAATTCAATAAACAGTGCTAAACAGTTCTCGATACATTTCCATTCCGCTACCGCTGCATGGAAATACTCGAACCAGTACTTGATTATCACTGAAATTATATCACTAAACAAAATGTCTCATCGAGTGCTTTGCGCAATGCAATGGAGCATAGTGTATCAAGATGCGCTACTCAACCACTTAATGCAAAAAACCACACGCTTACACGTGTGGCTTTAATAACAATGATCTCTGACTTTGTTAAATTCGGTTTTATTCTTTATAAAGCTTGTATACGTTAGTACCCGATCTTATAATGTATAAACCTGCGTTTAGTTCATTTTTTATAGTTTCTTCCTCATCTTCTTTTGAATTAATTGTTTTTTCAAGAATAATTCTACCCGTTAGGTCGAAGATTTTTAGTTCTTTAGGTTTATTCTTTTCTTCCAAACTGCTTAGTGTTTTAAACCCTGATGCTGTTGCAGAAAATCTGAATGGAACAGAACCTATAACTTTACCATCAATTACAAATAATAAGTTATAATTACCAGGCGTAAAAGTATCAAATATAATATCTGATGCAGATATAGTAACGCTTCCTCCTCCAACATTATTAGGTCTCAAACTTGATATTCTAACATCTCTAAAAGCATTTTTATCTCCATTATCTAGCTTAGTATCTCTTGACCCATAAAACTTTAAAGTTGTATTATTTGAAGCTGCATTACCTGTATTTCGAATTGAAGCAGAAATATTAAAAGAACTAATAAAACCACGTAATGAATGACGATCGTTTACAGATGAACAACTACTACAATCGCTAAACACCGTTGTTTGATTTTTATCAAGAGTTAATTTTGGCTCTCCTGATAGTGTTGGGTTAGTTCTACCAGGTGCTGTATAAGTCAATACTTTTTCTATACCCTTATATTTAGCTACTAAATAAAATTTCTTCCCTGGTATACTTACTGTTATATTACTCCATATTGGTGACCAAGTTTTATGTACTTCATAATTCGTAAAAACTAAATTATTGTCCCTGTCTTCATTCCAATATTGAACTCCAATTGAAGTTTCTGGTGATATACGCTCATAGTAAAGAAATAAACCCACACTACTATAAGTTCCTTTAATTTCAAATTGATAATCAAATCTTTCAAATTGTTTGAAAGTTTTAGAACGACTAGCATTAATCTTAAGGTTTTTGATGTTTAACTCTTGCCCAAAAGCAATACTAATTGATGTTAATGCTATTAGTAAGCTCAATAATTTTTTCATAATGAATTAAATTTTAAGTTATATTCTAAGGTGTTGACTAATAATATCTTATCCACCACAATACTTATTAAGTGATTATTAAATAAGCAGTTACACATTTTATAATTATTTAAAGTGATCTACTTGTATGTTATTTGAAATAATTTGTATTTATTACAACTAGGCCTAATATGAAACAAAAAAAGACCGCGAATTGCGGTCTTTTTTTTACTCTAAAGTTTATAATTCTTGACTAGAAAGTTGGAAAAGTAAAGTTTGTCCATCCAAACACAGAAGTATCTGCTCCTGTATTAGCTGTAGCAGGCACAGTAACTGCTGCCTCTGTAGCATCTCCTAATTTTATATCTGTTTCAGAAATTCCTGTTCCTGACACATTCACAGTTGAAGCTGAATTTGCATTTCCTCTTCCGTCTTCAAAATCAACAAAATCCGAAAATCCTGACTTAATGTCATCACCATCTTTATCTGTTCCTAAAAACACTCCATTATCTGGATCTATTACTAATGCATTAATGATATTAGCGGTCGCACCTCTTCTTACCTTTATAGCATCATTTAAGGCAATACCGTCATTTTGATTTACAATTGTTATATTCTCCATCGTGAAAGAAGACTGTCCTATATCTGATGGTGATTTACCATCCAAGTTTCCGTCTGATTCAATCCCTCTAGGACTAGAGGTAACTAAATTGAAATTTGATTGTCTAATTCCATAGGCATTTTTTAAAGTTCCTGTCCAACCCTGCGAAACATCAAACATATCATCTCTAGCATTTACAACTAACAAATTAGTCACATCAACAGAACCACCAAACCACTCAATTGCATCATCATCTCCATTAAGAATAGCAATATTAGAAATTTTAGTACCTGAACCAACTCCATTTAAAGTTAATCCATTATGCTCAGCATCATCACCAATACGTGCTCCTGTGTATTCTAAAATTACATAATTCAATACCCCAGAATTATCTGCTGCATCATCACCACCAAATAAAATATCAGTTCTTACTTCTGTTGCTGCTTCGCTAGGTGCTCCTGCTTGTCTACTAATTGGTGCTCTACCATTTATAATTAAACCTCCCCAATCACCAGACCTTTGATTATCTGCACTTGAGGTGAATCTGATAGGCTGAGATGCTGTACCTTCTGCCATAATTTTCGCACCTCTTTCCACAATAATAAATGCATCTGTTCCTCCCGCTGTTGCCTTAATTGTAACACCTGGTTCTATAGTCAAAGTTGCACCAGATTTTACAAATAACGTAGTTGTTAAAGTATACTCTCCTGCTGTTAAAGTTCTGTCTGAAGTTAAATTCCCTGCTATATCTGTTGAAACTGATTCTCCAGGATTTTCACGAGGCTCTCTTGATGAATCATCATCAGAGCAACTTACCGAAAACAATAGAGCTAACGATACTATTGGGATTAAAAATTTTTTCATTTTTCGTGTATTTAAATATTAATTTTTGACAAAAATATATTGACAATAGATAATAAATGTTAAAATAATATTAACTAATTGTAATTTTTAAATTTAAAAAGAATGTGAATATCCGATACTAATATCTAATCCAGTATTGTACTTGCTTATAGTAATATCCTCTACATTTCCAGCTCCTTCTCTCTGGAATTCAAAATCTTGATTCAAGATATTTTTTACCTTAAAAGATATCGCTGATTTTTTATTGAAATTATATTTAGAAACAAAATCTAAAGTTGGAACTCCTTTTTCCACAATATTTTCAAATCCTCTAGTTCCTATTGAGTATATTCTATCTGAAAAATAATTAAATACTAAAGAAGTTAACAGTTCTTTATCATTATCATTTTTGTAATTATAAACTAAAGAAGAATTTAGCAACACTGGTGTGGCACCTTCTAATTCATCTTTTTCATTTGTAAACGAAGCAAATACATTTGTCAACTCTTGATCTGTAACTAAGTATGACCCATTGAAATCAACTGTTAGCGTATTGAAATCGTCTGCAATTAAATTCTTTCTCAATTCTAGTTCTAAACCAAATACTGTTGCTTCACCCCCTACATTCAAAAAAGTTAATGTATTACCTGCACTAGGCACTTCTGATCTTGCAATTGGATCTTTTATGTTTTTGTAAAATCCAGATAAAGCAACAAACTCATCTCTTTCAAAGAAATATTCTAATTTCAAATCTGCATTAATATTTTCTGATGGAAATAGATTTTGATTTCCTTGTATAGAATTATTTATATCTTGATACAAAAATGGAGCTATCTCTAAAAACTGTGGTAAAGTATAACTCAAACTACTTCCTAACCTAATATTCATTTTATCATTTACAGCATATTTTAAACTTAAACTTGGTAAAAAATAATCTTCATCAATTAAAGCTAAACCGTCTGTTAAACTATTAGCGATATTAGTATTAAAATCCACCTCTAAGTCAACTTGCTCATATCTTAAACCAACCGATGCGAAAAATTTCTCACTAAATTCATAATTGAATTTTGTATAAAATGAATTAATAATTCTTTCCCCATCATAGAAAAAAGGTATAAAAGCTCTAGGATTTCCTGCCCTTCCTCTACCAGTGATTAATCTAAAAATATTATTAATATTTGATTGATTAAACGTAGCGTCCAAATCATCAATATCTAAACCAAAAGTTGTGTCAAAATCATGATTAAAAATAGTTGCATCAAAAGTTCTGAATGTATTACGATAATTATACCCTACAAATAAATCTCTGTTTTTATCATCATCTTCATTAGAAAAATCAAATTTGAAAAAAGTATTAATTGCATAATCATCTTCTTCAAGTCTCGAAAAATATCTTTCATTATTTCCTGCACTACCTGGGTTTACAACAAAATCACCTCCCCTAACTAAAATATCATTCGATCTACGGTCAGGTTCTGTCGCTATTATTTTATTATACGCTCCAGACGCGCTAAAATCAATTTTATCTGTAATTTCGAAATCAGATATCAGCTGGTTTACTATTAAATTATTATCATTAATTTGCTGTCTTCTAACAAAATTTAAGTCCCCTACTTCTTCTGGCGTATCCAAACCAAAAGCTTCTGTTAAATTTTGAGTGTTTTTATGTATATAAAGACTATTTAAAGCAATTTCATGTCCTCCAAACGAATACTTAAAGTTTCCGAAAAATTGTTGTGATACTTCATACTCATAAGAAGTCCTAGCTTGATCTCTAAAAACAGTTCCATCATTAGTTGTTTGCCTTAAAGGACTCTCTATTCTTTGGTAATCATTTTGGATATTTGCCGTAGCTAATACTTTTAATTTATTATCACCTATATAAAACTTTTTACCTCCAGAAAGTGAAACACCTAAATTATTTTGAAAAGACTGAACACCATCGTTGTTAATCGAATTTTCGAAATCATAAAAATTCAAATTGTCAATTGGTATATTTGAGTCAGTAAAACCTAAATCAGTACCACCATCAATGTTTACAAAGCTTCTATCGTAAGTATTTGTATTTATACCTGTTGACACATCTAATTTTAGAAAATCTTTTCCTGATAATTCTTTAGATATAATATCCACATTGGCACCTGTAGCATCACCATATAAAGATGCATTATTATTTTTATTAATATTGACAGATTGAATTAAGTCAGTACTAAAAAAATCCAAGTTGATATTTTTAAAATCAGGATTTTCAGAAGGTAAAGGAAGACCATTTAATGTAGTTGTATTATATCTATCTCCTAATCCACGAACAAAAACATTTTTTCGTCCTTGCTGTTTAGTAATTCCAACAACTTTAACAACTGCTCCTTCAGCATCACTAACTCCTTTTTTACTGATTTCCTTTGCTCCAATAGCCTGCTTAATCTCCACAGCCTTCTTCTGCTCAACCAACAATGCACTTTCACTTTCTTTTACAGCAGATGTTCCTTGAACAATTACGTTACTTAAGGAGGCTGCTGAGGCACTTAATGTTGCATTTACAGTTAAAGTTTCACCATCTTTAACCAAAGTGTTAGGAAACTCTTGCGCTTCGTAACCCACAAAACTTATTACCAAAGTATAAGTACCTGGGTCAATATTTTCGATTACATACTTTCCATCAAAATCAGTAGTTGTTCCTTTTGTTGTTCCTTTTAAATATACGTCAGCAAAAGGTAATGGGCTTCCTGCTAATTCTTTATCATTAACAACTCCTTGAATATTACCTTGTGCAAAGGTAACTGTAGATGCTAATAACAATAAGAAAAATAAGGCTTTTTTCATAATAGATAAATTTGATTATTTTGATTTTTCAATTCGGTGCAAAGAAACCATCGTAATGTTATCTCCATGTTAATAACTGGTTACTTTTGTGTGATGATAAAATGTGAAAGTTATGTTAATGTTAGTTGGTATTTTTTGTACTTACACCTGTATTCAAACAGAAGCGACTGTAAATCAGTTTTTTAAAAATTTAGTTTTATTCTGAAATAAATTTAGGTTTAACAATACCATAAGATTGTGTTTACTTTTAAAACTCACTTAAAACATATTTTTGATTTGATTTTTAAATGCCCCAAAACAGGCATTTATAGATTTTTCAATTCACTAAGGCTTTCATTTTTATGGAGGCCTTTTTTTGTATTTACATTGCTAATGACTGCGCTTAAATTTATACTGGTGCTGATTTTTATAAACTATTATTCACTAAATCATCTTGCCAACGCAGCTATTTAATAATGGTATAAATAAACAAAAAGCGACCTAATACTTAGGTCGCTTTTTGTTTATATAAGTGTTAACTAATGGCTAATTAATTGTTGTTTACTGCTAATTTAATATCATCAAAATTAAGTGCTTTTGTAGTCTCCAAATACACATTAAGTTTCTTTTTTCCTTCAATCACCTCTACTGTAACTTCTTTAGTTTCGTATCCTAAAAAACTAAATAGCAAAGTATATTTTCCTGGTGTTAGATTTTTTAATACGTAATTCCCTCGGTAATCGGTAAGACTGCTCTTTCCTAATCCTTTTACCACCACATTGGCAAATGTTATGGATTCATTATTGTTACTACTATCAAAAAGTTTGCCCTCAATACTATTAGTAGTATGCTGAGCTAGTGCAAGATTGGTAACAATTAAGGTAAAAAACAAAAAGATAACTTTCATATTCGGATTTTATTTATTACAAAAATACTGCACAAACTCGTTTTTTAATGTTTATAAATCTTTATGAAAAAGAGGTGTAACTGTTAATTTAATGTTATCAAAATAGCTATGCTACTGACTTACAATATTTAGAAAAATAAAAAAACTGCCCCGTGGAGCAGTTTTTTATGACACTTTATCTTGGTAGCATACTATATTAATATCATTCCCTACCTTTTATTAAAATTTACAACAACATTACTTTCATCTTCATGTGTTTTAATAGCAGCAATTTCATTGTTACTATAATCTACTTCTGATAATACAGAACCATCCCAAAAGAACCATTTTCCTGTTTTTTTACCATTTTCGTAGTTCCCAACTGCAACTTTTTCTCCTTTAGCGTTAAAAGACTTCCATTCGCCGTGTAATTTCCCTGCTTTGTTGTAAAGACCTTGTTGCTGGATTTTACCATTTTCGTGATAAAATGTTCCTTCAATTAAATCTCCCTTAATTTCATAAGTAGGTTTTTCTGACTGCGCAAAAGCAAATGTAGATGCCACAAGCGCAATAAATAAGATTATATTTTTCATGGGTTATGTTTTTATATTACTAATAATTTCTTTACAAATATAATAAAACATTTACTTTAAAAAAACATTTTGGTAACATTAAATTAACATTTAGAAAATAAATAACACATTTTCAGACATTTAACACCTTAAAGATAGCATTAAACGTGCTAACAATCACCAGTAATAAAATTTCATTGATTACTATTAATAGTAACTATTTAAATAGATCATTTCTATTTGAATAATAATAATAATAATAATAATAATAATAACATTACAATAACACTTATTATAAAATTTAATATGATTTTTGTGACTTTGAAATTTTAGTACTTTTATGGATAATATTTACATATTTATGATTGCGGCTTTAGCCCTGTTAGCCGTAGCAGATTTAGTTGTTGGTGTAAGTAATGATGCAGTAAACTTTTTAAATTCAGCAATAGGATCAAAAGTAATTTCTTTTAAATCAATAATGATTATTGCTAGTTTGGGAGTGGCTGCCGGAGCTATTTTTTCAAGCGGTTTAATGGAAGTAGCTCGTAAAGGTATATTTGTCCCCTCGGAATTTTATTTTGATGAAATCATGGTCATTTTTATGGCTGTAATGATTACCGATATTCTTTTACTCGACTTTTTTAATACTCTAGGAATGCCAACTTCCACCACAGTTTCCATTGTATTTGAACTGTTAGGTGCTGCGGTTTGTGTTGCCGTTATTAAAATAACTGCCAATGATGCAGAAACAATAGCTGATCTTGGTAACTATATTAATACAAAAAAGGCAGCACAAATTATTGTAGGTATTTTACTTTCGGTAGTAGTGGCATTTTCAATTGGTGCCTTGGTACAATATGTTACCAGATTATTAATCACTTTTAATTATAAAAAGAAGGCAAATTGGGTTGGCGCTCTATTTGGAGGCATTGCCTTAATGTCTATTTTATACTTTATAGTTATTAAAGGAATTAAAGGAACAAGCTACGCTGGTGTAATTATTGACCAAAATACAGGCGGTAATCCGTTAACCTTAAATGGGTTTATTGACGCAAACCTGATTCAAATTGGAAGTATTGGGCTGATTGCGCTTTCTGTTATTTCCTATTTATTAATCAGTCTTTTAAAAGTTGATATTTATAAAATTATCATAATTGCGGGTACTTTTGCACTTGCCTTAGCCTTTGCAGGGAATGACTTGGTAAACTTTATTGGCGTTCCCATTGCGGCATGGGCTTCATACACGCAGTGGATTGCTTCAGGCGTGCCTGCCAATGAATTTTCAATGGCAATTCTTGGTGAAAAAGCCGAAACTCCTACCTTATTACTGCTAGCTGCTGGACTTATTATGGTACTAACCTTGTGGTTTTCCACTAAAGCTAGGGATGTGGTAAAAACTTCTATCGATTTATCCCGACAAGGCGAAGGTACCGAACGCTTTAAAGCCAATGCATTGTCTAGAAGCATTGTAAGATCTATTATATCAATAGGAGATCATTTAACAGCAATTGCTCCCGAAAGTTTTAAAAAATTTGCCGATCAGCAATTTGACCAATCGCAAGTTCCCGTGACTACCTTACCTGAAGATGCGCCCGCTTTTGACACCGTTAGGGCTGCCGTGAATTTAATGGTAGCAGGGGTATTAATTTCAATTGCCACCTCAATGAAACTCCCATTATCCACCACTTATGTTACTTTTATGGTAGCCATGGGAACATCATTAGCTGACCGCGCATGGGGTAGTGAAAGTGCTGTATACCGTGTGGCTGGAGTGCTAAATGTTATTGGCGGCTGGTTTTTTACCGCTTTCAGTGCGTTTACTGCCGCAGCAATTATGGCTCTTCTTATTCATTTAGGCGGTTCAATTATGGTGGGAATACTTTTATTAATTGCCGTATTTTTATTGGTAAGAAGTTCATTAAGCTACCGCAAAAAAACCATTGCAGTAAAGCAAGATGAAAGCTTACACAAAACCGAAAGTAGTTCTGTACAAGGGGTAATGGATGAAAGCGCCGGAAATATACACTCTTTTGTAAACCGAAGTAATAAAATTTATGCTGGTGCTATTAATAGTCTTGCCACCTATGATTTAGCTGCGCTGAAGAAAAACAGAAAGGGAATTGACCGCTTAAATAATGAAGTGGAAGAACTAAGAGATAACATTTTTTACTTTATTAAAAATCTGGAAGATTCCAGCGTAAGCGCCAGTAACTTTTATATCAATATTTTGGGATACCTTCAGGATATTTCTCAATCTATTGAATATGTTTCCAAAGCAAGCCACAAACATGTAAATAACAATCACCGTAAACTTCGCTACAATCAAATAAAAGATTTAAAAGAAATTCAGGAGCATTTGGATGGATTCTTTTCTGAAATTAAAAAAATATTCAACAATAAAGACTTTGATAAAATCAGTTCAATTATTATTGAAAAACAACAATTATTCGATGTATTAACCAACAAAATAAACAAACAAGTGGAACGTACACGTAACGAAGAGGATAGTCCTAAAAATACCACCCTGTATTTTGGATTACTTTTAGAGACTAAAGACTTAATTACGGCTACTATGAATTTACTACAAACCTTTAATGATCAAAAAAGGATATAATTTAAATTTACTGGTGCAAAGCCCAATTGTTGATCAAATTTTTGAAAATCAAATTGTTAAAATTAAGAGTTGTTTTTTTTAACCTTAACTAAGTTAATTTAAAGTTTTGAGCTGAAGTGGTTATGTTAGCATATTGTTACTAAGTGTACACAAATATGTTTACTTAGTATTAAGTGGTATATTTATACCAGTTTGTTTGTATGATCTTCCTAAATTTATGGCATAAGTACAAAGCATATATTTTATTACAATTTTACACAATGAATAAAAAAGACACCACCATACTTTTAGTTGATGATGAGCCCGATATTTTAGAAATTGTTGGCTATAACCTTACCGATGAAGGCTACAACGTAATCACTGCGGATAATGGTTTGGAAGCAATTAAAAAGGCAAAAAAAATAAAGCCTCAATTAATTATTCTTGATGTGATGATGCCCGAAATGGACGGTATTGAAGCTTGCGAAAAAATCAGAAAACTACCTGGTCTGGAAGATACCGTAATTACTTTTTTAACTGCCCGAGGCGAAGATTATTCTCAAGTTGCTGGATTTGATGCTGGTGCCGATGATTACATTACTAAACCAATTCGACCAAAAGTATTAGTAAGTAAAGTAAAAGCCTTATTAAGAAGGTTCAAAAAAGATGAGGAAAACTCACAGGCTTTAAAAATAGGCGAACTCATCATTAACAGAGATGAGTACAAGGTAATCCATAACAAAAAAGAATTAATTTTACCGCGTAAAGAATTTGAACTGCTTTCATTATTAGCATCAAAACCTGGCAAAGTATTTAAGCGCGAAGATATTTTGCAACGTGTTTGGGGTGAAGAGGTTATCGTTGGAGGCAGAACTATTGATGTACACATAAGAAAACTAAGGGAAAAAATTGGCGATGCGAGTTTTAAAACCATCAAAGGTGTAGGTTATAAATTTGTAGTGTAACCTTTTTAATTGCACACACGTTTATCCTGCTTAAAAATATCTAAAAAGGGTTGACTTTTGTTAAGCCTTTTTTAGCTTATCCCGATCCTCGTTTTACAAATTTTAAGTACCTTATGTTTGCCTGAAAACATAAATCTTTATGATTAAGTCTTTTACTACTCCAAATGTATTTTCTTTCAGAACTGCACTTTATACCAGTCTGGTTCTTACTTTATTTTTAACAGGATTGTTATGGTGCTTTAATTTTTTTAATCTGTTATTTGTACTCCTATTTTGGGTAGGCGCGTTTGCCGCTATTTATTTATTGGTGCAATTCCGTACCCAAAAATACATTTATAGTCGTGTTAACCGTATTTATGAAGAATTGGATATGATTGAAGAAAAAACATCCAATCCTACATTAGTTATTACTGACATGAAACTGCTAATGGATCAGGTACGAAACTACGCTACAAAACGAAAAATAGAGATTGAAACCCTAAAAGGACGTGATGCTTACCGCAAAGAATTTTTAGGAAACGTTTCGCACGAGTTAAAAACACCTTTATTTACCATACAAGGCTATATTTTAACCCTTTTAGATGGTGCCATGAACAAGCCTGAGCTATGTAAAAAATATTTAAAAAGAGCCAGCAAAGGCGTAGACAGGCTCAATTATATTATTGAAGATTTGGATTTAATTACCAAATTAGAGGTAGGAAGCATGACCGTAGAATATGAAGATTTTGACATTGTTGAATTGATTCAAAATGTATTTGAGCTTTTAGAAATTAAAGCAGGAAAAAAAAATATAGCACTTATACTAGATCGTAATTATCAGAAACCTATTTTAGTAAAAGCCGAAAGGGAACGTATTAGACAGGTGCTTACCAATTTAGTTGTAAACTCCATTAAATATGGACATAAGGATGGCACCACCGAGGTAAGTATTGAAGATTTAGTAGGCTCAAAAATTATAGTACGGGTAACCGATAATGGCGAGGGTATTAAAAAAGAATTTATACCAAGGCTTTTTGAACGATTTTACCGAGTGGATAAAAGTAGGTCTAGGGACGAAGGTGGCTCTGGCTTAGGCTTATCCATTGTAAAGCATATTGTTGAAGCACACAATGAACATATTTATGTAGACAGTGTGTACGGCATAGGGAGTGAATTTTCGTTTACTCTTGAAAGATCCAGTGCTTTTGTTGAACCTGAATTGGACAACAGGTAATTTAATCAACACTTTTATCCTTATTAGCCAATTTATTACAATCCAACGCAACAGGGATAGGCAGTACTACAGCCTCCTCTTTAACTGCCAATTGTTCCTCAGCACAAAAAACAGATGCTTCGCTATTTAATTCCTCTTGATCAATTTTATCAAATTGCAATAAAATAATGTATAAACAAAGTGCTAAGGGAATAATAATTTTTTTCATAAAATATAAACATTAAAATAACACTATTACCAATCAGTCAACAAGTAATACATTATCAAATAACGTGCCTTAAATTACACTTCAAAAAACTTTCAATTAGCTAATCCTAGTCAATTATCAACTTCAACTAATCAATCAAAAACTTAAATAAAACTACTCATACTAAAGATATAACGAATAAATGTATTGAATGTTTTTTTTGATAATATTAACATAATGTTATTAAAGCTACAATCTTTTCCATTTTTCAAACCCATAGGCAAAACAACACCTATATAAGCTAATACTAGTACTTATTTTCCTTAATCGCTCTTTTATTACGGTAAAGCGTCGTGATGATGACTAATACAATAATATTAAAACGCGAATCAAAATGCCATCAATTAAAATCTCCTAAGCACTTAAATACGTTTTATAAATCTACGCCATTCTATAAATATCCTCTATAGATACCTTTTTTTGGGGCAATTTAACTTTTGAAACGGTATTATAGCTCTCACCTATCATTAACACGATTTCAGGAAATAGCGCAAAAAAGTAAAAAGACCATGTGTTGAAAGCTAGTTTCGATTAATGATAAAAAGAATTTAATTTTTTAGTTAAATGAAAGCTTTACAATTCACAAATGATTGAATGGATATCAACTTTAACTTGGTATTATTCCTTAGTTTTGCACGATATTTGATAATCTCCTTACGGAGAAATAAATTTTGTGCTTGTGGGAAGTAAAAACAAACTGAAACGTTTTAATGAAAATAAAACTTTTGAAAATGTCATTCAACCAACTCGTGAAGAGGTTATTGAAAATAGTTTTGACTTAAAAGGAAACTGGAGCAAACGTTTTGGAAATGATCATCCCATAGTACTGGAATTGGGCTGTGGAAAAGGCGAATACACTGTAGGACTCGCCCAACTTTATCCTGAAAAAAATTTTATTGGCATTGATATAAAAGGAGCTCGATTTTGGCGCGGAGCAAAAACTGCAACGGAGGAAAATTTGAACAACGTCTACTTTATTCGCACACAAATTGAACTTATAAATTACATTTTTGCTGAAGCCGAAGTTTCTGAAATTTGGATTACTTTTCCTGATCCTCAAATAAAATACAAGCGCACCAAACACCGCATGACCAATGCTACTTTTTTAGCTAATTACAAAAAGATTTTGACCAAAGATGGCGTTATGCATTTAAAAACGGACAGCGAATTCATGCACGGCTACACCCTTGGTTTGCTGCATGGTGCGGGTCACGAGGTACTTTATGCCAATCATGACATTTACAAAAACGAAGGTGCTCCAAAAGAGGTATTAGCCATCCAAACTTTTTATGAAAATCAGTATCTTGAAAAAAATAAAGCCATAACTTATACCCGATTTAAAATAAAGTAAACTTGATTACTACTAAGCTTTTTGTCATCACTTTTTTTGCTGCCTTTGTAGGTGTTATTCCTCCTGGCCTTGTAAATATGACAGTAGCTAAAACATGTTTAGAGCGCGGAAAAAGAAGCGGGATTTTAGTTGCTTTTGGCGCCTCAGTCGTGGTTCTTTTGCAAGCATTAATCGCTATACAATTGGCACGTTATATTTTTGACGACCGCTGGATGTATCATATGATATTGCGTACTGGTGTAGTTGTTTTTCTTTTGCTTGGTATCTACTTTTTTATTAAAGCAAAAAAAAGAGCCAGCCAAAAAAAAGTAAAACTCTCCCAACACGGCGCTTTGCGTAGCTTTTTCAAAGGTGCTATGATATCTGCGTTTAATATTTTACCCATTCCCTATTTTTGTATGGTGGGTGCTGCCTTAAACTTAAAAGGAACTGTTGAATATGATTTACCTACAATTTACAGCTTCATCCTTGCGGCATCAACTGGCACATTTGTGATGCTTTACATTTACGCCATTTCATTCTTAAAAATTCAAATAAAAGAAGAACGTTTTGCCCAAAAATCCAATTACTTTATGGCTATGCTAATGGGTATTTTAATGGTAGTTACTGTTATACGCATTTTGGCAGAATAATTTTGTGTTTAAATTATGCAATACAACCCAAATACCTTAAACTTTTTTGAACGTGTTTATGAAGTGGTAGTACAAGTTCCTTATGGCAGAGTAACAAGCTATGGCGCAATAGCCAAACACTTAGGTGCTCCTAAAAGTTCGCGTATGGTAGGCTGGGCAATGAATGCTGCACATTCCCGAATGGATGTACCTGCGCACAGGGTTGTCAATCGCCAAGGCTTATTGACTGGAAAACATCATTTTCCTGGCTCAAATTTAATGCAACAATTACTAGAAAGCGAAGGCATAGTTGTTAAAAATGATAAGGTGGTTGACTTTAAAACTAAGTTTTGGGATCCTGCTGATTTGTATTAGTAATACTAACTTAAAATAAATGATAAGTTTTTTTTAGCTTACGCAAGAAAGTATATCCGATTTGAATAAGACTAAAATTTTCATTCAGCATTTTTTTACAAAAAACGACGCTTATTGAATGACTTTGCATCAAAAGAGTATTAGTTCAAATTGCTTAAAAAAATTAGATGTTCTTTGTTTGAACAAGAATGAAAACAGAGCCAAGCCTATGTTGAGGCATGAAGTATTAAGCGAAAAGTCCATTTTAAATGGGTAATTCAATGTTACGAACTATACAATCAAGCCCACTTTTTATTTGTGTGTTTTACGGCGTATTTATTTTTATAGTTTACCCACGCCTCTTGTCCAATGGTTCGCATTAAGTTATCAAAATGGCGCATGACAAAAACATTGTAAACAGCCTTTGCTAAATGGTATTTTGAAATGGGTAAAGCCCGCAAGCTCATGCTAAACCCTGGCGTTTTGTAAGTCATTTGATGCCAATAGCCTTCGGGCATGTACAGCATATCGCCATGATTTAAATGTGCTAAAAATCCTTTTGCTTTGAGCAAGGCAGGAAATTTAACAAAATCGGGGTTTTCAAAATCTATTTCATGATAAGCCACCAAAGCATTTGGTAACTTGTACAAATATTTTGATTCCGAAGGAGGAAATAAAATACATTGCTTTTCTCCATTAAAATGGAAGTGCAAAATATTAGCATAATCAATATCGTAATGCATAAACACTTTTGAATTGATTCCTCCAAAAAACAGCATAGGCAACTTTTTCAAGAAACGCAACCCTGTGTCCTTGGGATAACTAAAATCTTGCTGAAGTTTTGGTGCTTCTTTTAGTAAATTATATAAGAAAATTCGGTACGGTGTAGGTCCATTACTTAAGTCATCAATATATTCCGCAAGCGTTTTATGCAAATGCGGCTCATTAAATTTGCGCTTAGCGTTATTTACTGGAATACGATTGTCATAAAGCGGCACATGCTTATTTCCGGCCACCTCCTTTATATAATCCAACGTCCATAAATTTGAAGCATCCCAATCACTTACAAAACGCTCAACAATTACTGGTTTTTGCGGAATTACATAATTTTCATAGAACTCCCTTTTTGAGACTTCTTTTAACTTAACAACTGGTTCTAAGGAGATTTTTTGGTTCATTATCAGAACACTAAAATAACAAAAAACAAATTATTTATTTTTTTGCGCTTCCAAATTTCTTTCAATTTTATGCTCAGGACGTGTCCATTTCGGCTTTTCTCCCAAATCTGATAGCGCGGAATTTTCAGCCTCTACAGTTTCAGGTCGCGCCTTTTTAACGAAAGGTTTTTGCGGAGTTAAGCCTAGCAATTCAAACATCTTCATATCCTCGGCCACATCGGGATTTGGAGTGGTAAGGAGCTTGTCTCCAGCAAAAATAGAATTTGCTCCAGCAAAAAAGCACATTGCTTGCCCTTCTCTACTCATTTGCGTCCTTCCTGCCGAAAGGCGTACCTGCGTTTGTGGCATTACAATACGCGTAGTGGCTACCATACGAATCATATCCCAAATAGGCACAGGCTTTTCGTTTTCCATTGGCGTCCCTTCTACTGCTACTAAAGCATTAATAGGAACAGATTCTGGTTGTGGATCTAAAGTTGCCAATGCCACTAACATTCCTGCACGGTCTGCTTCTTTTTCACCCATTCCAATGATTCCGCCACTACAAACGGTAACGTTGGTTTTTCGTACGTTGTCAATGGTAGTCAAACGATCTTCGAAACCACGGGTAGAAATCACTTCTTTGTAATAATCCTCCGAAGTGTCCAGGTTATGGTTGTAAGCATATAACCCTGCCTCAGCCAAACGCGCTGCCTGGTTTTCGGTAATCATCCCCAAAGTACAACAAACTTCCATGTCCAGTTTGTTAATGGTACGCACCATTTCCAACACGTTGTCAAATTCAGGTCCGTCTTTTACATTACGCCAAGCCGCTCCCATACAAACACGTGAGCTCCCACCTGCCTTTGCTCGTAAGGCTTGCGCTTTTACTTGTTGCACGGACATTAAATCATTTCCATCAACGTCAGTATGGTACCGTGCTGCTTGCGGGCAATACCCACAATCTTCAGGACATCCTCCGGTTTTAATAGATAATAAGGTAGATACCTGAACGGTATTTGGATCGTGATATTTACGATGCGTTGTTGCTGCTTGGTACAACAGTTCCATTAAAGGTTTATTATAAATTTCAAGAATTTCCTCTTTCGTCCAGTCGTGTCTCGTTTCGCTCATTGTAATAGAATCAGTAAGCCAAAAATAAGAAAAAATGAAGTCTACCAATAATTAAGTTGACGATTTCATTTATCTTTTATTTTACCGTATAAAATCCCATATTACAGGTAAATAAAATCACTGAATTTTTTTTAGTGAAACAATTTCTTACATTTGATTACTAACTAAATGTATATAAACTATGGAATGGTATTTAAAAGTACTTAAACAATATGTCGATTTTAATGGTCGAGCAAGAAGAAAAGAATATTGGATGTTTACCTTGATTAGCACTATAATTAGCTACATTATTGTGGGAATAACTTACGCAATCAGCCCCGAATTAGTTGCATTATCATACATATACTCATTGGCTGTTGCATTACCAAGCTTAGCAGTAGTTGTAAGACGTTTGCATGATATTGGCAAAAGTGGATGGTTTTTCTTAATAATACTAATTCCATTAATTGGTGCCATTTGGCTTATTGTATTACTATGTCAGGACAGTGAACCAGGTCCAAACGAATACGGTCCTAATCCAAAAAATCCAGACAATGAGTTAGACGAAATTGGAGTAACGAGTTAATTTTAAACTACGCTAAAAGATGGAGGAAAATTTACTCCATCTTTCTTTTAATAAAGAATACATGCCTATGGAATGGTTTACGATGGCACTGCACAAATATTTGGATTTTAGCAGTCGGTCCCGAAGGAAAGAGTTTTGGATGTTTTACTTGTTTTATTCTATCTTTTCGGCCCTATTGGGAGTAATTGACAACCTTTTTGATTTATTTTCAGGCAACTTTGGATTTTTATCTACCATTTTTAGCGTATTAATGTTTATCCCTTATTTGGCTGTTTCAATCAGGAGATTACATGATGTTAACAAAAGTGGATGGTTTTTGCTATTGATATTAGTCCCTATTATTGGTTGGATTTGGTTGTTTATTTTATTAATTACCGAAGGCTATCAAGGTCCTAATGAATATGGAGATGATCCAAAAAAACCTTACAATGAATTGGACGATATTGGAATTAGTTAGCCAATTCTAGCTCATTGCAAATAGCAAAAATTTTAATGGTACTACATAGCACTGTAGTGGTTATAATCTTTAATTACACGCTTTATAAAATTTTCAGCAGTTATATCCTTTGCAGGGGTTTGTCCAATGACCTTAATGATTTTTTCTTTAATAATTAATAATGTTTTATGGTCTTCTGTTTTTAATGCTGTAATCAAATTTTCTTTAATAATACGCACATCATTATCAGATAGTTTTAATACTGAAGTATACACGGGTTCGTAATCTGCTTCAACTTCCTGCAAAATTGTATGATCAATAGTCACTTTATTTTTTAAAGTGATTACAGCAGTACCCGATGCTATGCCGCCTAAACGCTGATGCTTTTTTGAGCTTCCGATTACTACCAAGGCAACAACCCCCGAAAATAAATTAATATCAACAATGCGCATTACCCAGCGAATAAAATAATCCAGAAAACCGGCGCGATAACCATCAATTTTAACCACTTGTACTTTAGCAATCTTTTTTCCTAATGTTTGACCATTTAGCATAGCTTCCTGCACTAAGGTGTAAAAAATAATAGGCGAAAAAAAATAATTACTAAAGCTATAATACTCCACATATCACTAGCAAAGCTGTCAAAAAAATTACTCCCTTGGCGGCTAGCATAACTGGACAGCAAATAAATTACCACACCTACATAAGATGATTTTATGACCAAATCAATAAAATAAGCCAAAATACGCTCTCCAGCATCAGCTGCTTTAAAGTTTATAGTTACATTTTGTGTAGTAGTAATTTGTATTTCTGCCATTATATCATGTTATTTGTTAGGTATGAGAGAAGTAGCCTTTATTAAGCAAAATAAAGAAAAATGGTTGCAATTCGAAAAAGCAATTGCACAAAAACAAATTGAAAATCCGGACGAACTATCACGGTTGTATTTACATTTAATTAATGACCTTGCTTATTCACAAACATACTATAAAAAAAGTAAGCTAGTAATTTATTTAAATGATTTAGCAGTTCGCGTATTTCAAAAAATATACCAATCCCGGCGGGTTGAAAAAAATATGCTTCTTCACTTTTTTAAAATTGAAGTTCCGTTACTAGTATATCAAAACAGAAGGTATTTGATGTACGCCTTTGCTTTTTTTTTATTAGCTGTCATTATTGGCGTGGTTTCAGCTGCTAATGAAGAATCATTTGTACGTTTAATTTTAGGAGACGCTTACGTTAATCAAACGCTCCAAAATATTGAAAAGGGTGATCCAGTCGCCATATACAAAAGTGGAAGCAATTGGGGTAGTTTTATAGGCATCACTTTTAACAATTTAAAAGTTGGCTTAACTAGTTTTGTTTACGGATTAACCGGAGGAATTGGTACTGGATACATATTACTGCAAAATGGAATTATGTTAGGATCTTTCCAATTTTTTTTTGAGCAACAAGGCGTTTTATGGAAAAGTGCTAAAGGAATATGGATACATGGAGCTATGGAAATTTTTGCCATTGTTATTGAAGGTGCAGCAGGATTTATGTTAGGAGCAAGTATTTTGTTTCCAAAAACGCTATCAAGATTTTCTTCTTTTAAATTAGGCATGCGAAACAGTATTAAAATTGTAATTAGCACGTTCCCTTTTACTATTGCCGCTGGATTTTTAGAAGGTTTTATTACTCGTTACGCTGATCAGATGCCAAATTTTTTGGCTTTAATTATTATATTTGGAACCTTAAGTTTAATTTCTTTTTATTATTTAATATATCCCTTTAAAGTACATAAAAAAGTAATTAGTGGTGCTTATGATGCGTAGTAAATACTTTTTCAGTTTATTTTTTTTCGTTTACAACTTGGCAGTAAATACCATATATTCTCAATCAAAAACAACTCGTATTCCAACTACCCCAATAAAAGTAAGGAAACTACCTGCTGACTTTAAAGCCCCCTACCTTAATGATAGCGACTACAACTACGAGGAAACAATTTCTCTGCTTGACAGAATAAAGCGCTGGTTTATTGAAAAGTTGATGGAATGGTTTAATTATGGTGGTAAAAACGCCCTTGAACTTTATGAAACTATAAAAATTGTTTTTTACTTTTTAGTGCTATTTGGCGCTATTTTGCTCATATATAAATTAGCAAAAAATAAAGAATTTAGATGGCTGTTTGGTAAAAAAACGGAACCATCGAACGGAATTGAAAATTACGAATCACATGAAAGTGTTCAAGTAGCCAATTTCAGTCAATTAATAACGGAGGCTATTGCAAATAAAAACTATCGCCTAGCCATCAAATATCATTATTTACAGTTATTGCAAAACTTACAAAACGGCAACAAATTAGAATATGACCCTCAAAAAACCACCCATGACTATCAATTGGATTTAGAAGACACTGAGTACCATGCAACCTATGCTAAAGCTGCATATTATTATACCTACATTTGGTATGGCGAATTTAAAATTGACGATTATCAATACAAAACCGCAGCTACCGCATTTGATCAACTTTTAAAACAACTGAAAAATGAATAGAAAAGGGGTTTTAATTGCTATTGTAATTTTGGTAATTTCAGTATTGCTGTTTTTGAATCGGTCAAATGAAGTGGATTGGAGTCCCACTTTTATAGAAACTGAAACCAAACCTTTTGATACGAAAGTATTTTTTGATCAACTACCCAATTGGTTTACCTTTAAACCTAAGCAATTGTATACTACGTATTATGAATATACTGAATTAGAAGACAGCACTTCGCTTGCTAAAAATATTACCGACCATTTATACATGAGTATTTCCAACAGCTACCCTATTGATAATGTTTCATTTGAATCTTTACTAGCACAAGTTGGACATGGAGGACATGCATTTATTGCTACTAATGTGCTCCCAAAATTTATTCAGGATAGCTTGGGAATAAAAATTGATTATGAAGAGGCTTCATTTGCTCAAAAAAAACGTACTGTTTATTTGGAGCACCAAAATGACAGCTTACAATACCTGCAAAAACTAACCGTTAGGAATCGCTATATTAAAAACACACTCCATGTAAAATCGCTTGGTTATTTTACTAATCAACAAGGTGATCAACGCATTAATTTTGCTGGTATTCCTTACAAAAAAGGGATATTCTACGTACATACTACACCTGAAATATTTACTAATTATCAGATGCTAGCCTCTAACAATAGTAATTATATAAATACAGTAATATCATACTTACCCCAGCATTTAAACTTAGTGTTTGACAAAAACCAAAAGGTTGACCCGGAACTTGCTAAAGGGCCATTAAGTTTTATTTTATCTAAACCAGCACTTAAGTGGAGTTGGTATTTATTACTTTTAGGATTAGGTCTTTTTTTACTATTTAACGCCAAAAGAAGGCAACGAGCCATTCCTATTATTGAACCCTTAAAAAATACTACTACTGAATTTGTACATACCGTTAGCAGCTTGCATTATGAAGCCGAAGATTACAACGGAATAATTCAAAAAACTATTCGCTATTTTTTAGAAACTATCCGCAATAAATATCATTTAAGAACCGATAATTTAGATCGTGTTTTTGTCAAAAAACTAGCGCAAAAATCTAATAAACCCATTGAGGATATTGAAAGATTGACTGCCATGCTAATTAGCATGAAATCGCATACATTTAGCAGTAAAGAACCATTAATGAAATTAAATAAAGAGATAGAAGGCTTTTATAAAAAATCATAAATTTTATGGAAAACGAGATTCAATTCAATAACAGATTAAATTTACAGGATTTACAAGCCAGCGTTCAGCAGGTAAAAGGCGAATTATCAAAAGTAATAGTTGGACAAAAAAAAGTTGCCGACCTGTTATTGACCGCATTGTTTGCTGAAGGCCACGTTTTATTGGAAGGTGCCCCAGGTGTAGCCAAAACAATTACTGCCAAATTGTTAGCCAAATCACTTTCCGTAGGATTTAATAGAGTTCAATTTACGCCTGATTTAATGCCCTCAGATGTGTTAGGTACTTCCATTTTTAATTTAAAAAATTCAGAATTTGAATTTAAAAAAGGACCTATTTTTTCCAACATTATATTAGCCGATGAAATTAACAGAGCCCCGGCAAAAACGCAAGCTGCTCTTTTTGAAGTAATGGAGGAGCGCCAGGTAACCATGGATGGTAATCGCTATAAATTGGAAGCACCTTACATGATTATTGCCACTCAAAACCCAATTGAACAAGAGGGCACTTACCGTTTACCTGAAGCCCAACTAGACCGCTTTTTATTTAAAATAACCATTGATTATCCAAATTTAGAAGAAGAAATTGAAATTTTAACTCGTGAACATGAGTTGAAAATGCCAAAGCTTGACAAAATTACCACCAGTCTGAGTCAGGAAAAAATTATTGAATTCCAGGGAATTATAAATCAAATAATTGTAGAACCGCATTTAATTCAATACATCGCTTCAATTATTGCAAATACACGGACAAATGCTTTTTTATATTTAGGAGCCTCGCCAAGAGCATCAATTGCCATATTAAAAGCTAGTAAAGCTTATGCAGCCATAAACGGACGAGATTTTGTTACTCCCGAAGATATCAAGCAAATTGCTATTCCCGTGCTACAACACCGAATAATTGTAACCCCTGAGCGCGAAATGGAAGGTATAACCACGGTTCAAATCATTAATGATATTTTGCAAAGTGTTGAAATCCCAAAATAATCACTTATGCCGCAACAGCAAAATTATTCTATCAAAAACAGTCCATTAGCACAGTTTTTCCTAACATTGTTTTTAAACAATCGATTTTTTTATGCACTTTTTGGCGTAGTAATTAGTTTTATTTTTGGATTTATATACCCCTTGATCTTTCCTTTAGCCAAAATACTTGCGTTTGCATTAGCCGCTATTTTAATTTTGGATGTTATTTTACTCTATTCAACAAGTAAAGGAATTCAAGCATCCAGGTTGTTACCCGAAAAATTTTCCAACGGGGATCAAAATTTTATAAACGTTGAAATTAAGAACCAATATGGTTTGATTGCGGATTGTACGGTTATTGACGAATTGCCTTTTCAATTTCAAAATCGAAATTTTGAATTGAATGCCAAACTACAACCCAATGAAAAAAAGGAACTTAAATATGTGCTTCGCCCCACCGAAAGAGGCACTTATTCTTTCGGAGACTTACTGATTTTTACCAAATCAACTATTGGATTTGCTACCCGAAAATTTTCATTTAATGCCAATCAAATGGTGAAAAATTATCCTAGTTTTTTACAATTAAAAAAATACGATTTGATTTCACTCAACCAAACTAGTTTGGAATTTGGCATAAAAAAACTACGTAAAATTGGAAACTCTTTTGAGTTTGAACAAATAAAAGAATACGTACAAGGAGATAACATTAAGGACATTAACTGGAAAGCTACTGCTAAACGAAATCATTTAATGGTAAATCAGTATCAGGATGAAAAATCACAGCGGGTATACTCTATTATTGATAAAGGCAGGGTAATGAAAATGCCTTTTGAAAATTTGAGCTTGCTGGATTATGCTATTAACGCTTCATTAGTTATCAGTAATGTGGTGGTTCGTCGACACGATAAAGCAGGAATTTTTTCATTTTCAAAAAAACCTGAAAATTTTGTGAAAGCTGAACGCCGAAATTCGCAAATGAATTTGATTTTGGAATCCTTGTATAATGTAACTACTGATTTTAAGGAATCTGATTTTGGAAATTTGTACGCAACCGTTAAAAGTCAAATTACTCATAGAAGTTTGCTTTTGTTATACACCAATTTTGAAAGTTTGGACGCCTTACATAGGCAAATGAATTACCTAAGGGCAATTAACAAAAGTCATTTATTGGTTGTTGTTTTTTTTAAAAATACAGAATTAGAATCCTTAAGGCGAAGTGAAGCACATACGGCTCAGGAAATTTTTGATAAAACTATTGCTGAAAAATTTAGTCATGACAAACGTTTAATAGTCGCTGAACTTAAAAAATATGGCATTCAAAGTATTTTAACTTCTCCTCAAAATCTTACAATTAATAGCATTAATAAATATTTAGAAATAAAAGCAAAAGGATTGCTATAATAAGCCATAGTGCATTTTGATTTGTTTTTCAAGTTCTAATGCCTACTACAGTATTTTTGAAATACAAAAAACCGTATCAAGAACTATTTTTAAACTAAAATTCTGATTATTACAATTTTCTTCATTATCATTTCGAAAATCACTGGAAACAACAGATATCTATCAAAATTCACAATGATACATAATATATTAAAATTCAGTAGATTATAATTATTTTAACAGAATCTTTTTGATCATAACTTTGTTTGTTGTTGAAGTTTCATATACTAATATATAAGCATCAGCATTTATTGTATCCAAATGAAGCAATTGCCCTTTTGAAAAACCAATTCTTTTGCCTGAAAGGTCATACAATTTAATATAATTAGTTTTTCCTTTTATAGTTAATTCTTTCTCCTCTCGGTGAATTGTAAGTACATCCTTTCCTTCATTTTGTAATGATTTTAATGGCATGTGTGTATTTGAGCTTAGCGTCATTTCCTCATTCATTCTAAAATCGATTTTAAGGGTATATTGCCCTAATGATCCATAATCCGAATATCCGTTTACAGCAGGATTGCCTTTGCCAACTCCGTCAATTTTCACATAATAATAGCCCGCTGTTTCAATTTTTGTAGTAATGTTAGCGCTATGTTTATCTTTCGGATCAGCACTTTCCATCAATTCTTTGTTCGATTTGAATAAGTCCAGTTGTATATCGAGATTGCCATATTTTTTTGGGCCGCTGGCTTCAATGTTAAGAATAACATTTTCGGGAACAAAAATTTTAAAAAAATCGAAATCATTTCTTTGATGAATAATTCCTTTAATTTCTGCTTTATCACTTTCAAAAAAAAGTTCTAATGCTGATGATAAAGTATTTGGATAATCATCTTTGATTAACTTTATGTTATTGTTTTTTAAAATAACGTTTATATCATCTTGTTGTCTATTCGCATTATCGTATTCGGAGTTACCCCATTGCATAACTCGCTTAATATTAATACCTCTTCCCATTATGGGTTTATAATTCGCAAATCCCTTAAAGTACTCTCTATCAGGATTTATAGTTCCATTGTGTAATAATCCAAAGACATGCCCAATCTCATGAGTTATTGATGTAGCAGCAAGTATGGGATCTCCTTTATATAAAGACCAACAATAAGAAGATCTTATATTACCATACCCATCAATAGAGGCTCTACCGGATTCAAATAAAGGAAAAGGCTTACCTCCAATAAACAAGTTCACTTCTGTTCCAATCATAGCTAATACTTTTTTATTATCAGGATGTTTGTCAAACAGTTTTCGATCAGTAGTAACATTAATATTGAAAATACAATAATCCTCCTTGACACGTTCCCATATTTGTTTTATTTGATTTGTATTAAAACTAGAAGGTGATACACTTAAGTTTTTATTTTTAATTTTTAATTCTTTTTCTTCCTTTTCTGGTAATGCTTTCCCTAAATTATCAAAAAATGTAGTATCTGTTAGGGGTTCTCCATCAAAGTCCAGATAAATAAGTACAGGAGCGTTTTTATTACTATTTAGTAAAGGAATTAATTTATTCTGCGCATTATTAATGAGTGGACAAATTAATGCTAATAAAATTTTTAAACTTTGTTTTTTCATCTTTCATTTTTTTTCGTAAAACTATAATTTTCAAAATGAAATTAGATTTATCGACATACCTATTTTTATACATAAAAAAACCTTTTAACATTAAGTTTAATGTTAAAAGGTTTGTAAAAAATTTTAGACTCAAATCAGAAAAACTTTTTAAGTGGATAAATAGAACTACTCAAAATTTAGAAATTAGCCTTTCTTTTATTTAAAAAAGCATTGGTTCCTTCCTTAAAATCGGCCGTTCCAAAACAACTACCAAAAGCTTGCTTTTCTACTTCAAACCCATTTTGATTCACATCAAAACCAGCGTTTACCGTAGTTATTGCTGCACTAATGGCTGACGGTGCATTTTTGACTATTTTCTTTGCTAACTCAGTCGCTTGCACCAATAACTGATCTTGCGGAACTACGTGATTTACCAGTCCGTAACTCAACGCTTTTTCAGCCGAAATCATTCCGCCTGTTAATATCATTTCCATTGCCCTACCTTTACCTACTAGCTGTGGTAACCGCTGGGTACCCCCGTATCCTGGGATCACTCCCAACGAAACTTCTGGCAAACCGAAACGGGCGTTTTCACTAGCTATTCTGATATGTGCAGCCATGGCAAGTTCCAAACCTCCGCCCAAAGCAAATCCGTTGACAGCTGCAATTACGGGAGTTTCCAAATTTTCAACGTAATCAAAAAGTAATTGCTGACCTCGGGTAGCCAGTTCAGTACCTTCAATTTGGTTAAAACGAACAAACTCCTTAATGTCTGCTCCTGCCACAAATGCTTTTTCGCCACTTCCGGTAAGGATAATTACACGCACCTCCAAATCCATATTTGCAACTTTAAATGCTTCATGCAATTCCGATATTGTAGCTGCATTTAATGCATTCAGCTTAGCCGGCCTGTTGACTGTAATGCTGACCAATTGCTGTGTCTGTTCGTATTTGATGTTTTTAAAATCCATAAATTATTTTTTAGTGCAGTGGAATACGAACTACAAACGCTGTCCCTTCATTTTTTACTGAGCTATAACTAATTGTTCCTTTATAGGTTTCAATAATACTTTTAACCATGGCCAAACCTAAACCCATTCCGCTTGATTTGGTTGTAAAATTAGGTTCAAAAATTTGATGTTTGTTTTCTAAATCAATTCCAACGCCATTATCCTTTACATAAATATACGCATCATTTGCTTGGCGCGAAATAGTTACTACCACTTCATTAGTTCTATCTTCGGGAATAGCCTGAAGCGCATTTTTTACCAGATTTGTAATTACACGAATTAATTGAGTTCTGTCAAAATTAATAAGTATTTTTTCTGCGCTAGCGTTAAAAACAATCCCCTTTTCAGCAAAAATTTCTAATGCCGACCCTACTACTTCGCTAACATTTAAAATTTCATCCTTACGTTCGGGCATTTTGGCAAAGTTGGAAAACGCCGAAGCTATGGTACTCATCGTGTCAATTTGCTGGATTAAGGTATCACTATACTCCGTAAGTTTACTTTTTATGTTGGGATCATTGGGATCAAACTTTCGGTGGAAATTTTGCACTGTTAGGCGCATGGGTGTTAACGGATTTTTAATTTCATGCGCCACCTGCTTTGCCATTTCGCGCCAAGCATTTTCACGTTCGCTTACTGCTAATTTTATAGCACTTTCCTCCAATTGGTCAATCATACTATTGTAGGCCTCCACCAAAACCGAAACTTCTTCACTAATGTAAGTCGCTTTAATTTTTTTGTTTTGCTTACCAATTCGGGTTTTGTTTATTTTTTCGGAAATGGTGGTAATAGAACGGGTGATATAATTGGATAGTAAATACGCTAGACCAATACAAATGAGCAACATAAATAAATAGACCTCAACCAAACTGCGCAAAAATGCTAAAATATCTTTTTTTACCAAATCGTCATTTTGCAAATACGGTAAGTTTAAAATGGCTAATGGCTTAAATTTATTATCAGTGATATAGCTGTACGAAGACTGAAATCGTTCTCCTTCCCTATCATAACTCACTAAAAAGCGTTTTTTTGGCGAGCTGTTCATTTTGGAAATTACAATGTCTGGTATGCCCTGTTTTACAGAATCTTTAATAAAGGATTCGTTTGATTTAATCAGTAATTCTCCCTCCAAATCGTAAATAATCAAAGGCATCCGATGCACGGCAGACATTTCGTAAATCCGACCGTTTTCCTTAAAAATCAACGGAATATTTTTAGTTGTAATAGGATAGGTAGTACGTTTCAAAACATAATTAATGTTTTGTTTAATCGCCATCTCCTTTCGTTCCAATCGCTCTTTGTGGTATTCTTCAGCTTCGTTTTTGTAGCGGTATGTGGTGATCCCTGCAATAACAATAGAGGCCATCATTACCAGCAAAAGCATGGCTATAAATAAACGGGTACGTAATGAAAAGGGACGTTTGAACATGAAAAGCAATAAATTTACCTTTAAATTTAGGCTAAACAATTGAATAATTAATAGGTTTTATTTAAAACCGCGTTCTTTTTGCAATTGATCGTACGCTTGTTGAACGGATTGGAACTTTTCTTCGGCGCCTTTTACTAAATGCGGAGGTAAGTGTTGTAATTTATCAGGGTGGTATTTTTTAGCCATGGTACGGTACGCTTTTTTAATTTCGCTGTCCGTAGCTGATTTATCAATTTCCAAAATTTTATAAGCATTATCAGCCTCTTTAAAAAACATCGCCTTAATGCTCTCAAAATCACGCTGATTAATACGAAAAGCTCCCGCAATTTCATGAATTCGATTTACTTCATTACCACTTACATGTCCATCAGCAGCAGCTATACCAAATAAAAAATGTATGATTTGTAAGCGTGATGCGTAGCGCGTATTATGTGCAATGTAAGTCGCAATTTTAAACGTATTAATTTCCCTACTTTTAATAACTTCATTAAAGGTTTTAAAAGTAGCGTTGGCACGTTCTTTACCGTAGGACTGCACAAAATATTGCCGTACGTAATTTAATTCTGTTTGATTAACTGCCCCATCTGCTTTAATGATTATAGAAGCTAGTGATAATAAATTGAGTTCAAAATCTCGTGGAGTTACCTTTGACCTCCCCTTAAAATTAGGCCTGTTTCCTTTGTTTTCACCTGAAATATTTTTGCCATTCCCTTTAGCATATTGTTCAATTATATAACCAATAAAAAAACCTGCTACTAAACCCGGAAACCTGAACACATAGGCACCCACCATAGCACCAACCCATTTGTACATATGCAATTGTTTAAAAAAACAAATATACCATTTATAGCTATTTAATTATAAATACTGACAATATGCTACCTGAGCAAATATGGTACATTATTTGTAACTTTGTATTTAAAATAGAAATATGTATCCAGAAGAATTAGTTAAACCAATGAGAGCTGATCTTGCAAACTTTGGTTTTGAAGAATTGCATACCGTTGATGCTGTAGAAGCTGCCATAAAAAAAGAAGGAACTACGCTGGTTGTAGTAAATTCAGTTTGTGGTTGTGCTGCTGCAAATGCGCGTCCGGCTGCAAAAATGTCATTAGAAAATGACAAACGCCCTACTAATGCGGTTACCGTGTTTGCTGGTGTTGACAAAGATGCTGTAAATGCTGCACGTGCGCACATGGCACCGTTTCCTCCTTCGTCCCCTTGTATTGCATTATTTAAAGATGGTGAATTAGTGCATATGTTGGAACGCCATCATATTGAAGGGAGACCCGCTGATATGATTGCCGAAAATTTGACAGATGCTTATAATAGTTTTTGCTAAACAACACCTCCTTTAAATGAATAGCTAGCGCTACTTTTGTTAAAGCATCATTTCATTTAAGGATAATTTCTAAGCATAAACAACAACTAATTGGCTATATCAACTACCCAGTTGTTGATAAAATCAAAATATAAAATAAACAAAGCCGTTTTTAATCAAACGGCTTTGTTTATTTGTATTGCAAAATGAAAATCAATTGATTACAATATTTTTATATTTTATTTAGGATTATGTATCATAAAAATTGTTAAGCTCAAAATATTGTAAGAAATTGCAAACTAAAGTTTTTAAAGCTGTAAATACGCATGATTCAGAAATTTTTAGCAGCAATTTTATCTGTCTTATTTTACCCTGCGTTTTTTATCTCATTAATTATTTTTCATGGGATTCAAGTGTTTTGCAGACATTTAATAGGCAAAAAAGCGCATACTAAAAGTGTTGAAATACTCAACTTTTTTTTATTACGCTGCATTAATTTAGTGGGAAATACCACGACATACATAAATAACCAACATATTCCTGAAGGGAAACCATTGTTAATTGTTTCTAACCATCAGAGTATGTTTGACATTTCAATGATTGCTTGGTACATGAGGAAATATAATCCGAATTACATATCAAAAATTGAGTTGGGTAAAGGAATCCCAAGTATTTCGTATAATTTACGTCATGGTGGTTCCGTATTAATTGATCGTAAAAACAAAAGGCAATCGTTACCCGTAATTATGAATTTTGGAAAACGCTTGCAAGCAGAAAATCAAACTGGTGTAATTTTTCCAGAAGGAACACGAAGCAGGGATGGAAAACCAAAAAAGTTTAATGAAACTGGATTAAAATTACTAACGCGAAACATGCCCGATGGGTTTGTAGTGCCAATTACTATAAATAATAGCTGGAAACTGATGAGATACGGCTATTTCCCCGTTGGTGGTTTTAGCAATATAACACTGGAAGTACACGAACCGATAGCAATCGCTTCCTGTAATTTCGAAGATTTAAAAGAAAAAGTAGAGCGCCAAATTACAATGGCAATAAATTAGAAAGCATGGCTTTAGATAATATTAGATTAGAGGTAATGAATTTGTTGGAACGCAAAATTGACGGTTTTGTGGATACTTTTTTAGTGCCCATTGAAAAAGTATGGCAACCCACTGATTTTTTACCCGATTCACAAAATGAAGATACTTTTTTTGATGAAGTAAAAGAACTCCGTGAACTTGCTAAGGATTTACCCTATGATTTTTGGGTTGTGTTAGTTGGCGATACCATTACCGAAGAAGCCCTACCTACCTACGAATCCTGGTTAATGGACGTACAAGGAATTGACCAACACGCCAAAGGTGGCGAATTTTGTGCCGAAGGAGGTGGCAATGGATGGTCTAAGTGGGTACGCTACTGGACCGGTGAAGAAAACAGGCACGGTGATGTCCTAAACAAATACCTTTACCTATCTGGGCGCGTAAATATGATTGAAATTGAACGAACCACGCAACATTTGATAAGCGATGGTTTTGATATTGGTACCGACCGAGATCCTTATAAAAATTTTGTTTATACCAGCTTTCAGGAATTGGCCACCAATATTTCGCACAACCGAGTAGCCAAACTAGCCCGTGAATACTCCAATAAATCATTAGCAAAAATGTGTAAAATTATTGCTGGAGATGAAATGCGTCACTTTAATGCTTACAGTACTTTTGTGGACGAAATTTTTAAATTAGACCCTAGCGAAATGATGATTGCCTTTTCCGATATGATGAAAAGTAAAATCATTATGCCTGCGCACTTTTTACGCGAAACCGGTCAGGCTATTGGAGCAAAATTTGATGAATTTTCAGTTTCAGCTCAAAAATTAGGGGTGTACACTGCTCATGATTATGTGGATATTATGAAGCGCCTTATTGGCAAATGGGATATTGAAAATTTGACTGATTTAAATGATAAAGCCGAACGCGCACGTGATTTTGTTATGAAATTACCCGCTCGTATGGAACGCATTAGTGACCGTTTAGTATTGCCTGACGAAAGTCCAAAATTTTCGTGGGTAAACCCAGCCGTTGTTAAATCTTAATTTTCAGTTAAATAACATGCACAACCCCAAACACTTGATTGTTTTGGAGTTTTCTTTTCTAATCCTCTTAATTTTATGGAACAATTACTTGAAAAAACGAAACATTTTGTTAAAACTGAGCTCGCTTACGCAGAAGGTGGACACGATTGGTTTCACATACAGCGCGTATATAATAATGCGTGTTTAATTGCAAAAACCGAAAAAGTAGACGTTTTAATTGTTCAACTTGGTGCTTTATTACATGATATTGCAGATTCAAAATTTTATGATGGTGATGAAACTATTGGTCCTAAAAAAGCGTATGCTTTTTTAGGTGAACAACAGGTATCAAATGAAATTATAACACATGTGGTTGCCATAATTGAAAACATATCCTTTAAAGGCGGAAATTTTACGCCCACATTTGCATCAAAAGAATTGGATGTAGTTCAGGACGCAGATCGCTTGGACGCCATTGGCGCCATTGGTATTGCCCGAACTTTTAATTACGGAGGTTTTAAAAATAGGGCAATTTACAACCCTTCTATTGCCCCCAATTTAAGCATGACAAAAGAGGAGTACAAAAAATCTACAGCTCCAACAATCAATCATTTTTATGAAAAATTATTACTCCTCAAAGATAAAATGAACACCCCAACGGGCAAACAATTAGCAGCCCAACGCCACGAGTACATGGAACAATTTTTAAATCAATTTTACAATGAATGGGAAGGAAAAGTATGATAAAATGATAGCTTTAGCATCAAGTATCAAGCTACTTTTCTCCATCATCTTTATCCTCTTCTTCTTGTAAGTCAGGGGTATCAATAGATAGTTCATCAATAGAATCTTGCGCTCTTTTAGCAATTGCTCTACGCTCTTTAATTGCTTTTTTTCTTTCTTTTTCCTGTGCTTTTTGAGATTTTTTGTCCGATGTTCCTTTAACACCAACTAAAGCTCCAGGAGATTTTTTCTTCCCTTTCTTTAGTTTAACTTTTTTACCACTAAAACATCCGTATCCTTGAGAGCTTGAACAATTAGTTAGCAGTATGCTAAATGCAAAAATAAGACAAGTAATTAATTTTTTCATAAGTAATTAGATTTGGGGACTAATACCGTTTTCTTACATAAATAACTCTATACCATCCTTGTTTAGTATACCGCTAGTTAGGCTTAACTTAAAAGATTTAAGCTTTAAAATATCCAAATAGCTACTGATTAATCTATATCAGTTATTCTTATATATAATCACAAACTGCTTACTAGCTATAAAAACAATTATGCAAATATACTCAAATTTAAAATGAACCAGTGGCAACGTTTATTGTCAATAATCTTCCCCCATTTATTCACTAGAAAACCGCATTTTCTGCAATAATTTTATTTGCCATGATTTTATCTTTTTTATTAACCCAAAACTACGCTACTAAATTTCCAATTAAAATGAACTAGTTCAAGAAAATTTGGCATTCTTTTTTCGAATTTTACTTAAAAATTCAGCCGACATGCCCAAATAAGAAGCCAATACGTATTGTGGTACACGTTGCACAATGACTGGATATTTTTTTAAAAACTCAGCATAACGCTCTTCAGCAGATTTTTCCAAATTGACCAACACTCTTTGTTGCGAGTATGCAAATACTTTTTGAGCTGCCAATCTAAAAAAACGCTCAAATTTTGGAAATTGATCACAAAGTTTTTCCACATCGTTATATGCAATTTGCTGGATTGTAGTTTCCTCCAACGCCTCGATATACAAAGAGGCAGAGGTTTGCACAATATAACTATTAAAATCACTAATAAACCAATCCTCTACAGCTATGGAAATCGTGTGCTCCACTCCTGCAGATGTGACAAAATAAGATCGTAAAGTACCTTAACTACATAAGTTTGATGTAAGCATGCGGTATTAGGTTGAAGTATAAGGCTTCTTTTTTTTAACTTGGTTGTAGTAACAATTGCACAAAACTGTTGGACTTCAGTTGCCGTCAAAGTCACGTACTTTTCAATATTTGCTAGTATGCTTTGATAATTTTCCAAATAAGTCTTTTGCATTTACCACTCGCAAAAAGGGATTGCTATTAACTTTGAATTGTAATACTTGGCATCACCCGTAACCTCTTTGCCCAACCACAAAGGTTTTTCAAAAAATTCATTTTCCTCGGAAAGCTCCACCTCAGCAATGATTAAGCCTTGATTGTCATCATAAAATTCATCTACCTCAAAAATATGATTCCCTACGGGAATTTCGTAACGGGTTTTATGGATGCTTCCTTTTTCACACAAAGGCAATAAAGATTCAGCTTCGGCTACAGTAATTTCTTTTTCCCATTCAAAACGCGATGTTCCACTGGCATTGCCTTTCCCTTTTACGGTTAAAACACCCTGATTTCCCTTTATACGGATACGCACACTCCTTTCAGGATGGCTATTTAAATAAGCCTGAATAATACGTGTTTTTTTATGCGCTTCACTTTTAAAACCTAGGGAGGTTACCAAAAATTTTCGTTCGATTTCAATCATTGGATCTGATATATTAATCTATTAATGATAGTTGAATGCGTTTTCTTGCTTCATCAACCTCAACCACGGTCACTATTAATTGCTGATTTAATTTCACAATTTCGTTTGGATCTTTTACAAATTGATTGGCTAATTTAGATACATGGATTAATCCACTTTCCTTAATTCCAATATCCACAAAGCATCCAAAATTAGTGATGTTATTTACAATTCCTGGGAGTTTCATTCCTGTTTTTAGATCTGAAATACTACGAATACTTTCGTCAAACTGGAAAACTTTTAATTGCGCTCTGGGATCCAATCCTGGCTTTTTTAATTCCTCTATTATATCCTTTAAAGTGAGCAGCCCTACTTGATCATTCACATAATTCGATAATGGAATAGTTGCAACTAAAGCTGCATTCCCAATTAAATCCTGAACTGAAACATTTAAATCTTTAGCCATTTTACTCACAAGTGCATAACGCTCAGGATGAATTGCAGAATTATCCAAAGCATTTTCTCCATTTTTAATTCGCAAAAAGGCAGCTCCCTGCTCAAAGGCTTTAGCACCTAATCCTTTTACTTTTTTTAATGCTTTGCGAGAAGGGATTCCTCCGTTTTCCGTTCTAAACGCTACAATATTACTAGCTAATTTAGGTCCTATACCCGAAATATAGCTTAACAACGACTCGCTTGCCGTGTTTACATTAATTCCCACCGCATTTACACAATGTGATACCGTAGTATCCAATTCTTTTTTTAATAATTGTTGATTCACATCATGTTGATACTGCCCAACACCCAGTGATTTGGGATCAATTTTAACCAATTCCGCCAATGGATCTGCTAACCTACGGCCAATAGAAACTGCGCCCCTAACTGTTACATCATAATTGGGAAACTCAGACCTGGCAATTGGCGATGCTGAATAAATAGACGCGCCACTCTCATTAACCATAAATACTTTTATATCCTTAGAAAAAGGAATTTTACTCACAAAATGCTCAGTTTCCCGAGCCGCAGTCCCATTACCCACAGCAATTGCTTCTATCTTGTAAGCATTTACCAAACTCTTTACCTTTTTAATGGCCTCAGTAAACTTCTGCTGGGGAGGGTGCGGATAAATAGTTTCGTTATGAACTAACTTTCCTTGCGCGTCCAAACAAACCAATTTGCAGCCAGATTTAAATCCAGGATCTAGTGCTAAAATTCGTTTTTCTCCCAAAGGAGCAGCCAGCAATAATTGTTTTAGATTTTCAGAAAAAACGCGTACTGCAGCTTCATCCGCCTTTTGTTTGGCTAGTTGCATGGTCTCATTTGCTATTGCTGGAGCCAACAAACGGCTATAACTATCTGCTACTGCTTCAAAAATAACATCAGTACAAGCTTCATTATTAGAGGTGGCAAAAAATCGGTCAATATGATCCAGAGCCTCTTCCTTTTCTACACTTACTTTTAATCGTACCACGCCTTCTTTTTCCGCCCTTAACATAGCCAATAAACGATGCGATGGACAGCGCGAAAGCAGCTCGTTGCTATCAAAATAAGCTTGATATACCAAGGCTTCCTTTTCAGTTTCCTTTCCCTTTATGACTTTTGAGGTAATTGTGGCTTTACGCTGATACAGTCTACGTAAGGAATTTCGGGTAGCAGTATGCTCACTCACCCATTCAGCAATAATATGACTGGCACCAGCTAATGCTTCCTTTTCCGATGTTATTGATCCTTTAATAAACTGACCTGCCCTACTCCTCAAATTAGTTTCTCGCTGTCCCATAATTATTTTTGCCAATGGCTCCAGTCCAGCTTGTTTTGCTACCGTAGCTTTAGTTTGACGCTTTTTTTTATAAGGCAAATAAAGATCCTCTAAAGCAGTTAAATTTTCTGCGGAAGCTATGTTACTTTTTATTTGATCTGTTAAAAATCCTTGTTCGCCGATTGCCTTTGCTACTGCTTCTTTTCTTTTTTGAAGCATTTGAAAAGCTTCCCATTGCTTTTTAATAGACTCAATTGCTACTTCATCTAAATTTCCAGTAGCTTCCTTTCGGTACCGCGAAATAAAAGGCACCGTGCCACCATCATTTAGTAATTGCAAGGTGCTTTTTTACATGTGTTTGCGGTATTGATGTAGCTTTGGAAACAAAGGAAAGTTCAGAAATTCCAGTTGTTTTACTAGTTATTGCACTCAATGGAGTAACGATTTTAAAATTATTAAAGTTAAATGTACTAATCTGTTTTTAACTCCCCATTGAAAAATTTGAAATTTTAGTCACGTTTGCAAATCCGCTCCATTTTAATTCCTGAAGCTGTAGTTATTTTTAATAAATAAACACCTGAACTGAATTTAGTTAGGTCTACTAAATTTATGCCTGTAACAGTTGATAAGTGTACTCCATTTAAGTTAAGGAGTTCCAACTTCAAAATCGTTTCAGCCTTAGTCACTAAAACTTTGCCTGATGTTGGGTTGGGATACAAAGATAATTCTTGCTCCATAAAAGTATTTTCTGTAACATTCAACGTATTTGATTCTGTAGTATTTGAAAACGAGTTTGGTATCCCTTCAGGAAACATAAAATCCCCCAACGTCCAATTAGTAGGATCATAAATCATTTCTGCGCAAGCGGAAACCATACCATTACAGTCAGTACCAGCAGCATAAAAACCACCATTATTCACCACAAAAGCTGTTTTTCCTGGTTCTAGCCCTGTATTTTGAAGTGTTGCGGTATCGGCACTCAACGAATCATCTTCGCCAATAAAGCTTAAAAAAATGCCAGGGGCATCTCTGGTTCCTGTATAAGCATAAATTTGATCGTCTCTGGTGAGTGTAAAACCTGCATTATCCTCAGTAGCGACACCTGTCGATGCCGAAATAAGAAACCCATCATTATTACTCGGATTCGTAATGGTGATTACCGTACCTGATTCGATTAGCGAACCCGTATTATTTTCCCATAAAACCTGTCCTTCGCCATTGGCAGTTGCAAAGCTAGCTCCCGTCCATTCATCATCATCAAATCGTATAGTTGTTCCTGCTGGGCAATCATCTAAAAAAACGAATGAAAAACCCTCATTATTACCTGAAGCTCCATTGTAAAAATAACCTACAAAGGCAATATCTCCTGGATCATTAATAGTACTGTCCTGCACTTGACTGAATACAGTTCCAGAAAAAATAAGATAAATTAGTAGTGTTTTTAAAATATTAGTTTTCATAGCCTTAGTAGATAAATGTTAAAAATTCAAATATAAGACTTACATATCAAATAGCTGCTTTTCAATATTTTATACCTATACAACATATCAAATTATACTTTTGTAGTACTGGCAGCGTTTAAACAGTGATATTTGTCTTATTTTTACTTTTAAGTTAAATGTGAATGCATCAATTTTTTTAGTGAATGCATTGTTTTAATGAGTCAACGGAGAAAAACAATTACTACAACAGCTGATAAACAGCGAGTTCCACACTTAAAGTGTAGAATTTTTCCACACATTTGCTCACTTTACCCAATAAATTAATTTTTTAAATAAACAATTAAAAACACGTTAAACCCCCTTGTTCGTTGGGTTTACATGGATTTTAAGCCTTAAAAAAAATAATGGCATAACTATTTCTATACTACTAATACTCAAACTTATTTACACAATATTTAAACATTGACTCAATGAAAAACTTAAAACTAACAGCTCTAGCAGCTATCGTCGCTTTCTCAACACAAGTGTTTGCAGCTAATTTTTCAGTGCAGTCAACAAATAATGATATACAGTTAGCAATCGAAGATTTCTTGGAAATTGACGTTGCTACCTTACCAAAATTAGTTGTTGAAGCTGTACAAAAAGAACATGAAGGAGCTACTATTTCTAAGGCGTTTGTTAATCAAGATGGTGCATACAAGTTGGTTCTTGATACACAAGGTGAAGATTCTACCATCTTATACGCTAACGCTAAAGGAGAGTGGTTAGACATGGAAACTAAAGAACAAGAATAGTTTTCGATGTTTTTGAACGATATCAAACCTAAAATCACTTACTGTCCAAGACGTGTTTTTTAGGTATGATATAGTTTATATGTTTAGTTCGGTTTGGTCGTTCATGTTATTGAACGACCTTACTCATTATATCGTATTCATCTTTTAAAATAAAATATACTTATTTAAAAAAATACTATCTTGAAACTTATTTTAGTATTTGAAAAAATATTAAGCGTTAACGTCGATAGTTTTTATGAAGTCCAAACATATTTTAATTGTAGAAGATGATATTTCTTTTAGTAATTTACTAGAAACTTTTTTAACTAAAAAAGGATTTCAGGTATCAATTGCTGGCTCGTTTGAACAAGCCAAAAAGAAACTTTTAGAACATACAATTGATTTGGTACTATCGGATATGCGTTTGCCCGATAGTGAAGACCTTGAAATTATACCTTTCGTTAAAGAGCATGACAATACTACTATAGTAATGATGACGAGTTATGCCGAAATTAATCTTGCTGTAAATGCCATAAAATTAGGAGCTATTGATTATTTGGAAAAACCAATTCAGCCCACAGTATTGCTTTCCGTTATTGAAAAAGCCTTTAATAGCAAAACAACACCCGTAACTGCGCCTAAAGAAATTAATTCTAAGCAAAAAACGGAGGCTGGATTATCTACCAAATTTATTAAAGGTACCAGTCCTGCTTCTAAAAAATTACATGAATATATTGAATTAGTGGCTCCAACTCCTATGTCCGTACTCATTATAGGCGAAAGTGGTACTGGAAAAGAAAACATAGCCAAAACTATACATGATTTGAGTACGCGATCAGATAAACCTTTTGTGCCTGTTGATTGTGGCGCGATACCAAAAGAGATTGCTTCAAGCGAATTTTTTGGACATATTAAAGGATCATTTACTGGAGCACTATCGGACAAAAAAGGCCATTTTAGCACGGCTAATGGTGGCACCCTATTTTTAGATGAAATAGGAAACCTGAGTTATGAATTGCAAATACAGCTTTTACGCGCTATTCAGGAACGCAAAATAAGACCCATTGGAAGTCAAACAGAAATTAATGTTGATATCCGAATTATAGCAGCAACTAATAGCAACTTAACTAAAGCGGCTGAAAAAGGCAATTTTAGAGAGGATTTGTTACACCGACTTAATGAGTTTTCAATACATGTTCCTTCTTTACGGGACAGGCACGAGGATTTATCGCTTTTTGCAAATTCATTTATTGAAAAATCAAATGTAGAACTAGACAAAAATTGCATTGGTTTGGATGACAAAACACTTGATGCCTTTAAAAAATACAACTGGCCAGGTAATTTACGAGAACTTCAAAATGTAATTAAACGTGCTGTTTTACTTTCGGCTTCAAATCAACCAATACAGGTAAACACCTTGCCAGAACATATAAGATCAAGTAATGCAATTAGTGAAACGCTACCCCCATTACAAAGTTCAGAAAATGAGACGGTACTTATTGAACGTGCATTAAAACTTACCAACGGCAATAAAGCCAAAGCAGCAAAGTTATTGAAAATTGATCGCAAAACATTGTATAACAAATTGAAACGATACAATATTAACCTGAACTAAATTAGGAGTTATTTTTATACCTCAACCCCAACATCGGTTGCCATAAATAATTCCAACTCTCCTATGGTTGTTTTTATTGCTTGTAACGTTTCATCACACAAACCATAAAAGCCGATAGTTTCATTTTCTTTAGTTCGTTCAATTACTCTGAGGTTTTTATACACTGATTCGGCTTTAACTTGCGTAAACATAGGATTCATTTTATGTGCCAAATCCTTTAATGTTTCAAAATCTTTTTTAGAAATGGCTTGCTCCCACTTTACAATACGCTCCTGAGTAATCACTAAAAATGTACCTAGTATTTTTTTTACTGCATCCATATCCTGTTCTAAAAATAATGACATATCGGTCAAATCATAGCTTGAGGTGACCAAGTTTAATTGTGGCAATGATCTTATTGATGACGGTAAAATTTCTACATTAATAATTTCTTTTATAGTGGCTATCAAATGATCTGGTTTGTAAGGCTTTAACAACCGATTAGCAAAGCCTTTTTCAATATATTCCTGAGCTGACTTTTCGGTATTTCCCGTAAGGGCAACTACAGGAATTTTAGCAGTAATAGGGTTTGCATTTAATAACTTTAAAAAGTCAAATCCATCATGAATTGGCATTTGAATATCCGTAAAAATAAGGTTTGGCTTTTCATTTTGAGCAAAAGCAACTGCTTCTTCAACATCATGAAACGCTGTATGTGGTATTTTATAATGATTTAAAATTTCTTGCAAAAAACCTAGTTGGTATGAATCGTCGTCTACAATTAATATATGAATGGATTTTATACTTACTAAATCTTTACTTGTTATCGCGTTTTTTTGTTTGGCTTCTTGCGCAGTGGTATTCGTTTCCTGCAAAGGTAAATAACAAACAAAAGTACTCCCTTTACCTAATTCACTTTCTAGCGTAAGTGTACCTCTTAGCAAGTCTACCAAGCTTTTAGTAATAAATAATCCTAATCCAAAACCTTCATAAACTGTGGTGCTAATATCACCTTGAGAGAATGCATCAAAAATATGTTTCTGTTTTTCTTCTGTAATTCCAATTCCTGAGTCAGAAACCATAAACTTCAGGTAATTTTTTTGTTTTTAGGAACTAAGTGAGCATCAATTGTAATAAAACCCGATGGTGTAAACTTATAGGCATTACTAATTAAATTTATGGCAATTTGCTTTATGCGGTAAGGGTCGCTTAAAAAAAGCCTTTTAAGTGCCGCATCAATATTGACATCTATTTCGAGGTTTTTTACGTCTTCCGAAGGAATTGATTGTTTAATAGCATTTTCAATAACCACGCTTGGCTGAAACGTTACCGATTCAATGGATAATTTTCCTGCCTCTACTTTTGAAAAATCAAGTAAATCATTTACCAAATGCAGCATATAATCTGATGATTTTTGCGCCTGATTAATGTAATGTAATTCCTTTTCCTGTATGTTACTATTTGAGAGCAGTTCTAAATATCCTAAGATACTATGCAAAGGTGCGCGCACATCATGCGTCACCATATTCATTAGGTTTTCCTTACTTTTTAATAGCTGTTCCGCATAAGCTTTTGATTCCGCTAACTGTTGCTGCTGTTTGGTATTCTTTTTTACATCCTTATTAATAAAATAAATAAATGTAAGCGCAGTTAGTAATGACAATAGTGTAGAAAAAAGTATGATTCGCGAAGTTTGGGAAAGTACTTTTTGAGATTCCTGCTCCCGTTTAGCCGCTAGCTGCAACTCCTGCCATTCCAAATCGGTTAGCATGGATCGCATTTGTGAGGTTAATACACGGTCATTTTCAATAATCTCCTGCTCTTTGGATTGTATTCGTTTTTGTATCGCTTGTTCTTTCCGTGCCAGTTTTATAAGCACATTGGTTACTGACTCCGCAATAGAATCCACCGTTTTATTACTGATTTTATTTTCATTATCTCGTTTTGAATAATCGAGTAATTTGATTAAATAGCGTCTTTGGTGAGGTTTGAACTCTTTAAACCTGTTTGTGTACTTATAACTTTTAAAGGTAGGATCTACCTGTTTTAGTTCCTTAACCGCTGCGGTGTAAAAATCCTCAGTACTTTTTGTAGTATAAATTTCGGTGAGTTGCGCAACACTAATATTTTTCCGGCGTAGCAAGTCTTTGATACTGTTTATTTGAATCCTTCGGCTACTATCGGGATATTTTTTAACTAGCTGATCAATAGCGTCATTAATTTCTTCCACTTTTGTTTGATACAAATCAAAGTCTGTTGAATCTTTTTTACTAATTAAATTCCTTCCTAACGCTTCAATTTCATACAAATTAGTTATGGTTTTGCTAATCAAAAAAACATGCTCATTCCTATTAGGCGCCCCTTTTGTAATATTGGCGAAGTTGGACAATTGTTGGTAAAACAGCACAAAAGCAATGACACTTAACGAAATCGCCAAAAGGTAACTGATAACTAGTTTAGTAGTAATTTTGTTTTTTGAAGTAATCATTTATATAAGGACTGCTATTACTTTAACGCTTTTTTAAGTTTTATTAATATATGATCATCTTATTTTCATTACTTTTGTTTCAAACTTTAGGGGTGTTCATTAAGTTGAACTGAGAAATACCCTTTGAACCTGATACGGTTAGTACCGACGAAGGGAAAAGTCAGCACCAAGTGCGTCTATTCTTTTTTAAACTATATTATTTAGTTTATTTCTAAAGTTTATAAAATTATTAACGGAACGCTTTTAGCTTATTGCTACTAGCCAAAATCCTAAAAATGATACATATAAACGTTAATCACAAACCTAAAACAATAGCACCCACCACCTCATTGGACACGCTTTTAAATCAATTAGCAATTTCCAAACAAGGTATAGCGGTAGCTATTAATAACCAAATAATTTCAAAAAATAATTGGAAAGAAACCCAGCTTAATAATAGTGATGCCGTTACTATTATTCAAGCTACTCAAGGGGGGTAAATTCAGCCATTTGCTATTGGCTAATAGCCATTAGCTTCAACCACGAAAAAACAAATATTAATTGCTAAAAGCCAAAAGCCGTTAGCCAATAGCCATAATAATGAAAAGTAAAGACACTGCACCAAAAGAAGGACAAATTACCAGAAAGCCTTTTCCTAATTCAAAAAAGGTTTATCTACAAGGGAAAATTCACCCACAGATTAAAGTGGCTATGCGCGAAATAGCTTTGAGCGACACCACCGATTCGTTAACCAAAAAGAAAACACCTAACGAACCTGTAACCGTATATGATACTTCAGGACCTTATACCGATCCTAACAAGGAAATCAATGTTCACAATGGTATTGAGCGCATAAGAGAGCAATGGATTTTAGATCGTGGTGATGTAGAAGAATTGGATACTTTTTCATCTAAATATTGTAATGAGCGTTTAAACGACAAAAGTTTAGACCACATGCGTTTTGACCTTAAACACAAACCTAAACGTGCTAAAAAAGGACAAAATGTAACGCAATTACATTACGCAAAAAAAGGAATTATTACGCCCGAAATGGAATACATCGCTATTCGTGAAAATCAACGAATTGACGAAATGACCGAAATTAGAAAGCAACACAAAGGAGAACACTTTGGTGCTTCAATTCCAGCAAAAATTACTCCTGAGTTTGTTCGTGAAGAAGTAGCTAGAGGACGTGCTGTAATCCCTTCAAACATAAATCACCCCGAAGCTGAGCCTATGATTTTAGGACGTAACTTTTTGGTGAAAATTAATGCTAACATTGGAAACTCTGCCACCACTTCATCTATTGAAGAAGAAGTTGAAAAAGCCGTTTGGGCTTGTCGTTGGGGCGCAGATAATATTATGGACTTGTCTACAGGACAAAACATTCACGAAACACGTGAATGGATTGTACGTAACTCTCCAGTGCCAATTGGTACCGTACCCATTTACCAAGCTTTAGAAAAGGTAAATGGAGTAGCCGAGGATTTAACTTGGGAAATTTTCCGTGACACCTTAATTGAGCAAGCCGAACAAGGTGTAGATTACTTTACTATCCATGCTGGTGTGTTATTACGTTATGTACCTATGACCGCCAATCGTGTTACCGGTATTGTATCTCGTGGTGGTTCCATTATGGCAAAATGGTGTTTAGCACACCATAAAGAAAGTTTCCTATACACGCATTTCGAAGAAATTTGTGAAATATTAAAATCATACGATGTAGCCTTTTCTCTAGGAGATGGTTTACGTCCAGGATCAGTTGCCGATGCCAATGACGAAGCTCAGTTTGCTGAGTTAGAAACTTTAGGTGAACTTACGCAAATTGCCCGTAAGCACGAGGTGCAATGCTTTATCGAAGGTCCAGGTCACGTGCCAATGCACATGATTAAAGAGAATATGGAAAAGCAAATCGAAGTTTGTGACGAAGCGCCTTTTTACACTTTAGGCCCTTTAACTACTGATATTGCTCCAGGTTACGATCATATTACATCGGGTATTGGAGCAGCCATGATTGGCTGGTACGGTTGTGCTATGTTATGTTATGTAACACCAAAAGAACACTTAGGTTTACCTAATAAAGAGGACGTACGTGTGGGAGTAGTTACGTATAAATTAGCGGCACATGCTGCCGATTTAGCTAAAGGACACCCAGGATCACAACACCGTGATAATGCCTTAAGTATGGCACGTTTCGAGTTCCGTTGGGAAGATCAATTTAATTTAGGTTTAGATCCAGAACGTGCTCGTGAATATCATGATGAAACTTTACCTGCCGATGGTGCAAAAGTAGCTCACTTCTGTTCTATGTGTGGACCTAAATTCTGCTCTATGAAAATTTCGCAGGAAGTACGTGATTTTGCTGCCGAAAATAAAATTTCTGACGATAACGAAGTCCTACAAAAAGGGATGGAAGAAAAATCAAAAGAGTTTAAAGAAAAAGGAAGTGAAGTTTATCTTTAATTACGAATGATTAATTAGGAATTACGAATTGAATAATTGAGACTAATGAAAACTGGTAATGTAGTACAAGAAAAAAGTTATGCTTTTGCAGTTAAAATTGTAAAACATTGCCGGTTTTTAATGGAATCAAAAAAAGAATTCGTTCTTTCAAAACAATTACTGCGTTCAGGAACTTCAATTGGAGCAAATATTGAAGAGGCTATTGGAGGTCAAAGTAAAAAGGATTTTTATGCTAAATTGTCTATTTCCTATAAAGAAGCGAGAGAAAGTAAATACTGGATACGCTTACTATTTGATTCCGATTATATTTCAGAGAAGGTTAAAATAGAACTATTAAATGATGTTGAAGAACTGTTAAAGATTATTGGAAGCATACAAAAGACAATTCGTAATTCGTAATTGAAAATTCATAATTATTATATGCTAATTTTAATAGCTCCAGAAAATGATATTCCTAATGAAATTGAAATACTACATCAGCTTTTTCAAGAAGGTTTGCAGTATTATCATTTAAGGAAGCCTACTAAAAATTATCAAGCGCATTGTGATTATTTAAATCAAATAGACAAACAATATCACAACCGAATTGTGGTGCATCATTTTCACGAATTAATAAATGAATTCAACTTAAAAGGCATTCATTTTCCAGAACAAAAAAGAATAAACCACATAGATAATCCTGGTCGCTATTTTTTAAACTTAGAAATGTATGGCAAAACAATTAGTAGTTCTTTTCATAAACCGGAAACCCTAGTTAATTGTGAGTTCGAATTCGATTATCATTTTTTAAGCCCCGTTTTTTCGTCCATATCAAAAGAAGGTTATGAAGGCAAAGGTTTTGATGTAAATCATATTGATAAACGAATTATTGCTTTAGGAGGAATTAATGAAACTAATATTTCTGAAGCTTATCAGTTAGGATTTAATGGAGTAGCGGTTTTAGGGAGTGTTTGGAAATCAGAGAATGTATTAAAGAGCTTTGAGAGGTTAAAAGACACTATTCAATAATAAAAAGACTTTGTACTGACTACTCGATACTTTGTACTAAATATAAAATGAAAAAAAGACCCTACATATTATCAATTGCAGGTTTTGATCCTTCGGGTGGAGCAGGTTTAGTTGCCGATTGTAAAACCTTTGAAGCTTTAAAGTGTCAAGGGCTATCCGTTTGCACAGCAAATACAATTCAAACAGATACTACATTTATCGATTGTATTTGGACAGATATTGATACCATAAAAAAACAAATAGAAACCCTATTTAAGCGTTTCAACATTGATGTAGTAAAAATTGGTATTATTCAAAATTGGCGGACAATGTCCGAAATAATTGATGTATTAATTTCATTAAACACAGAAATTAAAATAATTGTAGATCCTGTTTTAAGTGCATCGACAAATTTTGACTTTCATGCTGAGACTCAAACAAATTTTGATTCAAAAATATTTGATAAAGTATTGTCAAAAATATATGTATTGACACCTAATTATGATGAAATTCAAAAATTATACTCTTCAAAAACAATAGAAGAAACCATTGCTCATATAACAGAAAAAACAAACCTGTTTTTAAAAGGGGGACATAACGAATCCGAAAAAGGAAAAGATTATTTATACACCAAACAAGGTGAAAAATATCCAATAAACCCCAAATACCATCCTGTTTACCCAAAACACGGTAGCGGTTGCGTATTATCAAGTGCTATGGCTGCTTATCTGAACCTTGGTTTTCCATTGTTAAAAAGCTGCTTTCGCGCTAAGCGATTTACAGAAAAATATTTGGGAAGTAATAAAGAGCTATTAGGGAATTTTAGATTTTAATTTGAGAGGCTGAAATTGGAGTTGAGAAGTGAGGAGTTAAGAAGTCAGGAGTTAAGGAGTTAAGCTGTAAAATAGAAGTTAAGAAGAAAGAAGTTAAGTATGAAAAAAAGTCAATCTTTTGAAGATTTATTAGTGTGGCAAAAAGCGCATCAATTTGTTTTATGTGTATACACTATGACTAAAGGTTTTCCTAAAGAAGAGACTTATGGATTAACGATTCAATTTAGAAGAGCGGTTACCTCGATTGCTGCAAATATTGCAGAAGGATATAAAAAGAAAGGACTGAAAGACAAGCTTAGATTCTTTAATATCGCACAAGGCTCTTTAGAAGAATGTCGTTATTTTTTGATTTTAACCCAAGATTTAAATTACAAGAACACGATTGATAATGAAAAGGTTCTTTTGATTGAAGTAAGCAAATTACTAAATGCCTATTGCAAAGCAATTGTTAACTCCATAACTTCTTAACTCCTGACTTCTTAACTTCTTATTACTATGAATTTACCTAAAACCTACCTTCAGTATATCTCCCAAGGAAAAACCATCACTGAGCATTTACAAAATATAGAAGCAGTTTGCAAATCGGGATGTAAATGGGTGCAATTACGTCTAAAAAATGTTGAATTACTGGATTATTTAAATGCAGCAAAAGAAGCGCGAAAAATATGTGATACCTATGGAGCGGTTTTAATTATTAATGATAATATAGGAGTTGCAGGAGAATCAGGTGCCGATGGAGTACACGTTGGATTAACAGATACAAACCCTAAAGAAGTTAGAAAACAATTAGGGGAAGAAGCAATTATTGGAGGAACAGCAAACACACTTGAGGATTGTTTGCAGCATATTGAAGATGGAGTAGATTATATTGGTTTAGGGCCATTTAGATTTACAACAACAAAGGATAAGTTAAGCCCTATTTTAGGAGCGAAAGGATATTCTGAAATTGTAAATCAGATTGTTTTGAAAGGTTTCCAATTGCCTGTAGTAGGTATTGGAGGAATCACATTAAGCGACCTTCCAGAATTATCAAAAACAGGATTATCTAATATTGCTGTTTCTGGTTTATTAACTGGAGAAAGTGAATTAGAGTTAAAACAAAGAATAGAACAAATAGAACAAACTTTTAGCAATTAGCTATTAGCCAACAGCTAGAAATATGAAATTAAAAATAGCAAATAAAGAATTCACCTCTCGCTTGTTTACAGGAACAGGGAAATTTAGTTCATCAGTTTTAATGGAAGAAGCTTTAGTAGCTTCGGAAAGTGAATTAGTTACTGTAGCTTTAAAAAGAGTTGAGGTTAGCAATGAACAGGATGATATTTTAACTCATTTGAAGCATCAGCATATTAATTTGTTGCCTAACACTTCAGGAGTTAGAGATGCTAAAGAAGCTGTTTTTGCAGCGCAAATGGCTCGTGAAGCTTTAGAAACCAATTGGATAAAATTGGAAATTCATCCCGATCCTAAATATTTATTACCCGATCCTATTGAAACATTAAAAGCCGCCGAGGAATTGATTAAGTTAGGTTTTATAGTCATGCCTTATATACATGCCGACCCTGTGTTATGTAAACGCTTAGAGGAAGTAGGCACTCAATGTGTAATGCCTTTGGGAGCACCAATTGGCAGTAATAAAGGATTAAAAACACAGGATTTTTTAGAAATTATTATTGACCAGAGTAATGTACCTGTAGTAGTTGATGCTGGTATTGGTGCCCCTTCACACGCTGCATATGCTATGGAACTGGGTGCTGATGCGGTTTTAGTAAATACCGCTATCGCAGTTTCGCAAAACCCAGTTGAAATGGCAAAAGCTTTTAAAATGGCTGTCCAGGCAGGAAGAATGGCTTACGAAGCTAAATTAGCTCCCGTAAAGCAACATGCCGAGGCGAGTAGTCCATTAACGAGTTTTTTGAGTTAATAGCTGTTTGCTTTTGGCTATTAGCCGTTGGATTAATTTTTAAAAATATAAACATTGCAATCAATATAAAATGAGAGATTATAAGAAATATAATGTGTGGGAACAGTCTCATAAATTAACATTGGATGTATATAGGGTCACTAAAAAATTCCCTAAGGAAGAAGTTTACGGACTAACTTCTCAATTGAGAAGAGCGATGCTTTCTGTTCCAACAAATATTTCAGAAGGAGCAGGAAGACATTCGGATAAAGAATTCGCTAATTTTCTAAATATAGCGTCTGGTTCAGCTGCTGAATCAAACTATTTACTTGAAGTTTCAAAAGATTTAAATTATATCACAAAAGAAGAGTTTGAAAAATTAGATGCAGTACTTATTTCAATACGAAAAATGTTGAATTCATTACAATCTAAAATTAGAAGCAATTTTTAAAGATTTCTACAGGTATGAGTTTTACAAAAATTGACATGTTAAAAAGTAGGATTTCTTTAGAGAAAAAAGCTAACAGCCAACAGCCAACAGCAAATAACTTTAAAGCCACATTCGATCAATATAATTGGAATCAAATCACTAGTGAGATCTACGCTAAAACAGCCGCTGATGTAGAACGCGCATTAGCAAATTCAAAACGTGACATTGAGGACTTTAAGGCCTTAATTTCGCCAGCTGCAAGGCCTTATTTGGAACAAATGGCTCAGTTGAGCAGTCAGTTGACCAAAAAACGTTTTGGGAATACCATGCAAATGTATGTTCCTATGTATTTGAGTAACGAGTGTCAAAATATTTGCACGTACTGCGGATTTAGTATGACCAATAAAATTGCACGTCGAACACTTACAGATACTGAAATTTTAAAGGAAGTTGAATTCCTAAAGTTAAAAGGTTACGACCACATATTACTAGTTACTGGTGAGGCTAATAAAACCGTAGGAGTTTCATACATTAAACACGCTATTGAGTTAATACAACAGCATTTTAGTAATATTACTATTGAGGTACAACCTTTGGATCAGCCCGATTATGAAACTTTAGTTGATAGCGGACTATACGCAGTTTTAGTATATCAAGAAACCTATCATAAAGACGAATACAAAAAACACCACCCGAAAGGAAAAAAGAGTAATTTTTATTACCGTCTAGAAACCCCCGATAGACTTGGAAAAGCAGGCGTACACAAAATAGGCTTAGGTGCTTTATTTGGTTTAGAGGATTGGCGTACTGATAGTTTTTTTACGGCATTGCATTTACAATATTTACAAAAAACCTATTGGAAAACTAAATATTCCATTTCTTTTCCTAGGTTACGTCCACATAGTGGTGGATTAGAACCTAAAGTTGAAATGACAGATCCTGATTTGGTTCAAGCCATTTGTGCTTTTCGTTTATTGGATGAAGATGTGGAACTGTCCATGTCTACCAGAGAAAGTGAAGTATTTAGGAACAATGTAGTTAAATTAGGAATCACTTCTATTAGTGCCGAATCTAAAACGAATCCTGGTGGCTATGTGGTAGAACCCCAAAGTTTGGAACAATTTGAAATATCCGATGAACGTCCAACCGAAGAAATTGCAGATATGCTAAAAAACCAAGGTTTTGAAGTAGTTTGGAAAGACTGGGAATCATTTCGCTAAAATAAAATGGTTTCAGCAATCAGATAACACATAAAAGAATACACTAAAATGACCGACAACCGACAATCGACAACTCTAAACTCTAATGAACGAAACCAATACCATCGCCATCTGATATTGGATCAAATAGGAATGGAAGGTCAGCTAAAACTAAAACAAGCCAAAGTACTTGTTATTGGTGCTGGAGGTTTAGGTTGCCCAGTACTGCAATACTTGACTGCTGCTGGCGTAGGCACCATTGGTATTATTGATGGTGACAAAGTAGATCAAAGTAATTTACAGCGTCAAATTTTATACACTACAGATGATGTGGGTCAATTTAAAGCCGCTTCGGCAGTAGATCGCTTATCAAAATTAAACCCATTTGTAAAATTTGAGGTATTCAATATTTTTTTAACTACCGAAAATGCCGTTGGTTTATTTAACCAATTTGATATTATTGTTGATGGCACAGATAACTTCCCTACGCGTTATTTAGTCAATGACGCTTGTGTTTTAGCTAATAAACCTTTAGTTTTTGGATCTATTTTTAAATTCCAAGGACAAGTAAGTGTTTTTAATTACAAGGGCAGCGGAACCTATCGTTGTTTGTTCCCCACACCTCCTGCCCCCAACTCGGTACCAAATTGTTCCGATGTGGGTGTATTAGGCGTACTCCCAGGTATTATTGGAAGTTTACAAGCCAATGAAACAATTAAATTAATTGTAAGTATCGGTACGCCTTTAGTTGATAAACTATTATACTTTGATGCCTTAAGCTTACAACAACAACTACTTCATTTCCAAAAAAATAAGGATATAAAAATCACCACCTTAGAAAGTAATTATGAATTCTTTTGTGGTGTAAGCAATACGAATGACATGAATACAATTTCTGCGGAAGCTTATTTAAAAAATAAAGAGAACTACCATTTATTAGACGTGCGTACTTATCACGAGTATGAGGACGAAAATATTGGCGGACAACACATCCCTTTAGACGAATTAGATAAACGTATGGGAGAAATTCCTAATTCAAAAGTATTGGTGGTGATGTGTCTTTCAGGTAAAAGAAGTGCCGCAGCTATCGAATTATTATTGAAAAACAAATACCCAAAAACCTTGTTGAATTTAACAGGAGGAATTACAGCAATCAATTCTATCAGCTAATTGCAAGCAAACCTACATTCTTAATTTTTCGAATAACATACATGCGCTATACTTAACCTCAACCAGAACGTATATCCTTTTTAAAATAAATAATTAACTATTCAAACGCTAATTTTCCGTTTAAATGGTTCATTTTTAACTAAAATTCAATGCGAAACATAATTACAGTCCGGCTAAAACTATATCAAACATAAAGATTATTAAAATGTAATTACTCGGAACGGCGCGTTTTACACCATTTACTGCTTTAGCTGAATTTAAGCACATAAAAAAGAATCCAATTAAAAATAAGACTATAACGCCTTAAATTAGAATTGGATTCCAATACCATTTTATCAATAATAATGTTTTTTAAACTATATTTATAGCTATCTGTGTTTTGAAATAGTGTCGCTAAATCTATAACACTATATAATAAAACAAAGTTAACTAGTAATTTAGTTTTACATTTTATTAAAAACTGGTATTCATTTTTTCAAAATTACCCTAAAAAAGAATAATTAAATTTTAGTTCATCAGTTACGTTTTGTTTATTTCCTGACAATACCTTTACTGAAATTTTATTTTCGCCCTCATTAAAATTACTTTTCGGACAGGAAAAAAGCACCAAAGAAGAATCGCTTTTTTTGATTGACTTTTTGCCGTTAATACTAATTTCATACTCGTTGGTAGTTGCTGATGGTTTTTTCCACTGAAAAATATCAAACGTTGAACCAATTGCTACTTTTTTTAAGCTTAATTTTTGGTTGTTTCTTCTTTTGGTTTTGAGTAATAATTCTTCCATAATTATTTATTTTGATATAATTTATATGTTTAGTACACACAACCTGAACTAGTATAACCAACTAATTTTCAAATTAAATGTCTTCTAAATTAAATTCAAAAAACAAATTATTATGTTCCAAAAAGAATTTTAACATAAACAAATCGGCAATAAACACAAATTATAGTTAACCAACACATTAAAAGAAATTTTAAATCGTTTGAAAGTTAAAAAAAAGAAATTCAAACCAATTTTTACCCCCCGATTGATACGGAATGAGCAACAGAATTACTATGCTAATTGAAAGATTTTTTCCATTTCAAGCCATTTTTCTCCATTTTTAGCCCAAGGTAAACTTTGTTGGTAATTCCACATTAATTGCTCCCATTCTTGCACTTTTGGGTTGGCAGCATCCATTTCAGCTTTTTTATTAGGATCAAACGTATGATCGCATTCCATAATCATGAACATCCGATTACCCGAAAGGTAAATTTGCATATCTACAATCCCTGCATTTTTAATACTAGAGGTAATCTCAGGCCAAGCCTTACCAGCAGCGTGGTATTCTTTATATTCAGCAATTAATTTTGGATCATCTTTTAAATCGCAGGTCAAGCAATATCTTTTTGTTTTCATCATTGTAACTATTAGTTTTCAAATTTTGAAGCGTAAAAACCATATACTGCCACTACTGAGATGCATAATAAAGGCATGATAAACGAAAATTTCACTTCTGGCACACCGGCAATCAGCGTATCTGCCAAATTAGTTCCTCCTATATCAATAATTAACCCTTGTATTGGTGGAAATATAGCACCACCTACAATAGCCATTACTAAAAATGCCGATCCAACTTTTGCTTCATCTCCCATATCCTTCAGTGCGATTCCGTAAATAGTGGGAAACATTATGGACATAAATAATGAAATGCAAATTAACGATATTAATCCCGGCATACCAGGTAACATAATAGCTCCCATACAGCAAACCATAGCTAAAATGGCAAATAAAGACAGTAACTTGGGCGCTTTAAGTTTGCTAAGTAAAGCTGTACCTAAAAAACGCCCCCCTAAAAAGATTCCCATAGCCGTTATATTCATGTAAGTAGCATTTAAATGAGTTCCTGCCGACTCATTTAAATATTGCACATACTGATAAATAGCTGTCCAACACATAATTTGTGCCCCCACGTAAAACATTTGAGCGATTACTCCAGGAAAAAATACTTTGCGCGCAAAAATCTTTTTTATAGATTCTTTATAGGTCAAAGAGACTATTTTTTGCGTAGTAGGAATTTTTGTAAATGCAATAATTACTAAAATAATAAGCACCACTATACCGATACCTATATAAGGATAACTTATAATACTTAAATCCTCAGTTTTAATAGCTGCTTTTGTTGCTGTATCTAAAGCGGCATAAGAGGTATCATTGTAATCTGCAGATTTAATTTGACTTAACACCACAAATTGTGCTATCATCATTCCTGAAATTGATCCAATAGGATTAAACGATTGTGCTAAATTTAAACGTTGCGTGGCTGTTTCCTTAGCCCCTAGTGATAACACTAATGGGTTAGATGTAGTTTCTAATAATGCCAATCCACAGGTAATAACATATAATGAGATTAAGAAAAACGTATATTCTTCAAAAATAGCTGCAGGATAAAACAAAAACGCTCCTAAAGCATACAAGATTAATCCTAGCAAAATACCAGATTTGTAACTGAATTTTTTTATGAATAGTGCCGCAGGAATGGCCATACAACCATATCCAAAATAGAATGCAAATTGTACTAAATACGCCTGAAACCAACTTAGCTCAGGCATTACTTTTTTAAACGCGGTTACCATTGGGTTTGTAACATCATTGGCAAAACCCCATAAGGCGAATAAAGAGGTAATAATGACAAAAGGAAACAACAACTCTTTACTAACAATTGGTGCTTTTTTAGTGTTTTCCATAAATTTTATTTTAAGCAATGCTGTTTTTCTACTTAATGTAAGGTAATTAAATGTAACACTTACACATTACATTGCCCCTATTTATTCTTTTCAGCGTAACATCTTACTATCTCTCTAAAGTCATGCTAATATTTCAAATTAACAAATACCTTTAATCTAAGCGAATTGATTTAAATACTTATTCAGTAAGTAATGACCTATCCAAATGCACGTATCCACCATCAACAATTATAAATTGTCCCGTGGTGTGCGATGATTTTTCAGAAATAGTAAACAAACACTGATCAGCTATTTCTTGCGGCGTGGTCATTCTGTTTTCAAAAGGAATCTTTTTTACTATAGATTTTAATTTTTCTTCGCCATTATCCAGTGTTTCAATCCATGCTTTGTAAGCAGGTGTCCAGCTTTCGGCAATGATAATGGCATTTGAGCGGATACCAAATTTAATAAGATCAACAGCCCATTCCCGGGTAAGCCCCAAAACTCCTCCTTTGGATGCCGCGTAGCCCGAAGTTCCACCTTGACCAGTAAGCGCTACTTTTGAGCCAATATTTAAAATAGTCCCCTTTGCCTTTTTTAGCATAGGTAGGCAAAACTTAGTCATTGCAAAAAAACTGACCATATTCAACTTTAATGAATACATAAAATCATCAACTGAAGCATCCAATCCTGCGCCGTCATTTACCCCTACATTATTTATTAATGCATCAATTTTTCCGTATTTGTTTTTGATACTTTCGGCTGCTTTTTTTATTTGATTATGGTCTGAAAGGTCTGTTTTTACAAACAAAGCATCAATCCCACGCTCCTTTAGTTCCTTTTCGTATCCAAAACCACGATCGTTTCTGCATACTATAACGGGAATAGCACCCTCGTTGGCTAACGCCTGTACTATAGTTTCGCCAATACTCCCTTTTAATCCTGCAGCACCTGTAACAACTACTACTTTATCTTTTAGTTTTAAATCCATTAAGCCGTGTGCTTTGAGCTATTCACTGATTATTCAATAGCCTTGGTTAATATGTGTATCCTTCATTCAAAAATTAGCAAAAAAACTTTTGGGCTATTTACTTTAACTTGAACTAAAATTAAATACAAGCATCGACTACTAATCTAATAGCCAATGCAGCAAAAACCTCAATTATTTTAGCGCAATTTTAAAAAAGAAGGCATGCAACTCCAATTTGTTTTTGATCACAAATTATAAAAATCTATGGCATTTTTACCATAAATTTTTTCTTTTTCGTGTGCAGAAAAATTTTCAGTATACGTATCAATAATTCCTTTTACTTCGCCGTAGGTCCATTCGATTAGTGAAACTGGCCAATCCGACCCATACATTACCCGATCAACTCCAAACAATTCCATCACATTATCCAAATAGGGCACAAAATCTTCCTGATTCCAATCCTTCCAATCGGCTTCAGTAACCATACCAGAAAGCTTACAGCTTACATTTTCATGCGCAGCAATCTCTTTCATCCCTTTTTTCCAATCTTCCATTTGCCCTTCCTTGATGTTGGGCTTGGCAATGTGATCAATGACAAATTTTTGGTTTGGGTGCTTATCTACAGTATACAATGCAGCATGTAATTGCGAAGGATAAATTAAAATGTCATAAGTAAAATTATACTTTTCTAATTTACCAATTCCATTTTGAAAATTTGACCACATCATAAAATCCACGTGGGGCTCATCCTGCACTACATGCCGAAATCCTTTTATTATTTTTTCTTTTGTATAGTGCGCTAAGCGACGCTCTATATTTTTGGCTCTTAAATCTACCCAACCCACAACACCTTTTATAAAATCGTGTTTTTTTGACTCGGCTACTAAAAAATTTGTTTCTGATTCATGCTGATCTGCTTGAACAGCTACACAACCGTCAATTCCTTTATCACTCAATTCCCACTGCAAATCACTAGGTAAAAAATTCTTTTTAATTGCTGACATCTGATCGTTTATCCAACTGTGTTTTACTTCGCAGTAATGCCAAAAATGTTGATGAGAATCTATTTTCATAAACCTGATTAAAGAACAAATAGGGGTTAATAATGTACTTCAAAAATGCTATAATTCCCACAAACTTGCTGCTTCTTATGTTTATTTTGCTACCTCATATTGTTAGGAAAATTGTTCAACATTACTTAAAAGATTACTAATTCCTGTATTTTCAATGTTTTCTAATATATTTTCAATAAAAACAACTAAACCTAAATACTGGGTTAAGTTTTGACCAAAAATAACTTCGTTGGATAATATATTAGTAACTAATTCATTTATGGTTTGTTCTCCAGAGTCGACTTTATCCCACTCAAAAGTAAAATAATTCAACACCTCTTTGTCATCATTTACTGCAATCTTTTCACCGTTAAAAACCCCCTTGTAAAACTGTATCAGACTCGCCAATGAAAAAGCGATACGTTTAGGAAAGGTGTTATGAATTTTAACATAATCAATAAAAGCCGGCAACAAACGAGCTTTAAACTTAGCCGTACTGTTTAATGAAATATCAATAAGAAAATGTTTTAAGGTTGGATTTTTAAAACGATCCGTAACTGCTTTAATAAAAACATCAACTTCTTGCGCTGAAAAATGAGACAATGTAGGTTTTACTTCCGCAGAAAGTAATTCCGTAACATGAGCTGCCACCATTTTATTATCCATAGCCTCTTTAACTGTACGCAAACCTGCCAAATAAGCAACGGGCACTAATGAGGTATGGGCTCCATTTAAAATACGCACTTTTAATTTTCGATACAATGATAAATCATCAACAAACTGTACGTTTAAACGGGTTTTTAAAAAGGGTAGTTCTTTTTGAATAAAGCCAGGAGCTTTAATTATCCAGCTATGATATTCCTCACCAGCGACTAATAAAGCATCATCATAACCTACTTTTTTATAAATTTCAGTAGCACGTTCTTTAGGGAATCCTGAAACAATTCGATCCACTAGAGTGCTACAAAAATGATTATGTTCTGTAACCCAGTCCTGAAAATCAAAACCCAAATTCCATTTTGATGCATACGCCAAAATTGTTTTGCGTAAAGCATCTCCATTATTTTCAATTAATTCACACGGCAGCAAAACGCATCCTTTATCAGCTGCTCCATTAAAAAAATTAAACCTGTGATATAACCACAAAGTCAACTTTGCAGGAAATTCATGTGGTGGCGTATCGGAAAAATTATCCGTAGCGGAAAATTTGATGCCAGCTTCTGTGGTATTTGATACCACAAAACGCATTTCAGGTTGTTCAGCTGTTGCCAGAAATGTGTTCCACTCCAAATAAGGATGCACTACCCTACTAACAGATTCAACTAAAGTTACTTCGGACACTAACGCCCCATTACGAATACCATCCAAAGCCACATGAAACAACCCTTCTTGCGCTCTTAATTCCGAATAATCTCCGCGCTCCGTGGGTTTAACCACAACAACACTTCCGTTAAAATCTGTTTCGGTATTTAATACATGAAACATCCAGTCACAAAAAGCTCGCAAAAAATTTCCGCCTCCAAATTGAAGTACACGCTCTGGGTATTGAACTGGCTTATTTGTTGTGGTTCTGTTTACTATTTTCATATCAATTGTGAGTTGTCGGTTTTGAGTTGTCAGTTGTCAGTTGGGAGTTGTTGGTTGTTGGTTGTTAGATTAATCATTTTTTTTGAATTCAAAAAAATCTCGTATTTCCCAACTACCAACCCACAACTAGTCTATAGTGACACCCCTCTTTTCCAGGGAATAAAATCGTTTTGACCTTTGACATCTGCCTTGGCCTGTATTGTGCCATTAGCTGTTTTGATAATGTATTCCAATACTTTTTCACCCATCGTTGGAATAGTTTCTTCGCCGCTAATGACTGTCCCCGCATTAAGATCAATAATATCATGCATGCTTTCATATAACGCGGTATTGCTTGACATTTTTAAAACTGGCGTAATTGAGTTTCCTGTAGGGGTCCCTAAACCTGTAGTAAAAACAATCATATTACAGCCACTACCCGCAAGGCCGGTAGTACTTTCCACATCATTACCTGGGGTGCAGAGTAAATTTAACCCTGGTTTTTCTATTTTTTCGGTATAATCCAGTACCGAAACAATAGGAGAAGTCCCTCCTTTTTTTGCCGCTCCCGCTGATTTCATGGCATCGGTAATGAGCCCATCCTTAATATTTCCTGGCGATGGGTTGTTTTCGAATCCTGATCCTGCCTCAATAGCCCGCTGCCCGTAGGTTTTCATAATGGAGGTAAACTTATCGGCATCTGTACGTTGCTCACACCGATTCACAATTTCTTGTTCCACACCGTTGAGTTCCGGAAATTCAGACAGTACAGGTGTACCTCCCAAAGCAACTAACAGGTCAGAAGCATATCCTAAAGCTGGATTTGCAGAAATTCCCGAAAAACCATCGGAACCACCACACTCCAACCCTAAAATTAATTTACTAAGTGGTGCAGGTGCCCGCACTACCTTATTGGCTTCCATTAAACCTGTAAAAGTATGCCTTACCGCATCTTGTATAAAATGACGTTCACTTTTGCTTTGTTGTTGTTCAAAATAAAAAATTGGCTTTTTACAGTTGGTATTACGACTTGCTATCGCTTTTTTTAGCATTTCAATTTGCGCGTTTTGGCAGCCCAAACTAAAAATAGTAGCTCCAGCTACATTTGAATTCGTAATATATCCTGCCAATAAATTACAAAGTGTTTCGGCATCTTGCCTGGTTCCTCCACAACCACCATCGTGCTTTAAAAACTTAATTCCATCAACATTCGGAAAAATTCTGTTTCTATGAATTTCTTCTTTTGTTTCAATAATAGTGGTGCTTAATATATCTTCTGCGGAAGCACCTGTTTTATATTTTTCAATTAATGCGTTTGTATTTACAGCAAAATCTTTTGTCGTACTGTAGCCCAAGGCATCTAGCAATGCCCCTTCAAGCACATCAACATTTCTATTTTCGCAAAATGTTAACGGAATAACCAACCAATAATTACGCGTTCCAACACTACCATCCTTACGGTGAAATCCATTAAATGTTGTATTCGCAAATTTTGAACTATTGGGAGGCGTCCAAGTGTATTTTTCTTTACTGGTTTGGTATACAGATGAAGCGTGTTTTACATTTGCCGCAGTAATGGCTTCACCTTGAGCAATGGGCATTACAGCTTTACCTACCAAAACTCCGTACATATAAATAGAAGCTCCTATTTTAAAACTATCCAACGCAAACTTATGTTTTTGTTGGATAGCTTCTTTTAAGTAAAATGTTTTACCTGCAATGTCAATACGCTGATGTTTTGGCAATTCGTTTATTGCCACAATAATATTGTCCTTGGGGTCAATTTGCGCGTAAGATGCTGACATTATTTAATTTTATTTGAGCAAGACTGTTTATCCCCTTACTTTTTTAATAGTTGCTAATGTTTGTGCCACCGTTTTTTGTAAACCATCAAAATCGCGATCAGCTAATATTTTTTTACTGATTAATTGCGATCCCATACCAACACAAGTTACTCCTGCATCAAACCAATCTTGTAAGTTTGACGCTTCCGTGGTAACACCACCTGTTGGCATAATTGAGGTCCATGGTTGAGGCCCAACAATTCCTTTTACAAATTTAGGACCGTATAAATTTCCTGGAAACAGTTTTACAATTTCGCAACCTAATTCTTCTGCTTTAGCTATTTCTGACAATGTCCCACAACCAGGATTCCAAGCTACTTTGCGTCGGTTACACACCATAGCTATATCCTCTCGCAATACTGGTGTTACAATAAAATTGGCACCTAAAGACATGTACATTGAGGCTGCTACAGCATCGGTTACCGATCCTACTCCCATAATCATCCCTGGCAATTCAGCAATTGCATATTTGGTTAACTCCGCAAAAACTTCATGAGCAAAATCACCACGAGCTGTAAATTCCAATAAACGTGCTCCACCATCGTAACATGCTTTTAAAACTTTTTTTCCTAATTCAACGTCAGGATGATAAAATAAAGGTACCATTCCTGTTTCCTTCATTACTTGTGCTACCTCGATTCTTGAAAATTGTGCCATTTTATACTTTTTTTAGTTATTGGTATTACCAATAGTCTATTTTAATTACTTGTTGCCCCCTTACGGAGAATTTAGTCATTTAACGATCTACTTTTGCTGAACCATCACTGGAAATAAAGTTCAACACTTCCTCTTTGGACGCTCTATTTACATCTCCAAAAATAGTGTGCTTGATAACACAAGCTCCAGTAGCAAATGCAATAGCTTTTTCCAGATCATTAGTATACTCAGTTAAGCTATATATTAATCCGCCCATAAAGGCATCACCTGTACCAACACGATCCACTACGGGGGTAATTTCATTTAAACGTGCGCGGTACATTTCACCTTTATTATAAAGTAGCCCCCCGATGATTTGATGCGAAGCATTTAATGAATTTCGGTAAGTCATTGCCATAGTTTGCAGATTGGGAAGCAATTCAAAAACTTTAGCAAATACTTTTTTCGCTTCCAAATCAACCGTATAATCAGGGTCAAGTTTTTCTTTACCTAACATAAATAATGCGGTATCAACATCACCTAAAATAACGTTACTATAACTTAACAGTTCAGGCATAACTTCCTTTGGAGTTTTACCGTAATTCCACAATTTTTTGCGGTAGTTTAAATCTGTTGAAATAGTTAAGCCTTTAGCATGCGCGGCTTTGATCCCTTCTAAACAAACCTCAGCTGCATTTTCAGATAGTGCCGGAGTAATTCCACTCCAGTGAAACCAAGTAGCGCCATTTAATACCACATCCCAATCAATATCTCCCTTTTTTATTTGAGATATTGCGGAATCATCCCTGTCATAAACCACTGCGCTGTTTCTGCCTGAGGCACCATTTTCTAAAAAATAAAGCCCTAAACGTTTCCCTTGACGCAAAATATGTTTGTGTCCCACTCCGAAACTTCGGATTGTATTCATGGCACAATCCCCAATAGCATTAACTGGTATTGCGGTTACAAATTCTGCATTAGCACCATAATTAGCTAATGAAGCTGCTACATTAAATTCGCCCCCACCATAAATAACCTCAAATGAGGTTGCCTGACTAAAACGAAGATTGTTAGGCGGTGAAAATCTTCCTAAAATTTCACCGAATGTTATTATTTTATGCATCATAAAAATAGTTGGCTACTTAAGAACACTTTGAAGCACTACTTTGATGCTTTCAAATTTCTTAATGTGTAATTGCTGTTTTAAAAAAACCTTGGCAAATTTCCGAAAATTAATTCGATTTAAAAATCTACAGTCGCTTTAATTACACCTGTTTCAGGTTTTGTCCAACTATTAAAATTAGCAATCATTTCAGCAAAAGACACATTATGGGTTATAAAAGAAGCTGTTGGAAACTGATCCAATACATTAATAACGTGTTCAAAATCTCTTTTAGTAGCGTTACGGCTGCACATTAGCGTAGTTTCCTTGGCGTGAATTTTTGGATGCGTAAACATCAAATCATCTTTTGAAAGCCCTACCAGCACATACCTACCGCCGTGTGCCATGTAATCAACTCCTTTTTCTAACGCTCCTTTAAAGCCTGTAGCATCAAATACTGCCGTAGCCATATCACCATTAGTTATTTCGGCGATTTTACTTTGCGGATCATTGGAAACATTAATGCAGTAATCCGCTCCTATTTGATTTTTTGCATAAGCCAACCTGTCATCATTTACATCCAATGCAATTACTTTTGCACCAGCAATTTGAGCAAGCTTTATCATGCCTATACCTATAGGACCACAACCTACAACCACTACAATTTCATTGGAATGTACAGCTGCTCTACGGATAGCGTGCGCTCCAATAGCTAAAGGTTCAACAATGACCATTTGATCATACGATAAATTATTTGCAGGGAGTAATAAATCCTGCCTCACCGTAATATAATCTTGCATTCCACCATCGGAATGCACCCCTAAAACGCTAATATTAGTACAGCAATTTGTTTTTCCATTTCGGCAAGCAATACATTTTCCACAACTTATGTAAGGCATAATGACTACTTTATCACCTTTTTTTAGCCCATAGCTATTAGCTCCAATATCCGCGATTTCGGAAGCTAATTCATGTCCTAAAATTCTTGGATAGGTAAAAAAAGCCTGATTCCCTGAAAAGGCATGTATATCAGTACCGCAAATCCCCACCTTTTTAACTTTTAGTAAAGCCTCATCATCTTTACGTACTGGCATTTCCTTTTCTTTTAATTGAAAATCGCCTGGCTGTTCACAAACTATATATTTCATTTTGAAATTTGTTTATACTTTATTTTGATGTATTAATACCGTATCTAACATTAAATTATTTAAAATGAATAATTTAATGTTAGATACTTAAAATTAGAACCGACATAAGTTTTCGCTAAATTAGAAAAACGCACTCCATTTGAGAAGCACGTTTTACCGAGAACAAAACTTAAAATAATTTCTTTTTCAGCTACATAACATTGTACTGCCTATTGCTAACTAATAATTTTCATTTAAAAGGATTCTTTGTTGCATAATACCCTAGCAATAAAACAACCCTTTAGCATAGGCTAAGCAATTTTTTTGATTGTCCAAATAAAAAATCCTAAACTTTGTATGAGTAATTTAAATTTAGAATTGTCATTACATTTTAAAGTTTTTAGTTATCGAGTAATTTCTAATACATGTGCAAAATCTCCTGATTTAGTGCCTAAATTAGTAATTGATAATCCATCAGGATTTTGTTTGAATGCTACGTTAGCATCGCTGCCCAATAAGCGCACACTTTTTATACTTATCCCTTTAGCAAACACATTAGAAGAACCTAAAGAATTAATAATAACGCTACCATTTTTTGGCCACGCCATCATAATAGCATACAGTTTATCTCCTTTTTGCGTAAAGCGAATATCTTGCCCCGAAAATGCTTTATTTTTCCCTTCAGAATGATGTCCTTTTTCAACTTCAGTTGGGCCCTCACCAAAGGTTTTCCAATATTTTGTTCCATAGATAGCCGCACCATTAACTTTAAGCCAATCGCCCATTTCTAATAAAATTTTCTTTTGATCATCTGGAATTGAACCATCTGCCTTTGGTCCGACGTTGAGTAGTAAATTTCCATTTTTTGAAACAATATCCACTAAATCATCAATCAATTGATTGGTATCCTTCGATTCCCAATTGGAAACATAGCACCACGAGTTTTTACCAATGGACGTATCCGTTTGCCAAGGCAACTTTCGGATGCCAGGCAGCTTCCCTCGCTCCAAATCATAAATTACTGTACCTTCAGGAAATGCTTCATGATCAAAGTTTTTGTCCTGAAGTACAACTTCTTTGCCCCATTCTATTCCTTTATTATAGTAATATGCTGCAATTTTTGGACGATACTCCTTAAATGCTGGCCTATCCAACATAAAGTCGAACCATAAAATATCTGGTTGATAATTATCAATTAAATCAATGGTACGCAACCACCATTTCTTTTTAAATTCCTCAGAAACAGGTTCATTTATATTTTTACCTTTAGCAGAATATAGATCAGCATACTCAGGATTAGTGGTGTCAAAATGGTCTTTTTTATTATAAAAGGACCAGTTGAAAGCATAATGGGATGATGCCCCCATAATTAAACCTTTGCTTCGTCCAGCTTTAAACAATTCCCCTAAAACATCACGCTTAGGACCCATATTTTTAGCATTCCAACGAGTTGTGTTGGAAGCATACATAGCAAATCCATCGTGGTGATCAGCAACAGGCACTACATACTTTGCTCCAGCCGCTTTAAATAGATCAATCCATTCATCTGCATTAAATTTTTCGGCTTTAAACATGGGTATAAAATCTTTATAACCAAACTCTTTTTGATCACCGTAAGTCTTTTTATGATGCAAATATTCTTTAGTAGGCCCTAGTTTTCCAGGATTGAGTTGAGCTGAAAAGTTTGCTGTATCCATGTACATATGACGCGGATACCATTCAGAACCAAACGCAGGCACCGCATAAGCTCCCCAATGAATAAAAACTCCAAATTTTTGTTCATTAAACCAAGCAGGATCTTTGTAATGCTTTTTTATAGACTTCCAGTTTGCTTCGTATAATGGTTTTGCTGGTTTTGTTTTTTCATTTTCAATTAAACCTTTTTTGTTTTCTTTTTTGCAAGAAACAATTCCCAACATACACGTCATTACAACGAGTATTATGCTATAAACTTTCATAAGTACATTATTTGACCCCAATGATACGCAAAAGTCACTATAATAAAGATATGTTAATGCCACAAAAAGTTTAAAATTATACCACAAATGATTTACATATGTGTTTTTCAGCGATAAAAATGAACCACACGTAAGTTATTTGAATGAAAACGTTGACTATAACGATTTAGGTTATATATTTACACATGAAATTTATTATTTTTGTATACAACAAAAGCTCAACATAATAAAAGTTGTATCGCTTAACTAGGTTTTTGATCACTGCTCAAAAAAATGTCGATAATAGTATTTTTATTTACTGTATAACAACTAACAAATAACTTAGTTAGCAAAAAAAAAGGCTGTTCAAACTCTGAACAGTCTTTTATTTTTACTTCAACTTCAAAAAATTACAAATAATAAATAACTTTGGTTACTCTTACCAAACTCGTAAAATTTTTTTTATGCAAAATACTGCCGCTTTTACTGTTTATGATGCTGCTGCAGGATCAGGAAAAACATACACTATTGTAAAAAGCTATTTAATTAAAATTTTATCAAATCCTAGCAAAAATAGATACAAACAAATACTCGCTGTTACATTTACTAACAAAGCTGTTTCAGAAATGAAACAACGTATTTTAAATAGTTTATACAGCTTTTCAAAAAAAGTTACCCCCCAAACCAATAAGAGTATGTTTGATGAAATTGCTAGTGAATTAAACCTGACTAAAGAAGCATTACGCATAAAATCAAGAAAAACGCTACATTATTTATTGCACAATTACACCGCTTTTAGCGTGCAAACTATTGATAAGTTTACCCAATCCGTAATCCGAACATTTGCTTATGATTTAGGACTTTCCAGCAACTTTGATATTGAACTTGATCAAAATAAATTGCTAGAAATTGCAGTCGATAATTTGATTGACAAAGTTGGTACCGAACCCCAAATCACAAAAATTGTCCTAGGTTTTACAAAATCAAAAATCAATGATGATGCCCCTTGGAATATTAAAAAAAGCTTACTTGAAATTGCCCAAATAATTTTTAAAGAAGATGCTATTGAACATATTAAAAATTTAAGTGTTTACTCACATCAAGATTTTGAAATTTTTAGCAAAGAACTAAGAGGAAAATTAACTGCGAACAAAAATAAAATTACAGCATTATCATCCGCATTAATAGAAACATTTAAACAACACGAGGTCATTGATGAATTTACCCGCGGTTCCATACCAAAACACTTTAAAAACCTGATAAAAAATACTACCGAAGATTTTGATAAGGCTAAATGGAAACAAGATTTAGAACACGCTCCACTTTGCGCTAAAAGTAAGAGTGAGTTTGTAAAAGATTCGTTAGAAAATTTACGCCCTGAAATTATTGATGTTTTTTATAAAACTAAAAATCTAGTTATTGAAAATCAGTTCTTAGAACGTATTTTGAAGAATGTAATTCAAATGTCACTGCTTAAAAATTTAAATGATGAATTACATCTATTAAAAAAGGAAAAGCAACTGCTATTGATTTCAGACTTTAATAAGCTCATTTTTGAAACTATAAAGGATCAACCGACACCTTTTATTTACGAGCGCCTTGGCGAACGTTACAAAGATTTTTTTATTGATGAATTCCAGGACACCTCTGTCATGCAATGGCAAAATTTGTTTCCATTAAGTGATAATGCTGTATCATCACTTAATGATTTAACGGGGCAAAATGGCACCGTAACGATAGTTGGAGATGCAAAACAAGCTATCTACAGATGGAGAGGAGGAAAAGCAGAACAATTTATGAGTTTGAGTAATCTTGGAAGTCCATTTTCAAACCCTGACAAAACAACGATTCAGCTTGACACTAATTACCGTAGTTATTCCAATATTATTGAATTTAACAATAGTTTTTTTACGTATACCTCCAATTTTTTTTCATTAGAAAACTATAAAGAGTTGTTTATTAAAGGAAATGATCAAAAAAGCAATTCAAGGCAGGGTGGATATATTCAGTTTGACTTTATTGATGCATTAAATGCAGAAGAAAAAAATCTGTTGTATCCTGAAAAAGTTTTAGAAAACATTAGGCAAATTACAGCAAATGGCTTTTCCTATAAAGAGATTTGCATTTTGGTTAGAAAAAATAAAGAGGGGGTCATTCTTGCAGAATTTTTAAATCAACATCAAATCCCTGTAATATCTCAGGAAGTGCTTTTAGTTAAAAATTCAAATGAAGTGCAGCTGCTTATCAACTTTGCTTCTTTTTCAATTGCACAAAATGATACTAAGAATAAATTGGAATTTTTAAAAGTGTTAAGTTCCCATTTGAAAATAAAACAAACACATACTTTTTTACAAACCTTAATGCCTTTAAATGCCAAACAAATTGAAAAAGAATTGGCATTATTACACATTAAATTAGATATCAATTGGTTTGATAATTTATCAATCTATGAAGCTTTTGAAGCACTAATTACAGCTTTCGGTTTAGAAGGCATACCAAATTCAAATCTTCAATTTTTTATGGATTTTGTGTTTGATTTCACCCAAAAAAACAATTCTGGTATAAGCGAATTTATAACACACTGGAATGCAAAAAAAGATAGTTTAAGTATTGTTGTACCCGAAGGAAAAAATGCCATTCAAATAATGAGCATTCACAAATCGAAAGGTTTAGAGTTTCCTGTAGTCATTTACCCTTTTGCAGATACCGAAATATATAAACCGCAACCCAATCATGTTTGGTCACCGGTAGATCACCTTTCACGTATATTTAAAGAAGCTTACGTGAATTATAATGAAAAAGTTTTTTCTCAGTATAGTAAAAAAACTCAGAAACAGTCACAACAAATACAACAATACCAAGAACTTGACAATTTAAATATACTATATGTAGCACTAACAAGAGCAAAGGAACAATTGTTTATAATTAGTAATTTTAGTGAAACTAAAAAAAATCCCGAAGCCAGTTTTCAAAATTTATTTAAAGACTATTTACTTCATTCTAATAAATTTGAAATAAATGGAAGCTCATATTTTTATGGAAATCCCTTGAAATCATCAACTGTAATTGAAAATATTTCCAACATTAAAAATTTAAGCACTTTTATTTGCACGAAAAAAAGTGAGCTTCAAATATTTCCCGCTTTAAAAACTAATATTTTATCAAAAGAACAAGAAGAATCATTGACTTTAGGCCTACTCACTCATGAATTTATGGCCGAAATTTACGACAGAAATGATGTTGATAAGGTTTTAACAAAATTTAGATTAAAGGGCAATATTACACCTACACAATTAAAAAAAATTACAGAAAATGTGTCATTAATTTTAAACGATTCATGTCTAAAACATATTTTTAATACTAAGAATAAGATATACAACGAACGTGATTTTGTATATAAAAACGAAATTTTAAGACCAGATCGTGTAGAAATTTTAAATGACAACAGTGTTGTAATTGTCGACTATAAAACAGGAATTGAATTAAAAGAGCACCAACAACAAATTGATAATTATGCTGCAATTTTTACAGGATTTGGCTTTAAGAACATAGCAAAATTGTTAATATACACAGGAAGTACAGTTAAAATTAACAATTTGTAGACGGTTACACAATTTTATTAACACTAGTATTTACAAGGGTTTAGCGCATTTGAGTTAAACAAACCTTATAAATTCTAGACAAAGTGTTTTGTTAGTTAATTTTAACCTATTACATTTGTTATTGATAACACTTAAATTAATCATACATATTAATATGAAACATCTTAGTAAAATAATTGCTGTTGCCCTGATCGGGTTACTATTTGGTACAGCTAATGCACAAGACGCAAATCATCCATGGGCAATTTCAGTTGGAATAAATGCAGTGGATTTTTTCTCTGAAGCTGAGTTAAACGCTTTAGACCCTGATGACTTTAATATCCTTCCTGCAATTTCTAAACTTACAGTAGGTAGACATATTAAAGGTGGATTTTACGGTAGTTTATCGGGATCATTAAATAAAATTGATATTATTGGTTTATCTGGGGAACAAGGTGGGAAAATCAATGTAGATGACCTTGCTTATTTCGCTGTAGATGGAGCATTAAATTATAGTTTTAGAAACTTAATTAAAAAAGATGGAACTGGATGGTTTGATCCAAGTTTATCTTTAGGTGCTGGATATTTTTGGTTAGAAGATGAAGGTAGATTTTCGGTAAATCCTGGAGCTGGTATTGATTTTTGGTTGACTGATAATTTTGCTATCTCATTAAGTACTATGTACAAAGGTGTAATTAGTGAATATGACGAGCCAAGCGAAAGCGTTACCATTGGAAATGATACATTCCAAACATCTCACATGCAACACACTGCTGGTGTTAAGTTTGGTTTTGGTGGTACTGACACTGATGGTGATGGCGTTTATGATAGTAAAGACGAATGTCCTGAAGTTGCTGGTTTGAAGCAATTCAACGGATGTCCTGATACTGACCTTGATGGAATTAAAGATGCTGATGATGCTTGTCCTGATGTATTTGGTCCTGCTGAGTTAAATGGTTGCCCTGATACTGATCAAGACGGTATTGCTGATAAAGACGATGCTTGTCCTGATGTAAAAGGTACTGCTGCAATGAAAGGATGTCCTGACACTGACGGTGATACTGTTCCTGACAACTTAGACAAATGTCCAAATGAAGGAGGTCCTGTTTCTAACAACGGTTGTCCTTACAAAGACAAAGATAACGATGGTGTATTAGATAAAGATGACAAATGTCCTGAAGTACCTGGTGTTGAAGCTAACAATGGTTGTCCTGAAGTTAAAAAGGTAACTGCTGAAGTACAGAAGACATTAAATGAATACGCTAAGACTATCTTATTTGATACTGGTAAATCTTCAATTAAGGCTCAGTCTGAAAAAGTATTAGGAGATATTATCAATATTTTAAAAGAATATCCTGAAGCTAAATTTACAGTTGAAGGTCACACGGATAGTGTTGGTAGTAATGCTACTAACCAGAGATTATCTGAATCTAGAGCAGCTTCTGTAAAAGCATTTTTAATTGGTAGAGGAATTTCTCAATCAAGATTAAGTTCTGTAGGTTACGGAGAGTCTAAGCCAATTTCTTCTAATGCTACAAAAGCAGGAAGAAAATTAAACAGACGTGTTGAAATTAACTTAGTAAAATAAACTATTAAGTTTAATTCATAATTTAAAAAAACGCTTTCCATTATTGGGAAGCGTTTTTTTATTGTACCAATATTATAAAAAACAAATTAAATGCTGATGTCCTGTGTACAAAAATAGGCATACTGTAATTTGACACTTTTACTATTTTTAACCCGATTTTTTAAAGACTAATTAAATTATGCTGCCAATTTATGCTTGTTGTAAAATTTATTTTCCATTTTTTTTGAAGTTTTGTAGTCCAAACCAGCATGTATTCTTTATCAGCCGCACCATAATACTACAATAAATTCAAAGACTTCTATTTTGGCTTGTGCTGAATTTTCTTATTTTTAAATTATTCACTTCAAAGGAAGCTTCTCAAAAATCCCAAACAACTCCTTACCTGAACGGGCAGGAATTGAATTGAAACACCTATCAAAAGTATGCACCTTAAAGTGTGGGCTTAAAAACCCGAGATAGGTTTGCTTATCGCCTCCAAAAGGACGGTTTTCCATGTTCCCTGTAAGCGGTATATCAAACCAAACACCAACAAGCTTTCCTTGTGTTGTTAACAACTCGTGCATTTTTTTTGAATAGGCAATTCTGTTTTTATCAGTTGGTGGAAATGAACAAAAAAAAGTTTGCTCAATAATTAAATCATAAGTTCCTTCATACTCAAAAAAATCAGCATGTACTAATCGTGCTTTAGGGAAATCTGGATTTCTCTTTGAAAAAGCCCGCAGCGGAACTTCCGAAACATCTAAAATAGTCACATCATTAAAGCCCTTATTACAAAGATATTCTGCCTCATAAGCATTACCTGCACCTGGTATCAAAATAGACAAACTCTTATCCTTTAACTGATCAATATAATTTTTTAAAGGTGTAGTAGGATACCCTACATCCCAACCTGTTCTATTCTCTTTATACCGCTGTGTCCAATATTCCTGATTGTTAGTTTTTTCCATAACCCTATTGTTTTATACTTGTTAAGGTTTTAAATTACTCAAATAAAAATTAAGTATTTTTTGTTTATTTAAAATGGGTAATTTAATACTGGAAACGGTAATCTACGTAAATCTATAATTTTTTAACTTGATAACACCTTTAGATCAGTAAAAGGAATATTTTTTTAAAAAAACTTTGGCTCTACACTCTTTAAAGAGCCATTAGATCTGTCGTTGTGATAGAAAAAAATGCCTAGATAAAGTCATGCTACCTTTATGGCGATTACCGTATAGCCAATATTTAGGTGACCCCTATACTTATCCTCCAAGACCTCAATAATTCTCAAGTTTTAATAACTGATCTTTTCGCCACTTCATCAGTGAGTTCGCTTACACTCTCCTCTTTTATCCTCACCTAACATTTTTTCCAAAACCTTTTCTGTTTTCACTAAAGTTGGTTCATTAAGCGTTACAAAACATTACTCAACAAACTTTAAAATATATTCATAATTACCTCGTTATGATTTATATTCGTTCTTAAAACATAATTAAACTAATGACCACCGCCTACCTTTATTTAGAGGATAAAAAATATAGACTCCTTAGTTTTGACTTTAGCTTCAACCAGCGCACAGGGACTAACAATAAACCTACAGGTATTCCTAAGGGTGGAGAAATACAAGTTACTGTAGAAAGTTCTAAAGATGTAACCATGCTTAATTGGACTGTACACAATAATATGCAAAAAAAAGGGCGTATTGTTATATTAGGTAGAGATGGTGCTAGTATTGACTTTAAAGTAGAGTTTGCTCAAGCTTATGCTACAATGGCTGATTATTATTATAATTCGCAGTCATCAGAACCTATGGAATATTCAATTACTATAACTCCGGGTATTCTCCGTTTTAATGGCAATAATGCTGTTACTTATAAAAACTACTGGGGTAATCTTACTGCTTTTGATGAAGTTATTCCTAATACATACACAAGCCAAGAAGATCAAAAAGAACCTAGGCTTTTAAAAGGATGGTGGACTAGCGATAGTGATGGCTGCAACCCTATTTCAAAGGCCAATCTTGGTGATTACGTGTATTTTCATGTACAAACTAAAGACATTGAAATTGGACAACAAATTAATTGTCAATTATGGGAATATGATCACTTTTTTGGAATAGATTATTTAAATGTTGATGAAAATAAATTCCCAAAACACGAAATTAATAAAACGGCTACTGTACAGGAAATTGATGGTGATACTATAGCAACTGCTAAATTAGAACTAAAGGACAGTTGGACTAAAATGATCACTGACGATAATGGGGATCAATTAGAATTATATTGTAATGTGAGTTACAAAAATCTTAAAAAAGAATTACCAGCAAGTCGAAACGATGTACTTTTTGTAGGTTTTAACAAAAGGACACTTTATTTTAAAACCCCACTAGCGACTCATAACTTACCCGAATTTATCAGTTATGATGGAGACCCAATGCTACTTATGCAATTTGGCAAAGGCTTATACGGAGGTAAAATAAAAGATAAAGTATTAGATGCTGCTACTAAAGAAGCAAACAAAGCCATAAAAAAAATTGCATTTGCCAAACTTAAAAAAGGTTATATGGTAGACAATTTTGGCAAAGTCTACAAAGGAGATCGATTAATACATGAATATAAAAAAGTCTATAGTAATTCTGGTAAACTTTTTGAAAATCTTAAAAAAGGAAAAAACTTCGGTTACAAACACGAAGGACAACCACTAAAAACCACAAAAGGAATTAGTCAGTACGATTATTTTTCCACCACAGGTAAAAGAGTAACATTACTTGGTATGGTTAAATATATAGGAAATGTATTAGACATTTTTAGTTTTACCAAAACTATTGGCGAAGATTTAGACACCAATAAACCTTTACCTTTAGATTTCGGCCCCTTATCACCAATTGCTGATTTAGCAGGTGTTCTAGTTAAAGACCAAAAAGCTGAAATGGATATGGAATTAGAGGCCGATATTCAAAAAGAAATAGATTTAGCCAAATTAAAAGGTTTAGACGCTACTAGAAAAGCTATTGATACTTGGAATCATAATGAAAAATATAACTGGCAGTTACTTCCAGTTTCAGGAAAAACAGCTAATAAATTACTGCAAGGAGAATTTAGTACTTTTGATGAACTATTGAATTTTCAATCCGATATTATAGATGATTTTGATAAAAATATTAATATCCTTTACAGAACTATTGAAAATAGAGAGAGAGGATTTCCACTTGATATTATAGAAACACTATTTATAAATGAATAAATCAAAAATGCAATTTTTAAAAAAAGTGCTCATATTTTTTTGTCTTATAAGTTGTAGTACATCAAAAGAATCTTGTGTAGTAAAAATTAAGGAGTCTAATCAACAAGTTACACTATTTTTTAGCAATAAAATGTCTACTGTATCAGTAATTAGTTTACCATTTAATTTAAATATAAAAAATACTAATTCTTCAAGAAAATCATTTAGGAATTACACATATAACTATGGTAATCAATTAAAAGGTAATCCCATAAAATTGTATTTAAACGACGAAAACAGATTAATCAAACAAAGCTTTACTAAAATTAAATATATAGAGGGCAATGCAACAAATAAATATTTAATTAAATCAAAACATTTCATTGATACATTAAGGTTTGATAAAGTGTTTTTCAAACCTTATATATTAAAAATGAAAGATTTAAATCAAGATACTTTAAGTATAGGCACCATTTCTCAATTAAGAGCTAAACATAAAGATTTATTTGAGCAATTAATAAAAAATGATAGTATTTCCATTTTGTTTCTAAACAATAAAAAATTAGGAGAACGCATAGTTGTTCCTATAAAATGGTAGTGCTTCTAGCTCAAATCAACTTATATTTTTAATTTTACCAAAACTATTGGCGAAGATTTAGATACCGATAAACCTTTACCTTTAGATTTCGGTCCCTTATCACCAATTGCTGATTTAGCAGGTGTTTTAGTTAAAGAGCAAAAAGCAGAAATGGATATGGAGTTAGAAGGTGATATTCAAAAAGAAATAGATTTAGCTAAATTGGAAGGTTTAGATGCTACTAGAAAAGCTATTGATACTTGGTAATCCTAATGAAAAATATAATTAGCAATTACTTCCTGTTTCAGGAAAAACAGCTAATAAATTACTGCAAGGAGAATTTAGCACTTTTGATGAACTCCAAAACTATACCGATGAAAATCTAGATATTTATAATAACAAAACAGAAATTCTCTTTAGGAAAATTAAAAATACTAATCGAGAAAAATTTATCTACATAGTTGAAACAAATTTTATAAATGAATAAACGGCTCTCCCCGTAAATTAGGAGAGTGCGCCTCTTTCACTAACAAGCGTACGGATCACGAGCTTGGCGATTCGTTCTATTCCCGCAACACTTAAGTTCTAACTTTTTTCAATCACACCAAACACAGTAGCTTAGCCGATTACTAGCTATTAACCCAAAATCATTAACTGAACCCAACTTATTTATATTGAGTTTGTCAAATAGAAGTAACTATTAACCGTATAATTATTCGAATAATAAATGTTTAAATTCGACTAAAGTCGCTTCAAAATTTACTCTCAAAACTAGAATACATACTTTATACTCAAAGCATATCAGACACAAATAGATTATATATCACTGATATTTGGAAGCTAGAAAAAATTAATGATAATTGGAGTTTTCCAAAAAAAATGAAAAGTCCTTTAAGTTCAAACAGTAGGGAAGCTTCGGCTTGTATGACTCTCAATCAAACTATTTATTTTTCATCAAATAGAAATTGTGAAGGAAAAGAAAATTGTTACACCGCTGATTTATTTTATTAAAAATTAGCCAATCAAAATTACTTAAATACTGTTGGAATAGCTGAATTGAATTCAGAGAATGACGAAGAAAGTGTCTTTATTTCACCTAAAGAAGATTATATAATTTTTTGTAGATATACGGATAGCAAAACTTGGATGGATTTATATATTAGCTATCGCGATATTAATAACAAATGGACTGAACCAAAAACAGTAGACTCTACCATAAATTCGACAGATTGGGATAGACGACCATTCGTAAGTATCGATAATAATTTTCTGTTTTTTTACGCGTTTACAAATCGGGGAAAAAGGGTTGACTGAATCAGATATTTATTGGGTAAGCACATCTAAACTTTTTAAACCTTTTGTTTACAAACCTGTTTATAGTTATTCAATAAAAAATGGGAGTAGATTTGAAATTTCATTACCTGAAAATTATTTTAAGAATGTTAATAATACTCCATTAGCCATAAAACTTAAAAATAAATTTGATTGGTTAAAGTTTGATGCTAAAAAAATGGAAATATTTGGGTTAGCAAATATCATAGGGGATTTCGAATTAACTTTTATGGCAACTGATAAATTTTCTAATATAAGTGAAAGCAAAATAATCTTGAACGTTTCAAAATAGATTAACAACAATCAAAAAATATGGTTTTGCGGAGAATAACATGCTTTTTCTCAGTAATATTTGCGGAGATAATTCTGATTGCGGAGAATATTGATTATTTTTGTCGCACATTATGCGACGATTACAAATTTATATACACGAAAAAGAGAATTGGACAGATTTTACTTGGGATGAAAAACTTATATCTAAAGAATTAGCAGAAACGAGAAATCTTCAAGGTCGTTTATTAGGAAAAATGGAATCTCTTGGATTTGACCAACAAGATGAAGCTGTTTTAAATACACTTACTTTAGAAATTGTAAAATCATCTGAAATAGAAGGTGAAATTCTAGATTTAGAACAAGTCCGTTCTTCTGTAGCAAAACAATTAGGTATAGCGTTAGCTGGAGCCACAGAATCGGAAAGACATATTGATGGAATTGTAGAAATGATGCTCGATGCAACACAACGTTATGGTTTACCCATAACAAAAGACAGATTATTTGGTTGGCACTCTTTATTATTCCCCACAGGTTGGAGTAATATGTTTAAAATTACCGTTGCGGATTGGAGAAAAGATTCAACTGGACCAATGCAAGTTGTTTCAGGAGCAATGGGAAAAGAAAAAGTACATTTCGAAGCGCCGAGTTCAGAAAAAATAGATTCAGAAATGGAAGCTCTAATTCATTGGATTGAATCTGAAAACGAAATAGACCCTGTATTAAAATCGGCAATAGCTCATTTATGGTTTATAACCATACACCCCTTTGAAGATGGAAATGGAAGAATCACAAGAGCACTTACTGAAATGTTACTTGCGCGTTCAGATAATAGCGTTAAAAGGTTTTATAGTATGTCCTCTCAAATAAGGATTCAAAGAAAACAGTACTATGAAATTTTAGAAAAAACACAAAAAGGAACTTCAGAAATTACGGATTGGATACTTTGGTTTTTAGCGTGTTTAAAAAACTCTTTCGAATCAACATCCGAATTGTTATCTAAAATTTTGATCAAAGCTGAATTTTGGAAAATAAACTCTAAAACTATTCTAAATGAACGACAACAAAAGATGCTAAACAAAATTCTCGATGGTTTTGACGGAAAACTTACAACTTCTAAATGGGGAAAAATATGTAAATGTTCTCAAGATACAGCTTTAAGAGATATACAAGACTTAATCAAAAAAAAAATATTACTGAAAGAAAAAAGTGGTGGAAGAAGCACAAATTACGAACTAAAATTGCCAGATGGTAACACTTAAAGCATTCGTTTTGCCAGTAGGCTATAGATAAACCATGTTGCTGTTATTTTTTTGATATTGAAATTCATTAAATTTAAAAAAGGCAAACCCATAAAAAATGCTTTTAAAAGTGCCATTAAATTGGGGGTTACATCTGGTAAGTTCTGTTATATTTGCACAAAAAATAACACAATGGCAAAAATACTAACTGGGATACAAAGTACCGGAACACCACATTTAGGAAATATTTTAGGAGCAATTTTACCAGCAATCGCAATGGCAAATGAGCCTGAAAACACGTCGTTTTTATTTATTGCCGATATGCACTCCCTAACACAAATTAAGGAGGCAAAAACACTAAAAGAAAATACATTAGCTACTGCTGCAGTATGGTTGTCATGTGGATTAGACGTTGAAAATACGGTGTTTTATCGACAAAGCGACATTCCACAAGTAACGGAGCTCAGTTGGTATTTAAGTTGCTATTTCCCATACCAACGTTTAACATTAGCACACTCTTTTAAGGATAAGGCTGACCGGCTAGCAGATGTTAATGCAGGTTTATTTACCTACCCTATGTTAATGGCTGCGGATATTTTATTATATGATGCTGACTTAGTTCCTGTTGGCAAAGATCAACTGCAACATTTGGAAATGACCAGAGATGTAGCCTCTCGCATACACGCACAAGTGGGTAAGGAATTATTTGTATTACCCGAAGCTAAAACACAGGAAAGTACTATGTACGTGCCAGGGACTGATGGAGGGAAAATGAGCAAATCCAAAGGAAATATTATCAATATATTTTTGCCTGAAAAAAAATTGCGTAAACAAATTATGGGGATTGCTACTGATAGCACACCAATGGAAGCTCCTAAAGATCCAGACTCTTGTAACGTATTTACATTGTACAAATTATTGGGTACTCCAAAGGAAATTGAAGCTTTACGCGAAAACTATTTGGCAGGAAATTTTGGATACGGACATGCCAAACAGGCGTTGTATGAATGCGTGTTAAAACGTTTTGCAACGGAACGTGAAAAGTTTAACCACTACATGGCTCATCCACAGGAAATAGAAGAAGCGCTTAAAATTGGTGCCCAAAAAGCGGAAAAAGTAGCTGCCGCAACATTAAAAAGAGTGCGAACACAAATGGGATATTAACAGTATGTATTATTGAAACGAATAATAACACTATAAAGAATCAGAAAAAAAGAACCAGTTTAAATTGGGAATTACTGTTGAAAGGTAGTGGGTTATAACAACTAAAATGATATATATATCAAAGCATTGGTATTAATTTGCTGCTACTGTAGTAAGTTAAAAAAGAGCCATTCAAAATAATTAAGTATAACGTTTTATCACTAGAACCACCTTATGAAAAAACTAAACGATATACTATATATTACACATGAATTTGAACAGCTCGTTTTTTATATTTTAGTTTTAATACACATCAACTATACGATTTAATGGCAATACGTTGGCGGATTTTAAAATCACATATTTTTCGGTAACACCCCAAATGGTTGTGTGTATTTTTTTTAATCCTGTATTATCCTGAAAAATTATTTTCATTTTTGTGTGATCAATGTTGCCCAAAACTTGTGCTCTTTTTAAAGAGATATTTCGGTTAACCTGATCTTCTTTTTTTATTAATACTTCTTCAGTAGGAAAGTGCAATTGTGATACAGCTTCCTTGTCAATTTTTAATGCGTTCATAACTGTAGTGTTTTATGAAATTGATAAATTGGGTATTGCTAATATACAAATTTTGTAGTACTGATGCTAAAAAATTGCCTTTTTAACACTTTTCGGCGTAAAAAAATGCATTTAAACGATTTTAAAATGCTTTAATATTCTTACAAAGCTTGTTTAAAAACAACTACCCGCTATAAGTCGATAGATAATTTTAAAAATTTCACCAAAAATTAAAATAATCTAATTATTTTTAAATTCTAATGAGTTGTGTATTGTAAATATGTATTAATAACGTTTAAACATTGGAAAAATTAGACATTGAAGGAAGTTTAGTAAAACTGGAGGTAATCTCTACCGAACATCAGGCTGATTTGAGGGAGGCTGTACAAGATGGCAACCTCTGGAATTTATGGTTTACATCGGCTCCCACACCAGATAGTATAGAAAATTACATAAACAAAGCGATTCAGGAAAATGCGGCTGGGGTTTCAATAGTATTTGCAGTTAGGCATAAGCGTCATAACAAAATTATAGGAACCACTAGGTTTATGAATATTGAAGCTACACACAAAAGGCTTGAAATAGGCACTACCTGGTACGCCAAGTCGTATCAGCGTACGGGTGTAAATACGGAATGTAAATATTTGTTACTTACGCATGCTTTTGAACATTTGCAATGTGTGGCTGTGGAATTCAGAACGCATTGGCATAATTTCGCTTCTCGTAAAGCAATTGAACGTTTGGGCGCAAAGCAAGATGGCATTTTGAGAAATCACCGAATTGATACTACTACGGGTTGTTTAAGAGATACGGTGGTGTTTTCAATTTTAAATTCAGAATGGAACACGGTGAAAAAGTCGTTGATTTATAAAATGAATAAGAAATATGAGTAACCTTCTCTTTTTTGCGTGAAGGATTGTATTGGAAATCCCACAGCCCGACGTAGGAGGTGCGAGGAATTGCAAAGGAAAGCCTGACCCTTGTGGTCACGCCCCAATACTAATTGTACTGTTTTCAACACTAAATTGCATACTTTAAATCAGCGTCGAAATTATATTTGGATAATGCGGTAACTATCTTTTTTAGAACGCTACTTTTTAAACTAAATTTGCGCTTACCAATAGTTGTATCTCGAATTTAGTGTAAATGCAAGATGCAAAACGGTAATTTAATGCATGCTGATACCACAGCACTGTTATGTGTGCCTTTTTACCTGTATAGCATGTATTTTGGATATAGCTATTAGTAGCTTTTATTAAATATGATTTTAATTTAATGGCAAAAACAAAAACTACTTTTTATTGTCAAAGTTGCGGTACGCAATATGCCAAATGGCAGGGGCAGTGCAACAGTTGTAAAGCATGGAATAGTATTGCTGAAGAAATTATTGAAAAACAGGAAAAAGTTGCCTGGAAGGAACAGAGCGCCACTCCTCAAAAAAGGGTTTCCAAGCCATTAAAGGTTTCGGAAATTGATACTACGGCAGATATTCGTTTTAATACGGGCGATGGCGAATTTAACAGGGTGCTCGGAGGTGGTTTAGTGCCTGGTTCATTGACTTTACTAGGTGGGGAACCTGGTATTGGCAAAAGTACGCTTTTGCTGCAAATTGCCTTAAAATTACCGTTTACAACCTTGTATGTGTCTGGCGAGGAAAGTCAAAAACAAATCAAAATGCGCGCCGAACGTATGCAAGCCGAAACGGATAATTGTTTTATTTTAACGGAAACTAAAACACAGCATATTTTTAAGCAAGTTAGCCAAACACAGCCCGATGTGTTGGTGATTGACTCCATACAAACGTTGCATACGGATTATATTGAGAGTAGCCCTGGGAGTATTTCGCAAATACGAGAGTGCACCAGCGAACTGATTAAATTTGCCAAAGAAACGAATACACCTGTGCTTTTAATTGGACATATTACCAAGGATGGTACTATTGCCGGACCTAAAATTTTGGAACACATGGTGGATACTGTGTTGCAGTTTGAGGGAGATCGTAATTTTGTGTACCGAATTTTAAGAGCGCACAAAAACCGTTTTGGCTCTACGGCCGAATTGGGAATTTACGAAATGCAATCCGCAGGATTAAGGGAAGTGGCTAATCCTAGTGAATTGCTGCTTTCCAAAAAGGAAGAAGCGTTGAGTGGGACAGCCATAGCGTCAACTATTGAGGGTATGCGCCCTCTAATGATTGAAATTCAAGCTTTAGTAAGTACTGCTGTATACGGAACTCCTCAGCGAAGCACCACGGGGTTTCCTGCAAAACGATTGAACATGCTGCTTGCCGTTTTGGAAAAACGCGCTGGATTTAGGCTAGGCGCCAAGGATGTATTTTTAAATATTACTGGAGGCATCACAGTGGATGATCCTGCTATTGATTTGGCAGTAGTGGCGGCAATTTTATCCTCCAACGAGGATATTCCGTTAGATAAAGGCATCTGTTTTGCGGCTGAGGTAGGTTTGGCTGGCGAAATTAGACCTGTGAGCAGAGTGGATCAACGCATTCAAGAGGCTGAAAAACTAGGATTTTCGCAAATTTTAATTTCTAAATATTCTAAAACTAGCGTGGCTACTAAAGGCATTCAGCAAATTAAAGTTGCCCGTATTGAAGATGTGGTGAGTTATTTGTTTGGATAGGAAAGAAGTTTGTATTTAGGAATATATTCATTATTATAGGCATCTTTAAAAGCTAATTTCCCCAAAAAGTTTGATTTTGTATTTTTTTTTGATTTCTCTTTATTATTAGATTGTGTTATTCAGTCAAAAGGTTGTTTTTGTGAGCTTTTTAATGTAACTCTATAATGGTTTTAAAGCCTATATTTTTACATTAAGAATCAAATGACTAATTCCTACCGCGCTCATCAGGGTAAAACGTATGTACGGGATCACTTTGAAACACCGCTTTGGACTCAATATCAATAGCAGTTAGGGGGCCTTTAAAAGCAGCTCCAGTATCTACATTCCAAACACAAGCCGCATTTACAGGAGTTGTTTTATTAATCCGCGAAACTGGAGTGTGCCCTATGTAAACCTCATCAAATAACGTTAAGCGTTTTGGGTACAAAATGTGATCCTTTTTTAATTTTGGATCTACTGAAAGAGCCAATTCCCATAATGTTCGATCCCAATAAAAGAGTTTTTCAAAATATTCTTTATGCGGCCCATGCAAATTGGTAAAGCCTGCATGTAAAAAAAGTTTATTCTCATTAAGAATCACATAATTTTGCAAACTATCAAAAAAATCAAATTGGGTTTCAATTTCTTTGGCAGTGAATTTTGCGTAACTATCCTTAGTGGCTTGGCCACCGTGAATCAGCCATTGATCGGTATGGTTTTTGGTTTTTAGCCACTGAAAACATAATTCGTCATGATTTCCTCTAACAAAAGTGCATTGGTATTTTGTTGACAATTCCATTAAAAAAAATATAGTTTCAGCACTTTGGCTCCAACCATCAACATAATCTCCTAAAAAAATCAGGTGATCTTCTGGCGTAAGCCTTAATTCTGAAAGTAATTGCTGTAATGCTTTAAGTCCTCCGTGGATATCACCAATGGCAAATGTTCGGTTTGTTAACATAAATTAGTTGTAACGAATTTTTCTAATAACACGCATGGTGTCTTTATATAGTTTATAAATTTCTGCAGAATGCTTTTTTAAAACGGGCTTGGCTTCCTTTAATTTTTCAAGTGCCGTATCCACACCATTTAAATAGCAAATCAAGTACGTAGTCGGTAATTCTTTAAGCCAATTTCTTTCTTTGTGAGTTAAAGTGATATGATTAGTTAATTTTATAAGCAGGTCTTCATTTTTTTTTATTAAAAAACGGGTGACTGCAGGCGCAAATGTTGGTGGCTCAAATAAAAGCTCATACCCCATTTCATATGAAACATTGCTTTTAAACTGAATACGCATTTTTTCAAACGGATAATATTTATGAGTACCATCGTAACCTAAGCTGATAAATTCGGTTATAATAAATTCATTTTCAGTCATTTCAATACTCACTTCATCAAATTCTGAATAAAAAAGTCGCACCTGTTCATTTATAAGTTCAATATCTACTCTGGAATAGTACATTTCGTTTTTTACACGTTTTTCTTTTCCTGCCCAACAAACCACAAAATATTCCTGAAATACTTTATAGTTAGGTTTGTATTTTTTTCGACTTTTCATAAAGTCAAAAACACCATCCAGCGTATATTCAATAGTATTTTGCGAATGACTTTCAATTGCAGTAACAATTTTTGAATTAAAATCCTTTAAAGCAAAGGTTGTTTCTTTAGGCATACTTATACTTCCATCCCTCAAAAAGCCCGTTCCTTTTTGGTATTTCCAAATGTTCTTTTTTAACGTGCAAATCTCCGTATTTGTAGGGTGAATGGTTACTAAGCCAACAACTTTGTCGGTTGATAAATGTGGGAATGCAATGTTTTCATAGGAAACCACTGGTGGATTTTCTAAATAGGCGTTAATTAAATTCTGAATTTTACTATCGTCAAAAAAATCTACTCCAATAATTTCATTATCCTCATCTTTTACTCCGATAACTATAAAAGAATTATTTTTCGGGTTTGAGTTGGATAGCGCACACACATGCTTTAAAAATTTAGCTTTTCCTTCTTTTTCCGATAATTGAATACGTAGTTTTTTATCATAAAAACTATTTTCATTATTGTGGGCTAGTAAATTTTTGATTAAGAGCCTTTTGTTTATCATAAGGAAAAAGAAATTGTTGCTATTAAGTTAATTATTCAAAAAAATGCAACACATATTTTAAGTAATCGTTTACTATAAAATGTGATATCGAAAGTGCAAAAAAATTAAAGCCAAAAGGGCGAAAAAAAGCCCTGAAAATGGTTTTTACTTTAAAAAATAAAATTGTTGTCACCTCAATGAGGTTAAATATAGTTTAAAAAATAAAATTGAACCTTATTTTAAAAAAGGAATGTAGGATACCCCAATTGCAATTTGCAGGGTAAGGATAGGAATAGTAAATTCACGACATTAAAAATTAATCAATAATGGAACAAACCGCTACCGTTGATATTAGGATGATAAATGAACAGATTGAAAAAGAATCAGCATTTATCGATTTGCTTACTTTAGAGCTAAATAAAGTAATTGTTGGTCAAAAATATATGATTGAGCGTTTGCTCATTGGACTTTTGGGTCAAGGCCATATTTTGTTAGAAGGGGTGCCAGGATTGGCAAAAACATTGGCGATCAACACACTTTCTAAAGCAGTACAAGGAAGTTTCAGCCGGGTACAATTTACGCCTGACTTATTACCTGCCGATGTGGTTGGTACGTTGATCTATAACATGAAAGAGAACGATTTCCTAATTAAAAAAGGACCAATATTTGCCAATTTTGTATTGGCTGATGAAATTAACCGAGCACCCGCTAAAGTACAAAGTGCATTACTGGAAGCCATGCAGGAAAAACAAGTGACTATTGGCGATGAAACGTTTAAGCTAGACAAGCCATTTTTAGTAATGGCAACTCAAAATCCAGTGGATCAGGAAGGGACTTATCCGTTGCCCGAAGCGCAAATGGATCGATTTATGCTTAAAGTGGTTATTGATTATCCTAAATTGGAAGAAGAGCAATTGATTATGCGTGCCAATTTATCGGGTAGTTTTGAAACTGTAAATCCAGTAATTAGTACAGAGCAAATATTAAAAGCTCAAAAAGCAGTGCAAACGGTGTACATGGATGAAAAAATAGAAAAATACATTCTTGATATTGTTTTTGCTACACGCTACCCTGAAAAATATAACTTACCTGATTTAAAGCCATTGATCAATTTTGGTTCGTCACCTCGTGGTAGCATCAGTTTGGCTACAGCAGCTAAGTGTTTTGCATTTATTAAACGCCGAGGTTATGTAATTCCCGAAGATGTGCGGGCTGTAGTAACCGATGTATTACGTCACCGTATCGGAATTACCTACGAAGCCGAAGCCGAAAATATCACTACCGAAGATATTATTAGCCAAATTGTAAATGAAATTGAAGTGCCTTAAAAATAGTTGTCAGTTGTCAGTTGTCGGTTGGTAGTAAAATACAACCCTCACAACTCACAACTTTTAACTCGCAACTAAAAGATGGATACAAAAGAATTACTTAAAAAAGTACGCAAAATAGAGATTAAAACGCGTCGTGTAAGCGATCACGTTTTTGGAGGAGAGTATCACTCTACTTTTAAAGGGCGTGGTATGACGTTTAGCGAGGTACGTCAGTATCAGTTTGGCGATGATGTCCGTGCTATAGACTGGAATGTAACCGCTAGGTACAACGAACCATACATTAAAGTTTTTGAAGAAGAACGCGAGCTAACATTAATGCTCATGGTAGATGTTTCAGGATCCCAATTATTTGGTACTGAAAACCAATTTAAAAAAGAAACTTTAACTGAAATTGCCGCTACTTTAGCTTTTTCAGCAACGCAAAATAATGATAAAGTAGGTCTTATTTTGTTTACTGACGAAATAGAATTATTTATACCTCCCAAAAAAGGGCGTTCGCATGTACTTCGTATTATTCGGGAGTTGATAGAATTTTCGCCAAAAAGCAATAAAACCAACGTTTCACAAGCCTTAAAATATTTAAGTAACGTACAAAAAAAGAAAGCAATCGTGTTTGTGCTTTCTGATTTTATTGCCGATGATTACTTGCAAACTTTAAAAATAGTTTCGGGCAGGCATGATGTTACAGGTATCCGAGTGTTTGATAAATCCGAAATTGAAATTCCTAATTTAGGGATAGTACAAATGCATGATCAGGAAACGGGTCAGGTGCGATTAGTCAACACATCATCCAAAACCATCAGGAAAAATTATGCAAAATACTATGCTGAAAAAGTAAGCTATTACGAACAAGGTTTTAGTAAAAGTGGCTCAGGAGCGGTAAGTTGCGGTACAAATGAAAATTACGTTAAAAAGCTATTAGGCTATTTTAAACGAAGAAATTAACAATGCAAAATCATCACAAAATATATTATTGTAATCAAAAATTGCTACTAAAATTAGTGGGCTGTTTAGTGTTTTTTGGTTTTTCAATACATGCTCAAAATCAGTTTCAAGTACGCAATGCTATTGATTCCACGTCCATTAAAATAGGCTCTGTGGTTAATTATGCAATTCAGGTAGAAGGGAATAAAGGCAAAAACGTAGTGTTTCCCGAAGGAGAAAGTTTTAGTCCCTTGGAAGTATTGGAGTCATTCAAAATTGATACACTGGATGAAGGCGGTCGTTATCGGCTACTAAAACAATACGCGTTAACTCAATTTGATTCGGGACATTATTACATTCCCAGGCAAAAAGTAATTATTGCAGACAAAACATTTTATACGGATTCGCTTGCGCTAGAAGTAAGGGATGTGGTGGTTGATACTTCTAAAACCAAATTGTACGATATAAAAGGCATCATGCCTGAAGATGACCATTCCGAAACCGATTGGATGACTATCGTTTATTGGATCATCGGTGGTATTTTAATTGTAGCTTTGGTAATGTTTTTAGTATGGCGATTTGGACAAAAAAAGGTAGATCCCGAATCATTACTACCAATTTACGACAAAACATTATTAGCTCTGGATCGTGTGCCTACTGAAAGTTTATTGAGCGAAAACAAATACAAAGAGTACTATTCACAATTAACGGACATTGCAAAAAAATATTTGGAAGAAGAGCTTGCTGAACACGCCTTAGAAAGCACTACGGATGAGTTAATAACTGCATTAAACTTAAAAGTGAAAATGGGTGATGTTGCTTTAAAAAAAGAAGCAATAGCTGAGTTTCAAAATGCTTTACAAAATGCAGATTATGCCAAGTTTGCTGCAATTAATCCTTCACTGGAAACAGCACAGTTTGATAAGCAGGTGATTGCCAATTTTATCCAAAAAATAAATGAAGGTAAACCTGAATTAACGGAGGAACAATTACTACAAAATGAAACTTACCGACTAGAGCAGGAAGCAAAACGAAAAAGAAAGCGCCAAAACAGTATGATTATTGCTGGGGTAATTGCGCTACTTGCTGCGGTACTATCGTATTTTGCAGTTCAAAATTTAAATAAAATTACGGGATTAGTTTTAGGTAAAGCGGGTAACGCGTTATTAGATAAAGAATGGATTACTAGCACCTACGGAGTGCCCGGTATATCGTTGAGTACGCCTGGAGTATTAACACGAAACCCTGTAAAAATAGAAGGACAGCAACAACAAATATTGAGTGGTAATCAAGTCTATTTGTACGGAGAATTAAAAAGCAAATTTAATATCATAGTCAATACATTATCATTCCGCCAGGATGTGGGTTACACCGTAGAACAAGGAGTTGAAGGCGTATTTAAACAAATTGAACAACAAGGCGGAACAAATATTTTAGTTAAAAACGAGGATTTTGAAACCCTAAATGGCACCAAAGGGGCTAAAGTTTTCGGAAGTTTTGAGTATCCTATTCCTGAAACCGATAAAACGATCAAATTTGAATACACGATTTTAATATTTGCTGAAGCTCAAGGCGCTCAACAAGTCTTTGTATTTTACGAACAAGGGGATAAAGCTTCTCAAAAAGTAATGAAACGTATAATTAATTCAGTAGAAATAAACAAAAGCGATAACTAATGTTTTCAAAATATACATTTGAAAGTCCTGCATTTTTTTGGTTGTTGCTATGCATTCCTGCTGCAATAGCATGGTATGTATGGAGGAAAAATAATCAGCAGGCCTCCCTTAAAGTAGGTACAATAGCGGGATTTAAAACTTCCTCTGATATATTAAGTAAGTTAAAACCATTGCTTTTTGCAATGCAAATGTTGGCGTTAGCCTCATTAATTGTTGCACTGGCTAGGCCGCAAAATGTGGATGTTTCCACACAGACAAAAACAACTAAAGGGATTGATATTGCTATGGCTATTGACATTTCGGGGAGTATGTTAGCAAAAGATTTAAAGCCAAACCGATTGGAAGCTCTTAAAAAAGTGGCTGCCGATTTTATCAAAGGACGAAAAAGTGATCGAATCGGTTTAGTGGTTTATGCAGGGGAAAGTTTTACAAAAACCCCCGTAACCAGCGATAAAACGATAGTGCTAAGTGCTTTAAATTCATTAAAATTTACCCAACAGCTAGAGGGTGGAACGGCTATTGGCATGGGATTAGCCACAGCAGTAAACCGATTAAAGGAAAGTAAGGCCAAAAGTAAAGTAATAATTTTATTAACTGATGGTACCAATAACGCAGGATTTATTGATCCTTCCATAGCAGCAGAGTTAGCTTTGGAATATGGTATAAAAGTGTACACCATAGGTGTAGGTACTAACGGAACAGCGCTGTCACCAGTAGCTATTAGGAGTGATGGCTCCTTTCAATACGGCAATGTACAGGTAGAAATTGATGAAAAGTTATTAAAACAAATTGCAAAAACTACTTCTGGTCGATACTTTAGAGCTACAAACAACAAAAGTTTAAAACAAATTTATGCGGAAATTGATAAGCTTGAAAAAACAGATGTCGAGGAAATAAAATTCACTAAATACGAAGAAAAATACAGGTTTTTTGCCTTGTTTGCCTTTGGATTAACCGCATTGGTATTTTTATTGAAACAAACGCTATTCAAAAGTTTTATATAAATTATGGGAATTTATTTTTTAGAACATAAAATTTACTTTTGGTTACTAGTAATTATACCTGTACTAGTTGTAATTGCTATTGCTAATTTTTGGTGGCGTAAACGAACTCAAAAAAAGTTTGCCGACTCAAACTTACTAGATCGCTTAGCGCCAAATCGATCGGTGTTTAAGCCAGTTTTAAAACTCATTTTTATCAGTTTGGCGCTCTCTTGTTTAGCTATTGCTTTGGTCAACCCCAAAATGGGGAGTAAAATGGAAACTGTAAAGCGTGAGGGGGTGGATTTAGTATTTGCCCTTGATGTATCGAAAAGTATGCTGGCCGAGGATATAGCTCCAAACCGATTGGAAAAATCACAACGATTAGTTTCACAAATTATCGATAATTTAGTCGGGGATCGCATCGGAATCATTGCATATGCAGGAAGTGCTTTTCCGCAATTGCCGATCACTACAGATTATGCTTCTGGTAAAACATTTTTACAAGCTTTAAATACGGATATGGTTTCTTCTCAGGGAACTGCCATTGCCGATGCTATTGATTTGGCAAAAACCTATTACAATGATGCCGAACAAACCAACAGAGTATTGGTACTTATTAGTGATGGAGAGGATCATGATAGCAGTAATGTAGAAGATGCAGCTGAAGAGGCCGCGCAGGAAGGGATTAAAATTATTACTATTGGTGTAGGTACCGAAAAAGGTGGGCCAATTCCATTGAAAAGAAACGGAATTGTTCAAAGCTACAAAAAAGACAAAGAGGGGGAAACTGTAATTACACGTTTGGTGCCATCGACATTAAAAGATATTGCCGACGAGGCTAAAGGAGAATATATTGATGGATCTAACACCCAGCAAGCCGTTGACAAAATTATAGCATTGCTGCAAAATATGGATAAAAAGGAGTTTGAAGCCAAGCAATTTGCTGATTTTAAGGATCAATTTCAGTGGTTTTTAGGTGCGGCGTTACTATTTTTATTACTTGATATTTTTGTATTAGATCGCCGTACTTTATGGGTTAAAAAAATGGATTTGTTTAAAGAAAAGAAAAGCTAATGAAAATAGTATTTAAATTATTAGCGGTTGCCTTAATTTTTTGTAATGGATGGGTTTGCTTAGCGCAGAAGAAAAAAAAGCAACCAAAGTTTGAAAAAGAGGCGCTTCAGTATGTGTTTGAAGGAAACGAAAAGTTGTTAAAAGGAAATGTGCTGGAGGGCGAAAAATCATACCGCAAAGCTATTGCAAAAGATCCTAATAATGGAAAGGCTAAATACAATTTGGGATATTCCTATTACAAAACCAAAAGCTTTCAGGAGGCCGTGCAGCGCAATAAACAAGCCGCAAACTTAGCTAAAACAAAAGCAGAAAAACATATTGCATATCATAATTTAGGGAACTCTTACTTGCAAATGCAAAAGCCTGATGAAGCCATTGAAGCTTATAAAAATGCATTGCGAAACAATCCTATGGACGATGAAACACGCTATAATTTAGCCGTTGCTAAACAGGCAAAAAAACAACAAGATCAGCAAAATAAAGATCAGAATAAGGATAATAAGGATCAAAAAAACAGCAAGGATAATAAGGACGGCAAGGACAAACAAGATAAAAAAGACCAGGATAAAAAAGGCGATAACGACGATAAGAAAAAAGAAGAGGAAAATGAGAAAGACGACGCCGATAAGGATAAAGAGGAGGATAAAAAGAAAGATGGTGAGGACGAAAAGGATAAGGAAAAAGATGATGCTAAGGATAAAAAAGATAAGGATGGTAATAAAGGTGATGAAAAAGAGGACCAGGGAAAACAACCAAAACCAGCAAAAGGAAAACTATCTCCTGATCAGGTGAAAAGTTTGTTAGAAGCCATGGAAAATCAGGAAAAGAAAGTGCAGGATAAAATTAATGCACAAAAAGTCCGAGGTCCTAAAACAAAATCAGATAAGGACTGGTAGCTTTTTATCTTATTATGTAAAGGATTCGCAGTATAAAGTAGTCAGTGTTCATTTGTAAATAGTATATTTTTATAATTCAAAACAAAAACTGACAACCGACAACGAAAAAAGAAATGAAATTAAAAAAAATACTTACTGGAATATTGCTTTTGCTCTCAAGTATATTGATAGCACAAGTGAATTTTGTAGCTAAAGTAAATAAGAAGAAATTGGGAATGAATGAACGCCTTAAAGTGGTGTTTGAAATGAATGCCGATGGGGATAATTTTTCGCAACCTAATTTTAATGGCTTTCGGGTAAGTTCAGGACCAAGTCAATCGGTAAGTCGCTCTTGGGTAAATGGTAAAAGTTCTTATAAAAAAACCTTTACTTACTTTTTAACACCTACCAAAGTAGGTAATTTTAAAATTGGGCAATCCAGTATTGAGATTAAGGGAGAAACCTACAAAACACTACCTATTTCTATTCAAGTTACGCCAGCGGTTAAAAATCCAACGGAAGGCGAAAATCCCGACTTTGTTGCTGACCGAAGTTTGCATTTAATAGCAAGTGTTTCCAATCCTAATCCCTATTTAAATGAGGCAGTAACTTTGGAATATAAGTTATATTGGGACCCTGAAGTGTCAATAAATATGCCTCAGGAGCTTGACAGTCCTAAGTTTCGTGATTTTTGGAGCCAGAATATTGAAATTAAACAGCTAAGGGCTGAACAAGGAACCTTTAAAGGAAAACAAAGTGCCTTTGTGGTGCTCAAAAAAGTAGTGCTTTATCCTCAAAAAACGGGTAAACTTAAGTTGACACCATTAACACTTTCTGTTCCAGTGCAAGTACCCACAAATCGAAGGGATATTTTTGGTCGTCGATTAACCAATACGGTAAATAAAAATGTTTCAGCCGGGAACACTATAATTAACGTAAAGCCATTACCCGCTAATGCACCAGCAAGTTTTAGTGGTGCCGTAGGAAACTTTAATTTTAGGGTTACGCAGACAAAAACCAATTTAAAAGCATCTGAGTCGTTGCAAGTAAAAGTGGAGGTACAGGGTAATGGAAACTTAAAATTGTTTCAGTTGCCGGAGTTAAAAGTTCCTACTGCTATTGAAATGTACGATCCTGAGCATAAAGAAAAAGTTAGAACGCGCTTGTCAGGAATGTCAGGGAGTATTTCCGATACGTATACTTTAGTGCCGCAATACCGGGGGAATTATCCCATACCTACCGTTCAATTTTCATATTTTGATCCAAAATCAGGAGTGTACAAAACAAAATCTTCCTCAAGCTTATCAATTAATGTGTTGGAAGGGCCAAATCCACAATCTGGAGGAACACCACCACCAGCGGGAAATGCTAATAAAAATGAAAATACGTCCAGTAACCAAAAAGTAGTTGCGCCACCTACGCAGTTTGGTTTTATAAAAACTGAAGCTAATTTAAAACCCTTAGCTTCGTCTCAGTTTTTCAAATCGACTTTATATTGGTTACTGCTATTGATGCCACTATTAGTAGTGCCAGTAGTTATCTTGCTTACCAAAAGATCGGAGGCTTATGCCAATGATGCGAGTGGCACCAGGGCAAGGCAAGCAAATAAGTTGGCTAAAAAATACCTGTCTTCAGCCAAAAAGAATTTAGGAGATTCAACCAATTTTTATCTGGCATTAGAAAAAGCATTACACAATTATTTGAAAGCTAAATTGCGTATTGAAACCAGCGAAATGAATAAGGAACGCGTCAAAGAGCTACTTTTAAGTAAGTCTGTAGCTGAAGCTTCAGTAACTGATTATGTGCAGTTGTTACAAACTTGTGACATGGCACGTTATACACCAAGTACGCAACAAACCATGGAGGAAGATTATGCAAAAGCTTCGCAAGTAATTGCCAAAATTGATAAACAGTTGTAAAATGAAAAAGTTAATTTTTAGTCTTTTGTACGTTTTTATTCCGCTTTTTGTTTTGGGTCAGCAGCAAAATGACATTGTGTTTTCTCAAGCCAATGAAGCCTATAATAAGGGAGATTACAACAAATCAGTTGAGTTGTATAAATCCATTGAAAAAACAGGAAATGCATCTGTAAACTTGTATTTTAATTTGGCAAACAGCTATTACAAGCTACAAAAAATAGCTCCAAGTATTTATTATTACGAAAAAGCATTGCAGTTGGCTCCTGGCAATAAAGAGGTGTTGGCAAACTATACATTTGCAAAAAACATGAGAATTGATAAAATTGATCCCCTTCCTAAAGGCTTTTTAAGCAGGCTTTACACCAAACTAGTTTCAATGTTTAAGGTGGATACTTGGGCTTGGTTATCGGTTGTATTTATCTTTCTTTTTGCGGTGTGTTTTGTAGTATTTTATAGGGCAGTAAGTTCGCAACAGCGTAAAGTATTTTTTGCAGGGTGGACCTTTTCCATAGTTTTGAGCGCTTTTTGTGTACTAGTTGCTTTTTTAACCGTTACAAATAAAAAGAACAATCGCTATGCTATTATTTTTGCAAAAGAAATAAAAATACAGAGCGAGCCTAACTCACGGAGCGAAAAGTTATATACGTTACATGAAGGTACCAAAGTAAAATTACTTGAAGCAGTAGATGATTGGCGTAAGGTAAAACTGAGTGATGGTAAAGTAGGTTGGCTCCCTCAAAAGGAAGTGAAAGCACTTTAAATATGGACTTTTCAACTAAATTACTTTCATTCAATTAAAAATTGACCCTGTAATGAACAACTTAATTAATTCTTTCTTTACAATAATTTGATACCTGAGTATTGAGTGAGCATAAAGTTGAATTATCCAATTACCCGTACCTATTTCAAGTTTCTCATTAATAATGGTTCTTTATCGCGTGGTACTTCAAAACAAATGAATCTTGCACCAAGGCTTAGGCTTATATTTCCTTACTTGACCAAATAAAAAATCCTAATTTTTATTGGAGTCATTTAAATTTAAAGCCAGCATCTATTTTCCCCAAAGTCATAGTTAAATTATAATTTTAACACTTCTGCTTTAAGTATCAACAAATTTTTATAACTTGACCTTAGTAATATTAAAACATAAAATCACTTAACTATGGGATTATTTTCATTTATCAAAAATGCGGGAGCTGCAATAGGGATCGGGAAATCAACCGCCGAAGAAGCTGCTGAAAAAGCGGAAGCAATAAAAGCTGCAAATGAAGCCGCTGCTTCAAAAATGGTTCAAACAGCCTCAGATCTTGGATTAGAGGTGCAAAATATGCAAGTTATAATTAATGACGATACCGCAATTGTGAGTGGTTTAGCTGCCGATCAATCTACTAAAGAAAAAGTTATTTTAGTTGTTGGGAATACTTCAGGTATTGCTCAGGTTGATGATCAAATGGAAATTGAAGAAGCTGAGGTACAAGAACCTGAAGCTACTTTCCATACTGTAGTTAGTGGCGATACGCTAAGCAAAATTGCTAAAAAAGTATACGGCGATGCCATGAAATACCCAGTTATTTTTGAAGCAAACAAACCAATGCTTACTCACCCTGATAAGATTTACCCTGGACAAGTACTACGCATTCCTGTATTGAGTGCTTAAAAAAAATTAATAAATACCATTTCCTGTTTGAATTTGCCTTAAAGAAAAATGAAGGGTTTAGAAATTATACAAAACAGAAAAAATAAGCATAGCAGCATGTGTTACGATTTTTTTTATGTTAACGTAGAATTTCTAAAAGCATATTTTAATTCGGTAAATTCATATAGGTAATGGTATAAGATAGCAAAAAGCCTTCTGAACTAACAGTGGGCTTTTTTTATATTCAAGACCTTCGCACACAAGTCTTATTCAATAGTATTTGACCGCTCAAATTTCACCTCTATTATTGATAAATTTTATATAAATTCCAACAATTTATTTATGCAATACCGTTTTCAACATTAAATTTACCACATAAATGGATTTTTTTGATTTTATATTTTATAATAAGAAATGGTATAATTAAAACTAGGCTTATATTTTCGTTTGTATCTAATCAAAAATTTCTCAATTTTTTAAGTAATTCAATATCGAGATAGATACTGCAAAGTGCTTATTCTACCAAACATGCTTCCAATTTCATTGTTTAAATGCTTTTACCCTGCTAAATAAGCTATAAAATTGTTTTTAGTTAAAATTATGTAATACTTTTGCATTCTATAAAATTATAATTTTTAAATAAATAAAAATGAGAGTAGCTGTAGTAGGTGCTACCGGAATGGTAGGTACCGTAATGTTAAAAGTATTGGAAGAAAGAAATTTTCCTGTAACAGAATTAATTCCTGTTGCATCAAAAAAATCTGAAGGAAAAAAGCTTTCATTCAAAGGCAAGGAGTACCCTTGTGTAGTACTTGAAACTGCGGTTCAAATGAAACCTGATGTAGCTTTATTTTCAGCAGGAGGGGATACCTCTTTAGAGTGGGCGCCTAAATTTGCCGAAGTAGGAACTACGGTGGTGGACAATTCTTCCGCTTGGCGTATGGATCCTACCAAAAAATTAGTGGTTCCAGAAATAAATGGAAATGTGCTGACAAAAGAAGATAAGATTATTGCTAACCCAAATTGTTCTACAATACAATTAGTAATGGCTTTGGCTCCTTTGCACAAAAAATATAAAATGAAGCGATTAATCGTTTCTACGTACCAATCGGTTTCTGGTACAGGCGTTAAAGCAGTGCAGCAATTGGAAAATGAAACAAAAGGAATAGAAGGAGAAATGGCTTATTTGTATCCTATAAACAGAAATGCAATTCCTCATTGTGATGTTTTTCAAGAAAATGGATATACCAAAGAAGAAATGAAATTGGTTAAAGAACCAAAGAAAATTCTTGGTGATGATTCCTTTAACGTAACCGCTACTGCAGTGCGTATTCCAACAGCAGGAGGGCATTCTGAATCTGTAAATATTGAATTTGAAAATGATTTTGATGTTGCTGATGTTCGAAAACTATTGTCTGAAATGCCAGGAGTAGTGGTTCAGGACAACTTGGATACCAATACGTATCCAATGCCCGCTTTTGCACATGATAAGGATGAGGTTTTTGTTGGGCGTATACGAAGAGATGAATCGCAGCCAAATACATTAAATATGTGGATAGTTGCGGATAATTTACGTAAAGGAGCAGCTACAAATACGGTACAGATTGCTGAATATTTAGTGGCAAATAAAATATTACAAGCTTAATTATTGCACGCAAATGTAATTTAACTGGCTAGTGTATGGCGCTGATTTTTAAGTGCCATTCCAATTGTAAATCTTCAATTCTTAAAATTTTGTGCGAAACTATAATTAGACGTATTTTCGCACAAATTTTTTAATATGACACGATTTTTACTAGGTTCCTTTTTTTTATTCAATGTTTCTATTTTAACTAGTTGTACTGATAACGACTCTAAATGTGGTCCTAATTGAACAAGAGTTAGAATTACTAGATCGGACAACAACGTGCATCCCTAGTTTAGATACTAATCCTTTCCCTTTTAATTAGTAAAAAGGGATTGCTTAATTATTTTTTTTGAAGAAAGACATCGAAATCCCAATTGTAAAAAATGTATACGTAGCCGTAGTAAAACAATGGAATACGGAATACGAATTGTACGATTGGAATGCCTTTATTATAAATGATAACGACCAACAGATTGATGCTGTAATGGTAGTTTCGCAAGGGTATAGTACGGAGAAAAAAACTTCAAAATTCAGACATATGTTGGGTACTGTAGCCCCTAAATCAGCTACAAAAATTGAATTTATTCAGGACAAAGTGATTTCTTTTACGAATGAGTTTAGTGTCACTTATTTTTTGGACAATAAGCTGTTCGACAAAAAATTTGTGTTTAGGAAAAATACCATTAATGAAAAAGCCTTGCAAGCCATTCCTAACATGACAGACAAAGGTGTTTTAGTAAAGTGATGCCACTCAATTTTGAGGTTGAAATTAGTATTTCCTAAAAATTTTATATTTTAGGAATATGAAAAATTTGCCCCCAAATTTAAAATTAAAGCTAGAAACAAGAGAAAAAGCGAGTGCATTACGGGCGTTACCTAAGCAAAGTGATCGTATCGATTTTCATTCAAACGACTATTTGGGCTTTGCTCAAAACCCAAAAATTCAGCGTTTAGCACGTAAGCTGGTTAAGGAACACAGTCAAGCTAAAAACGGTGCAACCGGATCTCGTTTACTCTCAGGAAATCATAATTTATATCCTGTTGTTGAGGCTCAAATTGCCCGTTTTCATACAGTACCCAAAGCACTAGTCTATAATTCGGGCTACAATGCCAATATTGGTTTTTTTTCCTGCGTGCCGCAACGTGGAGATGTTGTTTTTTATGATGAACTTAGTCATGCCTCTATTAGGGACGGTCTGCAAATGAATTATGCCAAAAACTTTAGTTTTAAACATAATGATTTAAACGATTTGCAGGAAAAAGTACAGCGAATTCAAAGCGAAAAAATAAGAAACATTTATGTAGTTACTGAATCAGTATTTTCTATGGATGGGGATTCTCCAGATTTAGTGGCTTTTGCTGAATTTTGCTCGCAAAATGACATCTATTTGGTTGTAGATGAAGCCCATGCCCTAGGTGTTTTTGGAATTCGTGGCAGGGGTTTGGTCGATGAATTAGGTATTCAAAATCAAGTATTTGCTCAGATAATTACATTTGGTAAAGCATTAGGTTGCCATGGTGCTGCTGTGTTGTGCTCCGAGGACGTGTATACGTATTTAGTCAATTTTTCGCGTAGTTTGATTTACACTACCGGGCTTCCGCCAGAAGCTATTGCAACTATTGGGGCATCGTATACAAAACTAGAAAACCCCAAAAAAGACAATTCCCGTAAGGAACTACAAAAAAACATTTTGCATTTTAATTCTGAAAAAAAGCGGTTATCCTTGGATAAATTTTCAACTCAAAGTGATTCCGCTATTCATTGCTGTATTGTACCTGGGAATGAAAAGGTAAAAAGTGTAGCTGTTATTTTAAAATCTTATGGTTTTGAAGTAAAGCCTATTTTATCCCCCACGGTACCCGAGGGTAAGGAACGCCTTAGGTTTTGTTTACATAGTTACAATAATTTTGCAGAAATTACCGAAGCCTTGGAAGTTGTTATCAATTGTATTTAAAAGGCCTTTATCGTATCAAAAAATTAAAAATCGTTATGCGTTAATATTTTTAGACTCTACGTACATTTGTACTTTAAATAAGTATAAAAAATGCAGCGTTATTTTATAACAGGTATTGGAACGGAAGTGGGCAAAACGGTAGTTTCGGCAATAGTTACCGAAGCTTTAAAGGCCGATTATTGGAAACCGATTCAAGCAGGTGATCTTGAGTATTCGGATACCGACAAAGTAAAACAATGGATAAGCAATACTACCTCAACCTTTCATAAAAATGCTTATGCATTGCAAACACCTATGAGTCCGCACGCTGCTGCAGAAATTGATCAAATTCAAATTTCTGCGAAAGCGATAAAAACACCAAAAATTGCAAATAATTTAGTAGTGGAAGGTGCAGGCGGCTTGTTAGTCCCGTTAAATGATACCGAAACTATTTTGGATTTACTACTCCCAACGGATAAAGTAATATTAGTTTCAAGGCATTATTTAGGGAGTATCAATCACACCTTACTTAGCGCGGCAATATTAAAACAAAAAGGCATTACAAACGTTGGGCTTATTTTTAACGGAAAAGAGCATAAAACAACCGAAAGTATTATTTTAAAAAAAACAGGCTTCTCTTTTTTAGGCAGAATTGATGAAGAAAAAACGATGAATGCAGAAGTAGTATTAAAATACGCAAGTCAATTAAAACAACGTTTAGCTAATTTTTAATGAGTTTACAAGCAAGAGATAAAGCCCATATTTGGCATCCACTTACACAGCATAAAACACATCCCGATGTGTTGCCTATTAGTAGCGCCAAAGGCGCACTATTGTATGATGAAAATGGAGTAAGTTATGTCGATGGTATTTCATCATGGTATACTTGTGTGTACGGCCATTGTCATCCTTACATTATTGAAAAGGTATACGCCCAAATGCAGCAGTTGGATCAAATAGTGTTTAGTGGCTTTACCCACCAACCTGCGGTTGAATTATCTGAAAAATTGATTAAAATTTTACCCGATAATCAACAAAAAGTATTTTTTTCAGATAATGGTTCCACTACTACGGAAGTTGGCATAAAAATGGCGTTGCAATATCATTATAACAAAGGAAATAAACGGAATACGATTCTGGCTTTTCAAGAGGGTTTTCATGGTGACACCTTTGGTGCCATGTCAGCATCCGGATTATCAGTTTATAATGGTCCATTTACGGAGCATTTTATAAAGGTAGTGCGTATCCCAGTACCGTCCGAAGAAACAATTGATAGTGTTTTAAATGAGTTACAACAATTAATTGCCAAAAACAAAATTGCAGGGTTTATTTATGAACCCTTGGTTCAGGGTGCTGCAGGCATGAAAATGTACCCAGCGCAAGCACTCAATAAGATTCTTAAAATTTGTAACGCCCACGAAATTATTACTATTGCCGATGAGGTAATGACTGGCTTTGGAAAAACGGGCGCAAATTTTGCATCAGAGGCTGTTGCTACAAAACCAGATGTAATGTGCCTATCCAAGGCGCTTACCGCAGGTTTAATGCCTATGGGCGTCACTACCTGTACGCAAAAAATTTATGATGCCTTTTACAGTAATGATATGAGTAAAGGCTTATTCCACGCGCATACTTACACCGCAAATCCATTGGCATGTACTACGGCTTTAGCAGCAATTGATTTACTGCTTTCGCAGGAAGTTCAGGCATCAAAAAAACGCATTGAACAAGCGCATATAGCATTTGCAAACAGCCTAAAGAATCATGATAAAGTAACCAATATAAGAACTAAAGGAGTTATTTTGGCATTTGACCTTAATATACAAATGAAACGTTACGGCAAATTACGAGATCAACTTTTTGACCATTTTAAAAACGAAGGCGTGTATTTAAGGCCCCTTGGGAACACAATTTACCTACTCCCTCCGTATGTAACTACAACGGAACAGCTGAATAAAATTTACCAGGCCATTCAAAGTCTTTTAAATAGTTTATAACTTTACACGCGTAACTAACCCAATATCTTTGAATTCACCTATTTCCATAACTGGTTTTGCATCAATTTCTCCTTTAGGGTCTACGCCCGAAGAAATTTGGGAAACTTATTTACAACTAGATAAACATTGTATTGATTTGCTTCCCCTTACGGGAGAAGATACTGCGGTTGCCCCGCTTAAAAGTCAGGAAAATGCGCTTTTAGAATCCGTAAAGCAAAGCGTATCTCACTATGCAAATGTTGATCGATCCGTGCTAATGGGTCTTTTTGCCGCCCGAAAAGCGATGAAAAATGCAGGCTGGAAAAAAAACAGTCATTTTGGTATCAATATGGGGAGCTCTCGTGGGGCTACTGAATTATTTGAAAAATACCATAAAGAATACCTGAAAACTAACAAAACGAGTACGTTAAGTTCGCCCACCACCACTTTAGGGAATCTATCCTCATGGATTGCCAATGATTTAGAAACCAAAGGGCCTGAAATTAGCCACTCTATTACCTGCTCCACAGCATTACATTCAGTATTAAATGGGGTTGCCTGGTTAACTTCTGGCTTGACCGACAAATTTATGGTAGGAGGAAGCGAGGCTCCGCTAACCCCCTTTACGGTAGCGCAAATGAAAGCCTTAAAAATTTATACGCAGCACTTAAAAGTTAGCTACCCCTGTCGCACATTGGACTTGAATAAAAAAAGAAACCAAATGTTTTTGGGTGAAGGTGCCGCTGTTTTTTGTTTGGAAAAAGGAATAAAAGCAAATGCAAATGCTGTAATTACTGGAATTGGGTATGCTACTGAGCCATTAACGCACAATATTTCAATTTCCGCAAATGCGGATTGTTTTCAAGCATCAATTAAAATGGCATTAGGTGCTACTCCATTAAATGAGGTGGATGCCATTGTAATGCATGCTCCAGGAACTATTAAAGGTGACAGTTCGGAATATAATGCAATACGCCAAGTTTTTCAGCAGCAAATACCTTTTTTAACCTCCAATAAATGGAAAATTGGTCATAGCTTTGGCGCTAGTGGTGCATTAAGTATGGAACTCGCTATTTTAATGCTAACACATCAAAAAGCGATTCCAGTACCTTTCATACCTGATCAACAATTTCCTAAAAAATTGAAGACAATTTTAATCAATGCAGTTGGTTTTGGGGGAAATGCTGTTACTATCAAATTAGAACTACCTAATTATTCAGTAAATAATTACTAATTGTCACTGTACGAGTAATTGAATTTTAACGATTCAGTTACTGAACAATTATCAGTGGTTTGGGCTGCTACTTGTACCGTGTTTTCACCTTCATTAAAGTTACTTTTGTAACATGAAAAAAGGATGGTACTTGCCTCAGATTTTTTTATTATTTTTTTTCCATTGACAGTAATTTCGTATTCAAAATTACTATTTTCGGGTTGTTTCCATTGAAAAATATAAAATGTAGCTCCAGATTCGACTTTACGAATCGCTAATTCTTTTTTTAATTTTGGAAACTTAAACCCTCGAACTTTCGTTCTCGATATTAAATTTCTCATAATAATTTATTTTTATAACTTTTTGAAAAGCCTTCAATAATAAAACGTTCTGAAACACAAAAGGTTGCTTGCAAACAACCATTTCCTACAAAAAAACTTTTGAAAAACGCTATTTATCACTTTATGGAAAACCTTTCGCGTTTTGAAGAAAAATGAAGCAGATAAAGCACCTATTAAACCGTTTTATTCGCTGAATTTTCTATTCAAAAGGGTTCTTTTTTGTTTATTACTTAAAAATAAAGCACTACTGTGGCAAAGGCTTCGCTTGTAGTTTCTTTATCATTCAAACAAAAAATCGAATTTTTATTTGAGTAATTTAAAATTAAGGCAAGATCTATCAAGTCTTGCCTTAATTTTTAAACAAATAGTCTTTAAACTTGCAATGTGGAATTATACCGTTATGGATATTGAATTATCCATTTGAAATCAAATTTGGCATTACTTTTTAACAAAACGAATTGTTTTTCCCGATGCTGTTTTCACAAAATAAACGCCTGAACTTACCGAGGTATCAAATTCAACAAAAATTGAGTTGGTCTCTTTTGAAGGTGTAATGCGCACAGGAATTAATTTTCCGTTGATATCTGAAATTTGTGCATCGACACTATGAGTTCCTTTTAATTCTATAAAACTGGTCACGGGATTCGGATAGGCAATTAACGCTTCATTTACTGATAAATCATCTAAAACTTTAGCCCCAGACAATTCTTTCCAATCAAAGGTTTCCCAACCTTTTGCGGACCCTCCTCTGGCTCTAATAACTCCATTATCTTCTGTCCATGCAGCTTGCAAATACCTTCCTGTATGCACACTTTTAAAAGCCACTTTTCCATTTCCCCTTGATTCCCACTCAAAACGCTCCCAAGCAAACTTACCATTACCATTAGGCCTAACTGATGCCTGAATATCCGTATTAGGTACTTGAACGTATTTATTGTTAACTAACGCCTTTAGTGCAATACCTCCCCTTGGGTGTGATTCTACCCTAAATCTTTCCCAACTTCCAATTCTACTTCGGTTAGCAATTAACCTATTATTGGCTGCTTCGGCTGCAACATACCCTCTATTTCCACCTGTTTTTCGCAACGATATCACTTTATTAATTGGAGCACCTCCTACGCCAGTGGATCCACCTGAATTGCTAGGCGTTCCATTTTCTAGCTTGTATACACGTACCCAGTCGACCAACATGGTATTTTTAGAATTGTCATTTAAATGATTTACTCTAGGCAATCCTATATTAGCAACTCCAGCGGTTTCAAAAGGGAAAACCTCAGTATCAAAAATCATGTGAAGTTTTTCGTCAAATGGTCTTCTTGGAACAATTTTCATGACCTGGTTGCCATTGTAGTAGAATAATAATTCATTAGGACTTTTCCACCAAAAACCAAAGTTATGAAACCTGTCCCGCCCTCTAAATGGCATTGTCCATTTAGCATCTAAAGGCCGAATACCTGCAAATTTTCCGTAATAATGTGTATTCGCATCATATTGGAATTCTTTTGAGGCTACATTCCTATTGGCAGGGTTTCCAATATGTTCAATAACATCAATTTCTGAAAAAGCGCCTACCCGAAACCAAAAAGAGGAAGTCATGGATAAATTGGACGCTTTCATCCTGCACTCGTAGTAATATCCTGGAGTAGCCGATTTGTTTTTGGAAACTACAGCTGCGGCGTCCACCCAGTGATCCTTAAATTTATTATTAACTGAATTCGGATTTCTGAATAATGTAGATTTCAATCTTAAAAATCCGCCTGACTGCGTAGCATTTCCTTTTTTAAATTGACTAGGAAGTCTTCCCTTCCAAAAAGGATGGTAATCGAACCATTTTTGACTGTTTATTTGTCCTCCAGAAAATTCATCCGATAGTTCATTTACTTTTACCCACTTTTTACCAGAGGGCGGACTTGGTTGAGCAAAAATATACGCACAGAACAGTGCACAAATACCGATAGACATTTTTAATTTCATAATATTTTGAATTAGTTATCAAGCAATAACTAATTTACAAAATAAAAAATTACGAAATAAATAATATTTATTCTTTTTCATTAAATTATTTATATTTTTAAAGTATCTTCTGATTTAAATTTATATGCGAACTCACTTTCTTTACAAAAATCTACTCCATGGCTCCAATAGTTCAAATTCATATGAAACCCTCTCTTTTACTAAACTTCATTATAAAAAGTACGAATACACTGCCAATACAGAGGAAAAAACTATTTGTACTAAAGCTGAATTTTAAACATGTTTCAGTGTTTGTCAAAACGCTGTAAACAAATCCAGCACCCTATTTTTAGCAGCCTTTGTTAACCAAGCTTCTAGGTTATCGGGTCGGTGATTGCGCCAGCTCAATGTTGCTTTTATAAAGGTATCTTGTGCCGCATCTTCTATAGTTTCTAAATGCTGCAATCCAAAAATAAGTGTCAATATTGAGACCATCTATCCATTCTGTTTTGCATTTCTTCAGGCGAAAAGCCTAATTCTTCATAACTGGTACCTGTAAAAATTAACATAAATTTTTTTACTTTTGTTTTATTTAATTGGTTCATACAATACTACGACGAATCTATTTTTAAATTTGGTGACAATTTTTTTAAAAATTAGTGAATTTATTCTAAAGTTATGGACTTATACCTACATCCTTGATTTCGAATTAAAAAGTAATACCTTTGCAACAACCATAATTTTCGATATCAATTGGCAAAAATAGGCGACATAGATGTAGGTGAATTTCCATTGCTATTAGCACCCATGGAAGATGTAAGTGACCCCCCTTTTAGAGCTTTATGCAAAGAGCAGGGCGCTGATGTAGTGTATACTGAATTTATATCCTCGGAAGGATTAATTAGAGATGCCGCCAAAAGTGTAATGAAACTGGATATTTACGAAAAGGAAAGACCAGTAGGCATTCAAATTTTTGGTGCCAATTTAGATTCCATGCTACGATCGGTAGAAATTGTAGAAGCCTCCAAACCTGATATTATTGATATCAATTTTGGTTGTCCTGTTAAAAAAGTGGTTAGTAAAGGTGCTGGTGCTGGTATTTTAAAGGATATTGACCTTATGGTAAAGCTTACCGAGGCGATGGTAAAGCATACGCACTTGCCCGTAACTGTAAAAACACGTTTGGGCTGGGATCATGATTCTATCAGAATTGTTGAAGTTGCTGAACGCCTACAAGATGTTGGTTGTAAATCCATTGCCATTCACGGACGTACCCGAGCACAATTATACAAAGGTGAAGCCGATTGGAAACCTATTGCCGAAGTAAAAAACAACCAACGCATGCACATTCCCGTATTTGGAAATGGCGATGTGGATAGTCCTGAACGCGCCGTTGAAATGAGAGATCAATACGGTTTAGATGGTGCTATGATTGGGCGTGCAAGTATTGGGTATCCGTGGTTTTTTAATGAAGTAAAACATTTTTTTGAAACAGGAGAGCATAAAGCTCCACCAACTATTGCAGAACGTGTTGAAGTGGCCAAACGCCATCTAGAAATGTCCATAGGCTGGAAAGGTGAAAAATTAGGTATTGTAGAAACCCGCAGGCATTACACCAACTATTTTAAAGGAATTCGGGATATTAAACCCTACCGCCAGCGATTAGTTACCACTGATCCACCCGAGGACGTTTTTAGCATCCTTGATGAAATTAATGAACGCTTTGCAGCATATACTTTTTAGTACTGTTTAAAATTCATTAATCAAATTATAACAATAATACGATTTCCAATTTGTGGTTTTAAATCATGGATTAATTATACAAAACAAAATTATCATGATAACAAAAAAACCGAAAACCAATAAAAAAGCAAATTTACATCCCAGGAATAAACATATTGAACGTTACGATTTTGATGTATTAACAACCGCATTACCTGCACTAAAAGAATTTGTTAGACCTAATCAATACGGAGATTTGTCTATTGATTTTTCAAATCCTACTGGCGTAAAAGCATTGAATAGTGCGTTATTGAAACACTATTATAACATCAATTTTTGGGATATTCCCGAAGGTCATTTATGCTCCCCTATTCCTGGAAGAGCGGATTACATACACTACATAGCCGATTTATTGGCTGAGCATCACAATAACGAAATCCCAAAAGGAGAAAAAACCATATGTTTAGATATTGGTGTAGGTGCTAATTGTGTGTACCCCATTATTGGAAATAGCGAATATGGATGGTCATTTATTGGTTCCGATATTTCGGAAGTTGCTTTAGCTTCTGCAAAAAATATAGTAAGCAAAAACCCGCAGTTAAAAGACAAGGTTGATTTACGCCTGCAAGGCAATCCAAACTCTATTTTTAGAGATATTTTAGCCGATGATGAGCATATTACCGTTAGTATTTGTAATCCTCCTTTCCACGCTTCCGCAGAAGCGGCTTTAAGTAGTAATTTCAGAAAACTAAAAAACTTAACAGGTAAGGAAATAGAAAACCCAGAATTAAATTTTGGCGGACAGCACAATGAACTTTGGTGTGATGGTGGCGAACTGAAATTTATAAAAAATATCATTTTCCAAAGTAGAAATTATAAAAACAACTGTACTTGGTTTAGCTCTTTAGTTTCAAAAAAAGAGAACATTCGCCCCTTAAAAAAAGCATTAAAGGAAGCCGAAGCTGCCTCATTTAAAGTAATCCCTATGGGACAAGGCAACAAAGTGAGTCGAATTATTGCGTGGACATTTAACGATTAGCTGGGGACAAAGGTAGTGGGTTGAAGGTTAGAGGCTGTTGGTCGAAGCCAATCTTCTTTCAATAAAACGGCATCTTTTTTCAAAAGAAGTTAACCCACCAAAATCTCTTTTTTTATGCTAAGTGAGGCAATGCTTGAGGCAATTATACCTAATACATAAAGTGTTCCCAATACTATAACTCCGTTTAAAAAATTTAGTTTTGTTGGGTAAGCCAAACTTGGTGTTATCATTACCAAACTTGTAGCTTGTTGTATTTTTATTAAAATAACCCCTAAAAAAACACCTAACAAGCCCCCTAGAATTGTCATTAACATTCCTTGCAAAAAAAAGATAAGTCGTATTTTTTTTAAGCTAGCACCAAGTTTATGTAAGGTTTGTAGGTTGCGCTTTTTATCAATAATCATCATAATCATAGCACCGATTAAGCTAAAAAGCGCTACAATAAGTACAAGTGTAAATAGTAAATAAACTATTAAATTTTCGGTATTTAACATTTTGTACATGGCATCATTTAACTGGATGCGACTTTTTATAACCACATCAGGTCCTAATATTTCAGTTAACCTGGTGCGGATAAAGCCATAATTTGCATCGGGAGCAAGTCGTGCCTCAATATGCGAGACTTTATTTTTATCTAAATTCAATAATTTACGCGCTAAAGTAATAGAAGTGAACGCATATTTTTTATCCATTTCGTTGGTCAACTGATAAATACCACTCACAATTACTTTTTCAGTCCGAAAAGCATCCATTAAATTGGTTATTTGCCCTTTACCTGCTTTAGGCATGACTAAATCCAGCGGTGTTTCATAATTGTTAATCCCAATACTTAATACATTGCTTATTTGATTGCCTAAAACAATATAAAATTCTTTTCCGTCAAACCAATTTCCGTAATCTAATATGCTATCCACAGCAATGACATTGACATAATTAGCGTCCACACCTTTTATAATAGCATTTTGTCTTTTTTGTTTAAAATTTAAAATAACTTGATTTTCAACAATACTTGAAAATGAAGTTAGCCCTTTTATAGAAGCGATTTGTTGTTTTTGGGCTTCAGTAAATTCAAAGAATTTTCCTTGCGCGGCATAAACTTTAACATCCGGATCAGCAATGGAAGTGTATTCCAAGTGAAGATTTTTTAATCCATCAAAGGCGGAAAGTACTACAAATAGACTCAGAGCACCTACAATAATTCCCACAGCTGCAATGGCAGTAATTATATTTATTGCCTGTGTAGAACCACGAGAAAACAAATACCTTTTTGCTATATACAGTGGAAATTTCAACTACTTATTTCTTTTTGCGTTTTTCCAACAAGTTGGTATCGTAAATTGGGTTTTCAGTTCCTTTTACCGCCTCATCGATACGCTCAATATACTCTAAAGAATCATCAATAAAAAATTCTAATTCAGGCATTCGCCTCAATTGATTTTTTGTTTTTAAAGCTACTTGATGCTTTATTTGCGACTTTACTTCAGTCACATCTGCAAGCACTTTTTCCGCCTCCGTATGCGGAAAAACACTCATGTACACCTTGGAAATAGATAAATCAGTAGTAACGGTAACTTTTGTTACAGAAACTAATACTCCATTAACCCCTCCTTCACGAAGTGCCTGACTGATAACATCGGCAATATCCTTTTGCAGTACCCCTGCAATTTTTTTCTGTCTATTTGTTTCCATACTGCAAAAATACAGCTTTTAAGCTTACAAGTAATTTCAATTTTAAAGCCTAAATAGACGATTAAACAAATTACATATAAAATAGCATATATTATTTGGAAGCTTTGTTGCATTTATATACATTTGCAATCCGAATTTTAAATCATTTTTGATATAAAAATTCTGGCCCTATAACTCAGTTGGTTAGAGTATCTGACTCATAATCAGAAAGTCCATGGTTCGAGCCCATGTGGGGCCACGCTAATAATCAAAGAGTTACGTTTTATTAACGTAGCTCTTTTTTAGTTTCTAGGAGAATTTGCCCGTTTTTCAAGTCTTTTTAAATGCTTTGCAGTTAGTGTCGCTATGGAGTCAATGACAGTTTGTAATTTTGAAAAGAAACCTGCTCCATACTACAAGAGTATCAAGGATTCTTTTTCTAATTTTCGGATTCAGGGAGTTTGCTTACTTTTGAATAGATTTATAAAATTCAATCTCTAAATTTTCTGCAAATGGATGCTTCAAAAATAGTAGATTTCAATAAAGCCATTATAGATTCTTTTATTGAAGAACTAAGGCCTCCTGCTGAAAAAAGGGATCAAATAGATATCGGTTACAAGTTGGTTAGTAAAGCTTATGAATTTTCTGAAATTCGCCCTGATTGGATGGATGCTTCTAAAAAAATGGAATTTCCTTTTGCCAAAATTCGGTATGTAAAATCTCAAAAAGTTTGGAAACTTTACTGGATGCACAGCTCTGGTGAATGGGAACTTTATCCAGAACTCAGTGATTCCGAAAGCTTACAGGAAGTATTACAAATCATTAAAGAAGATAAATTACATTGTTTTTTCGGCTAACATTAACAATTTGATCTTAGTTGATTTTGCTTTTTAGAAGCAACACTTCATCATTACAAATTCCCATTAAACCCATAGGCATCATTAGCCATCAGGACTTTCGTTTTTTTTGTCGCCTTTTTGGAAACAGCTACTTTGGAATGTTTTGATCATTGGGTTCATTTGAATTTATCGGTAAACTTATCAAGCACTGTAGATGGATAGTTTTGATAAGTAATTGATTTCAAACATTTTTTGTTTTTATTATTAAATTATAATTATATATTTAAGCGGTGAATAATTCACGTTTATTATTATAATTATTAAAAATTTTTATTATGTCTTTTAAAGCAAAATTAAAAGTAGCAGGAAAAGAGTTCAACGTATTAAACTGTCACTATGGTTTAAGTCAGGAAACTGATGCTACAGGTCGTCCATCTTCTGTAACACGTGGTGGAATGATTACTATTGAGGTTGAATCTACATCAGATACTAGTTTATCTGACTGGATGTTCAACAATTTCGAAATGAGAAGTGGCTCTATTGTATTCTTAAAAAGAGATACGGAAGCAACTTCTAAAGAATTAAACTTCACTGATGCTTATGCAGTGAAATATACTGAAAATTTTGATGCTACTGGTAAAAACCCAATGACTGAAAAAATCACTATTTCAGCACGCGAAATCGCAGTGGGTAACGGAGAGCATGTTAACGAATGGGTGTAATTTGATTATAACATCAAAAACAATTTTAAAGGGGGCAATTTTAATTAATTTGTTCCCTTTTTAATTTTTAACTCATTATATTGTAACATCTATTTATAAATTTAGTTCATTCACTCATTAAATTTTGACTTAACTATTTATAGTATTAATATCCTTTCCAAAAAAAAATTATATGTCTTTTAAAGCTTCACTTGAAATTGATGGTAATTCATACAAGATTATTAATTGTAATTTTAATTTTACCCAACCTATGGGTAGTAATTTAAAACCTAATGGAAACCCGTTAGGCGGATTATTAAATGTTACGTTAAACATGGGCAGAAATCTTCAATTAGCACATTGGATGTTTAGTCCTACACAAACTAAAGATGGTACCGTTATTTTTTATAAACACGATGCCATGTCTAAAGAATTGGCAATTGACTTTAAAAATGCTTATTGTACCAATATAACGGGTAATTTTGATGATAATAATAATCAGCCGTTACTTATGACTGTTAGCATTGTTGCCGAAGAAATTAACTTGAACGGTGACGCTACTTTAAAAAACAACTGGGGTCAGACAAACAGTTAAGAGTTGTAATTATGAAAGTTAAAATAAACAATCATAGTTTAACAGATTTTGATAAAATACTTAAACAATGTATAGAGAATTCAAAGTCAAGGATTCATCCGGGTAGTTGTAATTCCCAGAATGTACTTAATGAACTTGGATCACATTTAAAGTTTGAACTGGACAATACCAGAACCGAATTATCAGAGGCATTATATAACGTGGACTTAGCTATGCGGCACGGTGCCGATACAGCTCCGGACCGTAACATTTATGAATCACTACGCGCGCAGGCACAAAGGATTCCTTCTAAACCTGAAAATGATTTACATAAAAAATATGTTAAAGAAACTTTTAACGGCTATTCGGTATATGATCCGCAAACTACCTTATGGTTTGATTTTAGTAAAGAATCAAGAATTACCGTAGAGTTAAAAAATGATTTTAACGGTACACCTGTAATGGCGGTAAGTGCTTATGATCCTAAAAATGGAAAAACTTTGCGTTACCAAGATGATTACGTATTAACGCCTCATTTATTTGATCCCAAACAATACGGCTATGGTTTTTATCCGCAGCGCCGAATGGAGCATACTGATGAAGGTTTTGATTGGGAAAGTGCAAACGGGTATACAGGTACTATTTTAGGAACATTAGAGGCATATTTTTTAGGAAAATCAAATTATAAAGAATCTATTAATTTATTTAACAAAACATTTATTGACGGAAAATGGCAAGCTAAAAGTGGAAATTGGCATAACTTTCAAGATATAGAGAAAGAAATAAATGGTTTCAAAAAACAACAGTTAAGGGTTAGTAAGCATTGGTCTAATCAGCGTAATTCAAAACTCTTAAAAAGTGCGGCAAACGCAAAATTAGCAGGTGGTGTTTTTTCTCTATTTTCAATAGGATTTAGTTCTAGTAACATAAAATCTGCTTATGATTATAATGATTCAAATAGAAATGCAGTTTATATTCGAAATGGAATAGATATTATAATAAGTGTTATTGCATTTGTACCAATATATGGTTGGGTAATTTCGGGTACTTATTTTTTAGTAATGAGTGAATCTGAATTAGGCGATTTAGGGCAAGCTTCTGGATTTACAACAGCAGAAGCAGTAGAAATGCATTTAAATAGAATTAATAATGGTAGATTAAAATTAGACGATGTTATTTTTGAATATGAAATGAATATGGCAGTTCCGGAAACAAAAAAACATTTTAGAGAACAAAGAATAGTCCAACGTGATAATACCTATATAGAATCAAAAAAATTGTTTACCAGTGATTTTAAATAATTATGAGTTTTATAGATAAACTATATCCACCAAAATTTTTACGCTATTTATTTTTCATATCTTATAGTATGTATAGAAGATATGCTATAGAACGATACAATGCGCATCATACTGCAATATTATTTATAGGTGCGGGACTTATTTTGTTCTTATTTGGATTATCATATTATATACCAATAAAATTTGATACTTATTCTGGATATTTAATATTATTAATAGCAAGTCTTTTTTTATATGTGTTTTTTTGGCATAAACAAAAATGGAAGTTTTTTCTAGATGAATTTAAAAATGTTCCTAAAAATCTACAAAAAAAACATGTAATCTATTTATTCATATACTTATCTGTTTGTTTATTGTTTTCTTTTTTTCCGATACTTATTTATGAATTTTTTAATATCCGTTTTTAATTATGCTAGGTATAAAGTTAAATATGAACGTTATTAGAAAAATAAAACCCCCAGAATTAATAAGATATTTGTTTTTTATATCGTATAGTCTATATCGCAGATATACGATCGAGAGATATAACGCACATAATACTGCTATACTTTTTCTTTCCTTTGGATTTATGCTAATACATACCTCCATTATAGGGTTTACTTTTGGATATTTTAAAAAGCCATTATTATTTATAGTTTTTTTAATAGTATTCATACAATTCTATGTATGGTTTTGGCACAAACATAAATGGAAGCTATATATTGAAGAATTTAAATATGTTTCAATAGAAAATCAAAAAAAACATTCTTTTCTATTAATAATCTATGCTATTAGCTGCATTGTAATTGCATCATTACCAATTATTTTAAAAGAATTTTTTGATATGCAAATTTGGAAATAACTATAGAACAAATAGATCTAAATAAAATATGTAAATAATCAAACTATTAACTCATAACAAAATTTGAATTCTAGGTTAAATTTTTTATTTCACAAAAAAATAACGGTATGAAATGGATATGGCAATTCCTGAGTCAAAAAAGATATATAGAGAGCAAAACGTTTTCTCAAGAGATAATACATATATAGCTCCCAAACGTTTGTTTACAAGCGATTTTAAATAATATGAAATTTAAGAAAATAATAAACCCTCCTAAATATTTGAGATACCTATTCTATGTAGGTTATTCATGGTATAGGTCTTATACAAGCGAAAGAACTGATGCACATAATACTGCTATTTTGTTTTTGATTATGCCGCATATAGGGTTTATGTATGGACTATGTTTTATAACAGGTATTGAAAATAGAATTTTAGAAAATATATTAGTATTACTGCTACCGTTTGTTTTATCATATCTCTGGTTTTGGAAAAATGAAAAATGGAGAAGATATATTAATGAATTTAATTATGTCAAAGCTAAAAAGAGAAAAAAACATATTATATACTTATTTTTATACATGGTTTTAAGCATATTGTTTGCGTTGTTTCCAGTTATACTTTACGAACTGTTCAATATTCGTATATGACTATAATTACCCAGCTTAATATGGACTCTATTTCTAAAATATATCCGCCAAAGTTTATACGCTATTTATTTTTTATAGCGTATTGTTGGTATCGACGATTTTCTAGTGAAAGAAGTGATGCGCATTTTACAGCTATACTTTTTCTTTCCGTAGGACATTTATGTCTTCTATTAGCGATTTTTCTAAATTTAAATTATCTATTAGGGGACTTTGATATTTGGTTTGCGTTTATTTTTTCAAGTCTAATTTCATATATCTTTTTTTGGAATAATGACAAATGGAAAAATTATTTACAAGAATTTAGTTATATAAATCGTAAATCTCAAAAAATTGGTTTGATATACTTGTTTATTTATTTATTTGTTTGTTTAACAATCGCAATTAAATCATACGATATAAGTGAAGTATTTAGAAAATTATTTTAGTATCGAAAACTAATTAGATGATAAAAGCAAAGGAAATATTTATGGATGATCTATTATTCAAAGTACATCCGCCAAAGTTTATACGCTATTTATTTTTTATAGCGTATTGTTGGTATCGAAGATTTTCAATTGAAAGATATAATGCTCACCATACTGCTATACTTATAATATCTATCGGTTTTTTAATTATTTATATGTCTTTATTATTACCGTTCTTAATTAATGGGAATAATAAAATATTAATTCTACTGCCTATTTTTTTACTAGTATTTGGTCAATTTTACATTTGGTTTTGGTATAAGGATAAGTGGAAAATATACATTGATGAATTTAAACATGTTAACGTAAAAAGACAAAAATGGGGACTTATTTATTTATTCATTTATCTAATACTATGTTACTATGTTGGAATAGAACTTATAATGATTAAAAATATATTAAATCTTAATACATAGCTTTTGTTTACTGTTTAAAATTTTAAAATCTAAGCGAACCAATAACTTAGTTCTATATCAACTTAACCTTTAATTAAAATATTATTTTTCAAAAGCTTTTTAAAATTCAGATTAACCAGTGAAAATTCAATTAAAAAAATAAAAATATTATTTCTTCCTTTTCTGCTAACTTTATTAGCAGTTAATACTATTTGGATACTATTTCAATGGTTTTTTATTGAATTTGTCGCTATTATTTCACTAAAAAATGATGTGTTTTTTATTTGGTTACCTTTACTAACTACTTTTTTATCAGTACTTATCTTTTTAAGAAATAGAATGAAAATTCTTAAAGTTATGAAAGATTACACCAAAACCGGTGATCCGTTTTTTCTATTTCAAGTCATTTTCGCTACTGCAATTTTAGTTCCACTGTTGTTAATACAATTTGAAATATATGATCCTGCTAATATCAATATTTTGCATCCTGTAAGTAGTATATGGAATTATGACTTTTCATTAATCCTATGTATGTATACTATAAGTGCAATACTATTTGTATTTGTATTAATTTTGCTTCTACCAATAAATCATAACCGATATATAGGTTATAAAAATAATCAGCCTTCAGTACCAGATGATTTTGATCATATATTAACCTTTTTTAATTGGAAAAGAAAAAACAATCAAACTACTGCTACTTTGTTAATTACAAACACTGTAGTTTTATTTTATGTTTTTTTATTGAATCCGGCTATATGAATCCTTCAAATAATCATATTGTAAATGTTGGGGGATTAGTTAAGTTTCAAATTTTAGAGGGTGAAATTTGGAGAGTTTTTACAGGAATATTCATTCATAGAGGTTTCTATCATTTTATGATTAATGTTCCAGTTTTGATAATGACTTCATCGTTTTCAGAAAGAATTATAAAGTCAAATACACTACTTTATTTTTACGTAATTGCAGGTGTTGTTTCAAATTTAATTTACATAGGTTTTCAATCCAATCCTATTGCAGGTGCATCGGGTTCTACATGCGTTTTTATTGGTATTATTTTAGCAATGCATTCTTTTAAATTCGATTCAGTTTTTTTAGATAATTGGATAAATTATTTTCTTATATTTTATCTACTTATTTTTTTCATTATAGCAGTAAATACGCATATAAACATAACCGCTCCATTTTTAAGCTTAGTTATTGGATTTATAACCGGCTATTTTATTACAAAAGGCAAATTAAAAAATTGGAGTTTTAGTAATAAAATATTAAATTTTTAAAACTTATGGCACAACATACAAAAATACAGGTAACCATAGACGGAACAGAAATACCGCTCGTTGAAAATTTCGCTTTAAATGAAAAAGTTGGTGAGCATGCTAGTTTTAATTTTTCTACAGAAGGCACTCATTATGATGAAAATGATATTGCCAAAGGTTTTTTAGAAAATACTAAAGAGTTTATAGGAAAGCCATGTTCAATAAGATTGCTTAATATTGAAGAAGGTGTTGAAAAAGAACTCTATTTTAAAGGCATCGTAACCAACCTGCAAAGCATAAGGAGAAGCCAAAATGGAAATTTTAGGGAAGGTATTTTAATCTCTGGAAAAAGTACCAGTATTTTACTTGAAGATGGATTGCAGTTTAAATCCTTTTCTGAGTCTACAATAAGCGATATTATTTTAAAGGCAACCGAAAATGTTCCTGCTACCGATTTTAAAAAGGAGATCAATCTTCAAAATGATATTGAATTAAAATATAGTGTTCAAAATAATCAAAGCACGTTCCAATTCTTAAAACGTTTAGCAGCAAATTATAGCGAATTTTTATTGTACTCTAAAGAAACGCTTTATTTTGGAAAACCAAACTTTGGTAATCCTATATCCCTGGAATTAAATGGTAATTTAAGCAATGTAAATTTTGGTTTGCACACCGCTCCTGGTAATTTCACCTTTCTGTCAAATGACTATTTAAACGAACAAACCCAACAAGCTGCTTCGTCCGATATTTCGACACCAAACGAGATGTATATCAATACGGTAAATCAGAATAGTGCTTCTTTATATCCATCCAACAATAATTTATATTATAACACATTTGATGATTCAGGCTTGAATAATCGAATATCAAAAGCCATGGAAGTTCAAAAAAAATTAGCCGATCAAAATTTAGTAAGTTTAAGCGGTACTTGTTTTTATTTAGGCTTAGGGCTAGGTAATGAAATTAATATAACTGGTTCAGATAATAATCTAGGCAGTTACAGAATCGTTGCCATAAATCATAATTACAACCAATCTGGAAGCTACTCCAATTCTTTTACAGCTATTCCAGTAGCTACTGATGTTTATCCGCTAACCAATGTAAATAGTTTTATCCATTCAGAAACCCAAATTGCCAAAGTACTAGAAAACGTAGATCCCGATGGATTAAGCCGTATAAAAGTTCAATTCCCCTGGCAGGCAGCTACAAACCAAAGTACCCCGTGGATAAGAGTAATGACTCCGCATTCCGGTGGCAATAAAGGTTTCCATTTTATTCCGGAAGTTGGCGAAGAAGTAATTGTTGGTTTTGAAGGAGGAAATGCCGAGCGCCCTTACGTAATGGGAGCCTTATACACTGGTAAAAACAAACCCGAAAGCTGGCAAACCGATGCCAACAACATCAAAGCCATCCGTACCCGAAGTGGGCATACTATAGAACTTAACGACACCAAAGGCGAAGAAAAAATCAATATTTATGATAATGAAGGCAGTATTATCACGTTTGATACTCAGGCAAAGTCGTTGACGATTAATGCTACTGAAGAACTAAATTTAGTTGCAAAAAATATCAATATTCAGGCGGAAGAAAATATAAACATTGGCTCAGAGCAGAACGTTGAGATTGCCGCGGAATCGAAACTTTCAGTATTATCGAATGATTCTTTAAAGCTGCAATCCAGTGGGGACTCAAGCGTTAAAAGCAACGGTGCTTTTGCCATTGAAGCCACTTCGGATGCTACAATAAAAGGAGCAAATGCAATAATTGAAGGAAAAGCTGGCGCTGAAGTTAATGGTGCTACAGCCAAATTAAATGGAAAAACATTAACAGAAGTAGCAGGTAAAATTGTAAAACTGAATTAAAGCTTAAATTAAAAATTATGCCAGGACCAGCAGCCACAGTCGGAAGTAATCATATTTGCCCTATGTTAAATCCAGGAACCCCACCGCCTCCCCATGTTGGAGGACCTGTTTCTGGACCAGGAGCAAAAACTGTACTCGTAGGAAATAAACCTCTTGCCCTTATGGGTGATATGTGCGTATGTGCAGGACCACCCGATGTTATTGTCCAGGCAGAAGCTACGGTAATCGCTGAAGGGAAACAAGTAGCTACAGCAGGTTCGTTAACAGCGCATGGCGGAAGTATCACCGATGGGGATCCTACAGTATTAATTGGCACCGGCCCGAGTGGTAAAACAGAAATTATGCCTATTGAAGAAATTCCGTTCCCTAAAGTAAAAGCCACCCTCACTGCTTTAGCAGCTATTTCTGGCAGAAGCAAACAGCTTAAAAAAGCTATTGCTGCTCAAAATGAAATTAAAGAGCAGGAACAAAAAAAATACGGACAAATCAAGGATTTCAATATTAGTTTGTAAATTGAAATAGTTTATGAAAACAAGTTATCCCGAAAAAGACGGAACCGCAAAAGGGTTAAAATTTACTAATAAATACGGCAGGTATTTAATTAGTCATTTTAATACTTGGCATAGTGGTGTACATATAGAGGAGGCAGATAAATCTATTCATGCCATTGCTGATGGTCGTATTATTGCTTACCGATTTATGGATAACTATCTGGAGCTTCCTAAAACTAAAAGTTCTACAAAAGCTTTTAATGATAGTAATAGCGAAAGGGAAGAAACAGAAGAAAAAACTACCTTTAAATATTCCAACTGCTTTATACTCATCCAACATGATATTGAATTATCTAAAGATAAAGGAAAAGAAAACGAAAAAACAGAAACGGAGAAAAAAATTGTTACTTTTTACAGCCTGTATAATCATTTAATGCCTATTAGTGCTATTGAAGGAAGGTATTTGGAAAACAAAAAAATTATTTTCCCTGATTTTATGGGAAAGAAAAATTTAACCGTAAAGGCTCAGGAACAATTTGAATATGTAAAAAAGAAGCGTATAGGATTAAACGCCAGAATTTTGAATAAAGCAGGTAAAATAGACTGGAGAGATGACAGTACAAAAAAAGTGGTTGTTCCTTTTGGAGAAAAAGTAACTAAAGCTTTAGATGCAGAAGGTAATTTAATTAAAATAGGGAGTTATGCCAAGGTTACCTTTACCGATATAAATGGAGATTTCTATGATGATATTTATATTAGTATAGCTCCTACTAAAACCAGGAAATACCCACGTGTAAAAGATCATGGGGATAGTTTTGAAATTATCATTAAAGAAAATAATGAAATATGGATTGATAAATCCTCCGTTCCTGAAGATAAAAAAGATTTAAAAGGTGCCAGGATTCGCAACAAACCCACAACTAAAGACAGTACAATAGTTGATATTATCGAGCACGGACAAGCAGTAACCATAAAGGAAAAGAAAGTAAATGGCTGGTATGTATTAGAAGGTTACGAAGGATTTTCAGGTAAAAATAATTTTGAAGAAAAAGTAAGTTTTGACGAGAACAAAATTACTAAGAATGATATTGTAAAATGTGATATTCCTATTAAAGCAGGTGATTGTATTGGCTATACTGGATATGTTACCAATGAACAAAACACAGGATATGCTGCCTGCCAGTTAGATGTTTTTATGGAAGACGGCGCCGAAGAGTTTCTAAATAACGATTTTAAAGCAGGGAATACTGAAAAGGATTTACGTTTCGTAAAATTACCAAAAGATACAATCTTAGAACAAAATGTAGAAATTGATATTAATCTTAGGGAACATCTACCAGTAAAAGTTTTGGAAACAAATGGTATTTATGCTAAGATTAAAGTTGAAGAAAGTATAGTAAAAACTATACCCGTAGCAGGACATATATATACTTCAAATAAAGGAAACGAAAAATATAAGGGATATACAGAAAAGCCAAAAGGTTACGACTATATAAATTTTAATGCAGTAAATAAATTATTCGACAATTTGCTGGATAAAGAAACAAGCCGTTTAATTTGGGTATCTACTCCTAAAGATGGTTTATCTCGTAAAGTTACATTTAAACCAGAAGAAGCTGGTAAAGTGTGTTGGGTAAAAATTACAGACTTAGATAAAACTGCCGAAGTAGTTCAAACCAAACATAAAACTACAAGGTTAAAATCTGTTTGTGATTATCCGACTACTATTGACTTCATTTTAAATAGCTGGAAAAATGAAGAAATAACGGAAGAAATTACAATTCCGATTATTCAAATGACTACGGTTAAGAAAAATGAAGTTACTAAACTTTCTAAAAATATAACCAAAGCCTTTGTAATTGCTCCTAAAAACGAAAGTGATAAAATCGAAAAATTACAAAAAGATGTTATCGCTACTATAATTCATAATACAGAATTGAAAGGAACCACTGTTGTTGATGATTATTTAAAGGTTTCCTGTTCCTACGTACACCAATCTAAAGAATTTACACAGAAAGGCTGGATTAAAAGCGACGTTGAAAAATTTAGTGCATTTGATTGGAATAAATTTGGCTTTAAATTGTTTGATGGTGGCGATGAATATATTTATGATCTTAAAGGTTTACGGGATTTTGAAGAAAATGGTAGTGAGTTTATAGAAACATTGCTCGCCAACCTCGATATTATAAAAGATAATATACTTGACAAGGATGAATTAAACTTTGCTTTTAGTATTTTAGAGATTCAACAGGAAATTTCGAAAATGGTTTGTAATCATAAAATAGAATGGGCTTATTCACCGGAAGAAATTGCTGGAGAAATAAGTAAAATTTACGATTATTTAATTAGTAAACAACCTGAAGAAGCCCAAAGTGAGTTAAAACAAATCAAAGCTGATAAATTAGAGGTTCATAAAGCGCAGGTAGATAATTTAATGTTTTGGGATAAACTTAAAACAAAAACATTTTCACGAAAAGAAACTGAAGAAGATAAAGAATATAAACTCGAAAAAAAGAAAGTAGTAAAGAAGTATTCTCCTATATTTGAGGATGAAAATAGTGTAGAAGATCAGTACAAACCCAAAATGAACACAGCGCTAGATATTTTAGATAAAAAATATAAAAAGGGAAAATACGCTCCTGAACCACCTAAATTTCCTAATAAAAAGAATGTACATCATTTTCATCCTA